>JAVBQY010000014.1:0-66716 GCA_031548545.1 Bacteroidales bacterium | reverse complement strand
TAACTTTTTGTCGCTCATAAATTTAAATGTATTAAGGTTAATCATTTTCGCGCGCTTTCCCTTGGGCGGGCATGCCCGCCCAAGGGAAAGTCCTTAACACATCGCAAAGGTAACATTTACACAAAATATTTTACACGACCTTCCTTTGCGATATCTTCCCTCTTTACTTTTATTATTTTATCAAAAACGTCTTGAACAAAATTAGCAACCCAATATTCTGAATCTTCCTCCGGCTGCATACCTTGTTCTAAATAATCGACATAGTCACTTGCAACCATATAGTGATCATTTAAATAGAATACATATGCAAGATGTTGGATGAAAAGATTTTCCATATCTTTCAAAAAGGCATCTAAATATTTTACTCTATTTGGATTATAGATTTCATTATCATTCAACAGTAAATGCCGATAAAAGTTATAATGAGTATTATCGTTACACCTACTCCTTATTTTCTTATACCTATCGTCTTTAGTAAGTAACTCATTAATTCGCTTAAGAGTTTGTGAGTCTTTTATATATTGAGAAAGAATTCTATATTCGGGAATAGTTTCAATTCCGTTTATCCAATTATATATTTTCTGAACAACCAAACTTTCAATGCTGAAATTTTCCTTAAGATACAAAATCGAATAAATATTAATGATTGTTGAGTCATAGTACTTTCTCAACAACGCATAAGCATCATTGATTCTTCCCTTCTTTAAAATATCAGACATTGACTCTATTGTACCTTTTATTGAAGAGTACGTGTAGGTATCAATATTTACAAGCCCCATTGTCCCTGTAGAAACAAAGCCCATAATCGAAAAGGACAAGGAATCATAAAAATCAGCATAGTACTGCAACTGTTCAAATATAAGATGCTCCTTATACGCTTTGCCTAATTTGTGTTCCGGTTTTATATCTTCAATTTTCATTTCGGTGTTATTTTACCTTTGAAAAACAACAATTATTCATTACCAGTATCTATCACTAAAATCTGTTCTAACAATAATATCAATATCCACCTAAAATCGCTTAGGCTCTTCCTGTCAGCTTCCCTGAAAAGTAGGCCGTTCAAAAATAGACATTTTTTCTGATACTGGCAATAAATCATCAGGGGCAGCATATCCTAACGCTTTGTGTGGCCTGTTGTAATTGTAATCAATCATCCACGCGTAAACTTTCTCCCTGACATCATCCAGCGATTTGAATAAATAAGTATTCAGTACTTCTCTGCGAAGCGACCCGTTTAGTCTTTCGATATAAGCATTCTGAGTGGGTTCTCCCGGCTGAATAAAGGCGATTTCTATCAGATTCCCCCACCTACGGCCTTATAAACCGCAGTGTTTTCTTTTCCTCGTTAAACAGCAGGGCGGTATTGATAAGGGCCAATAAAGAGTAGGCCTGCGGATAATTACCCAGCTGGCATTTAGTATCAAAATCCAGGTCTTCGCTAAATAGACCCAGGTGATTAGACCATTGCAGCAGGTCATTGAAAATATGCAGGGCCTCATCCTGCCGGCCGACAACATATAGGGCGCGCACCAACCAGAAAGTACAGATGGTAAATGCCGAAGACGGCGCGCCGAAATCATCATGGTTCTTATAACGGAACATCAATCCCTTGTGGAACAGTTCTGCCTTTACCCTCCTTACGGTTTTAATAAAGCGCTCATCGTCGGCAGGCAAAAAGCCATATTGCTCCATCAATAATAAAGAAGCGTCCATATCCGTATTGCCGTAGGACTGTGTAAAGCTTTGCAGCTGTTCATTCCATCCATGGCATAGGATATCTTCACGAATAAGTTCCGCCTCCTTCCGCCATTCTTGTTCATAATTACTCCTGCCCAGCCGCACGGCAATACTCACCGCCCGGTCAAGCGCCACCCAGCACATTACCTTTGAGAAGACAAAATGATCCTTCCGGTTCCTGAATTCCCAGATACTGTTATCCGGCTGTTGCCACTCCCGGCACACCGTGCGCACTATGCTTTTTACCACCTCCCAGATTTCTTCCAGTTCATCAAGCGTGCCCGGAAAATGGAAATAATAACTATGGATAACATCCATCAGGTAGCCCAGAGAGTCATTCTGCTGTTGACTATGGGCGGCATTGCCAAGGCGTACCGGCACGGAGTTTTTATAGCCGGAAAGATGAGGTAGAATTTCTTCTTTCAAGTCGCGTTCTCCGTCAATACTATACATGATCCGGAACGTGTCCGATTTGGATTTCAGAATGCGGTTGATAAACGCCATGAAACGCTTCGCCGTAGACTGGTGGCCGAGTTTCATCAAGGTTTCGATAGACATGGAGGCATCCCGTATCCAGCAATAACGGTAATCCCAATTGCGTGACGCACCTATCGTCTCCGGAAGGCTGGTAGTCAGGGCCGCCACCATAGCTCCGGTATCCTGATAAGCCATCATTTTCAAAATCAAAAGGCTACGGGCAATCACCTCATTATATTCACTAAAGCGCCGTGAACGATTGTCCCAATTCAACCAATACACCTTGGTACGCTGGTATTCCAGGTAAATACGGCGGATATCAATAGTGATCAACTTCTGGTTATAGGACAGGAGGAGAAATTCCTCATCCCGCGGGATAATTTCACGACCATTGAGAATGGCATCAAAATTCATGCTGGAATAAAGGTAGATATTATTCCTGGCATCTTTCCGGGATGAACTTTTGATATAACCGGCAAATTGTTCGTGTACCACAGGTTCCGCTGCATAATTCAACACCGGATCATAACGTATGCGGAAGCGGGGCGCCCCCGAAATCCTGCGGATATAGCGGTAGACTTCCGGTGAGGTATAATAGTCACTTTCCGGCGTCCGGTAACGCGGCATGAAGTCCAGCACTTCAAAGGCGCCCTCTGCCGCAGAAAAACTGGTCCGGAGAATATTTGTACGCTGCAGGTATTCCTGGCTTATCTTATAATTGTCCGCTACCTCAAAAGCCAGGCTTCCGCCTTTTTCTTCATCCAGAATTTTAGAAAATACGGCAGGGGCGTCGAAACGCGGAAGACAGAGCCAATCAATACTCCCTGTTTGCGAGACCAGGGCGGCTGTTTTACAATTGCCAATAACGCCATAGTTCATAGCAGTAGAATTTAAGGATTTTACAAGATCAAGAAAGAATATAAGCCACTCAAACAGTCCCCTGCAAGCGGGAAAGGAATGCAAGGACGTCTTGCTGGCCCGGGATATTGTATTTCGCCATACTGGAGTTACTGCCCACCTTGATGGTTACAGCAGCGGAAGGGAGCGCCCGGAACATATCTTCATCCGTGGTATCATCACCCATTGCCAGGACAAAATCATAGTCTCCACACTCCAGCAAACGCAGCGCCTCCGCCCCTTTGCCTATACCTGCAGGTTTCACCTCCACAATTTTATTGCCCTGCATCACCTGCATATTATGGCGCTGGCAAACAGGCAGCAGGGCATTCACCAACTGAGGAACCCGCATCTCCGCCGCCCAGCTATCCACATTCCGGTAATGCCAGACAATGGCGGTATCCTTGATTTCCAGCTCCGAATGAGGTGTCCGCCGCACGGTTTGCTGCAAAATATCCAGTAGTTCATTATCCCAAGTCGCCTTACGCAGCTTGCTATACCATTTCCCTCCTTCCTTGTAAAAAGCCCCGTGCTCGGCAGACAAACCGATGGCTAAATCGCCCAGCCAGCGCTCAAGCGTATGGCGGTCGCGACCGCTACTAATCACCACGCGGTTGTTAGGATCCGCCGCCAGCCGGCGCAGTAACAGCTTTAATTCCGGTGAAGGCAAGGCTTTCTTCGGCTCTTTATGGAAAGGCGCCAGCGTACCGTCATAATCAAGTAGAATCAAGCGATGGCGGGCCTTATCATACAACGCCTTTAAGGAAGCAAAGTTTTCCTCTTTTATGATCTTCCGGCCAAGCGCCTCATTCTTAGCCCGGACATCCCGTAATTCACGGATAAAATCAGCGGCCCAACGGTCTACCGTCTGTGTAGCAATAATATCCTGCATGGCCCTGAGCGCCTTCTTTCTTTCTTTTTCCGGCATTTCCAGGGCCTGAACAATGGCATTCTCAATCTCCCGACAATCGGACGGGTTCACCGTGATTGCCTCCGAGAGTTCAACCGCAGCGCCTGCCATTTCACTCAAAATCAACACACCGGATTTTTTTCTTTTCACAGCCAGGTATTCCTTGGCGACAAGGTTCATTCCGTCCCGTAAAGGAGTAACCATAGCCACCTCCGAAATATAATACA
This sequence comes from Bacteroidales bacterium, assembly GCA_031548545.1. Lineage (GTDB taxonomy): Bacteria > Bacteroidota > Bacteroidia > Bacteroidales > UBA932 > UBA932. The sequence continues at coordinate 62,468 of JAVBQY010000014.1, read as the reverse complement.
AAGGAATCAGGTCCTCGAAACCGAAGCTGCGGTAAAAGTAATAGACAGGCCGCCAATGCACGGTAGAGTATTTTCCATTGATGGCTCCCACTTTCCGGTCTATCTCTTTCTTCAATCCGGCATAAGCCTCCACATTATCGCGCGAAGGCGCCACCACCATCACCAGTGAAACCCGGCCCCTGTATTCGGGATGATACTCCAGGAAATTTTCAACACTGCGCAGGCGCATCAAAATACCCTTGCTGTAGTCCAGGCGGTCAATCGACAGGATCAGCCGCGCATGGCCGAATGTCTTAATCAACTGCCGCGCCTTCTTCCGGACCTCCTCCCGGCGAATAGCATTATGGTATTTATCATAATTGATACCCATAGGAAAAGCGTCGACATAAGCCACCCGGCTGTCAAGGTGGATCTCATCCAATACACAGTTCAACTTCAATACCCGGAACACCGCGCTGATAAAGTGCTGCATATAACTATGGGTATGAAAACCCACCAGATCGGCGCCCAGTAAACCGTTCAAAAGTTCCGAACGCTCGGGGAGGGTGCGGAACATCTCATAAGAAGGAAACGGGATATGATGGAAATAGCCGATAATCACATTCGGACAGCGCTCCCGGAGCAGCTGCGGCAAGAGCATCAGGTGGTAGTCCTGCACCCATACGATATCCCCCTCCTCCAACACTGCGGCAACCGCCTCACAGAACAAAGCGTTGACTTCCTTATACGTTTCCCAATATTTACTTTCATAACGGATATAAGAAGGAAAATAATGGCAGAGAGGCCAGAGAATAGAATTGCTGTACCCCTCATAATAATAACTAGTCTGACGGGGAGTCAAATAGACCGGATAAAAATTTTTCCTTTTCAGCTGCTCATTTACCTTCTCCCGCTCGGACCTCCGGTTGTCTCCGTCAAGGTAGATTCCCGGCCAACCCACCCATAGCTTCTCGCCCTTTACCTCCAACGAATCCAATCCGGTAGCCAGGCCTCCGGTGCTGGCTATGACCCTATACTCTTTTTTACCTTCGACTATACTGAGTGGTAATCTATTAGAGACAATTATCAGCTTCATACCTTATATTTTTTAGTATTTAAAAGGATCTGCGCCGCACTCGTCCTTACAAATATACAAAAAAATGTTATCTTCGTGAGATTTTAGTCTATTTTTACTGCCATGGAATTTGCTATCGTACTTGTATTTTTATTAGGCTACACGGCCATAGCCCTTGAACATCCGCTCAAAATCAACAAGGCGGCCTCGGCCCTGCTCACCTGTGTCATCTGCTGGGTGCTCTATGCCTTTGCCGCCCCTGAAAAAGATATCGCCAACCATGCCCTGATGCACAACCTGAGTGAAATCATCAGCATCATCCTTTTTCTGCTGGGCGCCATGAGCATTGTGGAAACAATTGATATGTACGACGGCTTCCGGATCATTACCGACCGGATACACACGACCGATAAACGGAAACTATTATGGATCATCAGCCTGCTGGCCTTCTTTCTTTCGGCCATGCTGGACAACCTTACCACAACCATTGTGATGGTCTCCTTGTTGCGCAAACTGGTAGCCAAACGCCGCTCCCGCATGCTCATGGCGGGTATGGTGATCATAGCGGCTAATGCCGGCGGGGCATGGACGGTTATCGGCGACCTGACCACGACCATGCTCTGGATCGGCGGACAGGTATCCGCCGTCCCTATTATGACCAAACTACTTCTCCCCAGCCTGGCCTCCCTGTTCGTGCCGCTGATCATACTGACGGTCACCGCTAAGGGGGATGTACGGCTACCCTCCCAAAGCAGCACGAGCCAGGCGCTCCCTTTGCGAAAAATCGAACGGCGCACGGTCTTCATCATCGGATTGGGGGCCTTACTCTTCGTACCGGTATTTAAAACCATTACCCACCTGCCGCCTTTTATGGGCATATTATTCGGTCTGAGCCTGCTGTGGTTATACACCGAGCATGTGGCCCATATCCGCCACCGCAATGAAGACCATTATAAATACACCATGCTCCGCGCCATTCGCCGGATAGATATGTCCAGTGTCTTCTTTTTTATGGGTATCCTGCTATGCGTAACCGCCCTGCAACAGATAGGCGCGCTGGATAAGGTGGCGCTATGGCTGAACCACACCGTCCAGGACGGCAACCTGATCGTACTTATTATCGGCATACTCTCCGCCATTGTGGATAATGTCCCCCTGGTAGCCGCAGCGCAGGCCATGTACAGTTTCCCGGTAGACGACACGTTCTGGACCCTTTTGGCTTATTGTGCAGGTACGGGCGGCTCTATCCTGATTATCGGTTCGGCGGCAGGCGTGGCCGCCATGGGACTGGAACGCATAGATTTCGTATGGTACATGAAAAATATCAGTTGGCTGGCCCTGACCGGCTATCTGGCCGGCGCCGGCGTCTATCTCCTGCAAACACTGTTGCTATAGCGCAACTTCCTAATACACCAAACGCAACCCCAGATAACTACTCCGGGTAGCAGGCGTATCAGAGTCCCTGTACGATATACGACAGCGTCTTTCGGCTGTATTCCAACTGCCGCCACGCCCCACTCGGTTCGCCCCTGTATGATTACCCTGAGGATTGGTCTGAAAAGCAGAATTGTACTGACCATAACGGTCATTGCACCACTCCCAGACATTGCCGCACATATCATAGAGTCCTATTTCATTAGGCAGCTTGCTCCCTACAGGATGGGTTTTACCTCCCGCATTCGTCTCATACCAGGCTATGGAGGCTATATCCTCACTGCCTGCATACTTATATTTGCTGCGCCTTCCTCCGCGGGCTGCATATTCCCATTCCGCCTCGGTGGGCAGACGGTATTTTTTACCGGTATGTGCATTCAACTTAGTTATAAATATCTGCACATCATCCCAACTCACATTTTCAACAGGAAGGTTCGCTCCTTCAAACTGAGAAGGATTATAGCCCATAACCACACCCCACAATTGCTGCGTCACCTCATACTTACTTATGTAAAAACTGTCCAGGCTAACCGGATGAGCCGGCCGCTCATCTTCATCACAATCATTGCCCTGCTCAACCGTACATCCCAGCATAAGGGTGCCGCCCTCCACGTACACCATGTCTTGCTCCAACTGTGACAGCACCTCCGAGAGTTTTGCCGTAGTTGAGGCCTGCGCCGACAAACTTACACTTAACAATACACAAGACAACAGTAATACTATTTTTTTCATTTTTTTAAGAGGTGGATAAATACTATATCCTTTGATTTTTTATTTATTTTTTTCGGAGTGCAAATTTACATTTTTTTCTGCTTATTCACAATTTTCCATTTAGCACTTTTATTCCATCAATTTTCGTTTTTCTACCAAGGCATACATTTCATCACGGCAACAGGCAGCCGTAGTAAAATCAAGGGCCTTGGCCGCTTGTTCCATACGCTTGCGGGCATAGGCTATGGCCTTGTCCAGTTGCGCCGCATCCATATGGTCCAGCACAGGGTCTGCGGCCATGGGCGTTTGCCCGTCATAACCGCCGTAGCCGGCCGTAGCCTGCAGGGTTTCACCGCTGATGATGGCGCGGTTACTCTTGCTTACCTGTTGCGGCGTTATACCGTGCTCCAGATTATACCGCTGCTGTTTCTCGCGGCGGCGGGCGGTTTCGTCCATCGTTTGCCGCATGGAATCCGTAATTGTATCGGCATACATAATCACCATGCCATTGATATTACGGGCGGCACGGCCGGCAGTCTGGGTCAATGCCCTGGCCGAACGCAGGAAGCCCTCCTTATCCGCATCAAGTATAGCCACCAATGACACCTGCGGCAGGTCCAAGCCCTCACGCAAGAGGTTCACCCCTATCAGCACATCAAACAATCCGCGCTGTAAATCTTCAAGGATCTGTATACGCTCCAGGGTCTCCACATCTGAGTGGATATAACGGCAACGGATTTCTATGCGGTCAAAATATTTACTCAACTCCTCGGCCATACGCTTGGTCAGTGTCGTGACCAATACCCGCTCATCGCGCGCCGCGCGCCGGGCAATCTCCTCCACCAGATCATCTATCTGGTTCTCCGTACGCCGTACCTCAATGACAGGATCCAGCAGGCCCGTAGGACGGATCAACTGTTCTACCACCACCCCTTCACTCTTCTCCAATTCATAATTCGCCGGAGTAGCGCTCACATACACCGTCTGTCCGATCAATTCCTCAAATTCGTCAAACTTCAATGGCCGGTTATCGGCCGCAGCCGGCAACCGGAAGCCGAACTCTATCAACGTTTGCTTGCGCGAACGGTCTCCGCCGAACATGGCATGCACCTGTGGCAAGGTGACGTGGCTCTCATCAATAAAAGTGATAAAATCATCTGCGAAATAATCCAGCAGGCAGAAAGGCCGCGAGCCGGCGGAACGGCCGTCAAAATAACGCGAGTAATTTTCTATACCGGGACAATAACCCAATTCTTTGATCATTTCCAAATCGTACTCCACACGCGACTTCAGCCGCTTGGCTTCCAAGGGCTTTCCCACTTCCATAAAGTAATTGTAGCGTTTCAGCATGTCATCCTGTATTTGCTTGATGGCATTGTGCATACGCTCCTTAGTCGTTACAAAAAGATTGGCCGGATAAATCTGCACCTGCTCCGGCTCTTCAATTGTACGGCCGCCTACAGGCTCAAAGGTCTCTATCTTTTCAACTTCATCGCCCCAAAATACTATGCGATAAGCGAAATCGCCATAGGCCAAATAAACATCGACCGTATCCCCCTTTACCCGGAAAGTGCCTCGCTTAAACTCCACCTCATTCCGCGAATACAAGGCCTCCACCAGGGTATAAAGGAGCTTGTTCCGCGAAATCTGCTGCCCCTGCTTCAACACAATGGTGTTGGCCTCAAAATCTTCGGGATTACCGATACCGTAAAGACAGGACACACTGGATACCACAATGATATCACGGCGGCCCGAGAGCAGGGACGAGGACGCGCTCAAACGCAGTTTCTCTATCTCGTCATTAATACTCAGGTCTTTTTCAATATAAGTATCCGTAGTCGGCAAATAGGCTTCGGGCTGATAATAGTCATAATACGATACAAAATACTCCACCGCATTGTCGGGAAAGAAAGCCTTGAATTCACCGTAGAGTTGGGCTGCCAGCGTCTTGTTATGACTCAGGATCAAAGCCGGCCTGTTGGTCCGGGCAATGACGTTGGCCATGGTAAATGTTTTTCCGGAGCCGGTAACCCCTAAGAGCGTAGAAGCAGGCATACCTTTATTTAAAGCATTCACAAGCGACGCAATGGCTTCCGGCTGGTCGCCTGTAGGTTGATAGGGTGATGTCAGTTTAAAAGCCATAGTTATTATTTTAACCGGTTAGATGGAATAGTAAGTATCACCCCCTGCGGGTCTATGATTGATACCGGGACACAGCAGCGCACAGCCTGACGCACATCCAGGCCTACACTGTCTTTAAGCGGCCGGTTGATAATGAAAAGACTGCTATCCGGAGCATTGTACCGAACCTCCGTCTTTCCCGTTAGCGGCAGGCGCACCTGATAACTGAGCGGTTGTTCTGCAGCAGGTAATGCAAAATGATATGTATCCGAATAAGCGCTGGGCTGTGATTTGCAATAGGCGCGTATCTTATATTCATAACGCTTGTCTTGTGTCAACATTGGGCGGCGCAGGTAAGGCTGCGTCAAATCATAGCGTTCCCATTGACTTGACTCCGCGCCCGATTCACGTAACAAGACCGTATAGCGCGAAGCCTCAGGAACAGCTTTCCAAGTCAATTCCGCCATATGTCCGGACAAAAAATTTATCCCTTCAGGAACCGGTACCGGGCAGACGCCCTTGTAGACAAAGCTGATCGCTTGAGAATAACCGTCATTTTCGAATAATTTTGCAACTGTCTTATCCGTTTTAACCCTGATATGCAGACGGCAGGCATAACGAAACCCACGCCGGACAGGAATATGTGCAAAGTCAAGCAACAACGAGGTGGCAGATACAGTCCGTTTGAAAATCACCGGAAAACTAAAAAACACAGCATCTACCGGCCCTGTATATGAATAGGGCAGTTCGGCCATAAAAAAATCATATTCGACCGCCTCTATACCGGAAGACTTGTCATGGAGCGGCAACCATTCTATATAAAACCGCTTACTATCCCCTATGTAAATGTCTTCATTGGATGCCGGCTGTATAAACTTCGGTGCACGCTGACAGGCCAGCCAAACCCGCGCCGGAACAGCTATAGTCTGCAACTTTCCTCCGGCCGGATCAAAAGCCTCGAAACATATGGTATAAAAACCGTCTGCCACCCGCTGGTCCCGAAGATACGAAGCCGCCGGCAAGCCTTTAAACATTAAATTGCCGGCATCAAAATAAGCGGCAAGTTGCATCCCTTCCAGCGTACGGTGTTCTCCGCCTTTCAGCCGGATATGCGGAAACGTACTGCCCGGGCGGGTTTCCATGCGGCCTCCCGTATTACGTTCCAGCACCAGACGCAAACCAATGGTTCTATCTTCTTTAGCATCATTATAAAGCCGGACTTCCAGCGGTCCGCCGGTTGTACAGTAATACCCCACATAGGAAGAAAATGGCGGACTCATTATGGTGACTACTTTTAAATCAAAATGCTGTGCACGCGACACAATTGCCATGCCCAAGACACATAGCAATGCTATATACTTTATCCTCATATCCGGTGGTTGTTCGGAAAATGTGTTAAACTGCTGTAAAGGTAATAAAAAACGGTGGGATAAAAAACTCTTTTATCCCACCGCTGATAGCTGTTATCTATTTACAAGGCTTACATACTTTGCAATTTTTCGTTGTAGTATTCGTATTTCTTTTGCATTTCGGGACCTTCTTCACGCAGGCGGAAATAAATGGTCTTCAATGATTCTACCACGGCACGTTCATTCGCATTCAACTCATAGGCTTTTTCCAGATAGGGCAAAGCCTCTTTCAACTGTTGATCAAACACCTGCAACAAGGCCTCATATTTTTTGTCATCCAACTCATCCGCTGCTTTCTTCTGGGTTTCCACCGCCTGGTTGAAGTAAAGCGCACCGAGGCTATAATTGGCAAAGAAATTATTCTGGTCCTTTGCAATGGCTGCTTTATAAGCCTTCACTGCATTGTCGGAATCTTTCAACTGCTCATACACGATACCTTCCGCATAATTCAGGCTGGCATTGTTCGGATCATTTTCCTGCGCCTGTTTTACATAAGGCAGGATCTTTTTGGGATCATCACCTTTCTGCAGGTAAGTATTGATCAAGCCAATGATGATTGACTGGTTGGTCGGATATTTGGAAAGGCCTTCGGTCAGGGCGTTCAGCGCTTTGGTCGTATCGCCGGCAGCAGTCAACGCCTCAGCATAGGTGGCATAAATATCACCTTTCTGATGATATCCGATCTGCACCGCCTTGCCAAAATACGTTGTAGCCTTTTCATTATCACCGGCAGCACGGGAAACAATACCGGTATAATAAATGATCAGGGAGTCTGTTTTGCCCACCAAGGGACTTTCCACACAAGCCAAAGAGGCTTCAAAATTAGCCATGGCCAGTCCGTAATTGCGTAATGAATAAGCTGCCAAGGCATCGGTATTGAATTTGGTTTGCAAATCCAACAATGCTTCTTTAATCTTTTTGGAATACGAACCTTTAACATCACATTCCGCTGCTTTCAAATACGCTTCCAATGCTTTGAACAGCGGTTTCTCAACAGCAAAAGAAGTTACTTTCCAAAAGGACAGTACGCCTTGCGAATCATAATACAATTCTTTGTCGGGATAAACATCGACTTCATACAATGTGCCTTCAATATCTTCCGTTTTACTGGAAGTAATTTTTTCTTTGGCCAGCAACATTTTAATATCCTTATGGCTCATTCCGGCCATAATGCTCTTGGTTGGGAGCGTCCAGATATCGAGAAAAAGTTCTCCACGGTTCATCCACACCTTAGGTTGGGTCATTTTTTTAGCATCTTGGATCTCCGCATCGCTCTTGGCAACCTGAGACTGTAACTTGGAGTAATCCTGCGCAGCCATGGGAAGCGCAATCAAAAGACTCAGTACTACTAATAATTTTTTCATAACAATCTATTTGTGATTTTGTCAAATTTTAAATTAATATACAAATATACGCTTTTTTTTATTCTGACTCTTCTACGGGTGAAGCATCTTCTGCCGGAATTTCTTCATCTTCGCTCTTATTCACCTTACAAACCGCTGCTATACTATCTTTTCCCTTCAGGTTAATCAATTTAACCCCTTGCGCAACACGTCCGGTAATACGGACCTCGGATACTGCCAAACGGATGGTCAGGCCGGATTTATTGATGATCATCAAATCATTCTCATCAGTAACATCCTTTATAGCAATCAATTCCCCAGTCTTATCGGTAATATTAATGGTACGCACACCCTTACCCCCGCGATTGGTCACGCGGTAATCTTCAAGGTCAGAACGTTTTCCGTATCCATTCTCACTCACCACCATAATATTCACCTTATCAACATCGGGAGCATGCGGATCAACACAAACCATACCGATCAGCTGGTCGGTATCTTCAATGGTAATACCACGCACCCCGGCTCCGGTACGGCCTATGGCGCGTACTTTTTCTTCGCTGAAACGCACACACTTACCACCACGGGCCGCCAGCAGGATCTCACACTTGCCGTTGGTCAGGATGGCCTCAAGCAGTTCGTCCCCTTCGCGTACGGTAATGGCATTCACCCCATTGGCGCGAGGACGCGAGTAAGCTTCCAAAGAAGTTTTCTTCACCGTACCGCGCTTGGTACACAAAACAATGTAATTGTTATTGATGTACTCCTCATCGTTCAGGTTTTTCACATTAATGTAAGCGCAGACCTTATCATCCGGTTCAATGTTAATGACATTCTGGATAGCGCGTCCCTTGGAGGCCTTGTTGCCTTCAGGCACCTCATATACCTTGAGCCAGTAGCAGCGGCCTTTCTCCGTAAAGAAAAGCATGGTGCTATGCATATTGGCCACATAGATATGTTCTATAAAGTCCTCATCGCGGGTGTTGCTGCCTTTGGCGCCCACCCCGCCACGGCTTTGCAGGCGGTATTCGGCTAAGGAGGTGCGTTTAATATAGCCCAGGTGGGATATGGTTATTACCATATCTTCGTCGGCATAGAAATCTTCCGGATTAAATTCGCCGGCGGCCATTATAATTTCCGTACGGCGCTCATCGCCGTATTTGTCACGTACGGACAAGGTTTCATCTTTCACAATCTGCAACTGCAAGCGCTCATCAGACAAAATCTTATTCAATTCGGCGATCAGTTGCTGTAATTCGGCATATTCCGCCTCCAGTTTTTCCCGTTCAAGTCCGGTTAACTGGCGCAGCCGCATTTCCACAATGGCATTAGCCTGGATTTCAGACAAATTAAACCGGTTCATCAATCCCTCTCGGGCCTCATCCGGCGTTTTGGAAGCCCGGATCAGGGCGATGACCTCATCAATATGATCCTGGGCAATCAACAGCCCTTCCAGGATATGCGCCCGTTTTTCGGCCTGCTCCAGGTCATAACGGGTACGGCGCACCACCACCTCATGGCGGTGTTGCACAAAATATTTAATTTGCTGTTTGAGGCTCAACAGGCGCGGGCGTCCGTCAACCAAGGCAATGTTGTTGATGGAAAACGAGGACTGCAGGGCCGTATATTTGTACAGGTTATTCAGTACTACATTGGCTACGGCGCCTTGTTTGAGTTTGATGACAATACGCATACCGTCACGGTCGCTCTCGTCATTCACAAAAGACACGCCTTCGATTTTTTTGGATTCTACCAGAGAGGCGATGTGCATGATCAATTCCTTCTTGTTGACCTGGTAAGGAATTTCACTGACCACAATCGTCTCGCGGCCGCTGGAGGCCACTTCCACATCCGTTTTGGAACGGATAACCACCCGACCCCTGCCGGTTTCATACGCCTCGCGGATGCCTTGCACACCGTAGATAATCGCCCCGGTTGGGAAATCGGGGGCCTTTACATGCTGCATCAGCTCATCGGTGCTAATCTCGTTATTATCGATATATGCACAAATGGCATTACAAATTTCCGTCAGGTTATGGGGCGCCATATTGGTGGCCATACCCACGGCAATACCTGCGGCTCCGTTCACCATCAACAAGGGCACCTTGGTAGCCAACACGGTCGGCTCCTCATACTCCTCACTGTAGTTAGGCCGGAAATCCACTGTATTTTTATCGAGATCTGCCAATACGTCTTCCGAAATCTTCTGCAGACGGGCTTCCGTATAACGCATAGCCGCCGCCTCATCACCGTCAACCGAACCATAGTTACCCTGCCCGTCTACCAAGCGGTAGCGCAAACTCCATGGCTGCGCCATACGCACCATGGCTTCATACAGCGCCGAGTCACCGTGCGGGTGATATTTCCCCATGACATCACCGACGATACGCGCTGACTTTTTATACGGTTTTCCGGCATCCAGCCCCATCTCGGACATACCGAAGAGTATCCGGCGGTGTACAGGTTTTAAACCGTCACGTACGTCGGGCAAGGCCCGGGAGACAATCACCGACATTGAATAGTCAATGTACGAAGATTTCATTTCTTCTTCGATATTGACTTTGATGATTCTCTCTTCTGTGTTTTCGCTATTTTCTATCATCTTTTAAGAATTTACAAAAAGGAGCGCTAAGGTACGCATAAATATTCGATTACCGAACTCTTTTAACAAAGAGTTTTCAACAATTAATTATCCGGTTTTTCTTTATATTTGTTGACTATAGGATACCTTTTGACCATCTTCAAAAGCGAGCTTTTGCAATTGCTCTCTACTTTCACTATATTTGCAAATTATCCGGAATTTATACACCATGAATCTGCAACTCTCTCAAGAAGTTAATAAAATCCTCAATTACAGCTACGAAGAGGCAATGCGACTGGGCAACTACATACTCACCCCAGGCCATTTACTATTGGGTATATTGCGGCATGACGACAACGAGGCGGTAAGACTGGTAAAAACCTTAGATATCGACCCGCAATTCCTTAAAAAAGAGCTGGAAAGCGAACTAAAACAAGGAGCGCCTGTTCCTTTTGAAGCATCCGACCGGATTACCATTTCCGGTACAACTAAAAATATACTTGACAAGTCCTATCTGGAGGCAGCCAAAAGAGCCAAAGACAAACGTCCTCAAGCCATAGACCTGTTCTTTGCCCTGCTGAATACCGAAAGTAACGACAATAAAGCGTTAATCATTATGAAAAGACACGACATAGACTATTCCCTGGCTATAGCCAGGTATAACAACCAGCCGGTTCCTCCCCGTGCTTCCATTGATTTTGAGGAAGATGGCATGGACCAGTCAAAAGATAAGGAACACAGCGGAACAACCCCCAAAAACAGTACGGGAAATTCGTTCAATATCAAAAACCAAAGCGATACCCCGGTGCTTGACAGTTACGGCGTAGACCTTACGGCGACAGCGCTGCAAGGGAAACTGGATCCGGTGGTAGGGCGCGACAAAGAAATTGAACGCTTGGCGCAGATCCTGAGCCGCCGGAAAAAAAACAACCCGGTCCTGATCGGCGAACCCGGAGTGGGTAAGTCCGCAATTGCCGAAGGGCTTGCGCTGCGTATTGCCCAGCGCAAGGTATCACGCGTGCTGCTGGGCAAACGGATTGTAGCGCTTGATGTAGCAGCCATTGTAGCCGGCACGAAATACCGCGGACAGTTTGAGGAAAGAATGAAAGCCATCCTCTCCGAACTGACGAAAACCCCTAACCTGATCCTGTTTATAGATGAGCTGCACACCCTGGTAGGCGCCGGCGGTTCCGGCGGCTCCCTGGACGCAGCCAACATGCTGAAACCGGCCCTGGCCCGCGGCGAGATCCAATGTATCGGCGCCACCACGCTGGACGAATACCGCGAATACATAGAAAAAGACGGAGCCTTAGAACGCCGGTTCCAGAAAATCATGGTGGAGCCCACCTCTCCGGAAGAAACGATAGAAATCCTGGCCAACATCAAAGAACGCTATGAGAAACACCATAATGTATCATACACACCTGAAGCCCTGAGCGCCTGCGTATACCTTACCCAGCGCTATATTACCGACCGCTGTCTACCGGACAAGGCGATAGATGCGCTTGACGAAGCCGGCTCACGGGTACATATAGCGCAGGTGGAAGCGCCCGGAGAAATTGAACGGCTGGAAAACGAACTGGAAGCCCTGAAGGAAGAAAAACTGGCCGTAGTAAAAGCGCAGGATTATGAGAAAGCAGCGGTCCTGCGTGAAAAAGAAATGGAACTAAAACAACAGCTCAATGTTGAACAGAATGCCTGGCAGGCCGAACAGGAAAAGCACCGAGAGACGGTAGACGCTGAAAAAGTAGCCGAAGTGGTATCCATGATGGCCAATATACCCATACACCGGGTGGCCGAGGCCGAAAGCGTACGCCTGATGAAGATGGGCGAAGCGCTGAAAGGGAAAGTGATTGGACAGGACGATGCGGTAGACAAAGTGGTGCATGCCATACAACGCAACCGGGCCGGACTGAAAGATCCGAACAAGCCCATTGGAAGTTTTATTTTCCTGGGGCCCACCGGGGTAGGGAAAACACAATTAGCCAAAGTGCTGACCGAATATTTATTTGACTCGCCCGAAAACATCATCCGTATAGACATGAGTGAGTATATGGAAAAATTCGCCCTGAGCCGTCTGATCGGAGCGCCTCCGGGCTATGTCGGTTATGAAGAAGGCGGACAGCTGACCGAACGGGTACGTCGTAAACCCTATGCCGTAGTACTGCTGGATGAAATTGAAAAAGCGCATCCCGATATTTTCAACCTTTTGCTGCAAGTACTTGACGAGGGCATGCTGACCGACAGCAACGGACGGAAAATCGATTTCCGCAACACGGTACTGATCATGACCTCAAACATCGGCAGCCGGGAACTCAAGGAATTCGGACAGGGCGTAGGTTTTGCCAACGCCACCAAGCGCAACCTGGCAGAAAACACCCGCAACGTCATTGAAAAAGCGCTGCGTAAGGCTTTCTCACCGGAATTCCTGAATCGCGTGGACGAACAAATCCTGTTCAACGCCTTGAGCCAGGAGGATATTTACAAGATTATAGATATTGAGCTCAATGAACTGTACGACCGGATCCGCCGTGCCGGATATGCTGTCGAGATAAGTCCTGAAGCCAAACAATTTGTGGCCGAACAGGGCTATGACCCGCAGTTCGGAGCGCGGCCGCTTAAGCGCGCCATACAGCGTTATTTTGAAGACCCCATAGCCGAAGCCGTACTGCTGCAACAGGTAAAAACAGGGGATACCATTAAAATCGGACTGACAGAAGACAAGAAGGACACATCAATCCTCTAATCGCTCATAATAAACCAGCCGGTAACCGGGCAACAGGTCGGGATGAAAAATACCGATCAAATCGCGGAGTATAATGTGAGGCCGCACCACGCCTGACTCCCAGAAATCGCTGCCGCCTCCGGGCGTACGACGGAAGGAGTTGTTAAAAACGCGATGTTGCCTATAGGCCGGTGTGGCGGCAAAACGGGAATCCATATTTCTCAGATCTACCAGGCTCCTGGCGGCATTCGGATGCAACCAATAATCGGCCGTCATGGCATAGGTATAGGCCTTTTCCAGACTCACAGGAGCGCTATCAACCATACCCTGTCTGGCACCCAGCAACGTTCCGCCGGCATCACGCACCAGTTCCGCCAAATAGTTATCAGCACCCGGAATATACCAGGCATTGCGCCAGGGAGCATTCATCATCACCTTGGGACGGTATTGTATATCACGTACCAGGCCTTTGGCCGTCTCATAATCGTCAATAATCGTCCGGAACAGGGTGTCCGCTTTCTCTTCCATATTGTAAAAAGCAGCCATCAGACGTAGGTACTCGGCCTTACCCAACGGATTATTCTCCAGATAGTCACCAAGGAACACCACACGGATGCCCATACTGTTCAACTTATCGGCCACGGCGCTCATTTCACCGGCCACCCCATAGGCAAAAACCACATCCGGACGAAGCAGCGCTACTGTCTCATACGATATGGCCGCTTCATAGCCTACATCTTTTACTCCCCCCTGTTTAAAAGCCGCATGAATTTCCGGATTAGATACGTAACCTATACCGGAAACGCCAACCACGGTAGCCGTTTGAGACAGTGCTTCAATATAGGCCAGATGCGTGGTCGACAAACAAATGACTCGTTTCAAGGGCACAGGGATCGTCGTCATGGAGGACAATGCATCCTCCGGGCTGTCCCGGTCTACCAGACGATAGGTGTATTCCACCCCCTCCGCCCCTTGCCAGGGATTATGGATATGCAGGATTTTATCCGCGCCCTCCTGTTCCAGGTAAAAGCCCTTGGCGTACTGCGGATCATACAACAATTGCGCCGCAGCCCTGGGCGCAGGAGCATTGGTGCAACTACAAATAAGAAAAAGGATAAAGGTGAGAGACAGCGCGTCTTTCACCTTTACCCTTTGTAGTATGCGCCAAGCGCATTTGGAGCCTCTCATGGGATTTGAACCCACGACCTGCTCGTTACGAATGAGCTGCTCTACCGCTGAGCTAAAGAGGCCTTGTTTTAAGGAGTGCAAAGATATAACTTTTTTTTAATTCAATTGCCTTTCTACCGTTCTTCTTTCATTCAATCGCAACTGCAAGCGTTTGCGATAGCCCTCCGTTTCCGGCATTACATCATATTTATCAGCTAATTGCAACCACTCCAAGGCTAAGCCATACTCCCCTAACATTTCTGCACCGAGGGCCATATTGAATGCGGCATAAGCAGCCGCCTTACCGGAGGAGCTCGTCACTAACTCGCCCCAATAATGCATGGCCTGGACCCAGTCTTGCATATCGGCATAAAAAGCGGCCTGCGACCAGTTGGAACCGGAGGGTAGGAAGTAGAAGCGTTGCTCGGGAGCCCATTGCGGTACCGTGGTTTTAGCAAACATACGGCCCAGTACCAGAGGCGCCAGGGTATCTGCCTCCTCACACGTAGGCACCGTTGTATAAATGGCCTGTGGATTACGGTCTATACCAGTCCAGGAAAGGGTATCGGCCATATGATAAAATGAAAGATACTGCCTGGCCTCGGCATCATAAAAACGGAACAAGAGGCTATAAGGCGCCCTTGTTTTCACTTTATAATACTTGCCGTCACTATCATAGGCCGTCATCAATTGCTGATCCGTAGTGATATTCACACTATCAATGATCAGCAGTATACCGGCGCCGGCCTGCTCGGCCATACGTTGAAGATAGGTCGTATCAAAGAGATCCGGACAGGTGCCGTCCCCACAAAAGAGCTGAAGGTTATAAACCGGAATATCATAGTCCTTAAAGAGCGCCGACTGCTCCAGCCCCTCTTTAAAACCTTTAGCCACCATCCCCGTCTGTAAAGTATCCGAAGCGTACACATAGGGTTCCGTCTGGACACCATCAATATGCAGGGCGTTAAAAATGGCCACTGTCTTGTCGGAATAGCGTACCGGATACTTAGCCGGCTTCAGGGTCTCAATATTGACCACTTTTACAGACGGGCCGCAGGACCACCCAAAAAGCAATCCTACGACCACAAACAGTACATATGTTATAGACCTATTCATAAATGTATAATTATAAAAGGTACGGGATACCGGCTGAAAGATAACCGTTGTTTAAAGATTGAAGGAAGCACCCTGCCTCTCTTCGTCTCTTCACTACATATTCATTCCACCGCACACGGGAATCACCTGTCCGCTTACATAAGCAGAAAGATCGGAGGCCAGGAAGAGTACTACATTGGCTACATCTTCGGGCGTACCGCCACGGCGCAGGGGAATCTGCTCCATCCATTTTTCACGCACCTCGTCAGACAACTGTCCGGTCATTTCAGTCACAATAAAACCGGGAGCAATCGCATTGGCGCGGATACCGCGTGAACCCAGCTCCTTGGCCACAGACTTAGCCAAACCGATCATACCGGCCTTGGAGGCGGAATAATTGGCCTGAGCCGCATTACCGGACACCCCTACTACAGAACTCATATTGATGATACTGCCGTTTTTCTGACGCATCATGGTCGGGATCACCGCATGGGTAAAGTTGAAAGCCGATTTCAGATTGATATTGATCACCATGTCCCATTGGGCTTCGCTCATACGCATCATCAACCCGTCACGCGTAATACCGGCATTGTTTACCAGTATATCGACACGACCGAAGTCTTTCACTATCTGATCTACTGTAGTATGCGTTTCTTCATACAAGGCGGCATTGGAGGCGTAAGCTTTGGCTTTTACACCCAGGGCCGTCAACTCGGCTTCCGTTTGCTTGGCGTTATCGTCATAGGCCAAATCGGTAAATGCAATATTACAACCATCCTTGGCCAGGCGCAGGGCCACCGCTTTACCAATTCCACGGGCAGCACCCGTTACAATAGCTACTTTTCCTTCTAATAATTTCATTATTCTTGACGTTTTAAATAATAGACAAAGTTACAATTTTTTCCGGCATCTACAATAGAAAATCCTTAACGGCAATATTGATCCAGGGTCTCCTGCGCCCTGGTATCTCCCAATTGCAGCGCCTGTTGCAGGCTCTGACAAGCTTCTTGCTGCCGGCCCAGATTAAATAGGGCAAAACCCCGCATATAATAAACATTCGCATTTTGCGGATTCATTTTCAGCAAGATGTCATAATCCGCCAAGGCATCCGCATAACGCTGGTATTGCATATCAAGGTAGGCTTTCATCTCGTAAGATTGGTATTGCAAGGCCGGCGTATGGGCGGTCTGCACGGCATAAGACACATAGAGCATGGCCGAGTCCGGACGATCAATGGACAAATAACTACGTACCAGCCGCGTATACGCCCCGGGAAAATTACTATTGGCTTCCAGCGTCTTCTTGGTCCATTTGATGGCATTGGGAACATCCCGGATAATTTCATAATGTTCTGCCAATTTGTCTATTCCCTCCACAAAGCGGGGTTGCTTTTTAATGACATCTTCAAAAAGGGGTATCGTTCCTTTCCACACCTTGGTACGGTTGTAGGAGATAAAGGAGAAAGCCGTGGCAAAAGCGAGAATAAGGGCAAAATACATAAGGATAGAACGGCTCCCACCCTGTCCTTTTCGACCTTTTATGTGAACATAAGCATAGGCCAACAGGAAAAGGAAGGCGAACATAGGCACATAGGCGTAACGGTCATGTGCGGAAATCGCTACGATAGGAATGATCTGCAGTACCGAAAAAATAGTGGTAAAATAAAAGAGCCCGGCAAAAATAAGTTGCCGGCGTATAGCCTTCGCTTTCCAAATCAACAATAAAGCAGCGATCAAAATAAATGGCGACAACCACACCAGGACCGGTAAGACCTGATTGTTATAAAAATAGTATGACACATGCGGATAAATGAAGCTGAGCGGCAGAGGCCATACAAATTTCACCATGTAAAAGGCCAGCGGATAAGTAACAAATAAGAGCCCCTTGTAACTCTTGAAGAATTCCAGAAAACCGGATATTTCGGGCGCTCCCGAGCCACGCAACTGAATGGATAAGATCCCCAATACAATAGAAAAGATCAAAAACGGAATTTTTTCTGCAATAACCCTCTTTGTAAACAGTTTGCGTTTGTAATACCAATCAAACACAACCAACGTAAGCGGAAGGGTCATCGCCGTAGGCTTCGACAAACCGGAAAGTATAAAAAAGACAAAGGTATAGAGCAGGTATTTTATGTTGAAGTCTTTCTTGATATAATAGACATAGCATATCAGTGCCGGAAAGGCAAAGAGCGCATAGAGCAGGTCGCCACGGCCGGTTACCCATGACACGGTTTCCACATTCAGCGGATGTACGGCGTAAATCAGGGCGGCGGCCAAAGCAGCCGGAGCGCTGCCCAACATCAGGTATATCAAGAAAAAGAGCAATACAATATTCACCAGATGATACAGCAACGACATCAGGTGATAGCCCGCCGGATTTAATTCAAATAGCTGATAATCAATCGAATGCGATAATATTTTCACCGGACAATACATGTCGTAATAGGACTTGCTAAACATATTTTTGACATGCTCCCAGCTGAACGATTGAATATCGGCATTCTGCACCACAATATTTTCATCGTCCCAATAGCGGGTGAAGTCATTGTCCAAAGAAGAGGGAATATAGAGCAGGGCCGTCAGCAACAATATAGCCCCCAAAATAAAGAAACGGTATTTATGGAAGAATCCCGTATCCGGAATTTGCTGATCTAAAGAGGGCTGTACCATTGCCGGCTTTACTTTAGGAATATGGCGCTGTTTATTCATAATAATTTTTATTATATGATTCAAGACACTATAAATTTACAACAAAACACACCCGTCTCTCGAAAGAAACGGGTGTATGTAGCATGTATTCATTGCAAGGCAAAGCCTGCAGTGATTATTTCTTTTCAGGACGATTGTAACGGCTGCGGAATTTGTCTACGCGGCCGGCGGTATCCACCAACTTGATCTTACCTGTGTAGAAAGGATGAGAAGTGTTGGAAATTTCGACCTTGTACAAGGGGTATTCTACACCGTCAATGGTAATCGTCTCTCTGGTATTCACACATGAACGGGTAATGAACGTGTGGTCATTAGACATGTCCTTGAAAGCTACCATGCGGTAAGTATCGGGATGAAGTTCTTTTTGCATATCGCGTCTAAAATTTTCAAATTGGGTTGCAAATATAAGTATTATTTTTTATTCTGCAATAAAAAAGTTACAATTTCCTTGGCCAGGGCATCTGCCGCCTCCATGGTACCGGCTTCCGCATAGATCCGGATAATCGGTTCCGTATTGCTTTTACGCAGGTGCACCCAACGCCTATCTGCGTCAAAGTCAATCCGTACACCATCTATATCCGTGATACGCTGCGTCCGGTAAGCGGCTTTCAGCTGCTCAAGCAGCGCATCTACATTAATATCTGCCGTGAGCTCTACTTTATTCTTGGAAATGAAATACGGCGGGTAGCTTGCCCGTAATGCAGAACAGGAGATTTTTTTATGGGCCAGCTGTGACAAAAAGAGACCGACCCCAATCAGGGCGTCACGGCCGTAATGCAAATCGGGGACAATCACTCCGCCATTGCCTTCGCCGCCAATGACGGCCCGGCAATTTTTCATCTGCGAAACCACATTCACCTCTCCGACGGCCGAAGCAAAATATTGTCCTCCATGTTGTTCCGTCACATCACGCAGGGCGCGTGATGAGGATAAATTACTCACTGTATTCCCTTTACGTTGCCCCAGCACATAATCAGCTACGGCCACCAGGGTATATTCTTCGCCGAACATTTCGCCGTTTTCACAGACAATGGCCAGGCGGTCCACATCAGGATCCACCACAATGCCGCAATCCGCCTGTTCTTCGACAACCCGCTTTGCTATTTCCGTCAGGTGTTCGGGCAATGGTTCCGGGTTATGGGGAAATTCACCCGTCGGTTCACACCATAATTCCACCACTTGCACACCCAACGCTTTAAGAAGTTCCGGAATGGCAACCCCTCCTATTGAATTCACGGCATCTACCACCACTTTGAAGCCGGCTTTGTAGATAGCCTCCACATCTACCAGCGGATAGTTGCACACCGCCTCCACATGCTTATTCGTATAACTGTCATTCCGCGACATGCTGCCCAGGGCGTCTACTTCCACAAAACGGAAGTCCTGCTGATCGGCCATCCGTAACAACGTTTCACCATCGGCTGCTGAAAGAAATTCACCCTTATTGTTCAACAACTTGAGGGCATTCCATTGCCGGGGATTATGGGATGCCGTGAGGATAATACCGCCATCGGCCTTTTCCCACACCACCGCCATTTCGGTAGTCGGGGTGGTTGCCAGCCCGATGTTCACCACATCCACGCCACAGGCCATAAGGGTGCCGCAGACCAGTTGGTCAACCATAGGTCCGGATATACGGGCGTCCCGGCCCACTACGACTTTCATCCGATGGGCTGAGGGTTGTGCAGCATGTAACCAGGCGGCATAAGCTGCAGTAAACTTCACTGTATCGAGGGGCGTCAAGGAACCGCCCGGTTGTCCGCCGATCGTTCCGCGAATGCCGGAAATAGATTTAATTAAAGTCATAATTTACAAACAGAAGATCCAAACAAGGAAGGCCGCGGCAAAGGTCAGGATCGCGTACAACTCCGGAAACACCACCAAAATCAGGGTCTGACCAAACACTTCCTGTCCGTTACTCATCTCTACCACGCCATTGCAAATCAATTTCGCCTGCCAGGTAGCCGAAATATAACCGGCAATACCCAGGGACATACCCGATACAAAGATCAATACGCCCTGCATCAGTGTCAAAGAAGTCATGGCCGATAACTTCAGCAAGAAGAGGAAGAAGGCGGCAAAACCATACAAGCCCTGAGTAGAAGGCAAGGCACAAAGAATCAAACCCTTACCAAACATATCCGGATTTTTCTTCAATCCGCCCACCAGGGCGTTACCGGCCTGTGTTACACCAATAGAACTGCCCACGCAGGTCATTGCCAACATTACCACAAGGCCAACCATAGCCAGCATAAACGAAAGAGTACCCAAATTTTCCATAATCATATTATTTTTTAAATTTTTATTTCTTATTATTTAAATGACTTTATTTCCTCAGCGGCTTGTATATACGGCCGCCACCAACAAATCCCACATTTTTATAAAATTCCACGAAGGTCAGACGCATAGGGTGGACAAAAGCGCCCAGGGCGCCCAGGGCCAATACGGCAATATGCCCGACCACGAACATAATCCCACCAAACAACCAACCGACATAAGGCATCTCCCAGATCATAGCCCCCACGGTATTCACCACAAAACCAAGTATACCGCCGGCCGTACCCAGACCGAACAGACGGATGTATGACAATAAGTCGCCAAATATGCCCGTTACATCATAGAACGAAGCAAGCCCCTTACCCACGCGTACAAAGATATTCCCAGACTTATTGGTAAAGAAGACGATTAAAGCCAGGCTCAAATAGAGCAAAACCGTCATCACTACCGGCGGAATCGCCATTCCCAGGAACGAGGAGGCCACCAGCAAACCACCGTCAATCATCAGCAAAGCCCAGCCCAAATGGTCAAGGCCATGTTGAAAGCCTAAGCGTTTTATGCTATCTATGGCATGGATAATTTTTGCATAAATGATCTGTATGGCGCCAAAGGCAATGGCCAGCCAGAACATCTGAAGGTCGTCAAGAAATACGCCTTCAATGTGGAACAGTTCTCCCAGCTTCATCCCGAAGAACGCTCCGGTTGTCAAGGGCATGATGGTACTTCCCAAACCCAACAACTGTACCAGCGATAACAGCGGCTTCATCTTCGGGAATTTAAGTTTTGCCAGTCCGCCACACAGGATAAGCAGCAGACCATAGCCCATATCTCCCAGACAAAGGCCGAAAAACAGCATATAGAAAGGAGAAAAATAAGCGGTTACGTCCAACTCATCATAACGCGGCGGCATAAACATGCTGCCGACCGGTTCAAAGAGTCTTGCAAACCTGTTATTTTTCAGTTGTACCGGCGGATTATCTTCTATAACAGCCGGGGCGCTCAGGTAAATAACTTGCTGGCTGTCCAAAAAATTTGTCAGGGTGCGCTGCTGTTCCTCCGGGACGAAAGCGCTAAGTACGGTCAGCATATTTTCCGCCTCGGCGCGGGAAGCCTTGCCTGCAAGGTAAATATCCAGCTGCGATAACAGCAACCGGCGAGAATCCTCTACTGTTTCTTTCTGCAAAGCATAACCCTGCAGGTGACGCTCAATGGCCTGGAGCCGGACAGCTATATTTTCAAGTTCTGCTTCCAGCACATCAACCGATGCCATGGGCAGTTTGGCCTCCGCCAAAGGAAAAGCATAGGGCGCACCGGCTTGTTCCAGCACGACAAAATACACCATGCCATTCATCCTGCTCACTTCCTTCAGGATATATTCCTGCTCCCACTCCGGCTTATACGCCTTTTCTTTACAGCTATAGAAATGCGGCGTAACGGACAGTTGTTTCAACTGTTCAATAGGACGGGTCCCCCAATTGCCCCAAGGGCGGGAAACCTCGACCTCCAGTCTTAATACGGCGGCGCGGCTACGTAATTGAGCCCGCTCTTCCACCAACTCTTCCGTACGTTCCACAATATGGGCGGCCTCATCCGAAGTAACTGCCGGTGAAGGAATATCCGCTTTCACCTTATCCAAGTGCTTGAGCGCTGCCGTATAACGGCTTATCTCCTCCATCAGGCGGACAGAGGCTTCGTCCACCGGACGGGCGCTGCGCTGTATATCAACAATACCGAGTTCCTGCATCCCTTCCAGCAGCGCCGGAAGGTCGGCGTGGTAAAGCAGCATCTCATATTTTGTCATTGAAACAATCATGCGGCGGCCTCCTCTTGTTGACGTTGTTTTACTATCTTCTGCCCGGCTTTGGAAAGATTTTCCTCATCTTCCATATAGCGTTTTATCTTCAGGATAGCCTGCTGATAACCGGGAATCTGAACTTTCTCGTAAAGATTTACCTTTTGTGTGGTTTTTTTACGCACATGGTCAAGCAGGTGCATTTTTTCCACATAAAATTCGCTTTCAATGCCTATCTGCGCCAAATCTTTCAGAATCTGCACCCCGTCGGCCAGCCAGAGCGGATGACGGAATAAGTTGTAAGGCTTCACATCGAACAATACGTTCTTCAATACGGGCACCCGCACGCCGGCAATCTTAGCCACCTCCAGTTCCACATCACGCACGGCGATCAACCCGGGCTTAAACTCATTCCACAACCCGGCCATATAGTCATAGGTCTTCATCTTCTCATCCAGGGCCTTCAGCAGGTCTTCCGCCTGTTGTTTGGCGCGTTTCACCTCTAAGCGCAGCGCCGACTCCTTGTTTTTCAAGGTAGGCAATGCCTTCACCCGCACCTTGAGTTGCTTTTCAAGGTCGTTGAGAGAGGTTTTATTCAGTTGATACTTAATCGCCATTATTGTTGGGGCCAGTATTGGTCAATAATTTCCTGTTTGATGGCGGTTTCCGCCTTGGAGAAATAGTTGGCAAAGAGTTTCCAGGTACGGTCTAACATTTCCGTAGTATCGATATTGATATCAATAGCCAGGATATCCCGCGCATAATCCTTGGCAAAGTCAAGGGCGCGCTGGTCATAGTCACTCAAATCAAAGCCGTTTTCCAGCTTGGTTTTGGCATTGGCCGCATCGGCATACAGACGCACGGCGGCATTCATCACCTGGGCGTGGTCTTTACGGGTTTCCTTCCCAATTACCAATTGTTTCAAACGCGAAAGCGAACGGAAAGGATCCACGATCACCTTACCCGTATCACTATCGGTACGCAGGAAGAGCTGCCCTTCGGTAATATACCCGGTATTATCGGGAATGGCGTGGGTAATGTCTCCGCCGTTGAGCGTGGTGACGGCTATAATGGTGATGGAACCGCCGTCGGGCAACTGCACCGCTTTCTCATAAATCTTGGCCAGATCGCTGTACAAAGACCCCGGCATGGAATCTTTAGAGGGGATCTGGTCCATACGGTTACTCACGATACTCAAGGCGTCGGCATAGAGCGTCATGTCCGTCAACAATACCAGCACTTTCTCATTTTTATCCACGGCAAAATATTCGGCGGCCGTAAGGGCCATATCAGGCACCAACAAGCGTTCTACCGGAGGTTGTTCGGTCGTATTCACAAAACTGATGATACGCCCGAGGGCGCCGGCGTTCTCAAACACCTGCTTGAAATAAAGGTAATCGTCATTACTCAGCCCCATCCCGCCGAGGATGATCTTGTCCACCTTGGCGCGCAGGGCCACCATGGCCATCACTTGGTTATACGGTTGATCCGGGTCTGCAAAGAAAGGAATCTTCTGACCGGACACCAGGGTATTGTTCAGGTCGATACCGGCAATCCCCGTTGCAATCAACTGCGAAGGCTGCTTACGGCGAAAAGGATTCACTGACGGGCCGCCGATCTCTCTACGTTCACCTTCCACCGCCGGACCGCCGTCAATCGGGTTACCATAGGCGTTGAAAAAGCGGCCGGCCAGGTCTTCGCTCACATTCAGCACGGGCGGTTCTCCTTGGAAAACCACTTCGGCATTGGTAGGAATCCCTTCGGTACCGGCAAAAATCTGCAGGGTGATCAGGTCGCCGTTAATCTTCACGACCTGCGCCAGCCGTCCGTCGACGGTAGCCAGTTCATCGGCCACTACGCCTTGGGCGCGCAAGGATACGGTAGCTTTGGTTATGCCTTCGAGTTTAGTATATATACGTTGAAATGCCTTGGCCATATGTAAAAATTCAAATATTTAAAGATTCAAGATTAAAACTTACCGGGTCTTGTGCAAGAGGTCTTCCAGGCGCTGTTCGTGTTGTTTGAAAGCAGGGCTTTCATATTCCGCATAGTTCATCTGCCTGCACACGTTGATCACATCCTTGTAAAATGCAGCGCAGTGCTCAAAGTTATCAAACAACGGATTATGGCGGCAAATGGCCATGATCTTATTCAGCATATACTCCTGCCGTTTCAGCGGGGTAGACATATCGGTTTTGTCAAAGGCGTCCTGCTGCAGGAGAATAAAGTCGATCAGTTCCGATTTCCAGTAACGCACATGGTAGTCCATCGGCACCCCGTCATCACCCAGAATGTTGATCTGCTCATACGCCTCTTTACCGCGAAGCACAATATTGCGGGCTTCGTTCACCAGGGCTACCCATCCCGGTGCGATTTTACCGTCCAGATAGCTAATAATTTCCGGATATTCGAGGTATTTGGAATAACTCTCCAGGGGGTCAATGGCCGGATAACGCTTGCTGTCCGCACGGCTTTGCACCAGGGCGTAGAAACAGCGGGCGGCTTTCTTCGTACTTTCCGTAACCGGTTCTTTCAGGTTACCGCCGGCCGGCGATACGGTTCCGATGAAGGTTACCGAGCCTGTTTCTCCGTTATTCAGGTATACAAAGCCCGCACGGGCATAGAAATTCGAGATAATAGCCGAAAGGTCCATAGGGAAAGCGTCTGCCCCGGGCAGTTCTTCCAGGCGGTTACTCATTTCGCGGAGCGCCTGCGCCCAACGGGAGGTAGAGTCTGCCAGTAAGAGGACACGCAAGCCCATGGCGCGGTAGTATTCACCGATAGTCATGGCCGTATACACAGACGCTTCACGGGCGGCCACGGGCATATTGGACGTATTACAGATAATAGTGGTACGCTCCATTAATTTACGGCCGGTACGGGGGTCTTCCAGTTCCGGAAACTCGGTGAAGATTTCCACCACCTCGTTCGCACGTTCCCCACAAGCTGCCATAATGATCACATCGGCCTCGGCCTGTTTGGCCAGGGAGTGCTGCAGCACCGTTTTACCACAGCCGAACGGACCGGGGATAAAGCCGGTTCCCCCTTCGGCAATGGGGTTGAAGGTATCAATAACCCGCACACCGGTTTCCATCACACGGGTGGGGCGGGGTTTCTCTTTATATGCCGTAATAGCGCGCTTAGCCGGCCATTTTTGCGTCATGGTCACCTCACGCTCGGAACCGTCCGGGGCTGTAAGCACTGCAATTTTTTCATCTATGGTATACTCTCCGGCAGCGGCCAGCCACTTCAGTGTAAAGTTTCCTTCAAAGGCAAAAGGCACCATGATTTTGTGCGGCAACCAGCCTTCCTTCACCTCACCCAACCAGTCAGCGGCCTGTACGGTATCACCCACCTTAGCCAGGGGGGTAAATGCAAATTTCACGGTGTTGTCCAGCGGTGCGGTATACTCTCCGCGCTGAAGAAAAACACCGGTCATGGTCTCCAGGTTATTCTGCAAGCCGTCATAGTTACGCGAAAGGATACCGGGTCCCAACGTTACCTCCAGCATGTGTTGCTCAAATTCCACCTCGCAGCCTACATGCAGCCCGCGGGAACTTTCAAACACCTGCACAAAGGCCTTGTCTCCTGACACCTTAATCACTTCGGCCATCAGCCGCGTATCACCGAGCCGGATAAAACAAATTTCATTCTGCGCCACAGGCCCGTTTACCTGCACCGTTACAAGGTTGGCAATAATACCGGCTACCTGTCCTGTTGTTTTTGTCATACTGTAGTTTTTCTTATATCAAAAGTACCCCTGACTTCCGTCACCAGAGCTTTGAATAGTTCCTCCCCTTTGGCCTTGTCCAGATTCATCCACCGGTCAACGATAGCGGCTTTCAATACAAAAGCCAGCAGGGCGTCAATATCTATGTAATTAAATATAGTAATATCGCTTGCCTTATTCCAACGCAAGCCATCTATGTTCTTTTCGCGTTCTAAAATATCCGTTGAAGCCATAACCTGCTTCACCGCTTCGGACACGCCGTCAGGATCCGCGTCCCCCACCAGATAGTCATGGTACTCCACGCCCATCTTAGCTGCAGCGGCTTGCGCCTGCGCATTACGCAGCACACGGTCGAAAGCAAAGTATTCCCGTATAAAACGGCATTTGCTTTTGGCAGCATGCACATATAAATACGGCGTTTGCGATAAGGGATCCAGGCCCATCAGCAGAAGTCGCAAATATCTTGCATCCTGCACATTAAGCTGCAAGCGTATTTCTTCGCAAAGCCGGGCGTAGTCAAAGCCCTTCACTTCCGCCTGCAGGGAAAGTTCCGGTAATCCGGCTGTCAAATATGGATAGAGGCGGCCCATCAATTACTTTCCAAAAAGCAAGGTACGGACATGCGGACGCAAAGAGGCGGCAAAAAGATTTTCAAAATCACTATCAGTCAAACTGATATGATACCCGCCTGAGGCCGGGCCGATTTTAAATCCGGCCTTGATTCCACGGTCAAAGCGAAACTCCACACCGGCGGAAAGCTGTTGTTGCACCTGCGCCGTAACAAAGGCCTGCAAGGCCTGTTGCTGTTCGGCAGGTAACAGCACCTCCAGTTGCATCGTAGCGGCATTGGGGTTAAAGCGTTCTATCGCCGTTTTAATGATGGCTTGCAAAAATCCGGTATCACTCATGGCTGCAGTAGCCGGAGCGCCCACGGATTTGGCTGTAATCAGGTTTTCCAACTGTTGTTTTACCGTGGCCATAGTCTGACGAACGGCAAGGGTGATATCCCCGTCGGCATTGGCCTTGGCCTCTGCGGCAGCCTTCTTCGCATCCTCCGTTATCTGCCGGGCGCTAACTTTAGCCGCAGCGATGATCTGGTCCGCTTCCTTCCGGGCAGCTTCCAGTAGGCGGTCTCCCTCCGCCTTTCCTTTCGACAGGCCTTCCTGATACAGTTTGTCTGTGAGCTCTTGTAATTTATCCTGCATAATTTTCAATACGAATTAAGTCTGCAAATATATAAAATATTGTATTAAACAACAATCAAATGGTATCGTCTATCAAATACTTATTGCGTTCTGTGCTATTGCGGGCAACGAGTTCGGCAAGAAAACCCGCCAGAAAAAGCTGGACGCCGATCACCAGGGCCACCAGGGCCAAATAAAATAAAGGCTGGTCGGTCGCCGCACGGAAAGGCAAGCCATGAGACTGTGCATAAAGCTTTTCTACAATAACCCACAAGGAAATACCTAAACCGGCCAAAAACATCAGCGAGCCAATCAGACCGAAGATATGCATGGGTTTCTTACCAAATTTACCGACAAACATCACGCTCAGCAAATCAAGATACCCGTTGACAAAGCGCGAGAGCCCGAATTTGGAAATGCCATACTTGCGGGCCTGGTGCCGCACCACCTGTTCGCCTATATTGGAAAAACCCGCCTGCTTGGCTAAAATAGGGATATACCGGTGCATTTCACCATATACCTCTATACTCTTAACCACCTTGCGTTTATACGCCTTTAACCCGCAATTGAAATCATGCAGGCGGATACCCGATATGCGGCGGGCGGTCCAGTTATAGAGTTTGGACGGAATATTTTTGGCCAGGGTGGAATCGTAACGTTTCTTTTTCCATCCCGACACCAGATCATAGCCTTTTTCGGTAATCATCTTATAGAGGCCGGGGAGCTCGTCGGGGCTATCTTGCAAATCGGCGTCCATCGTAATCACCACATCGCCCTGTGCAGCTTCAAAACCGCAATAAAGCGCAGCAGACTTTCCGTAATTACGCTGAAAACGGATAGCCCGGATATATTTTTTGGCGACAGACAACTGCTGTATGACCTCCCAGGAGCCGTCACGGCTCCCATCGTCAACCAATACCACCTCGAAAGTATAATCATTTTCACGCATCACACGCTCAATCCAGGCTATAAGCTCCGGCAGGGACTCTTCCTCATTATAGAGAGGGATGACAACAGATATATTCAGCATGAAAGAAAAAAAAGAATAATATGTTAAATATAAGCGACTAAGCGCCGAAGGGCATACCTGGGCGGTTCTTCTTTGTAAAAATGCTTGTAACCAATGACACCAGCGTTCCAATAAGCACAGAGCCAATTAAACCGCTAAAGAAAACAAAAAGCGGATTACCGGTAAATTTTTCCATCATAGTAATTGACATTTCTACCTGCTCCTCAGTCAGAGAACCTTCTTCCAAAAGGGCCGCACGCGAAACATCCATCAGTTTCTCCATATAACCGGGATCAATCACCGTCATCAACAGCACGGCAAATATAGATGATACCAGACCAAAGCACAATGACAGCATAACCCCATAACTCAAAGACTGCCCATAACTGAGATAGCCCCCCATTTCTTCCGTATTCCGGTATTGCATGGTCGCCCATAAAATACCGCCGATCATTACGGCATATTGCAATAATCCGAACAGCTTGTTTTGGCCATAAAACCCCAAAAGATAATCAACCAGAGAGAGGACAATCAACGCCAATCCGATATAAAGGCCGTAAGTAGCAGCATGTTTTAGAAAATTTGATTTCATAGGATATTTGTTTTTAAGTTCAATCTCACAAAGATACAAAAAAAATCGTAATTACCCGCTACATGCAGGATATAGTTTACAATTTGCAATTCTGATTTTTTTGCCTATCTTTGCAGCGGGTAAGTCTTATGCGACCAGCTCCCATTGAACTCCCCCAGGGCCGGAAGGCAGCAAGGGTAAATGGTTGTAGCGGTGCGACATAAGTAGCTTACCTTTTTTTTATTTACCCCTACTCCTCTTTTTAATTTTTTAAGTTCCTACTCTCTCAGCCCATGAAAATCGCAGTTGGTTTATCCGGTGGTGTTGACAGCAGTGTCGCCGCTTTATTACTCAAACAACAAGGCCATGAAGTCATTGCCATGTTCATGCAGAACTGGCATGATACCACCGGCACATTGTATGGTGATTGTCCCTGGAAGGATGATCTGGCTATAGCACGATTAGTAGCCAAAAAATTGGATATTCCCTTTCACTTTATTGACCTGAGCGCCGAATACAGCGAAAAAGTAGTCGGTTATCTTTTTTCGGAATATGAAAAAGGGCGTACCCCCAACCCCGACGTACTTTGCAATCGCGAAATCAAATTTGCCGCCTTTCTTGATGCAGCCGTAAAGCTTGGCGCGGAGAAAGTCGCCACGGGCCACTATGCCCGGATAGCCGCACCGGAAGATGAACAGAAAAACGATACCCCCGCCCCCCTGCATCGCCTTTTAGCGGGTACGGATCCCAATAAGGACCAGTCGTATTTCCTCTGCCAACTCTCACAAGAACAACTATCCAAAGCCCTATTCCCCATCGGGCACCTGCATAAGCCGGAGGTCAGAAAGCTGGCGGCTGAAGCCGGATTGCCCAGTGCCGACAAAAAAGATTCACAGGGAATTTGTTTTGTCGGCAAGGTAGACCTGCCGGTCTTTCTCCAGCAAAAGTTAGCAGCCAAAGACGGAAATATCGTAGAAATATTCCGGGATCACTACACCGGCCTGCCGCAAGCGCAGGATCTGCAGGAACAGAGCAAGCCCTACAACTATACTCCGGCCGAAGGGAAGAAGGTAGGCATCCACCATGGCGCCCACTTCTACACCATCGGACAACGGCACGGCCTGCATGTAGGGGGCCACAAAGATCCGCTGTTCGTGATTGCCACCGATGTAGAGCATAACGTTGTGTATGTCGGCGAAGGACAGCAACACCCCGGGCTTTACCGCAAAGGCCTCTTCATTACGGCGGATGAAATCCATTGGACCCGGCCCGACCTGGCTATGTTGCCGGGCGAGCAACGCGAATACATGGTACGCATCCGCTACCGCCAGCCCCTGCAAAAAGCAAGCCTCCACCGCAAAGATGAAGGCTTGTACATTATTTTTGAGGAACCGCAACGCGGTATGGCCGCCGGACAATTCGCCGCCTGGTATGAGGGAGAAGAACTGATCGGCAGCGGAGTGATCTACCGTTAATATTTCACGCCCAGGTTAAACAGGGTGAAGGCCCAAGCATCGGCCGCTTCTTCAATACTCTTGGACACAGGTTTACCGGCGCCATGGCCCGCCATAGTTTCAATGCGGATCAACACCGGATTATCACAGTTTTGTGCGGCCTGCATGGCGGCGGCAAACTTGAATGAGTGCGCCGGCACCACACGGTCATCATGATCCGCGGTGGTAATCAGGGTGGCCGGGTAGCAAACTTCCGCCTTGATATTATGCAGGGGCGAATAACCCAGCAAATAATAAAATTCTTCTTCATTATCGCTGGAACCATAGTCGCCGACCCAACCCCAACCAACAGTAAATTTATGAAAACGGAGCATATCCATTACGCCCACGTCCGGCAGCGCTACTTTAAACAAATCCGGACGCTGGGTCATACAGGCGCCGACCAGCAAACCGCCGTTAGAGCCGCCGCGGATAGCCAGTTTTTCCGGAGAGGTATATTTTTCTTTAATTAAGTATTCCGCCGCTGCAATAAAGTCATCAAATACATTTTGTTTGTTCAGCTTGGTACCGGCCCGGTGCCACTGTTCGCCAAACTCTCCGCCACCGCGCAGATTGGCCACCACGTAAATACCACCCTGCTCAAGAAAGAAAAGGTTACTGATACTGAACTTCGGGATCATACTATGGTTGAATCCGCCATAAGCATAAAGAAGCGTCGGGTTGTTGCCGTCTTTCTTCAATCCTTCTTTATACACAATAAACATCGGCACCTTGGTACCGTCTTTACTTTCATACCACTGCTGTTCAGTCACATATTTTGCCGGCTTGATATTCAACTGTGTTTCATGATAAAGCACCGGCTGCGGATTGTTCACATCCAGGCGGTAAATGCTACCCGGTGTGCTAAAAGAAGTAAAAGCGTAAAACATTTCACTATGCTCCTTGTCGCCGCTGATAGCCGACACGCCACCTATCTCCGGCAACGCCACTTCGGCTTCCTGCTTGCCCTCCTTATCAAAAATCACCAGTTTGGAATAGGCATTGTGCAGGTATTGGGCCACCAGTTTACCGCCGATGATATCCACCGATTGTAAAACATCATCAATTTCAGGTATAACTACCGTCCAGTCTTTTTCCGTAAAAGGAGGAACCACTTTCATCAGGCGGTAACGCGGCGCATCCGCATTGGTATGAATGTAAATAGCCTCATCAAAATTACCGATTACGGTATAATCCTTATCCAATTTTTCTACCACGGCCTTAAATTTACCGGACTGGGCTTTCAGCTCTCTTACGGCTAAAGAATTTCCTCCCGTGCCCTCAGACACCGTCAGGTAAAGGTAACGGCCATCATGGCTGGCCGTGGCCGCATTGTAACGCAGGGCGTTTTTCGTATCCTCATACACCAGTTTGTCTTCTTTCTGAGCAGTCCCCAGTTTATGGTAGTACACCCTGTTAAATTCATTTTTCTGAGAGAGGGCGCTCCCCTTGGGTTCCTCATAACAGCTGTAATAAAAGCCATTGGCATCCCAGGAAATATCAGAAAATTTTACCCATTGGAGAACATCCGGCAAATCATTCCCTTCCATATCTTTAATCCGGATTTCTTTCCAGTCCGAACCGCCTACCGCAGTGGTATAGGCCATATATTTATTATCATTGGACGGACTCAGAGACCCTATCGCCGTAGTACCTTGTTGCGAGATCGTATTGGGGTTGATAAATTCGCGGGCTTCGCCATCCAAACCATTCATAATATAAAGTACGGACTGGTTCTGCAAACCGTCATTCTTCCACACAAAATAATAATCGCCCACCCTGAAAGGCGCAGTCTGGCGAGGATAATTCCACATGGCCGTCAATTGTTCCTTAATTTTTTCCCTGAAAGGAATCCGGGCTAAATAATCAAATGTTACCGAATTTTCAGCCCGCACCCATTGGGCCGTTTCTTCCGACCGGTCATCTTCCAGCCAGTGATAAGGGTCTGCCACTTCCTTGCCGAAATAAACATCTTTATAATCTGTCTTTTTAGTTTCCGGATAAGTAACCGGAATCTGTTGTTGCTGTGTACAACCCATAATACACGCTGAAATTAAGGTTATAGAAAGTATTTTTTTCATTATATAGAGATTAGGGAATTTGACTACACAAGAAAAATTATCGGGAATGGTCCTCCGGCAAGGCCTCGGCGACGACAAAATTGCTACCGCCCACAAAAATAATATCCTCCGGCAATGCATTACTACGGGCTATCCGTATTGCATTAGGCACCGTCTGCACAATCTGGCCGCGCAGTCCGTATGCCGTACATCTTTTTGCCAGTTCATGCGCATCCATAGCCCGCGCCAGGTCTGCCTTCGTAAAATAATAATAGGCATCCTCCGGCATCAGCGGCAGGATACTATCCAGGTCCTTATCATTTACCACACCGAAAACAAAATGCAAACGCCGGCAGGTCATCGCTTTCAATTGCGGCATGCTTTCTTTGAATCCATGGGCGTTATGTCCCGTATCACAAATAATCAGCGGCTTCTGTCCTATCACCTCCCAGCGTCCCCGCAATCCGGTCTGCATCATAACCTGATCAAGGCCTTCCGATATGGCATGGTCCGGTATCTCCAGCAAGGGTTTCCGCCTGGCTTTTGATTGATGGCGCAATACCCTCAGGGCTGTCATCACCGTGACTATATTGGCCCGCTGGTAATGTCCCATGAGGTCTGTCCGCAGCTGAAAAGGAAATAAATCATCCATGGCCGAGAGCGTAAAACACTGCTTTCCGTCCTCCATGTCTACCTGGCGCACCGTAAACGTACGGTCCGCAAAAAACAAAGGGGATTGCAAACCGGCAGCCCTCTGTGTAAAAACAGGAACGGTATCGGGCGCGCCTTCACCTACGACTACCGGTACGCCGGACTTAATGATACCGGCTTTCTCACCGGCAATAGCAGCCAGGGTATCCCCCAGGTGCTCCATATGGTCCAGGCCTATGTTGGTAATCACACTTAACAGCGGCTGTATAACATTGGTAGCATCCAAACGGCCGCCCATGCCCACTTCTATAACGGCTACATCCACCTTCTGATGGGCGAAATAAGCAAAGGCCAGGGCCGAAGTCATTTCAAAAAAAGAAGGTTTCAATCCTTCTATCTTCTCCCGGTGCTTCCATACGAAGTCTACCACTTCCTTTTCGGGAATCATACTACCGTTAATCCGGATGCGCTCCCGGAAATCCTTTAGGTGAGGCGAGGTGAACAAGCCCACTTTATAACCGGCGCTTTGCAGGATGGAGGCTAACATATGCGATACGGAGCCCTTGCCGTTGGTACCCGCAACATGAATCGTCTTAAACTGCCGGTGCGGATAGTCAAAATAGTGGTCAAAGGCCTCGGCGGTATCCAGGTTGGGCTTATAGGCGATCTTACCCACCTGCTGATACATAGGCAAACTACTGAATAGAAATGAAATTGCTTCCGGATATGTTAAATTGGGCCTGATCATATGACATTGGAATATCCTTGCAAATATACATTATTTATTCGAGGGCACTATGCTTTTGCATATATTTTTGCAGGTATAAAAAAAATTTCTACCTTTGCACTCCTGTTTGCCCAGGTGGTGGAATTGGTAGACACACTACTTTGAGGGGGTAGCGCCGGTTTCGGCGTGCAAGTTCGACTCTTGTCCTGGGCACTCTTTAATCCGCTCTTTATCGAAACAGAACCAATATGAGCCTGGCTAACCCCGGGCTCATATTGTTTAAAAAAGCGTATCTTTGCACTTTCTTTTAATTTTCAATCATGAACATCCTATTCCTTGACGCCGACACCATTGGCAAAGATGTTTCTCTAAGCGCCTTAGAGAAACTTGGAAACATAAAAGTATACGGCACAACGCAGGCTTCGGAAACAGCCGGACGGATCAAAGAGGCAGAGATTGTGATCACCAATAAGGTTCAGCTTCGCCAGGCCGAAATGGACGCCGCGCCCCTGCTGAAATTAATCTGTGTGACCGCCACCGGTACCAATAACATAGACCTGGAGTATGCTGCAAAAAAAGGCATTACGGTGAAAAATGTAGCCGGCTACTCTACCGAGAGTGTAGTGCAGGTAACTTTTTCCGCCCTGCTCGGGCTATTGGGCGGCATGGCCTATTTCGACCACTATGTTAAAAGCGGCGCTTATTCCGCCAGTCCTATTTTCACCAATTACGGCCATACATTCTGGGAACTGAGCGGAAAACAGTTCGGCATCATAGGCATGGGAACCATAGGAAAGCGGGTGGCCGAAGTGGCTACGGCTTTCGGCGCCAAGGTGAGCTACTACTCCACTTCCGGAAACAACCCGCAAGCCGGCTATCCCTGCCTGCCGCTGGAGCAACTGCTGCGGCAAAGCGATATCATTTCCATCCACGCCCCCCTGAATGAGCGGACCAGAAACCTGATCGGACCGGACGAACTGGCCCGGATGAAACCCTCGGCCATTATATGCAATATGGGCCGCGGCGGTATTATCAATGAAACAGCGCTGGCCAAAGCCATCAACGAGAAGTTGATTGCCGGCGCCGCCATCGACGTATTCGAACAGGAGCCGCTGCCCGCCGGCCATCCTTACCTGAGTGTGATCAATAAACAACAACTCCTCCTCACCCCGCATATTGCCTGGGGTAGTATGGAAGCGCGCAAGCGCGTGGTGGAGCTAACGGCCAAAAACATTGAAAACTTTCTCCGATAAACAACCCGCCTTTTTACCGACCTCAAAAAAAGAAGTAGAGGCAAGGGGCTGGGACTACCTGGATATTATCCTGTTTACAGGCGATGCGTATGTCGACCACCCATCCTTCGGCGCGGCTGTAATAGGTCGCGTGCTCGAAGCGCAAGGCCTGCGGGTAGCCATAGTACCACAGCCCAATTGGCGTGACGACCTGCGTGATTTCAGAAAACTGGGCGAGCCGCGGCTGTTTTTCGGCATCACCTCGGGCTGTATGGACAGCATGGTCAACCATTACACGGCCAACAAACGGCTGCGCAGCGACGATGCCTATACCGCAGGCGGTATGGCCGGACAACGCCCCGATTATGCGGTCTCCACTTACAGCAAAATCCTAAAACAACTTTATCCGGCGGTGCCGGTGGTTATCGGCGGCATTGAAGCCTCATTGCGCCGTACCACGCATTATGACTACTGGAGCGATGCGCTCAGACCCTCCATCCTGGAGGAAAGCGGAGCGGATATACTGGTATACGGCATGGGAGAACAGCCTATCCTTGAGATCGTACAGCGCCTGCAGCGTCGTGAGCCCTTAGCCGGCATTCCGCAAACTGCGATGATAATCACAGCCGCCAATCACGCTTCACTCACCGCTCAACAGCCATCACTTACCCTCCCCTCTTTTGAGGCATGCAAGGCAAGTAAAAAAACCTTCGCCGAACATTTCCGGCTCCTGGAACGTGAGGCCAATGCGGCCCATCCGACCTTAATTATTGAACCGGTCTCCACACAGCTGGCTGTACAGCCAACGCCCGGCCCATCCTTCATTGCCGTCTTCCCGCCCTACCCGCCAATGAGCGAGGCGGAAATCGACGCCTCTTTCAACCTCCCCTACACACGCCTGCCCCATCCTCGCTACAAGGATAAAGCCATACCCGCCTATGAGATGATCAAATTCTCGGTCAATCTCCACCGCGGCTGTTTCGGCGGATGCAGCTTCTGCACCATTGCCGCCCATCAGGGCAAAGATATCGTATCCCGCTCCGAAGCCTCCATCCTGCAGGAAATCAAATTCGTCACTACAATGCCCGGCTTCAAAGGCTACCTTAGCGATATAGGCGGCCCGTCGGCCAATATGTACGGTATGAAAGGCCTTAACGAAGCCTTGTGCAATAAATGCCGGCGCGCCTCCTGCCTCCACCCCTCCGTATGCAAGAACCTGAATACGGACCATAGCCGGCTGCTCTCCTTATACCGACAGGTGGAACAAGTACCGGGTATCAAAAAGGCCTTTGTGGGCAGCGGTATCCGTTATGACCTCTTCCTGGGTGAGAAAGGATTTTTCAACAAAACCGCAGAAAATTATTTTAGCTGTTTGATGGAACACCATGTGTCCGGACGGCTCAAAGTAGCGCCGGAACACACGGAAGAACATGTACTGCAACTCATGCGTAAACCCTCCTTCCAACTATTCGAACAATTAAAATCAGCATTCGACCGGCTTAACCACCGGCTCAACAAACGGCTACAACTGATTCCCTACTTTATCTCCTCCCACCCCGGCTGCCATGAACAGGATATGCAAGCCTTATCGAAAAGACTCCGGCATAACGCCATGCATCCCGAACAGGTGCAGGACTTCACGCCTACGCCCATGACCCTCTCTTCGGCCATGTTTTATACGGGCATCCATCCCGAAACCGGCGAGAAAGTATATGTAGCCCGCCGGAAAGAAGAAAAATTACGTCAGAAAGACTGGTTTTTCAGACGATAAAACGCTGCTACAGAAACTTAAACAAGCGGTTCCAACGGATATTCCGCGGGAAAGGTTTATTCTTGTCCACCGACATCCAGACCAGCGACGGCGTCCCCACGATATGGTCTTCGGGAACAAACCCAAAATAACGGGAGTCTAAAGAATGATGGCGGTTATCCCCCATCATGAAATAATAATTCATTTTGAAGGTATAGGCCGTAGCCACTTCATCGTTGATGTAAACAGTATCCCCGGCCACCCTCAGCGTATTGTGCTCATATATCTCAATGATACGACGGTATAAAGGCAGATTGTCAACGGTTAAGGCTACCGAGGCGCCCTTAGCCGGAATCCACAGGGGACCAAAGGTATCCCGCTTCCATGTATATTGGGGCGAAAAGGGGAAAATATCCTTCCAGGTATCAATATACTGCATACTCGGGTAATAATCCACCATCTGTTCCACCCTTTTCACCTGCGGAAATTGGCGGAGCCGCTCCGCCTTTTCATCCGTAAGGTTCATTTCATATCCCGGTAAGGTATTATCAAAGCGGAGTACATCCGGCCGCTCTATCCCGGCAGCTTCCAGTTCGGACGCCGAAATGTGCTTGCCGTTGGTTTCCACATGATAAATATATTGCAGGCCGGAAAAATTATCTTGCTGACGGCCATTCACCCAGACACGCCCCTCGCGCAGTTCCAGCGTATCACCGGCCACCGCTACGCAGCGCTTCACATAGTTATCTTTCTTGTCCACCGGACGTACGGTCACCGGCCCATAATTAGCGATTATATTCCGCCGGCCTTCCCTGCGTACCAGGGCATGATAGTCCGCTTCCGGCAGTTGGGTCAGCACCGTATCTCCATTCGGAAAACCGAAAACTACAATATCATCACGCTTCACCTCACTACGGCCGGCCAGGCGGCGGTAATCCCACTTCACCCAGGTCAGGAAAGAAGGCAGACGGGTACCGGGAGCCGTATTATGCACCAAAGGCAGCGAAAGCGGAGTTTCCGGCACTCGCGGTCCGTAATACCACTTACTCACAAAAAGATAATCCCCTGTCATCAACGTCCGTTCCATAGAGCCGGAAGGAATCATATAGGCCTCATAAAAATACATCCGGATAAACGTAGCGGCGATCAGCGCAAAAATAATGGCGTCCAGCCAATCCAACCACATGTTGTGCTTTTCCCCTTCCTTATAGTGCTTTTTCCAAAAAGCCCATTTCACCTTTTTAGTAATATAAAGGTCGAAAATAATGACTAAACCCAGCAACCACCAATAATTGGAAAGCCATATCACCCACAATAGGTAACACAGCGCTACCACACCGAATTTAAACCATTTATTTGTAAGAAAAGTACGGATGTTATTTATCATAATAAATCATATTAATTTTTAATTTTCGCCCCCGCTAATCTCCTTATTTTTAGATATCTTAATCCTTTAAAAATTGGGCAATCACCCGCTCCGCCTCAGCCTTGGCCAACTCCAGCTCATCATTGACAATCACCTCATCAAATTGAGCGGCATAGGCCATCTCTTCTTCAGCCTTCCGCAAACGCTTCCCAATAGCCTCCGGCGTATCGGTTCCCCTGGATTCCAAACGTTGCCGCAACACCTCTACCGAAGGCGGCTGCACAAAGATCGACAACGCCCGGCTTCCATAACGTTTTTTCAAATTCATTCCGCCGCGCACATCAATATCAAAAGCGATGACATGCCCTTTATTCCAAATTCGGTCCACCTCACTGTTCAACGTGCCATAACAGAGTCCGGGATACACCTCTTCCCACTCCACAAAATCACCGTGGTTAACCCGCTGCGCAAAGGCCTCCGCGGTCAAAAAGAAATAATCACGCCCTTCGACCTCCTGCCCGCGCGGAGAACGGCTTGTCGCCGACACCGAAAACTCCAATTGCGGAAAACGCGCCAACAAATAGTTGACCAACGTAGTCTTACCGGATCCGGAAGGGGCTGAAAATATGATGACCTTGTTCTTCATATGAAAGTAATTAAGAAACTAAGGGAGTAAGAAACTAAGAGATTAAGAGATTAGAGCAAACAGATAACCAAATCGACAACCAACTACAACACATTCAGGAGTTGTTCCTTTACTTTTTCCAGTTCATCTTTCATCCGCACCACAATCTTCTGTATTTCGACATGGTTTGCCTTAGAGCCCATCGTATTGATTTCACGGCCTATTTCCTGGGCGATGAATCCCAGCTTCCGCCCCGGCGCTTCTTCCGCCCCGGCGCTCTCTTCGAAATAGCTGCAATGTTGTTTCAAGCGCACCTTTTCTTCCGTGATATCAAATTTCTCAATGTAATAAATCAACTCCTGCTCAAAGCGGTTTTTGTCATAATCCGTACTGACGAGGGCATCCAGACCTGCCTTAATCCGTTGTTTTACAGTTTCCAGACGTTGTGGCTCATACTCATCAACCTGCAACAACAATTGTGCTATGGCGGCAATGCGTTCCAGAATATCCTTCATGATGATTTGCCCTTCTTCCCGCCGAAAAGCATCAAAAGACGCCAATGCCATATTGAAGCAGTTTTCCACCGCCGCCCATTCCGCCTCGTCCATTTCCTCCAGCGGTTGCTTCAGGATATCCGGCATTCGTAATACACTGGATACTAACTGTGTTTTATCCACATTAATGCCTGACTCAAACAGTATATCTTCCAATTGTTCCATGTGCGCACTGAATACCCCTGCATTAATTTCCGTAACCGCCTTTCCATTCTTGGCGTCTACGTTCATAAACACATCTATCTTACCCCTTTGCGCCACCTTACCCAATATAGCCCGCAGCTCCGCTTCTTTTTCCCGGAACACCGGCGGCACTTTAATATTAACATCCAGGGATTTACTATTGACAGACCGGATTTCAATCAGGTATTGTTTACTATTAAATACACAGTCGGACTTACCGTAACCGGTCATGGATCTTGACATAGTCGAAAGTTTACAAATTATTAATCTGCAAAGATATAAATTTTCGTAAAAAATACTTAAATTTGCCCCTTGAAAAATGAACAATAATTAAAATTAATAGCATTATGGCAAAAATTAAAGTTGGTATTAACGGATTTGGCCGCATCGGACGTTTGGTATTCCGTGCAGCCATGGAAGAACGCAATGACATTGAAGTTGTCGGCATCAACGACCTTATTGATGTTGATTACATGGTATATATGCTCCGCTATGATTCGGTACACGGCCAGTTCAAAGGCACTATCGAAGTGAAAGACGGCAAATTGGTCGTAAACGGACAAGCCATCCGCGTAACGGCTGAAAAAGACCCTGCGAACCTGAAATGGAATGAAGTAGGCGCCGAATATGTAGTAGAATCTACCGGTTTGTTCCTGACCAAGGAAAAAGCCGAAGCCCATATCCAGGCCGGCGCAAAACGTGTGGTAATGTCCGCTCCTTCAAAAGATGACACCCCCATGTTTGTATACGGTGTTAACCACAAGAACTATAAAGGTGAAACCATCGTTTCCAACGCCTCCTGCACCACCAACTGTCTGGCTCCCCTGGCTAAGGTGATCAATGACAAATTCGGTATCGTAGAAGGTTTGATGACCACCGTACACGCTACTACCGCCACCCAGAAAACCGTAGACGGTCCCTCAGCCAAAGACTGGCGCGGCGGACGTGCAGCTGCTGCCAACATCATCCCCTCCAGCACCGGCGCTGCCAAGGCTGTAGGCGTGGTAATCCCCGAGTTGAAAGGCAAGCTGACCGGTATGTCCTTCCGTGTACCTACCGTTGACGTGTCTGTTGTTGACCTGACCTGCCGTTTGGAAAAAGCCGCTACCTACGAAGAAATCAAAGCTGCCGTGAAAGCCGCTGCTGATGGCGAACTGAATGGCGTACTGGGCTATACCGAAGACGAAGTGGTTTCTACCGACTTCATTCACGAAAAACGCACTTCAGTATTCGATGCCAAAGCCGGTATCGCGTTGAATGCGAACTTCGTAAAACTCGTTGCATGGTATGATAACGAATGGGGCTACTCTAACAAGGTGCTCGAACTGATCTCACACATGGCCACAGTAAAATAATTAACTGCGGACATCCTATTGATAAAAACGGTTCATCTGACGATGGGCCGTTTTTTATTGTATTATTCTCTTCGTCTCTTTTTTCTTATCTTTGCAGTTATGAACTATTATATCATATCCGGAGAGGCATCGGGCGACTTACATGGCAGCCGGCTCATGCAAGGGTTGAAACAAGCTGATCCGCAGGCGCATTTCCGTTTCTGGGGAGGCGACCTCATGGCAGCCGAAGGCGGCACATTGGTAAAGCATTACAAGGAAACGGCCGTTATGGGTTTCTGGGAAGTTCTGATGAAACTGCGCAGCGTGGCACGCAATCTCCGCCAGTGTCAATGCGACCTGCTGGAAAATCGGCCGGATGTACTGATCCTGATTGACTATCCCGGCTTCAACTTCAGAATGGCCAAATTTGCCAAAAAGCATGGCATCAAAGTATTTTACTACATCGCCCCCAAGGTCTGGGCCTGGAAAGAAAAACGGGTACACCGGCTGAAAAAATATGTAGACCAACTGTTCATCATCTTTCCCTTTGAAGTCGATTACTTCAAGAAATGGGGCATTGAGGCCTTCTACACCGGCAACCCGTTAAAAGACATGGTAGACGAGCGGCTGGCCGGCACCCCGTCCTTGACAGCTTTCTGCAAAGCCAATGGACTGGATGAGGACAAGCCGCTGATCGCCGTACTCGCCGGCAGTCGCCTGATGGAAATCAACTATGTACTGCCACGCGTACTATCATTGGCCCGGACGTTCCCGGCCTACCGCTTTGTGGTAGCCGGCGCCCCGTCAATAGACCCGGCAGTTTATCAAAAATACCTGCAGGGCACGGATTTCGGCATTGTATACAACCAGACCTACGCACTGATGGCCTTGTCGGATGCGGCGATTGTCGCCTCCGGAACCGCCACCCTTGAAGCAGCGCTGGCAGGCACCCCTCAGGTGGTGTGCTATGGCGGCAATGAACTCTCCTTCCAAATTGCCAAGCGGCTGGTAAAAACCAAATACATCTCACTGGTCAACCTGATCATGGACGCGCCGGTGGTTACCGAACTGCTCCAGCACGACATGAATGCCGCCAACATGCAGGCCGAGTTGCAATCTCTCCTGCCCGGCGGCAGTAAGCGACAAGCCCTGCTGAACAACTATGCAAGCCTGCGTAAATTACTGGGCGAACCCGGCGCCGCCAACCGCGTGGCCCTGGAAATGGTAAAAAAAGCCCCCCCCTCCCGCTCGTGAGTCCGCTTCATTATTCACTATTCACTATTCACTATTTTATATGACCGCACTGCTTACAAAGGAAATCCGCGCCTTCTTTTCGTCGCTCATCGGCTACCTCACCATCATTATATTCCTTCTGGTGAATGCCTGGTTCATGTGGATAGGGCCGGGCGAATTCAATGTGCTCGACGGTGGCTACGCTAATCTCGACACGCTATTCAGCATTGCACCCTGGGTCTTTCTGTTTCTCTTGCCCGCAGTCACCATGCGCAGCTTTGCCGAAGAAAAAAAATCCGGCACCCTGGAACTCCTGCTCACCAAGCCTCTCTCCAAGACACAATTGATTATAGCCAAGTACCTCGCCGCAGTGCTATTGGCCGCCTTGGCCCTGCTCCCTACCCTGGTATATTATTACAGCATCTACCGCCTCGGAAATCCGGCTGGCAATCTGGATGCCGGAGGAATCTGGGGCGCTTACCTCGGACTATTATGTTTGGCAGCAGGCTATGCAGCCATAGGCATACTGGCTTCGGCGCTTACCGTAAACCAGCTTGTAGCCTATATTGCAGCAGCCGTAGCTTGCTTTTTTGTATACAGCGGATTTGACGGGCTGGCGCAATTAACCGGCAGCGCATGGATCCCGGGATTAGGCATCAACGAACATTATACATCCATGAGCCGTGGGGTCATTGACTCGCGTGACCTGCTGTATTTTCTCAGCCTGATCACCCTCTTCCTGAGCCTCAGCTGGTGGGTGCTGCAAAACGAAAAGCGCAACAGCAGCCTGCGCACCGGTATCTTATACGCTGCTATCATTGCGCTTAATTTCGCCGCCCAACATATCTTTTTCCGCATAGATCTTACTGAGGACCATCGCTATACCATCACATCCGTCAGTAAAAACACCCTGCGCGAACTAAACAGCACCTGCTACATACGGGTATTTCTTGACGGCGAAATGCCCATCCCTATGCGCAAGCTAGAAACAACCATCCGCGAAACACTGGATGAACTAAAAGTCTACGCCGGACAAAATCTGCACTACGAATTCATAGACATTGACAAGGAAGCAGGCGGCGAGCAGCCGGACAAAATTTATGCTGCCCTGCAAATGAGCGGCCTTTCCCCCTTTATCGTACAAGAAAACACAGGGGGCAGCAACAGCGAACGTATCCTCTTCCCCGGCGCGCTGATCAGCTATACCCTATCCCTGCCTGAAGGCGATTCACTCGTCTTAGCAACCCGTGAAATACCCGTCAA
The DNA here is from genome assembly GCA_031548545.1 of Bacteroidales bacterium. Taxonomy (GTDB): domain Bacteria; phylum Bacteroidota; class Bacteroidia; order Bacteroidales; family UBA932; genus UBA932. The sequence continues at coordinate 19,086 of JAVBQY010000014.1, read as the reverse complement.
CTTCCTGCAAAACGATGCCCAGCGAGATCCGGAAGCAGCCATTCTCATCGCCCAGCAGAATGTAGAATATGAACTGGTCAGCGCCATCTCCCGGATCAGCCGGACCCGGCGCCCCCAGGTCGCGTTCATAGAAGGGCACGGAGAACTTGACGAATATGAAACCGGCGACATCACCAAGGAATTGGGCGGCTTTTGCCACATTGACCGCGTAATTCCTTTTGGACGCGTGGGTATCCTGGACCGCTACGACCTGGTCATTATTGCCAAACCCATGCAAGCATGGAGCGAGGCAGACAAATTAGTCGTAGACCAGTACATCATGCAAGGCGGCCGCGTGGCCTGGTTCATTGATGAAGTGCACGTCCACCATGACTCGCTGGCAAACGGCTTCTATACCTTTGCATTGGCGGCCGGGCACCAGCTGGAAGAACAGCTCTTTCACTACGGCGCACGCATCAACCCGGATGTTATCCAGGACCTGCAATGCTCCTTTCTGCCTGTGAACATAGCCCCTGCAGGACAAACGGCCCGGTGGCAGCCCTCGCCCTGGACCTATTATCCGCTGTTAAACGCCCCGCCCTATAATGACATTACCCGTGGGCTCAACCTCGTTATGTCGCAATATCCCGGCAGTATCGACACCGTCAACGCCCATCCCGGCATTGTCAAAGAATTCCTATTGCACAGTTCGCAGTACTCCCATACCCAGCAGGTGCCTTTCCGCATCAGTCTGACCGAAATCTCACAACAAAATGACCCTGCCCGCTTCAATCAATCGTTCCTGCCTGTGGCCTTGCTGATGGAGGGTGAATTTCCTTCCGCCTTCCGGAACCGCCCGCTCGGTCAATACAACAACGGACAGCCTTTCACTTTTGCGGCCGGCAGTAAGCCCAGCAAAATGATTATCGTATCCGATGGCGATATCATCCGCAACGAAGTCGTCCGCCGTGCCGACGGCACCCGTATACTCCCCCTCGGTTTTGACAAATACACCAGCGTACAGTTCGGCAATAAAAACCTGGTAAAAAACATGGCTTATTATCTGCTGGGCGATGAACAACTCCTTCAACTACGCCGCCGCGAATGGGAATTGCGCCTGCTCGACAAGCGGGAAATCCGGCTACACCGCTCGCTTTGGGTAGCCGTTAACACACTCGTGCCGCCACTGGCGGTATTACTTTTTGGCGGGCTCTTTATGTGGCTAAGGAAGCGAAAGTACGGCAAAAATACTATATAGCCGCTTTTGCACTTTCGGGCATTAAACACTACCTTTGCACCCTTATGCAAGAAACCCCTCACGCCCTTGAAACGGAAAAAATAAGCAAACTATTGCGGCAATATGCTTTACCGGCCATCGTCAGTTCACTGGTTATGGCCTTGTACAATATTGTAGACCGCATATTCATCGGCCAGGGCGTGGGCGCTATGGCCATTTCCGGACTTACCCTGACGTTTCCGCTGATGGTACTCTTACAGGCCTTCGGCACACTGGTCGGGGTCGGCGCCTCTACCCGCGTCTCCATCGTTTTGGGCATGAAAGACCTCCGCTGGGCGGAAAAAATACTGGCCCACAGCCTGGTCATGCTGTTGTGCATTTCCGGTACGGTGGTCTGCCTATCCATCATCTTTCTGGACCCCCTGCTGGTCTTGTTCGGTGGAACGCAGCAAACCATACCCTATGCCAAAGAATACCTGCAGATCGTACTTCCTGGCACCCTGATGACCTCCCTGGCCTTTGGCCACGCCAGCATGATGCGTTCTACGGGCTATCCCGGAAAATCCATGCGCGTGATCCTGGTAGGCGCCCTCCTTAATGCCCTCCTTGACGCCATCTTCATCTTCGGCTTTGACATGGGCATACGCGGGGCCGCCTGGGCCACCCTGATCTCCATGTCCGTCAGCGGAATTTATGCTATGGAGCATTTCTTCCGGAAGTCTTCTTTTCTGCGCTACCACCGCCATGCCTTTCAGTTCGAACGACGCATTGTACGCAACATCCTTTCCATAGGTATGGCCCCCTTTCTGGTGAATGCGGCCAGCAGCGCCATCAATATAGAACTCAACCAGCTGCTTTTAAAACACGGCGGCGACCTGGCCCTTGGCGTTTACGGCATCATCGGCGCTTACGGAATGATGGTGGTGATGATTGTTTTCGGCCTTTGCCAGGGCATGCAACCCATTGTAGGCTACAACTATGGAGCCGGACGGACCAAACGCATGAAGGAGGCCTTTACATTAACGGTCAAAGCCGCCTCTATAGTCACCTGTTTTGGCTTTGTGATGGCCATGTCTCTTCCGCGCCTGATGGCCGGGGTCTTTTCCTCTGATGAAACAATGGTAGACATGGCGACACATGCTATCCGGATGACCTTTATCTTATTCCCCATCGTAGGTTTTCAGATTGTAACGGGACAGTTTTTCCAAGCCATAGGTAAAGCCCGGCAGGCTATTTTCCTCAGTCTCTCAAGACAGGTGCTGTTTCTGGCGCCGGCCTTGTACATAGGCTCCCTCCTCGGCGGAATCACCGGCATCTGGCTCGCACTGCCTTTCTCCGACGGCCTATCGGCCATCGTAGCCACAGGCCTGCTTTGGCGGCAGAAGAAGCTGCTGCACGGAGACGCCTGATTTCTTAGTCACTTAGTCACTTTTTTTTCGTACCTTTGCCGCCATTATGGTTTCTATCAATAATCTTACCGTAGAATTCGGCGGTTTCACGCTCTTCAACGATGTCTCGTTTGCAATCGGCACACGCGACCGCATAGGCCTCGTAGGCAAAAACGGCGCGGGCAAATCCACCCTGCTCAAAATCCTGGCAGGCCTGCGGACACCCACCTCCGGGCAGATCGCCATACCTAATGATTATACCCTTGGCTACCTGCCGCAGCAAATGGCCGTAAGCGACGGAAAAAGTGTTATAGAAGAAGCGCTTACCGCCTTTGCCCGCCTGCAGGAGCTACAACACAAAATAACACGCATTACGCAGGAACTGGCAGAACGTACGGACTATGAATCGGAGGACTACCACAAGCTGATCATCCGGCTGAACGATGTCAATGACCAGTACCACGTATTCGGCGGAGACAACCAACAAGGTGATGCGGAACGCACCCTGCTCGGGCTTGGCTTCAAGCGCGAAGATTTCGACCGTCCGACCTCCGAATTCAGCGGCGGATGGCGTATGCGCATAGAGCTGGCGAAAATATTATTACAGCGTCCGCAGCTGCTGCTCCTCGATGAGCCTACCAACCACCTCGATATTGAATCCATACAATGGCTGGAAGACTACCTGAAAGATTATAACGGCTCCGTAGTACTCATATCACACGACCGCGCCCTGCTTGATTCCGTGACTAACCGGACCATAGAGCTCCTGTTGGGGAAGGCCTATGACTACAAAGTCGCCTACTCAAAGTATGTGGTCCTGCGCCGCGAACGCCGCGAACAGCAAATGGCCGCCTTTGAGAACCAACAGCGGATGATAGAAAAGACGGAAGAATTCATTGAACGCTTCCGCTACAAACCATCAAAGTCCAACCAGGTGCAATCACGCGTCAAACAACTGGAAAAAATCGACCGCATAGAAATTGACGATGAAGACAACGCCGCCCTGCACATGAAATTCCCCCCCGCTCCACGCTCCGGACAGATTGTACTCACGGCCAAAGAAGTAATGAAACGCTATGGCGAACATACCATCTTCCGTGATGCCGACATCCATATAGAGCGAGGCGAGAAAGTGGCTTTTGTAGGACGTAACGGCGAAGGTAAAACCACCATGCTCCGCATTGCCGTGGGCGATTTGGGCTATGAGGCCGGTGAAGTGAAGCTGGGGCATAACGTGGAAACCGGTTATTTCGCCCAGAACCAGGATGAGATCATGGATCCGGAGGCTACTGTATTTGATACGCTTGACCGGGTAGCCGTGGGTGATATCCGCACTAAACTCCGTGATATTCTCGGCGCCTTTCTCTTCCGCGGCGAAGATATTGATAAAAAAGTAAAGGTACTTAGCGGCGGTGAGCGCTCACGCCTGGCCATGGCCAAGCTCATGCTCCAACCCTATAACCTGCTGGCCCTTGACGAGCCGACCAACCACATGGATATGCGCTCCAAGGATATTCTAAAAAAGGCCGTTGCAGCCTATGACGGCACCCTGCTGGTGGTATCGCATGACCGTGAATTTTTAGACGGGCTGGTGGACAAGATCTATGAATTCCGCGACGGCAAGGTGAAAGAACATCTCGGCGGCATTACGGACTTCCTGCAGCGCCGTAAGCTGGAAAACCTCCGGGAACTGGAGCGCAAAGCGCCGGTAACGGCAACAGAAAAGACAAGGGATAAGCACCCGGCGCAGGATGCAGCATCCGCACCCACCCTCAGCGCCGAAGAAGAACGCCGCCTGAAAAAAGAACAGGAGCGCAAGGCCCGTAAACTCAAAAACGAAATTGAAGCGGTGGAAAAAGAAATTGCCGAACTCGAGCAACAAATAGCCGAACAAGACAAGTTATTGGCCGCACCCGACGGACACAGCATCGATGACGCCTTTTTCCAGCATTACAACAAAATCAAAACCGCCCTGGAACGCAAGCTCTATGAATGGGAGATATTAATTAATGAATAATGATTAACGAAGAATGAAAAAGCAAGTATATCAATATAAGAAAACACCGAAACAGGTAAAAACGCCCGACAACCTGGTCATAGGACTGCGGCCTATTATGGAAGCCATACAAGCCGGTCGAGAAGTAGAACGCGTACTCATTAAAACGGGACTTGAAGGCGACTTGTTCCGCGCCCTGCTGGAATTACTGCAGGAAAAAAACATAGCCTACCAGTTTGTACCCATAGAAAAGCTGAACAGCCTTACGCCCGCCACCCACCAAGGGGTAGCGGCTTTTATTTCCATGATCCCCTATGTTAGCCTGGAGGAAATAGTTCCCGGCATCATAGAAAAGGGAGAAACACCGCTGGTGCTGCTGCTGGACGGGGTGACCGATGTCCGCAATTTCGGCGCCATTGCCCGTTCTGCCGAATGCGCCGGGGTACATGCGTTGGTTGTGCCCGCCAAAGGCGCCGCCCCCATTAATGCCGATGCGCTCAAGACCTCGGCCGGGGCGCTTAACCGCATTCCCGTTTGCCGGGTGCCCAATCTGCGGACAGCTGTGTACTACCTTAAAGATAGCGGACTCCAACTCGTAGCCGCCACAGAAAAGGCCGCCTCAAGCCTGTACCATTGCGACCTCAAAAAACCAACGGCCCTTATTATGGGATCCGAAGACACCGGCATCTCCGAAGGGCTGCTTAAGCTTTGTGACGAGCAGGTAAAAATACCGTTAAATGGCGAAATACAATCACTTAACGTAAGCGCCGCCACTGCGGTAATTTTATTTGAAGCCGTGCGCCAAAGGCAATAAAAATTAACAACCTACGGCTGCTAATTCAAGATATTATACTTACATTTGTATAAATAATATCTTTCTATGAAACATTTCATTATCTCTTTTTTAGCGCTGGCGCTGCTCCCCTGCAGCCTGCCGGCACAAAACACCCGTACCGAGGTGGAAGCCCAGGTACAGGCGCCGGCGGCCAATAAGGAAAAAGGCCTTAAACGGAAAGTGGCCATTACCCGTTTCTCTAATGAAACACAATACGGAAAAGGTATCTTCTACGACAAAAAGAACGATCCTATGGCCAAACAGGCGCTGGACATTCTATCCGCCCGGCTGGTTTCCACCGGAAAATTCATTTTGTTGGAACGGGCCGACCAGACTGATGTTCAAAATGAAGCCGGCGCCAAGGAAGATTTCTCCAAAGTCGGGGCCGATTACATTATCGTAGGTTCCATCACCCAGTTCGGGCGTAAGAACACCGGAGACGTAACCCTCTTTTCCCGGGCCAAGACACAGACCGTAGAAGCAACGGTGAGCATACGCCTGATCGACGTATCTACCGGACAGATCATATACTCCGAAGAAGCCAAGGGCGAAGCGGAAATGACTTCCAAAACCACGATGGGTTTTGGCGGTTCCGCAGATTATGATGCTACCCTGAGTGATAAAGCCATCTCCGGTGCTATTTCCCAGCTCACCGAAAACATTATCAACAACTGTATGGACCGGCCCTGGAAAGCCTATTTCCTGGCCGTGGAAGACGGCGAAACCTATATATCAGGCGGCAAGAGCCAGGGGTTGACCGTGGGAGACAGCTTTATTGTGAAAGAAAAAGGCCGCTCCGTAAAAAACCCGCAGACCGGCATGATGATGAACCTGCCCGGCAAAACAGCCGGCAAGGTGAAAATCACCTTTACCGGCGGCGAAACGGCCAATGACGAATTTTCACTGGTAGAATTCACTACAGGCGCCATTGATGCAAACAACTTAGCCAATTATTATATTGAGGAGGACAAACAATGAAAAAAATCATCGCACTGATTGCACTAATCCCCCTGCTGTTCACCGGCTGCAAGGTCGGTAACGTCAGCCACAGCGGAGGAGTGGAAAGCGAAAGCTACCTCCAGTTCATCCAGGGCGGCAATACCGCATACAAAGAAGGGGTGGAAGTCTACATTGACGATGCTGCGGCCTTTACCGCTAAAGTCAACCAGATTGGCAAGTACACGGTAAAAGGAGACATCTATGCCATTAAAAACGGCACCCGCCACCTCAAGGTGGTTTACCGGGGAAAAGTACTGTTTGAAAAAGACATTGTAGTTGGCGTACAAGAAACCAAACAAATAAAATTACCTTAATGAGAAAATTACTTTTACTTACAGGCTGCCTCCTGCTGCTGGGCGCCTGTACACCACAGGTAACCACCCTGTATAACTGGGACAAGTACAACGAAACGGCCTATAAATACGTCAAGAACAATACGGCTGCAGACGAAGAAGCCATGTTACAGGCATTCCAGCGGATGATCGACAACCCCACCGGCACACGCAAAGTTCCGCCTCCCGGCATTTGCGCCGACTACGGCTATATGCTTGTGAAGCGCGGAAAAACCAAAGAAGGGCTCGACCTGCTGAAAATGGAAGTAGCCCTCTACCCCGAATCGGCCGTTTTTGTTGAACGTATCATTAAACAACTGGAATCAGAATGAAAAAGATCATTATTATACTATGTATAGCAGCCGCAGTGGCGCAATCATGCACCACGCCTTCCACTATCACTAAAGGAACTGCTTATACCGGCGTTTATACGGAACAGCCGGTAACCATCGCCATCATGCCCCCCATTAACAGCACCAATAACGTAGAAGCCAAAGAATTTTTCTACCTTACCGTACCGCAGGTGATCTGTGAAAGAGGCTACTATGTTATCTCCCCTTTCCTGTGTATGGAACTGTTCAAATCTGAGAGCGCTTATGACTCCGAGATGTTCATCAACGCCCCGCTGGAAAAATTCCGCGAAGTGCTGGGCGCCGATGCGGTACTCTTCACCACCATCAGCGATTGGAAGAAATCAGCCATAGGCAGTACCGTGACAGTGACAGTGGCATACAACCTGCGTTCTACCAAAACCGACAACGCCATATTTGAACGCAAGGGTACCATCACCTATGACACTTCAATCAGTTCCGGCGCCGGCGGTCTACTCGGCGCCCTGGTAGACATTGCCGCCTCGGCGATCAATACCGCCGCCACCGACTATACCGACGTGGCCCACTCCTGCAACCAGGCCGCCATGGCCGATATGCCGGCCGGCAAGTACCATCCGCACTACGACACCGATAAGGAGGTACTGGCCGGAGAAAAAGAATTCAAACAGACGATCAAGAAATAAGCGACTCTACCACAAAACTATAGCGCACCCTAACCGGTGCGCTTTTTTATTTTGAAAAAACACAGTGAGAGAAACAGGAAAAGAGCCACCCAATACAACAATATAACTATCAACATTTTTGGCATTGCTTTTCATTATTCACTATTCATTATTCACTATTCACTATTTTTTCTTACCTTTGCACCCGCAACACAAATTAGGGGTGCCTACCTCGCGTAGGCTGAGATTATACCCTCGAACCTGATCCGGGTAATGCCGGCGTAGGAAAAGAGTAAGCATTTTCATTCATTCCCCCTTTTATTGTTGGCTTAAATTAATGTTTAACAATTAATAATTAATTAAATCCAATGAAAAAGGTACTTTTAACCCTTTTATCCGTAGTAGCTGCAGGCGCCGCCCTGCCGGCCCAGCAACAAACACAAAATTCAGTGCGGCAACTTGACAGCATCCTGATCAACGCCAACCTCCCGGCGGCCAAACAAGACCTGTCCATAGACCTCCGCTTCCCTACACAAGAAGACAAGCCGGGAGCCAAAGAAATCCCCTACCTGCTGGAACTCATGCCCTCGGTCGTCTCCTATTCCGACAACGGCACCGGCATGGGCAGCACCAGTTTTCGCATCAGGGGCAGCGATCCCAGCCGTACCAATATCAGCATTGACGGCATACCGCTGAATGACGCCGAAAGCCAGACCGTATTCTGGGTCAACATGCCGGGCTTAGGCGAGATGGCCAAACGCATCACCCTCCAACGTGGCGCCGGCAGCGCCGCCTTCGGTACGGCCGCCTTCGGCGGAGCTATGGACATCGGTACCGGAGAGGCTTCCCGCAAGGCCTATGCAGCCTTCAACGGCTATTACGGCTCTTATAATTCATGGAATACAGGCGTATCGATAGGAAGCGGACAGGTATTCGACAAATTATTCTTTGAAGGAAATTACTCCCGCACCGGCAGCGAGGGCTACCTGGAACGCAGCGGCACCAACCAGCAAAGCGCAAGACTGGCCGGCGTATTCAAAGGCAAGACCCAAACCATTAAAGCCACGCTGCTCTATGGCGAGCAACATACCATGCTCACCTTCGACGGCGTACCCTATGACTCCCTGGAAACCAACCGGCGTTACAACATGTCCGGCTTGTACTATGACCAGCAGGGCAACGTACGCTTCTATGACAATGAAAGCGATAACTACACCCAAACCCATATACACCTGCACTACCTGCAGGAACTGGGGCAACGCTGGAAACTGAACACCGTATTATTCTACACCAAAGGACTGGGATACTACGAACAGTACAAAGAAAACACCAGCCTGTCGAAATACGGTATCCCCGCCCAGCAAATCAACGGCGTCACCTATAAAAAAAGCGACCTGGTACGGCGCAAAGGACTGGATAACGACTACTATGGCCTGGACTTTTCCGCCCTCTACCAATATAAGAAGTGGCAGCTCAATCTCTCGGCCGGTGGAAGCCGTTACGTGGGCGACCACTACGGCCGCGTGCTCTGGACCCAATACAATGCCGGAGACGTAGACTACAACCGCCCCTGGTATGACAACACCGGCACCAAAAGTGAATTCAACAGCTTTGCCAAGGCCGGTTATGAGATCAACAAACACCTCTCCGTATATGCCGACCTGCAGTACCGCCACGTACATTTCAAGCTATACGGCCTGGATGACGACTACTACGAGCGCGGCCAGCTCTTCCTCGACACCACCTACACATGGAACTTTTTGAATCCGCAGGCAGGCCTGCAGTTTTCGGCAGACCATCACCGGGCTTACGCCTCCTTTGCCCTGGTGAACCGCGAACCCAATCGCAGCGACCTGAAAGACGCTGAAAAAAACGGTATCCGCACCCCGCCGTCGGCAGAAAAATTATATGACTACGAGGCCGGCTACTTGTTTTACAATGATGTCGCCACATTGGGCGTCAACCTTTACTACATGCACTACAACAACCAGATTGTAGCCACGGGCCGGGTCAATGACGCCTACCGCCCTATCATGGAAAATGTAGACCAGAGTTACCGCATGGGAGTGGAACTCAGCGCTACGGTACGTTTCTCCAAGGCGGTAGAACTCGAAGGCAACCTCAGCCTCAGCAAAAACAAACTCAAAGACTACACCAACTATGTCGATGAATATGCCGACGCCTCACAAAGCGTTTGGATAGGCCAGCGGGCGGAGTATTTCGCTGAAACAACCATTGCCTATTCACCCTCTGCAGTGGGCGCCCTCAGCCTGCGCATCATGCCCCTGCAAGGCCTGACACTGACTGTGACCGGCAAATATGTAGGCCGGCAGTATTATGACAACACCGGCTCGGCCGACCGGCAGATTGAAGCCTACTTCCCCTTCAACTTCAATGCCGCCTATGATTTCAGCCTCGGCAAAACAAGCTGCTTTGCCCAACTGTTGGTCAATAATTTTTTCAACATCAACTACTCGACTTCGGCCTTTGTCAACTACCGCGCCGTATTCACCGACGGATCGGCGGACTTCCAGGACCGGCGGTTCTTCCCACAGGCCCCGGCCAATTTTGTGGTGAAGATGGGGGTAAAGTTATAAATTGCTTTGAAAACCCGGTTTAATATTCTACATTTGCAGAGCCATTAAGCTTTGTCTTATAAAACTCTTATTAAATATGGATATTTCTCTGCAAAAGGATTATCGGAATTGGCTTTCCGATATCAAAAGTAAAATACTACAAGGTCGCCTAACTGTTGCGATATCAGCCAACAATGCACTATTGCAACTCTATTGGGAACTTGGAAAAGAAATCGTAGAAAAAGAAAAAAATGCAAACTGGGGGCAAGCCTTAATTGAGCAGTTATCAATTGATCTAAAAATAGCATTTCCGGAAGTCAAGGGTTTCTCTCGAAGAAACTTATATGCTATACGACAATGGTTCTTATTTTATTCGACTGACTTCAAATTTGTGCCACAAGCTGTGGCACAAATTCCATGGGGGCATAACAGATTGATTATTTCAAAAATAAAAAACACGAAAGAAGCCTTATTCTATGCTACAGCATGCATAAAAGAAGGGTGGTCCAGAGACATTCTTGAAATTCAAATTGAACAAAATTTTTATAAGAAAGCAGGAAATGCAATCAGTAATTTCAACCAAACATTAGCATCTCCCATTTCAGATTTAGCCGGACAAACATTAAAGGATCCTTATCATTTTGATTTCACCGGACTTAGAGCCAATGCTCAAGAAAGGGATGTAGAGCAGCAACTTATAATCCATATAGAACATTTTTTATTAGCACTTGGAAAAGGTTTTGCGTTTGTAGGAAGACAATACAAAATAGATGTTAACCATACGGAATATTTTATAGACATGCTATTTTACCATTTGGAGTTACGGTGTTTCATCGTAATTGAACTAAAAACAGGAAAATTTAAACCCGAACATATAGGGAAATTGAATTTTTATTTATCGGCCGTGGACACACAATTAAAAAAAGAATTTGACAATCCCAGCATAGGTTTATTATTATGTAAGAGCAAAGATAAAATTGAAGTAGAATATTCTTTAAGAGATATAAAAAAGCCGATTGGTATTGCTGATTACATATTAACAAATGTGATCCCCGAAGAAATAAAAAGCAGATTACCCACAGTGGAACAAATTGAACAAGAATTAACAGACAAAAAAATTGACTAATGATCATAGAAATTCTGGGTGTAGCGCTATCTCTACTATACATTTTCCTGGAGATCAAACAAAACCGGATTATGTGGCTGGTGGGCTTCATCTCCTCCGCCATTTATGTTTATGTATTCTTCCAGGCCAAATTTTATGCCGACATGGGGCTGAACGTTTATTACCTCATCGCCTCCATATACGGCTGGATCCTCTGGAGCCGGAACCGAACCGATGCGCTCAACGAAGTTAAAGCGGAAAATATCCCCTCCTCATTATTCACTATTCACTATTCATTATTCATTAAACTTTTAGCGGCCACCACCCTCCTCTTCGGTATCATGGCCTACCTCCTGTGGAACTTTACAGACTCCCCCGTTCCCCTGGGCGACGCCCTGACCACGGCGCTGAGCATTGTAGCGACCTGGATGCTGGCCCATAAAATCATTGAACAATGGTGGGTCTGGATCGTTGTCAACACCATATCCATGAGCCTGTATAGCTGGCGTGGCCTCTACCCCACGGCCTTCCTCTTCTTATGCTATACCATAGCATCGATAGTGGGCTACTACAGTTGGAAGAAAAAAATGCCGTAAGGCAACCGGTTACATCCCTCTAAAAATCCTGACCTTTTTTTGGTTAGGATTTTTTTTATGCCTACATTTGTTCCGCCTTACAACTTAACCAATCTTAACAAACTGTTTTTTCATTTGATTAGTATTTTTCTAAAGAGATTTCCTCAAAAAGAAGGTCACCGCTGGATGGTATTGTATACCAAACCGAGGGCCGAAAAACGCGCCTTTGAAGCGTTAAACGCGAAGGGCTATGGCGTTTATTTACCCAGTATGACCACCCTTAAACAATGGAGTGACCGGAAAAAGAAGGTCACAGAACCCCTGTTCAAATCCTACCTGTTCATCTACTGCAGTGAGGCGGATATAGCGATGGCCGTCCGCGAATCCAACATTGTAGGTGTCGTGAAATTCGAACAACAGCCGGCCATTGTCAGGGAGGAGGAAATGATGATTATTTACCGTCTTGAGCAGGGCGTGCCGGAACTAAGCATACATCACGGAACACTGGCTATAGGACAGCCCGTAACAGTTACGGATGGGCCGCTAAAAGGCATCAGCGGTATTTTAACAGAAATTCAAGGTCTCCGCAAGGTGGCCGTCAGTATAGATACACTGGGTGTAAGGCTGTTGATTTCTCCCGACAAGCTATTGATTTCAACCAAAAAGCTTGAAGAAACCAAATAAAAGGCGTACATTTGCCCGCTGTTTGCACTTAATTTGGTTGCTCCATTGGGAGCGACGAGGTGAAACTTTATAATAACACACAATTTAACCTTAATGAAATCACAGCGAAAAAACCTGATTATTTTACTATTAGGAATAGTTTGTCTATCCTGCGTTTCTACCAAAAAGATCACGTACTTTCAAGCCCTGACCCCGGAAACAGACGAGGCCATTAGCCGGATGCAGGAACAGTATATACCCCGCATCAAGCCGGATGATATTCTGTCCATCACCGTCAGCAGCCTCAACAAGGAGGCCAATGAAATGTTCAATCCGGAAAGCTATAGGGGCGTATATCAAGCACAGCAACAAAACAATACCACCATAGCCCCTAACCCCATTATAGGCTTTACCGTAGACGCCACCGGCGCTATCAACCTCCCGCTGATCGGTAAGGTACAGGTGGCCGGCATGAGCTCCAAAGAAGTCAGCGCCCTGCTTACCGGGCAACTCCAGCAATACCTGGAGTCTCCCTCGGTGAGTGTACGCATAGCCAACTACCAGGTAACCCTGATGGGCGAGGTGGCTCGGCCTGCGGTGTACACCATCCCCAATGAATTGATTACCATACCACAACTCATAGCTATGGGAGGTGATATGAGTATCTACGGCAAGCGCAAGAATGTATTAATCATCCGTGAAGTAGACGGCCAACGCCAGTTTGCCCGCGTGGATATGACCCAGCGTGATATCTTCGACTCTCCTTATTACTACCTCCACTCCGGAGATGTGGTGTATGTAGAGTCCACTGCCGGTAAGATTACCTCCACCGACCGCATTTACCAGCTCACCCCTATCGTGATCAGCAGCCTCACCCTGCTCGTATTGATTTTCAACACCTTCAAATAACAACCACTTTATGATTGACCAGACTACAGACGCCCAATTGCCCAACGAAGAAGCGCCCATAGACATCAAACGCCTACTGTTCAAATACCTCTCCTATTGGAAATGGTTTGTGGCTGCCGTGGCCACCTGCCTTGCGATCGGAGCCGTCTATCTTTTTTTTACGCCAAAACAGTATGACATTACGGCCAGTGTATTGATTAAAAACGACAAAGCGGGTGGAAGCGGTGGCATCAACATCCTGGAAGAATTGGACCTCTTCGGCTCACAGAAAAATATAGACAATGAAATTGAGATCATCCACTCCTACACCCTGATGGAAGATGTGGTACGCCAACTCAACCTTCAGGTCTCCTACAGCATACGCAAGGGCTTGCGCCATCATATCCTCTATGAAGAATCGCCGGTAAAAATCGAATTAGTGACCGAAGGGGAAAACACCTATGACGCCCCCTTAGAAGTCTACCTGCAAGGCGAGCACCTGATCATTGACGGACAGCGTTATCCCCACGAAGCCCTCATTACCAACGCCCGTTATGGCAGCTTGCGCACCTCGGTCAACACCGAACTGGCCAGCACATGGGACCCCAATACCTGCCTGACGGTACACATCGCTCCTTTTAAGGCGACCGTAGAGTGGATACGGAACAGCATCAATGTAAGCACCGCCAAAAAAGGAAGCGCCGTTATCAACCTGTCGCTGCGCAGCCCCAAACCCCAACGGGGCATGGATATCCTCAACTGCCTGATTGCCGCCTATAACAAGGCCGCCATTGCCGACAAAAACGCCCTGGCCGGCGCCACCATCAACTTCATAGACGACCGGCTCCAGCTGATTTCCGCAGACCTGGAAAGCGCCGAAAAGAAAGTAGAAAATTACAAAACCGAAGAACATATTACCGATATAGGCGCCGAGTCACAACTCTTCCTGCAGTCCGTACAAACAAACGACCTGGAGCTAAGCACGGTGGCCATACAATTAGACATCCTGCACCAAATAGAGGCCTATGTCCTGTCCAGTCAGCAATCCAGCGTGCCGGCCACCTTAGGCATCAGTGACCCTACCCTCCTTGCCCTAATCGGACAACTCACCGCCGCGGAGACCGAACGCGCCAAGGCCCTCCACACCATGAAACCGGCCAACCCCATGGTCCAGGCCCTGACCGATGAGATCAGCCACCTCAAGCGCAACATCTTGGACAACATCAAGACCCTGCGCAGCAGCCTGCAAATCAAGGATAATAAATTAAAAGAAGAAAACCTGCGGCTGGAGCGCTTCATCCGCTCTGTCCCCCGCAAAGAACGCGAACTGGTAGACGTCACCCGGCAAAAGGAAATCAAGAACCAGCTCTACGTTTACCTGCTCTCCAAACGCGAGGAAACCGCCATTGCCTACGCCGCTACCGTGCCGGACAGCCGGATAATAGATGCAGCCCGCAGTAGTTTGGGCCCTGTGGCTCCCCGTGGTAAATTCATTTTAGCCGGCTTATTCCTCCTCGGGCTCTGCATCCCTGTCGGCATCCTTTATATTAAAGATTTTTTCAATGACAAGCTCAACTCCAAGAGCGAACTGAACCGTCTGCTGAAAGTACCGGTGGTAGGTGAAATAGCCCTGCTCGCCCAGGCCAATAAATTAATCTCCGCAAGGGGTATAGACAAGCGCTATGTAGAAGACCTGCGTACCCTGCGCACCAATATCAGCTTTATGCAGGCCGGCGGCGGGGTAAAGACCATACTGGTCACCTCCAGCATTAGCGGCGAGGGCAAGTCCTTGCTATCGGCCAACCTGGGCATCGCCTTCGCCTCCTTAGGCAAAAAGGCCATCGTACTGGGCTTCGACCTCCGCAAACCGGGGCTACACAAGGCCTTCGGCATAAACAATGAAAAAGGCTTAAGCGACTACTTAGCCGGCCAGGCCTCCCTGCCACAGGTCATCCGTCCGGTAGAAGAGGTAGAAGGATTGGATATCATCACCTGCGGGCACATAGCCCCCAACCCCCAGGAATTGTTGCAGGGCGCCCTCCTGCCCCAGCTCTTCAAGAGCCTCCAGCTCCAATATGATTATATTATTGTCGACACCCCTCCCATAGGTCTGGTCAGCGATGCCGCCATCCTCGACCATTATGCCGATGTATCCCTCTATGTCGTACGGCAGAACTACACCTCAAAGGACCAGGTCACCGGCATCAACGACCTGCATGCCGAGAAAAAATTGACCAACCTGGGCGTTGTTGTCAATGGCGTAGAACGTGAAAAATGGTTAGGTTATTACACCGCCTACTACGCCTATAAATATTACGGCAAGTACTACGGCAAATATTACGAAGAAACAGCTCAAGAATAAGACGCCTAAATTATATGGACATTGTAATCGACTTTGACGGCACCTGTGTAAGCCACGCCTATCCGGCCATAGGCAAGGAAATCGGCGCTACACCGGTATTGCGCAACCTGGCCGATGCCGGACACCGGCTCATCCTCTTCACCATGCGTTGCGATGACCGTAAAAAACGCAACCAAACCCTTACCGAAGCCCTCAACTGGTTCAAGGAACGCGACATCCCCTTAGCCGGTATACAAACCAACCCCGGCCAGCAAAGCTGGACCTCCTCACCCAAGGCTCATGGCGACCTCTACATTGATGACCGGGCCTTAGGTTGCCCGTTGATATTCCCGGAAGAGGGAGAGCCCTATGTGGATTGGAAGAAGGTGGAGGAGATGTTGGAAAGTATGGGGTTATTTTAAATCAATAACGCATTTCCGCATGAGTAGTCATGTAAAAAAAATAGTAATTAACATCGCGGCACTATATGGGAAAATAATAGTGAATACACTAGTTGCATTCATAACAACTAGAATTACGCTTCAAATTTTAGGTGATGTTGATTTTGGCTTATTTAGTCTTATTGGTGGAGTCGTAGCAATGTTGTCGTTTCTCAATGGAGCTTTATTACTATCAACACAGCGTTTCTTATCAATAGCTATAGGTAAAGGCAATGATCAAGAAATACAACAAATATTTAATTCAGGGGTCATGTTGCATCTTTTGATGGCGCTTACATTGATAATATTATTTTTAAGCATCCAGCCTCTTCTTTTCAATGGTTTTTTGAACATACCAGAAGACAGAATTGATATAGTAATAAAAACCTATCATATTATAATTATTACAACAATGATCACATTCTTTACGATACCTTACAATGCTGTAATTAATGCTCGTGAAGAAATGTGGTTTTTTGCTATTACAGACATTCTTATGTCGACAATGAAATTGGGTGCTGCCATCATTATAATGTTTATTGATGATTCCGACAATTTATTAGTGATTTATACAGGGGGCATAATGTTATCTGCACTTACTATTCTAATTATAAAAATGATATGGTGTAAGAATCGCTATCCGGAATGCCATATCTCGAAGGCCCTACTTTGGAATAAAAGACAAATAAAAATGCAGCTCAGTTTTACAGGCTGGAACTCGTTTGTAACTTTTGCCGTAATATGTAGAGACCAAGGAATATCTATTGTTATGAATATTTTTTTCGGCCCCTTAATCAACGCCGCATATGGTATTGTAAATCAAATCAATGCACTGGTATCCAATTTTTCAACCTCATTATCTACCGTATTTACTCCTCAGATAATGCAAAGTTATGGAGCAGGAGACCAGGAAAAAATGTTAAAAATAGCTATTTTTTCCTCTAAAATCACATTGCTTCTGTCTGCAATAATGGGGTTCCCTTTTTTACTTGAAAGCCAAACGATACTTAATATATGGTTAAATAAGGCTCCAGAGTACACGTCTATATTCTGTAAACTTACTATTGTTTTATTTATTATACTACAAACTTATCCGGGACTACTTAGAGCACTTTATGCACAGGGAGATATAAAATGGTATCAAATCCTGGTTTCTTCAGCATTGATATTACCGGTAATAATCGGATATTTCTTGTTTAAAACAGGTAATTATCCAGTAGAAACTATTTTATACTTAATGATAATAGGACAAACTTTCACCTTGTTGATAACGGTATATTTTGGCAAAATTAAAATTGGGTTGAATGCGTTAAATTTTTGCATATCGTCAATTTTTAAACCCACATTGATTTTTATAGGCACGTATGCACTACTCTCCACTATTAACGAGCTTATAAACAGCAGTATCGTAAGACTCATAATAGTATGCCTTTGCTCAACATTATTATTAACACTACAATTTTATCTTTTTGTTCTTAGCAAGGAAGAAAAAAAACAAATTAAACCAATATTCAACAAAATCTTTAAACGAAAATAAAGTGTTTAAAATTATTACAGTCATTAAAAAGAGAAGAGCCAAAAGACGGGTTATTAAGAATGTGACATTGCAAGGCGGTAATTATTCATATGGAACACATTCTAACGTAATGCTCCTAGATGGTTCCATAAAATCAGATATCATATTGGGTGATAAAGTTACCATTTGGGGAACCTTGCTATCACAAAACCACGGTAAAATTATACTTGGGGATTATGCACATATTGGAAATACTGTACAGGTAATGTGTGTTAACAAAATTATTATAGGGAAATATGCTGTTATTGCGGACGAAAGTATAATAAGTGATAATAACAACCATCCTGTTATGCCGGAATACAGGCTCGCCATGACTCAAACCCCACATGGAAGTGAGATGAAAAAACAAAAGTATTCCGATTGTAAGCCCATAATAATCGGTGAGAATGTTTGGATTGGTCGTAGAGTCATTATTAACAAAGGGGTAACCATCGGTGACAATTCTGTTGTTGCAGCTTGCTCTGTTGTTACCAAGGATGTACCCGCTAATTGCATTGTAGCTGGTAATCCAGCAAAAATCGTCAAAACAGACATTGATAAGCTACCTTTACCCCAATTAGCACAAGATGCCTTGTCAAATTTTTATCAACAGAAAAAGCATTTCGAAAAAATATAAGAATAAATACGATATTAACCAATCGTGAATAATAAATTTAATTGTAATGATGGAATTTATAGCTATTATAGTTAAAATATTTAATGGGCTAAAAGTTAGACAATTGAAGAAAAAATTTGCTTCTGTTGGAGTTGATTTTAGATTATCCCCACAAGGATGTCATTTCATTTACGAAAATATACACATCGGCAATCATGTAAATATTGGATACAATGCCAATTTTATGGCAAGTATTGCTAAAATATACATAGGAGATCACGTTTTATTTGCTCCAAATGTTACGATTCGAGGAGGAGACCATCGGATAGATAAAATTGGAAGATTCATTGATACAGTAGGAGATAATGAAAAATTACCTGAAAATGACAAGGATGTTATTTTTATTGGGGATTCATGGATAGGTACGGTCGTGTAAAATATTTTGTGTAAATGTTACCTTTGCGATGTGTTAAGGACTTTCCCTTGGGCGGGCATGCCCGCCCAAGGGAAAGCGCGCGAAAATGATTAACCTTAATACATTTAAATTTATGAGCGACAAAAAGTTAG
>JAVBQY010000017.1:0-91334 GCA_031548545.1 Bacteroidales bacterium | reverse complement strand
AAACTACCTTGGCCATAAATTATTGTTTTATGACACTAAGATACTATTAATCAAATTAATATACAAATTTTTGACTAACTATTTTACGAAAAAATGAAACAAAAAAAAAGAGTGCCCAAAAACTTTTTGGACACCCTCTTTAGGTTATTTTGGAAGAGCTTACTGTGGCAGAGTAGGGGCAATTACGATTGTAATGGCAGGAGTACCAGTGCTGGTCAAGTAGATTCTAGCATTTTTTCCCAGAGCGGTGTTGGATAAAGATGCATCGGAGGAGAGGCTGAGGCTGCTACCATTGCCTTTGAATTGGTATGGTGTTCCCAAAACGGTAATAGTTTGTTCCGGAACAGTAAAGGAAGCCATAGCGAATGAAGGATCCAAGGGGTCCAGCGCTCCATTTTTAATAACCAATTGCAAGTTTTGAATAATAACGGGAGGAACGGCGATGTTAGCTGACACCTGCATATTAATATCTCCTGACTTACTGGCTGTCACTGTAATACCGGGAATCTCCATTACAGGCTGGCCGGGAACGGTTACGACAGCTGATACAGTGTAATTGCCTACCAGCACATCGCGATAATCTGTTTCTTCATCTTTCTTGCAAGAGCTCAGTACTAAGCTTAAGCCTAAAGCTAAAATAGAAATTTTTTTCAACATTTTCATAAAATATAATTTATATGTATTTTTTTAACAGGAACAAAGTTAGTTATTTTTTTGAACATCAACGTTAATTAATCTTTAATCAAGGCTTTTACGTACACTTTGTCTCCAAATTGCAGCCGCAGATAGTAAATACCGGAGATTTCATTGTTGCGCGGACTGTATGTTATATATTGCAGACCCTGTTGTATTTGATTATTCACCAGCGTAGCGATAGGGGTGCCATATAATGAATAGAGGGTAATGTTTACGTTTACGGGCTGTTCTAATGAGTAGCTCAGGTAGAAATAATCACTGTAGGGATTCGGTGATACGGTATAAAGAATCGCATTGTCCTCATTGCCGGACGCAAGGGCGGCGGTAAACGACGGATCAACCTCCGGCGTATCGTTATCCTGCTGTAAATCAGAAGCAGTATAGAAAGACGCTTGGTTAACCACAGTCCGTCCGTCGGCATAGCGATAGTTGATATCCCAGGTTACAAACACGGGATAACGGTGCTCCTGGATATACCACAAATATTTCACCATTTCCACTTCGGACCTTTCGCAGCGTTCTTCTATGTATTTTTCAACGGTTTTCAGGCGCAATACATTGTTTAACTCCTGTCCGCCGGGCATGATCAATGTACCGAAAGCGTCGGCCTCCGATGAATAAGCGCCTGCCATACGGTGTTCGATAGAGGCATTCGGATAGGTGGTGCGGGCGGAAAAGATGCCTGACAGTTTATCTCCATAAGTAAAGGGGTAACTCACCTTAGTTATAGGCTGCTCGTAAACAACAGTTTGCGTTTCGTCCTGGTAACTTTCAAATACATTGCCCTGTGAATTGCAATTGTAGGAAAAGCGCCCGCCGGCCGCATTGGAAACCATGGTACGGTCTGTGTTCATTGCGGATAGCGCTTCACTGGTTTCTGCTGGCCCTGTGGGGAGCAAGGCGCTGTAATCCCAAACTACCTGAGCTCCTCCATTACCCGGTGCAATATATTGCGTTTGTTGCATGGCATTTACGGTACCCGGGTGCAGGCCATGGCTTTCATAAGTCATTTTCGGTTGGGCATATAAGGCCAACGGAAGATAAAACAAAGATAAAAAGAATAATTTTCTCATAGTGAGTTAAATAAATAATGAGTAAAGGTAGGGAGTAATTTAACGGGCTACAAATTCGCAACGTTAATTATTTAAAATTTCCGGCGCTGAAAGGGACTGATTTCCTACTTTCATTATTTCCGAATCTCTTTTTTTTCCTACCTTTGTTGCATGATTGTTACGCTTACAACCGATTGGCATCGTTCTGATTATTATACGGGTTCCCTCAAGGGAGGTTTACTTTCGGTTTGCCCGGACGTACAGATCATAGATATCAGCCATAATATCCAGCCGTTCAATACGACAGAAGCGGCTATGATACTGAGGCTGGCCTATCCGCACTTCCCGCAGGGCAGCCTGCATTTAATCGGGGTGAATAGCGAACCTTCGCCGGAACAGGAACTGGTGCTGGTAAAATTTGCCGGTCATTTCTTTGCAGGACCTAATGACGGGATGTTTAATCTCTTATTGGAGAACGCTATACCTGAGCTTTGCGTGGCGCTGCCACTGGATCTTTCACCGGCGGCCTTCCGGGCTTTGCCGGCATTTACCAGGGCGCTGAAAGCCGTATCGGATAAGCGCACCGGAGTAGCCGGAACCCCTTGTAGCTTGAAAAAGGCTTTCGGCGGGTTGCCGACTTATGATAATAACGGTATTAACGGGCAGGTTGTCTATTTTGATTCATACGGTAATGCGCACAGTAACATCAGTAAAGAACTATTTGACCGCGTATGCCGGGGGCGTCAATTCGAAATCATTCTCTATCTTCCGTTCCTGAAAATACAACGCATTGCATCCTACTACAGTGATGCGGCTACCGGAGAATTATTAGGATTATTCAATAGCGCCGGCTTCTTGGAATTCGCCCGTTGCCGGTCTGACCTGGAACAATTGGAAGGCCTTGTTACCGGCGCCTCCGTCCGGGTAAAATTCTCGTAATATTCACTTGCCTCACTATTCATTATTCACTATTCACTATTCATTATTCATTATATTATGCATTCAACATCATTTAATCGCTTGCTTGAGATCATGGATCAATTGCGTGAAAAATGCCCGTGGGACCGGGAGCAGACCCTTGATAGCCTGCGGCCGCTTACCATTGAAGAGACCTATGAACTCAGCGATGCCATCCTGAAACAGGATATGGACAATATTTGTAAGGAGCTGGGTGATATTCTCCTGCATATCGTCTTTTATGCAAAGATAGGAGAAGAGCAGCAAAAATTTACTATAGATGATGTTATTAATAAGCTATGCGACAAGCTTATATACAGACATCCGCATGTATTTGGCGATACTGCGGTAAAACATGCCGGTGAAGTCATTCAAAACTGGGAACAGCTGAAAACCAAAGAAAAGGATGGCAATAAAACCGTACTTTCCGGTGTGCCGGACTCCATGCCCTCACTGGTTAAGGCTTATCGTATGCAGGACAAGGCCCGGGCTGTCGGCTTCGACTGGGAAGAACGTGCACAGGTCTGGGATAAGGTTAATGAGGAGCTCGGCGAATTAAAGGCGGAATTTGAAAACAACGATAGGGATAAGGCAGAGAAGGAGCTGGGTGATTTCCTATTTTCTGTGGTAAACGCTGCCCGGCTGTATGACCTGAATCCGGATACGGCGCTGGAGCGTACGAATATGAAATTCAGGCAACGCTTCGGCTACCTGGAACAGCAGACCATTAAACAGGGGCGTAATCTTAAAGACATGTCCCTGACCGAAATGGATGAAATATGGGAAGAGGCGAAGAAAGTATTAGGAAATTAGAGATACAAGAAAAATATAATTTGTAATTAGCATGTGGGTAGATAGAACATTATTGCTCATGGGGGAAAAGGCCATGGCTCAATTACAAGCCTCCCATGTATTGGTCGTAGGCGTGGGCGGCGTAGGCGCCTATGCGGCAGAAATGTTATGCCGTGCAGGCGTTGGGCAGCTTACTATCGTAGATGCCGATACGGTTAGCGAAACCAATAAAAACCGCCAATTATTAGCCCTGGACAGTACCATAGGCCAGCCTAAGGCGGAAGTGATGGCCCAACGGCTGCGAGATATCAATCCGGCCCTGAAACTCACGATTCATCAGGTATTTTTAAATGAGGAAAATCTGTCTTCTGTTTTTAATTTTCAAGGAGCAGGATTCGATTATGTAGTGGACGCCATTGATACCCTGGCGCCGAAAATAGCCCTGATCACCCATTGCGTCCGCGCTAATATTCCCATTGTTAGCGCCATGGGCGCCGGCGCCAAGTATGATGCGGCAGCCGTTAAAATCGCCGACATCTCAAAATCATACAATTGTCCGTTGGCGCACCAGTTGCGTAAGCGTTTAGGACGGGAGCAGGGGATTAAAAAAGGGGTGAAGGTGGTTTTTTCCACGGAATTACCTGAGCGGAAAGCCATAGAACTGGTAAACGAACAGAATAAGAAGTCCATTGTGGGCACTATTTCTTATCTGCCCGCCGTATTCGGTTGTCTTTGTGCACAGGCGGTGATTACCGATATTATATCAACTGAAGATTAATTTAATCACACTGGCGGTCATAATGGTTAGTACGGCACCCAGCATCCACATCATCTGATTGAATTGCCGGCCGGAAGCCTCCTGCATATCCTTAAAGCGCAAGTCCATTGCAGCCTGGGTATCCTTGAATCGCATGTCGAGTGAGGCCTGTGCCTCCGTGAAACGACGGTCAGATGCTGTCTGTGCTTCTTCAAAGCGACGGTTGGAATCTGCCAGCGCTTCGTCAAAGCGGCGGTTAAATTCTACCGCCTGTTGGTTGATTTGCGCATGCGTCTCATCAAAGCGACGGTTGGAATCTGCCCGCATTTCATTGAACCTGCGGTCGTAGTCTGCAAAACGACGGTCAGATTCGGCGAAGCGGCGATCTATATGCTTCTCTAATAGATCTATACGTAATAACACCTCTTTCATATCTTCACTAACAGAAGTTTCAAAAGTCAAAGCAGCTGAGCGGCCCATAACAGTGGTGGTTTTAAATTTCTAACAAGAACTTTGAAGTCAATTTTAAATGTGGCAAAAGTTGGTGGTCTAAAAATCTGTTGCAAAATTGATTACTTTTTTTGAATCCGCCAAATTTTTATACAAAAAATTTCTATATTTGTATAAATCTTTAACCCATGAAACTTTCAGATATTATACAAGCTGTGGATGGAGAAGTAATGTGCGGCCATAACCGTATTGATGCCGGAACGGAGATCCGGCATGCTTTTGCATCTGACCTGATGAGTGACGTGCTGACACTGAAACATTGCGATTTCATGCTGATCACCGGACTGACCAACCTGCAATCCATACGCACGGCGGAAATGTCGGATGTGCAGGTAATACTATTTGTGCGAAACAAGTCTATAGAACCCGAAATGATTGCCCTGGCGGAAGAAAACGACATGATCATATTGCGTACGCCCTATTCCATGTTTAAAACCGTAGGCATATTGTATAACGAAGGGTTGCAACCTGTTTATTGATTATAGCTATGGAGTTAAAATTTCATGTAGAGGGCGGCGATTTTATCAGCGCCGGCACCGCTTCGAGCCAGGTAAAGAAAGCATTGAAGCAAATCAATATTGATCCGGCGGTAATTAAGAGAGTTGTTGTCGCCTTGTATGAGGCCGAGGTGAATGTTGCCGCACACGCCTATCGTGGCGACATTGATGTTGACCTTAATCCGCAACGCGTGTTTATACGGCTGACTGACGAGGGGCCGGGTATAGCCAACATTGAGCAGGCTATGCAAAAAGGCTTTTCCACCGCTTCTCAGAAAGTGAGGGAAATGGGGTTCGGCGCCGGAATGGGACTGCCGAATATCAAAGAAAATTCAGATACGTTGCATATAACATCCGAAGTGGGCAAAGGCACCGTTTTAGAGATTACCATTAATTTATAAGATGTTATGGAACAGAAAACCTATCATCACGCCTTGCATATCCGCCATGACATTTGTACCGGATGCGCGCACTGCATCAAGGTTTGTCCTACTGAGGCCTTGCGGGTGCATGAAGGTAAGGCTTACTTGTACCCCTCTTGGTGTATTGATTGCGGAGAATGTCACCGGGTTTGCCCTGTGCGTGCCGTTACTATTGAAGATGATGATTTTCAACGCATATTTAACTATGAGCACCGTATCCTAGTGTTGCCTTCGGTTTTTATCGGTCAGTTTGCACCGAATATTTCATGGCAACAGATTGACAACGCCCTGATGGAAATTGGCTTTACGGAAGTACATGCCTCCGAAGAAAGCGCAGACTTCCTGCTCGACAAGATGAATCATTACATAGAAGAAAATGAAAAGCCTGTCATTTCTTCCTTTTGTCCTGCCGTGATCCGCCTCATACAGGTGCGTTTCCCCGCGCTTACCCCACATGTTATGCGATTGAAACAACCCATGGAACTCACCACGCACCGGGTCAGAAAAGAATACAGTGAGAAACATGGGGTGGATCCGGCCGCTGTCGGCGTTTTTTATGTCACTCCCTGCGCCGCTAAAATAGCCTCCGTCAAATCGCCCGTGGGCAACTACTTTTCACCGATAGACGGGGTAATCAACATGGATTACCTTTATAATAAAGTGCAAAAGGTTTGTAACCATCCGGCCGCCAACCAAGCTCAGGCGCCTGTCTATGAAAAAGACAAGCTGTCCAACCGCGCATTGCGGTATTCGCTCACCGGCGGTGAAAAAGACAACCTCTGGCAGGATTGCCTGGCCGTAGACGGCCTTCAGAATGTCATTGATATTTTGGAGCATTTGGAAAACGGAGAAATAGAAAACGTTGACTACCTTGAGTTAAGAGTATGTGACGAGAGTTGTGCCGGCGGCATACTGGCTTGTGGCAACCGTTTTTTTACTGCCGAGCGCCTGCGCCGTCTAGCCCGGAAATTACCGGAAGAACGTTGGATTCCGGGAAAATATAAAGCCTACCTGAATTCGGTCGTAGATGTAGGTCCCGTACAGCCCCGTTCTATCATTAAATACCATCATGAGGTCGGCACCGCCCTGCAGATGATGGAGGAGGCCCGGAAAATCAAGGCCCAACTGCCCGGCATTGATTGCGGCGCCTGTGGCGCCCCGAGCTGCGAAGCGCATTCCGAAGATATTGTACGCGGAGAATCCACGATGGATGCCTGTGTATTTATCCAGGTGAAACATGAAAAAGAAGGCAGCTTGACCATGCAACAGGTTATTGACATTATGGAAGGTACCTGGGGCAAAGACAGATTCAAGTAACTTAATCTCTAATATTATGACTGTTAAAGATCTATCCGAAAGACTGCAGCTCACCGTTTTCGGTGGCCATGAAGGTTTGAATAACGAAATTAGCGGAGGATACACCTCCGACCTGCTCAGTGATGTCATGGGTTTCGCCGCTGCCGGCAATGTCTGGATCACCCTGCAAACCCATAAAAATGTGATGGCTATTGCTTCTTTGCGTGAGTTGGCTGCTATTGTACTGGTTAAGGGCTTTACGCCCGATGACGATATGCTTGCCCAGGCCAACGAAGAAGGTATCCCGGTCCTCGGCAGCAAGGAGCAGGCCTTTGAGTTGAGCGCCAGAATCTATAATCTGATTAAAACTAACTAAGAGTATCATCTTATTTACTTAGTCTCTTAGTTACTTAGTTTCTTCCATGAAAGCTGACCTGCATATCCACACCGTACTCTCTCCCTGCGGGGACATAGAGATGACGCCGCGGCAAATTATCGCGGCGGCCAAGTTGCGCGGGTTGCAGATTATCGGCATAGCGGACCATAACAGTACGTTGCAATGCGCGGAAGTGCGCAAGGTAGGGATGCGAGAGGGTATTTTTGTGCTTTGCGGGGCGGAAATCAACACCAGGGAAGAGGTTCATTGCCTTACATTCTTTGAATCGGATAAACAACTCGCTGAATTTCAACTTTTCCTTGACAAACACCTGCCGCCTATTCCCAATAATGCAGACAAATTCGGTTATCAGTTGGTGGTCAATGAAGAGGAAGAGGTCTTGCAAGAGGTAGACGACCTGCTGATCAGCGCGCTGACGGCAGGCATTGAAGAGGTGGAAGCGGAGGTGCATCGTCTCGGTGGAATTTTCATTCCCGCCCATATCAATAAAATGCAAAACAGCGTGCTCAGCCAACTGGGTTTCCTTCCGCCGGACCTTAAAGTGGAGGCGCTGGAACTCTCCAAACATACTACCATCCCGGCCTTCCTCGAAAAAAACAAGTACCTGTCCAAATACCCCTTCATCCAGTCTTCCGATGCGCATATCCTTGAGGATATCGGCAGTATTTACACCGAGTTGAAGCTTGAAAGCATTAATTTTGAAGCTATTAAAAACTTAATCAGTTCAACGACAAGGTAAAACGGACAAGAGGTTGTTTCTTGAATCTTTAACCCATCTATCGTTCATCTTAAACCTTTCATCCTTTTATCCTTATGAATGATTTATCATTGCATTTATTAGATATCGTACAAAACAGCATTAGCGCCGGCGCTACACTGATTACCATTCTGTTGGATGAGCAGCCTGGCCAAGATACGCTTAGCCTCAGTATTTCCGACAACGGCAAAGGAATGACCGCCGAACAGGTACGGCACGTCACTGATCCTTATTTCACCTCACGCACCACCCGCAAGGTCGGACTGGGCATTCCGCTCTTCAAGCAAAGTGCGGAAATGAGCGGCGGATCACTCACTATCAGCTCCGAACCGGGGAGGGGTACGACCATTACGGCCCTATTCGGACTTAAACATATTGACCGTTTGCCTGTAGGTAATATGGCCAACGCCGTAATTTTATTGGTATCATCTAATCCATTGATTGATTTTATATACACCTATCGTTTTGAAGATCATGAATATATCTTCGACACCCGGGAGGTCCGGGAGGCGCTGGAAGGAACTCCTTTAAATGATCCGCAGATTATCAAATATTTAGAAGAAATGATTGCTGAAAATATGGCAGATATTGAATCTTGACAAAAAACAAGCAAAAATTTGCATATTCCGGAAAAAGCCGCTACCTTTATATTCAAATTTTAAACCAAAAACCTATGAATAAGATAAAATCGTTAAGCGATTTGCGAAAAATCAAGCAAGATGTTGAAAATCGACTTGATTTACGTGAAAAGAGTGATCATCCCGAACAATATGTACAGATAAAGGTGGCGATGGCTACCTGCGGTATTGCTGCGGGCGCTCGTGAGGTGATGAATGCTTTTATCGAAAAGATTGCCGGTGAAAAAATTGGCGCTGTGGTTACACAAACCGGCTGCATGGGTTATTGTCATGCAGAACCTACGGTAGAGGTGCATAAACCCGGCCAGGACCCAGTGGTATTCAGCCATGTAGATGTCGCTAAAGTAGCAGACATTCTTGATAAATATGTAAAGAACGGAGAATTACTGGACGGTATTCTTCCCGTAAATTACCAAACCGTGTAAATATCTTAATTTCCTAATCTCTAATCTATGGCTCAATACAAAATGCACTTGCTGGTCTGCGGCGGCACAGGATGCCGTTCGTCGGAAAGCGACAAAATCATTGACAATTTACAGTACTGTCTGAAAGAAAAAGGCTTGGAAAATGATGCCCAGGTCGTAAAAACAGGTTGTTTCGGTTTTTGCGAACAGGGACCCATTGTAAAAGTAATGCCTGATAACACTTTCTATACCAGCGTCAAGCCTGTCGACGCCGCAGAAATTGTGGCCGAGCATGTGCTCAAAGGCCGTAAGGTAGAGCGACTGTTGTACAAAGATCCGGAGAAAAACAAATCCGTGGCAGACTCCAAGCAAATGGGTTTCTACCAGAAGCAAATCCGTATTGCTTTGCGTAACTGTGGTTTCATTGATCCCGAAAACATCGACGAATATATCGCGCGAGACGGCTATGCAGCACTTGCCAAAGCCCTGGAAGAAATGACACCCGAAACCGCCATCGATTTATTGAAGAAGTCGGGGCTGCGCGGCCGTGGCGGCGGAGGTTTCCCCACAGGATTGAAATGGGAAATCGCCAGCAAGAACAAGGCAGATCAAAAATATGTAGTGTGTAATGCCGACGAGGGCGACCCCGGCGCATTCATGGACCGGTCCATTCTGGAAGGTGACCCGCACTCGATTATTGAAGCCATGTCTATTTGCGGCTACTGTATCGGCGCTACCAAAGGCTTGGTATATATCCGCGCCGAATATCCGCTGGCCATCAAACGCCTGCAAATTGCAATAGAACAGGCCCGCAATTACGGACTGCTCGGTGAAAACATTCTCGGTAGCCAACATTCATTTGATATTGAGTTGCGTTATGGCGCCGGTGCATTCGTGTGCGGTGAAGAAACCGCCCTTATCCATTCTATGGAAGGCCAGCGCGGCGAGCCCACCGTAAAACCGCCTTTCCCGGCGGAATCCGGTTACATGAACAAACCGACCAATGTAAATAACGTGGAAACCTTTGCCAACATACCGGCTATCTTCCTGCGAGGCCCCGAATGGTTTTCTACCATTGGAACGGCTAAATCAAAGGGAACCAAAGTATTTGCCCTGGCAGGTAAAATCAATAACGTAGGATTGATTGAAGTGCCCATGGGCATCACCCTGCGTGAGGTAATTTTTGAAATCGGCGGCGGTATCAAAGACGGCAAGAAATTTAAGGCCGTACAGACCGGCGGTCCTTCGGGCGGCTGTCTGACGGAAAAGCACCTCGACACCCCCATTGACTTCGATAACCTGTTGGCTGTCGGTTCTATGATGGGTTCCGGCGGTATGATCGTCATGGACGAAGACGACTGTATGGTATCCGTGGCTAAATTTTACCTTGAGTTTACGGTAGAAGAATCCTGCGGTAAGTGTGCGCCCTGCCGTGTAGGAAATAAACGTTTATATGAGCTGCTTGATAAGATTACCAAAGGAAAGGGCACGGAAGAGGATATCGACCAGCTGCGTAACCTTGGTACGGTAATCAAGGATACGGCTTTGTGCGGACTGGGGCAGACATCTCCCAATCCCGTATTGTCTACCCTGGATAATTTCTACGGTGAGTATATGGCCCACGTACATGATCAGCACTGCCCTGCAGGACAATGTAAGGCGCTCCGCCAATACTATATTGTGCCCGGCAAGTGTGTAGGCTGTACGGCTTGTACCCGGGTCTGCCCGACCAACGCTATCAGCGGAGAGAAAAAACTTGTGCATAAGATCGACCAGGCCGTTTGTATCCGTTGCGGCGCCTGTATGGAAAAATGCAAATTCAGTGCCATTATTATCCCTTCAACGAAAATTTAGTGTATGGATACCGTAAAACTTACTATAGACAATAAACCCGTGACCGTAGCCAAAGGTACTAGCGTTCACGAAGCGGCAAAGCAGGTAGGCATTCATATCCCTACACTTTGTTATATGAACCTCGAATTGTTGGGCATTGAAAATAAACCCGCCGGCTGTCGCGTTTGCGTGGTGGAGCAGGAGGGTCGCCGTAACCTGGCGCCTTCATGTTCAACGACCTGTACCGAAGGCATGGTGATTAAGACAAATACGCCGCGCGTGCTGAACGCCCGCAAAACCGTGTTGGAACTGATTCTCTCGGACCATCCCAAAGATTGTTTGATTTGCCCCAAGTCCGGCCGTTGTGAGTTGCAGGACCTGGCGGTCCAATTAGGTATCCGCGAGATCCATTCCGTAGAGAATGCCGAAATGTCCACTTACCGCAAAGACCATTCTCCCTCTATTATCCGCGATATGGATAAGTGCGTGATGTGCCGCCGTTGTGAAATGGCTTGCAACACCGTGCAAACCGTGGGCGCCCTGAGCGCTGTAAACCGTGGATTTATGGCCGTGGTAGCTCCGGCATTCGAACAAGACCTGAAAGATTCTCCTTGTACCTTCTGCGGACAGTGTGTGGCGGTATGTCCTACCGGCGCCCTGACCGAAGTAGACCAGGTGCATAAAGTCATCCGCGCGCTGACCGACAAGACCAAAACCGTAGTGGTACAAACCGCTCCGGCCGTGCGTGTGGCTTTGGGTGAAGAATTCGGCATGGAAGCCGGCTCTATTGTTACCGGCAAGATGGTTGCCGCTCTCCGCGAAATGGGCTTCAAGCATGTATTTGATACGGACTTTGCAGCTGACTTAACCATTATGGAAGAAGGCGCTGAGTTGCTGGATCGTATCAGCCGTCATCTCAATGGTGACAAGGACGTGAAACTGCCTATACTGACCTCATGCTGCCCGGCCTGGGTGAACTTCTTCGAGTATAATTACCCGGATATGCTGGATGTGCCCTCTACGGCACGCTCTCCGCAACAGATGTTCGGCTCTATCGCCAAAACTTACCTGGCCGATAAGCTGGGCGTTAAGCGTGAAGATATGATTGTGGTATCCATCATGCCCTGCCTGGCCAAGAAGTATGAGTGCCAACGCGACGAATTTAAGGTGAACGGCAATCCCGATGTGGACTATGCCATTTCTACCCGTGAGCTGGCTCATCTGATCCGCGAAGCCAATATTGACTTTAAAGCTTTACCGGAACAGGATTTTGACCGTCCTATGGGCGAATCCACCGGAGCAGCCGTGATTTTCGGTACCACCGGCGGTGTAATCGAAGCGGCTACCCGTACCGCCTATGAAGTGTTTACCGGCAATAAGTTGCCGCGCGTAGACTTCCAGGAACTCCGCGGCCTGGAAGGCATCCGT
Organism: Bacteroidales bacterium; assembly: GCA_031548545.1. GTDB lineage: Bacteria > Bacteroidota > Bacteroidia > Bacteroidales > UBA932 > UBA932. Next base: position 78,898 of record JAVBQY010000017.1, on the reverse strand, counting down.
ACGGCTTCCGTAGACTTCAACGGTACGCAAATCAACATCGGTATAGCGCACAAACTCGGCAATGCCAGAAAGCTGCTGGACGGTATACGCTCCGGACTTTACAACCTGCACGCCATTGAAATCATGGCCTGTCCCGGTGGTTGTATCGGCGGTGGCGGACAGCCCTTGCACCATGGTGATTCTTCGATTATACAGGCTCGTTTTGATGCCATTTATCGCGAAGATGCGTCCAAGCCCATCCGTAAGTCACATGAAAACCCCTACATCATCAAATTGTACGAGGAATTCCTGGGCAAGCCCCTGAGCGAAAAATCGCATCACCTGCTGCATACCCATTATTTTGATAAAAAGAACCAATAGTTAAACGCAGACAAATTATGGAATTACAAAGCTGTCATATCGATAAAATCAAGGACATTTGCCGGTCGTTTAACAACGCTGAAGGCGAACTGATCAATGTATTGCATAAATCGCAGGAATTTTTCGGCTACCTGCCCGAATCCGTACAGCGGGTGATTGCCTCGGAATTGAATATCTCCGACGCTCAGGTGTACGGCGTGGTATCTTTCTACACGTTCTTCACCATGAAACCCAAGGGCAAATACCCCATCTCTATCTGTATGGGAACGGCCTGCTACGTGCGTGGCGCTGAGAAAGTGGTGGACGAGTTCAAAAAAGAACTGGGCATTAAAGTAGGCGAAGTTACACCTGACGGAAAATTCTCGTTGGACTGCCTGCGCTGTATCGGCGCCTGCGGTTTAGCCCCCGTGGCCATGATCGGCGAGAAGGTGCACGGCCGTATTGAAGTGGGACAGGTGAAAGAAATCCTGGCGCAGTACGAGTAATACTTTTTACTTAAGATCATAATATAGATAGCCGGCCTGAAAAGCCGGCTATCTATTTATAGGAGGTGAATCATCTTTAGATAATATTCATCACCTTAAACAAATAAATCCAACCGGTGAGTGTGAATAAGGACAGCAGGGAGGTGAGCAGGACGATATCCGCCGCAAGGTCGGCGTCATTGTTCATCTTGCTGGCCATTACATAGCTGGCAACGGCTGTGGGTACGGCAGACATAATCATCAATACCAACAGGTCTTCTCCGCTGAATCCAAGCGGACCGCGCAGGCAATAAGCAATGAAGGTAAAAATAAAGGGGCCTATAATCAATTTTATGGCTGAAGCGGTAAGCGTATTTGTTAGTCCGGATTTCAACTTATCAAGATTAATCGCCGCACCGATAGCCAACAGGGCCATAGGATTGGCTGCCGTGGCCATATAGTTCACGGCTGTAGCTACAAATTGGGTTTCTTTGGCCGTAAAAACCGGAATTTGAAGCAGGGCAAAGGGGAGTCCACATAAAATGCCGATGATCAACGGATTTTTGACTATATCTTCCAGGGCTTTGCGTAATTTAATCGGCTGCGGTGTTTTGCTGCGCACCGACAGAATGATAATGGCCAGAATATTGTATAGGGGAATAGCAAAAGCTACGATCAACGAGCCCTTGCCGGAGTGCCCCAAGACACTATTGATCAGAAATAATCCGACAATAGCGTAATTTCCACGGAAACAGCCCTGCACAAAGGAGCCGATGCTTCTCTTATCTTTCACAAACCATTCTGCAAACAACCAGGAGAGCGCAAAGAATAACAGGGTGCTGACCAGGGCGTAAATAATAAACGAGGGCGCAAAGGTATTGTACAGGTCGGAACGGGCAATGTCACGGAATAGCAATAAGGGCAGGGCCACATTAAAAGTAATGCTGTTCAGTCCGTCAATCAGGGCGGGGGTCATCATCCCGGACTTTTTAAGTAGCCAGCCGATACCGATGATCAGGAAAAGGGGCAATACACAATTGGCGCTAAATAAAAAAGCTTCCATAAAAATTATACATTTCGGCGGCCAAATGTAGTTATAAAATTTGTATATTTGTAGGTTAAATCTATTGTTTGCAATTTTGAAAATTATAATGCTATGAAATTCACACCTCAAACATATAAACTCCCCGATATTCCGATGCAGCCCTTTATTGATGCGGCGGAAATCGACGCTTTTCTTCAGGGGCCCAGGCCATCCAGAGAAGAAGTGGCTGCGGTGGTTGCCAAATCACTGAACAAAGAACGCCTCAGCCTGCAGGATACGGCCATACTGATCAAGGCGGACGATGATGAAAGCGTAGCCCTGATAAAAACCGCAGCGCGTGAGTTAAAACAAAAGATATACGGCAACCGTATTGTACTGTTTGCCCCCTTGTATGTGGGCAATTACTGTATGAATAACTGCACGTATTGCGGCTTCCGGATGGCCAACAAGGAGGCTGTCCGCACCACCCTGAGCAGAGAGCAGTTGATTCAGGAAGTGGAAGCCCTGGAAGACGAGGGGCAAAAACGCCTGATCCTGGTATTCGGCGAACACCGGCAATATTCACCGGAATTTATAGCCGATGCGGCGCGTACGGTGTATAGCGTAAAAAAAGGACAGGGAGAAATCCGCCGGGTGAATATCAATGCCGCCCCCTTGGAGATTGAAGGCTTCCGTACGGTCAGGGAAGCCGGTATAGGCACCTATCAGGTATTTCAGGAAACCTATCATCCGGAAATGTATAAGTTATATCATCTGGCCGGTCCTAAAAAAGATTATAATTACAGGCTGACCTCCTTAGACCGCGCACAAGAGGCCGGGCTGGATGATGTGGGTATAGGCGCCCTGTTCGGATTATATGACTGGCGTTTTGAGACCCTGGCCATGGTGCGCCATACCAATCACCTGGAAGCTTGCTATAACGTGGGGCCGCACACCATCTCATTCCCCCGCCTGCAAGCGGCCTCCAATATGGCCTATAACCAACAATACCAGTTAGGGGACGCCGATTTTACCCGTATGGTGGCCATCCTGCGCCTGGCGGTGCCCTACACAGGACTGATTTGTACCGCACGTGAAAAGGCGGAAGTGCGCCGTGAGGTATTGCAATATGGCGTATCGCAGATTGACGGCGGCACCAAGTTGGAAATCGGGGCCTATGCCGAAAAGACAGCGGGCGAGCAGGACCTGACCCGCGAGCAGTTCCAGGTGAGCGACTCCCGTTCCCTGCATCATGTCATTGACCAATTGTTTGATGATGGCTACCTGCCTTCTTTCTGTACCGCCTGCTACCGCAAAGGGCGCACCGGCGAACATTTCATGGAATTTTCCGTACCCGGTTTTATCAAACGTTTCTGCACGCCCAATGCCATCTTCACGCTGGCCGAATACCTGGAAGATTATGCTACCGGCGCCCAGAAGGAAAAGGGCTATGCGCTGGTTGAAAAACAGTTGCTCCAAATAGAAGAACCCTTGGCCACACAGATACGGACAACGCTGGAGCGAATCAAAAAGGGGGAAAGGGACCTTTATTTATAACTAATAATGAATAACTAATAATGAATAATTTAAAGGTATATAAGAGGATAATTGTATTATTCATTATTCACTATTCACTATTCATTACTCCTTTAAGGGCCGGTGATACCCTCACCGTGCTTTTCACGCACGATTTACATTCTCATTTCAACAGTGAAAAGGGAAAGGGCGGCTTTGCACGACTGGCCGCCATTGCGGACCGGATCCGTTCGGAAGCCCCGGATAAGACCCTGCTGCTGGATGCCGGCGATGTGGCCATGGGTACCTTTTTTCATACGCTCTTCCAAAGTCATTTTGCCGAATGGCAACTCATGCAGCGCATGGGGTATGATGCCACCTGTGTGGGTAACCACGACTTCGATTTCGGGGTCAATGCACTCAGCCGCGCCATCAATAATACAGCCTGCGCCGCTCCGGTCATTCTTTCGACCAACCTCCGCGGCCTGCCCTGTACCCGTGAGTATATTGTGCTCGAAAAGGCCGGTTACCGTATCGGTATCTTCAGCTTGTTGGGCAAGGAGGCCCTTAGCGAAAGCCTCATTGACGAAGGGGCGTTGCAAATAGAAGATTACGAAGCCGGAACAGGTCCTATCGCGGATCCTGCAGCACTTGTCACGCCGCTGATCTACTCCTCGCCCATAGAGACTGCACGCGCTATGGTAAAGTTGCTGCGTGAAAAAGAACGGGCGGACCTGGTGATCTGTCTTTCGCACTCCGGTACCCACCCGCAACGCAGGCACTCCGAAGACGAAAAACTTGCACGTAAGGTAAAGGGCATAGATTTGATTATCAGTGGGCACAGCCACACCGTATTGCCGGTACCCCTTTGGATCAGAAAAAGAACCTTACTGGCTTCGGCCGGCGCCTACGGTGAATACCTGGGTGTAGTTAAAGTCCACAAGGAGGGAAATAAGCCGGTGTTCAGCAACTATAAACTACTATGTATAGACCGGAACATTCCGGAGGCGCCCCACATAAAAGAAGAAATAACGCGCTACCAACAGCTGGTAGAAGAGCAGTACCTTAAACCCCGCGGATACCGCCATTTTGACGATACGATTGCTTATAATCCTGTTCGCCTCCCGGCCGAGCCCGACAGCACAGCCCTGGGCAGCCTCATTGCCGAAGCCTTCAGTTACGCCGTTCAAAAAGCAAGCGGACAGCGGCCCGATGTGGCCGTAGTTCCCCGCGGTACGATCCGCGCCGACTTGCATCAGGGAGTTGTAAGCCCGGAAGAGCTCTTCAATATTCTTTCACTGGGTATAGGTTATGACGGAGCATATGCCTTTCCGTTGTTGAAGGCCTATATCACAGGACGTGAACTCCGGGATTTATGTGAAGTGGATGCCAGTATCGGACGGATTATGCCGGAAGCACGACTGTTTTTCGGCGGTTTACGCTATGAATACAATCCTAATAGTCTAATCTTCAATAGAACAAAGAAAATTGAACTTAAAGATAGTCTGGGAAATTACGCAACGCCTGCGGATGATCAATTGTACAGTGTGGTCTGCGGCCTATACACCGCCAAAATGATCGGACTGGTAAAAGGCCGCTCGTTTAACATCCTTTCCATCCTCCCGAAAGATAGCGAGGGCGTAGCTGTTGATAATTGGGAAAAATTGCTGGTGAGGGATACCTCCGGAGCTGAAGTTAAGGAATGGGTAGCCCTGGCAAACTACCTGAAAAGCCAACCGGAAAACGGAGCCGGTATCCCCCAAATCAAGTTCACGGAGCGGCTTGAAGAACAAAAAATCAGACAATCCGGATTTTCATTGCATGATGAATTTAAATACCTGACTCAATTTGGATTATATGCTTATATAACAATAATGTTATTATGTGTAACATTATTGTTTCTTTTAAATGCAATAATCAGAAGGATAATAAAATATAAAAAGAATAAATGAATACCAACCTCCGCCTGCATATCGGTCTGTTCGGACGCCGGAATACCGGAAAAAGTTCCGTGATTAACGCCTTGCTCGGGCAGGAGCTGGCTATCGTTTCGGACACTCCGGGCACCACTACGGACCCGGTAAGAAAATCGGCCGAACTACCCGGCATAGGTCCCGTGGTATTGGTTGATACCGCCGGTATCGACGACCATGGCGCCCTGGGGGAACAGCGCGTGGACAAGACGCTGCAGGCCGTAAAACAGGTAGACCTGGCGGTTTTGTTATTTGACGGTAATCATTTTGCGGCCGACGAGGTCCGGCTGACGGCGCTGTTTCAACAGCAAGCCATTCCGTTTATTATCCTGCACAACAAATCGGATGAAATGCCTTTGAATGAAGAGGTGGCCGGGGAGTTGTCGGACCGTTACAGGGTAGATGTGTTGGATTTTTCGACAAAAGATAAGGAAGGGCTGGAAACGCTCCTGCTGCTCCTGGAGAAAAATAAACCCGAGACATTGTGGCAACAGCAAGCGCTATTCGGTGATCTGGTAAAACCCGGCGACCGGGTACTCTTGGTTACGCCCATAGACAGCGAAGCCCCGGAAGGCCGGCTGATCCTGCCGCAGGTGCAGGCCATACGGGAGGCCCTGGATAATAATTGTGTAGCTATTGTGCTGAAAGAAACCGAGGTAGAGAACTATCTCCGGGACACGCCGTTGCTACCGGCGCTTGTCATTACCGACAGTCAGCTTTTCGGTAAAATAGACCGGCTGATACCGCCTCAGGTACGCCTCACCAGCTTCAGCATACTCCTGGCCCGGCAAAAGGGCCATTTTGAGGCTTATCTCAAAGGCACCCCGCATATTGACCGCCTGAAAGACGGCGACCGGATCCTGATCATGGAAAGCTGTACCCACCACAGCACCTGTGATGATATCGGCCGGGTGAAAATTCCCCGCTGGTTGCGCGAATATACCGGAAGACAGCTGGAATTCGATCTTGTGCCGGGACTGGCCGAACCGCCGCGCCCCCTGACAGATTATGCTTTAGTCTTGCAATGCGGCGGCTGCATGATTACCCGTAAGCAATTGCTCAACCGCATACAGGCGGCTATAAATGCCCAGGTACCCGTGACGAACTATGGCATGGCCATCGCTTACATCAAGGGCACCTGGAAAAGGAGCGTGGAACTGTTTACGGCTTAAAATTGCTGCCGGATGGTGTCAAGCAGGCTCATAAAGCGGGCGCTGAAAGATAAGGGGAGGAGCGGAGATTCTTTCAGGCCTTTCGACAGGCAGTCCATTACCTCCTGCGCTTCATAATTATAACCGTTTCCTACGGCCGTAGACGGATAGTCCGTCGTTTGGCCATCGACGGTCACTGAAATCTTGGTCGGCATATGGAAGTGGTGATGCATGGTAATTTTTCCCTTTGTCCCGAAGATCTTTGCTTCCGTATCAATATTGGCACAGAAAGTAGACAACAGATGAGCGAAAGGCCCGCTGTTCCAGGTCAGGAAGAGGGAGGCCGTAAGGTCAGGACCTACCGGTGAATTGACCGCCCGGGCCATCACTTTGTCCGGAAAGCCCAGTAAAGCCACCGCCAGATAAACAGGGTAGAGGCCTATGTCCAACATGGAACTGCCGCCTAAGGCGGGATTGAATACCCGCGCCTGGGGATCAAAAGCCCTGAAGAAGCCGAAATCCGCCTTTATACAAGTGATATCACCGATGGTGCCATCGGCTATAATTTTACGCACCAGTGTCATGGTAGGTAAAAAATGTGTCCATAAGGCCTCCATCAAAAACACATCATGTTGCCGGGCGGCGGCAATCATGTCATCCGCCTCCGGCCGGGTAACGGCAAAGGATTTCTCACACAGCACCGGCTTTTTATGCGCCATCATCAGGATGCTGTTGGGGGCATGCAGGGCATTGGGTGTGCCGATATAGATGATGTCCACCTTCGGATCCGCCGCCAGCTCTTCATAACTACCGTAAGCCACCGGAATATTGCGTTCTGCGGCAAATTGCTTTGCCTTGTCGGTGCTGCGTGATGCAATAGCATAAGCCCGTCCGTTGCGGGTATGTTTCAAGCCTTCGGCAAACCAGCCCGAAATGCGGCCGGCGCCAACCAGGCCCCAGTTGTATATTTTATCGTTCATAAATAAAAAAGGGCGAACCCTGTGAGGCCCGCCCTGCAAATATAATCCTTTATTTTAGAATTTCACGTTGAAGCCGATAGCAAAAACGTTGTTGGTACGGTCGTAGGTTTCAACCGCGTCATAGGCTTTCGCCGCCGGGTTCGTTGTTTTTTGACCGGCAGCCGTATACATCAAATCTTGGCTTGCTTGTTGGTAGTTCGTAAAAAAGTAACCGATATCCACGCGCATCTTCTCGTTAATCTTAACAGCGCCGCCAAAGCCTAATGAATAGGAGTTGAACGAGTGCGAAATATCCGATTGGTACCCGGGCTGTACTCCTGTTTGAGTAAACTGTCCGCCGGCGCTTACCAGAAAATATTTATGGGCGTCCCATTCAATCCCCCAGAGGTATTCATTAACGCCATGGTCTATTTTATCTTGTTTGTCGTTTTCGAGATGGGCTTGTTTGTCGAAGAAGTGATGATAACCAACGGCTACCAGCACCTTCTTATTCAAAAGACGGTAAGAGGCGCCCATAGAGAGCAGCGCCGGAATATCGGCGCTAACTTCCGCTCCATCGGGGAACATCTTCACATCGTCCTGTGTGGTCTTGTTGGTAACATCAATATGTGTATTGAATTCGTATTTAACCCCGATATTCAGGTCCCTCCAGTTGAAATTCACACCAAGGATAGGCGTAACGCCCCAACCGCTCTGTGTAACATCTACATACTTATCGGCGGTGGATCCGGCTGCAGCCGTGGCCATGGCGGCTTTAACAGGATCACCTATGCTGGTAAAATACTGTGCTGCGGCATTAAAAAATACGGGAGCAGAGACCATAGCACCATTAAAAAGCGGAGGGAAAGTAGGGTTAACCGTAATATTACGGATAGATCCTTCATACGCATTGGATGAATACACTACACGCGCACCGGCAAAGGCGGCAAACATATCATTAATTTTATAGGTAGCGCCCAATTGTCCGCCGTAGCACAGGCTCGTACCGTTAAAACGAATATCTACGCCATAAGCTGTGGTGGGCACCCCCAGGGATGAAATCATTCCGGGCAGGACTGAGATAGGCGCCTCAAAAGAAGGCAGCCCTTGGTTAAACTCCGCCTTTCCGCCGCCGCCTACTACGCCGAATCCGGCTGAAAAAGCCCATTTACCTGTTTTCCAGGCCAACTGAAAGCTGGGAATAAAGGGGGCATTGGCTTCTCCCTTATATTCGGGATGGTTCAGGGTCTTTAACGAGTTCGTAATGGTACGGGTCTGGAAAGCGCTCTGATTGGTCAGTGACAAGTACCAGCCATCGCTAAGCATGGCCAAACCTGCAGGATTGTAGTACACGGCGTCAATGTCCGTAAGGGCCTCGCGCGCCATAAAACGGGCGAAAGCCGCACTTTGGTTGGTGTTGGTGTAGAGACCACCGGCAAAAGCCGTGGCCGAGGCACTTAAAAATAGTGCTAAAATACTAATTTTCAATACTTTTTTCATATTTTACAATTAAATTCGAGGGGCAAAGGTACAAAAATATTCTCAAACGAAACTATTTAGCTTAATTAAACAGCGGCAGGTGGTTTTGTTTCCCGAATTCATTACCTTTGTCGCATGAATCGTGAAGACATCATCACTAAACTTTCCTTAACCGATCCGGCTGCCATGTCCGCACTTTTTGCCCAGGCGCGCGCCGTAAAGGAAAATACCATCGGCAACAAAGTCTATTTAAGGGGGCTGATTGAGTTTTCAAATATCTGCCGCAAGAACTGCTACTACTGCGGCATCCGCTGTGAGAACAAAACCGTGGAACGGTATGAATTGGGGGATGAAGCGGTCATGGCTGCTGTCGACTTTGCCTGGAAGAACCGCTATGGCTCCGTGGTACTGCAGTCGGGCGAGCAGCAATCGCCGGCCTTCACCCGCCGCATAACCGGGCTGCTGCATAAAATTAAGGAATACACCAAGGATGAAATAGGGGTGACCCTCTCTTGCGGAGAGCAAAGCGCGGAGACTTACAAGGAATGGTTCGCGGCGGGCGCCCACCGTTATCTCCTGCGCATAGAAACGTCCGACCGTAATTTATATTACAACTTACACCCCAATGACGCCAACCATGCTTTTGAGACAAGGCTAAATGCCATCAAAACGTTGCAGGAATGCGGCTTCCAGACGGGAACCGGCGTGATGATCGGCGTCCCGTTTCAAACGGTGGAACAGCTGGCCGATGACCTGTTATTCTTCAAAGCCATGGATGTAGATATGGTGGGTATGGGTCCTTACCTGGAGCACAAAGATACGCCGCTCTACCAATACCGCCACCTGTTATTGCCGCCGGAGCAACGGCTGGCCCTGTCCTTGAAAATGGTAGCCGTACTGCGCCTGCTGATGCCTGATATTAATATTGCCGCCACTACGGCATTACAGGTGCTGCACCCGGAGGGTAGGGAGCTGGCGGTGCTGGCCGGAGCCAACATTATCATGCCGAATATGACGCTGACGGAAGTGCGACAAAATTACCAGATCTATGAAAATAAGCCCGGCATCCATGATGACGCCGCCCTGAGTAAATCCAAATTAGAAGCAACCCTCCATAAAGCCGGTATTGAAATCGGCTATGGGGAATGGGGGGATTCAAAGCATTTTAAAAAGTAAAATATCCGGTATTCTTTCCCATGGACGGGTGAACATACCGGATATTTTTAGTTACTAAAAAATCAGTTGATTACCACTTATCTTTTTTAGGCTTTCCCTTACCGAATTTGCCCTTTGAAGCCGACTTATCCGAGAACTTGGCTGGCTTGCCTGATTTCGCAGCGGATTTACCGCTCTTAAAACCGCCTTTCTTCTCGAACCCACCTCTGCGATTGTCCATGTGCTCTTTGAACGAAGCGCGGCGTTCCTTACGGCTGCCATCGCGGCTTTCCCGGGGCTCATTGTCACGGGGCGTAGCTATATCTACCCTGAGTGGCCGTTTGTGGTACTCAATGCCATTAAGGTTTTCCAATACGGTTTCGGCATATTGGGCATCCACATCCACATAGGTGAAGCCTTCGTAAATATCAATACGGCCAATATCTATCCCATGCTTTCCGGCGCCTTTGTGAAGCAACTGGATGATCTGGGGCGGTTCTACGCGTTCCTTACGGCCCACATTGAAAAACATACGGGTATAGTTTCCATTGGCGCTGCCGTGTTCGCTTTTCTGGCGACGCTCTTTGCGACGGCCTTCCGCATCTCCCAATTCGTCAACATTCAGGTCCGGCGCATTCTTATAGTAGTCCAGGAAGCGGTTAAACTCCACGGATACCAGGCGGCGCACTAGGTCTTCTTTAGAGAGCGGAGAGAGTTTTTCAAGGATCAACGGCAGGTAATCATTGATAGCCTGGTCGTTGATTTCAATGTTTTCAATATTCTCAATGATATGAAAAAGCTGTTTCTCACAGATTTCCTTACCGGTGGGAACCTTAGCCTGAGTAAATTGCTGCCCGATGATTTTCTCGGTACGTTTGATCTTGTGCTTCTCCTTCAGGTTGATGATGGCGATGGATATACCGGTTTTATCGGCACGGCCGGTACGACCGCTTCGATGGGTATACTGCTCAATCTCATCCGGAAGGTTGTAGTTGATCACGTGGGTCAGGTCATTCACATCCAATCCGCGGGCGGCCACGTCCGTAGCTACCAGCATCTGCAACTGGCGCTGGCGGAAGCGTTTCATCACCGCATCACGTTGCGCCTGAGACAGGTCTCCGTGTAGCGCATCGGCATTATAACCGTCTTTGATCAACATATCGGCAACATCCTGTGTCTCCTGACGGGTGCGACAGAATACGATGGAATAAATGTCCGGATAGTAATCGGCTATACGTTTCAGGGCAGGGTAGCGGTCCCTAGCGTGTACCAGGTAAAAATAATGGTGTACGTTTTTAGAACCGGAGTTTTTCGACCCGATGGTCACTTCGGCCGGATTGTCCATGTAATTGCGGGCAATACGTTCTACCTCGATGGGCATGGTAGCCGAGAAAAGAAAGGTATTCTTGCTCTGCGGCGTTTGCGAGAGGATAAAATCCAGGTCTTCCTTGAAGCCCATGTTCAGCATCTCGTCAGCCTCGTCCAACACCACGGTGTGTATAGCGGACAGGTCAATATATTTCCGTTTGGTCAGGTCGACCATGCGGCCGGGGGTGGCTACAATAATCTTGACACCCTTGGCCAGGCCGCGTTTCTGCGCATCGATGGACGTGCCGCCGTAAACGGCCAGTATGCTGGCGCCGGCTTTGTATTTGGAAAAATTCTTACAGTCATTGGTAATTTGCACGCAGAGTTCACGCGTGGGGCAAAGAATCAATACTTCCGTATCTCTGTTGCTGGTGTCCAGCTTTTGGATACAGGGAATGCCGAAGGCGGCGGTTTTGCCCGTTCCGGTCTGGGCCAGGGCAACAAGGTCGGTTTCGTAGTTCAGTACAATGGGGAGGACTTCTGCCTGCACAGGCATGGGACGTTCAAAACCCAATTCGGTAATGGCGCGGAGAATGTCGGGTTCAACGCCTAGTTCTTGAAATGTTTTCAAATGAGTAAAATTATATAATAAGGTGCAAAGGTAGCTAAATTTATTTTATCCTCATTATAATCTTTGGATTAATCAACTCCCGGTAGGCATCCTTACCGATCCAGCGGGCGGTTTTATTGTCAGCGGCAGCAAGCTTCTCTGATAACTCCAACGCTTTAGGATATAACATCTTACTCCGTTTTCCTATACCCCGCAAAGCCCAGTTGACCGCCTTGCGGACAAAATTCCTATCGTCTGTAGAATAGCGTTCAATCAATGGAAGAAAAGCTTCAAACGTATTGTCCGGCTGTTTTTTATCTCCTATGGCCAGTCCGGCGATCAGGCTAAAGGCGGTACGGCGTATAAATTCTTCATCCGATGGTGCATATTCCCGGATTTTATCATAGGCGAAAGGCAAATGACGGAAAAGATTCATGCAACATTGGTCGCAGGTATCCCAGGAATCGAAATCTCGCGTCCATTGGTCCGTCAGTTCTCCGGAAAACACGGCCGGATCGGCCACCATGGAGGCCATTACCCGGGCTTCATGCCAACCGGTTTGCCACAGCGCTTCGGCCAACGCCTGGTTTTTCTTATACGGTTTAGCGATCTTGCGCAGGTTCACCACAGAAATGCCGAAAGCGTCTTGTTCCGTGACTTTTATGCCGAAACGCGCCATGCCGGCAATATTTTTACTATTGCGCAGGCTTTCAAATTGGGTGAGAACCTCGTCCAGTGCAGTCATTAGTTAGGATATTAAGCGATTAGGATCGTTAGTATTTATATTTCGTCCACAACTTCCGCAATAACTCGCGGATGGCGTTTTCCTTCTGGTTATTCCCCGGATTGTAGAAAGCGGTACCGGCAATCTTCTCCGGCAGATATTCCAACTCTACAAAGTTACCGGCATAGTTGTGTGCGTACTTATAATCTTTTTGATAACCAAGCTCTTTCATTAGTTTAGTAGGAGCATTGCGCAGGTGCAGGGGTACCGGTAAATCTCCGGTTTCCTCCACCAGCGCCGCCGCTGCATCAATAGCCATGTAAGTGCCGTTGCTCTTGGGCGAGGTAGCCAGGTATACAGCCGTCTGCGATAGAATAATCCGCGCCTCCGGCATACCTATTTTATGTACTGCATCAAAACAACTATTGGCCATCAGCAGGGCGTTGGGGTTGGCCAGGCCGATATCTTCCGAAGAAAGGATCACCATACGCCGCGCAATGAACAAGGGATCTTCTCCGCCGGCCAGCATCCGGGCCAGGTAATACACCGCCGCATTAGGGTCACTGCCGCGCATACTCTTAATAAAGGCCGAAATAATATCGTAGTGCTGTTCGCCGTTCTTGTCGTACAAGGCAATATTTTCCTGCAGGCGGTCCTTGGCTATTTCGTTGTTGATAACAATAGTATCTTCTTCGCCATAAGTTCTCACCAAAATATCAATGATATTGATCAGCTTGCGGGCGTCGCCGCCGGAAAAACGGAAGAGGGCTTCGGTCTCTTGAATATCAAATGTTCTGGTTTTCAGGTAAACATCCTGCTGTACAATCCGGTCCAGGAGTTCTTGGAGGTCTTTTTTTTCCAATGATTTCAGTACATACACCTGGCAACGGGACAAGAGAGGGGAAATCACTTCAAATGAAGGATTCTCCGTTGTGGCGCCCACCAGGATCACCGTGCCGTCTTCCACGGCGCCCAGAAGAGAATCCTGCTGAGCCTTGCTGAACCGGTGGATTTCATCAATAAACAAGATAGGGGGCTTCGAGCTGAAAAAACGTTGGTTTTTAGCACTGGCAATCACCTCGCGGACATCTTTTACCCCGGAATTGATGGCCGAGAGCTGGAAAAATTGCCGTTCCAGCCGGTTGGCTATAATCCGCGCCAGTGTCGTCTTACCAACGCCCGGAGGGCCCCATAAAATAAAAGAAGCAATATTGCCGGAATCTATCATCGTGCGCAATACAGCGCCCGGCGCCACCAGGTGCGTTTGCCCGACATAAGCGTCAAAGCCCTGTGGGCGCATACGTTCGGCCAGTGGTGTTGTAGGGATGGAAGACATTACTAAGCGTTAAAAGAATGATAAGATGACAAAGATATGAAAAGGAGATGTTTTAAACAATATTACTTAACATAATATAAATTGTGTAAATTTTCATTCTACTTGTTTATAGCATTGTTTAAAAAAAATCTTAAAGAATTTTGCTAAAAATATTAGGAATTTTGTTTTTTTGCTGTATCATTGCAAAAAAAATGTAGCTATGGCAACCAAGAAAAAAATAAATAAACCGGTTCCAAAAACCGTAAAGCCCGCTGCCAAAAAAGCTTCGGTTAAAACGAAAACGGTAGCTAAGGCTGCGGTTAAAAAAGCCGCGCCTGCAAAGAAAATAACGGTAAAGAAAGCCGCCAAGCCGGCTGCTAAGCCCGTAAAAAAGACAACAGCAAAACCTGTAGCCAAAAAGACTACGGCAAAAACAGCCAAGCCTGTTGCTAAATCCGTAAAAGCCGTGAAGGCCGTTAAACCCGCCGCAAAGAAAACAACCGCTAAACCTGCAACTAAACCTGTTGTAAAGAAAGCGACGCCCCAAAAGGCCAGCCCTAAAAAGCCCGTTGCACCAAAACCGGCTCCCAAGCCTGTTAAAAAAGTAGCGGTACAGCCGGCGGCCAAGAAGCCTGCAACTCCGAAAGCAGCCCCGCAAAAGGCCGCGCCCAAACCTGTAAGCAAACCGGCAGCCCCGACAGTGGCTCCTCCAAAAAAAACAGAAATAAAAGTTAAACCCGAAAAAAAACAAATGCCAACCACTAAACCCCAAGCGGATACAGCCGCTCCCCTCTCTACGACCCACCTTCCCAAAAGGCCGGTTGATAGCGGTAAACGCCGCCTTGTAGTGAGTTTTAAAAATCTAACCAACGAACAATTGGATGTATGGCGGGAAAAATATCCGCGCGGTTATGCCGATTATTTGTCGGACATCATGCGCTTCGATAAACCCGACGGCAGCTTTTTCTATTACGTTATACTCGAAATGACCGATACTACATTATTGGTAAAAATAGATGTGAAAGTAGACTCTGATTACGAAGAGGTGGAAAAAGAAATCTTCGGCGGCGGATCCGAAACCGGCAGTGGTGACGGCGATGAATTCCCCGACACCGGCGATGACAATAGCGAATTTGCCGACGAAGCAGACTCCGAAGACGATGATTAACAACAATATAAAAAGAAGCGCTAAAAAAAGCGCTTCTTTTTTTGTAAAAAAACGAAAAAAAATTTGCGGATTCAAAAAATAGTCCTACCTTTGCAATCCCAAATCAAACGGGAGCTTAGCTCAGCTGGTTTAGAGCACCTGCCTTACAAGCAGGGGGTCATAGGTTCGATCCCTATAGCTCCCACCAACAGCAGCCATCGAAAGATGGCTTTTGTTTTTTTATGAGAAGAATAGCTTTTATAACACTCGGTTGTAAGTTGAACTTCGCCGAAACATCTACCATTGCCCGGGATTTCCCCGATACGGAATACGAACGGGTCCCGGCTGCACATCCGGCCGATATTTATATTATCAACACCTGTGCCGTAACGGCCGAGGCGGAAAAAAAATGCAGGCAGGCCATTCGCCGTGTCGTCAAACAAAATCCCTCCGCACAGATCATTGTTACGGGCTGCTACGCCAGCCTCCGGCAGTCGGAAATCGCCCAGATCCCCGGCGTTACTATTGTTATTGAAGACAAGAATGAGGTCTCTAAGGAAACGCAGCGTAGAGAAAAACTGGCAGTCAATACCCAACCGTCAACGCCTCACTTCTTCCAGGCCTTTTCCTCCGGTGACCGTACGCGCTCATTTTTAAAAGTACAGGACGGGTGCGACTACCATTGCGCCTATTGTACCGTTCCGCTTGCCCGTGGCGCCAGCCGCAATATCTCCATTGAAAAACTGCTGCACACAGCCGGTGGCATTGCCGAAAAGGGAATCAAGGAAGTAGTGCTTACCGGAGTAAATATAGGCGATTTCGGAAAAACCACCGGCGAAAGTTTCTTTGATTTGCTCAAAGCGCTGGTAAAGATTGATGGTATTGAACGTTACCGGATATCATCCATAGAGCCTAACTTATTGACCGAGGAGATGATCCGTTGGATTGCCGGTCAGGAAAAAATATTACCGCACTTTCACATTCCCTTGCAGTCCGGCGATAATAAGATACTGGGGCTCATGCGCCGGCGCTATACCCGCGAAGTTTTCGCCCAGCGGCTGTCTGCTATAAAAAGCGCCATGCCTCATGCGTTCATCGGTGTAGATGTCGTTGTAGGCTTCCCCGGCGAAACGACGGCAGATTTTGACAGCACTTACCGTTTCCTTGAGGCGCTGGCACCAGCCTTTCTGCATGTATTCCCCTACTCCATCCGCCCGGGCACACCGGCGGCCGGCTTTGACGGACAGGTTTCCGACGAAGAAAAGAAGCAACGGGTCAATCTGCTGTCAGCCCTGAGCCAACGCTTGCACCGTAGTTTTTATGAGCAACATCTCCATTATGAAGATACGGTGCTCTTTGAAAGCACCCGAAAAGAGGGACAGATGTTTGGCTACACCCGCAATTACCTGAAAGTGGCAACGCCCTATAATTCAAAACTGGTGGGGCAAATAAGCCCCGTACGGACTACCGGCATTGCACCGGACGGGAATATGAGTATTGAACTTTGCTGAACTGCAAAAATTTTGTAACTTCGTGACTTTGTAACCTTACAATTACGAATCATGAAGAAAATATTTTTTATTCTCCTTATAATCATCCCTTTCTGTACAATCCGGGCCGATGAAGGCATGTGGTTGCCCTCGCTCATTGAGGCCCGCATCCTTGACATGCAAAATAAAGGACTGAAACTTTCGGCCTCAGACCTCTACAGTGTCAACCAGGCCTGCCTGAAAGACGCCATCGTACAATTCGGCAACGGTTGCACCGCGGAACTGATATCGGACAAAGGGCTCCTGCTCACCAATCACCACTGCGGTTTCTCGCAGGTACAGGCCCACAGTTCGGTGGAACATGACTATCTGACCGACGGATTCTGGGCTAAAAACCTTGCAGAGGAACTACCCAATAAAGGACTTGTTGTCCGTTTTTTGGTGCGTATGGATGATGTAACGGACAAGGTATTGGAAGGCGTGACGGAAAATATGACCGAAGAAGAAAGGCGCAGCATCATTGCTAAAAACCGCGCCGGGCTGATCAAGGACGCTGCCACCGCATCCTGGTTGCGCGCCAATGTGGAAAGCCAATACTACGGCAACCAATATTTTCTTTTTCTGTATAAAGAATATGAAGATGTACGCTTGGTGGGCGCCCCCCCCTCCTCCATCGGCAAATTCGGCGGTGATACGGACAACTGGATGTGGCCACGGCATACCGGAGATTTTTCCCTCTTCCGCATTTATGCAGGCAAGGATAACAACCCTGCACCATACGCCGCAGACAATGTTCCCTACCGTCCGGCCTCTTCGCTGAAAATATCCCTGAAAGGCATACGGGAAAACGACTTCACCTTCATCTATGGCTATCCGGGGCGCACGAATGAATACCTCCATTCTGCAGCGATAAGCTACCTGGCCGGGCGCGGCAATCCGGCCAAAATCCGCCTGCGTACCACCCGCCTTGATATTATGCGTGAAGCGATGGACAAGGACGCCGGCACCCGCATCAAATATGCCGCCAAGCAGGCCATTGTAGCCAATGCCTGGAAAAAATGGCAGGGAGAACTCAAGGGGGTTGTACACCTCAAAACAGTAGAAAAAAAACAGGCCCTGGAGCAGGCCTTCTCCACCTGGGCCGCCGATAAACCGGAGTACCGGCACGTATTGCCCCGGCTTGAACAGCTATATAAGGAGATTGATGATTACGCCTTTGCACGTGACTATTACCTCGAGGCTTTCAACCCTATTGAAATCATTCGCTATGCCGCTGCTTTCAAAAATCCCGGACAACGCATTGCCGATTTGAAAATACAGACCGGCAATTTCTTCAAGGACTACGATCAACAAATCGACCAAGAAACCTTCACTGCACTGATTACCGACTACCTGAATAACGTACCTGCCGGATTCGTTCCGCCCGCCCTGCTGGAGGCCCGTAAAGCCGCTAAAGGCGACATCAAAGCTTTTGTCGCACGGCTTTACGCTAAAACCATCTTCACCAACCGTGAGACGATGGGAAAACTCTTGGAACAACCGGCAGACAAGATCGCCAAACAACTCGAAAAAGACCCGGTATTTACCTTATACACCGCCTGCAGCAACTACTACAAAGAAAAAATCGAACAGCCGTACACCGCACTCAACAAACAGATGGAGACATTATATAATGCTTATATGCGCGGTTTAATGGCCTTCCAGCCCCAACGCGCCTTTTACCCCGATGCCAACTCCACCCTCCGTATAGCCTATGGAAAGATAGCCGGCTACAGCCCTGCCGACGCCGTTTATTACCTGCCGCAGTCTACGATCGAAGGCATCATGCAAAAAGATGATCCCGGCGTTTATGACTATGACATCCCCCAACGCCTGCGCGACGTGTATGCCACCAAAGATTACGGCCGTTGGGCGGTTAACGGCAGCGTACCTGTGGCCTTCATCGCCACCAACCACACTACCGGCGGCAATTCCGGCTCTCCGGTAATTAACGGCGAAGGGCATTTGATCGGCCTGAACTTTGACCGCACCTGGGAAAGCACCATGAGTGACGTGGCCTATGACCCGGACATCTGCCGCAACATTGCTTTGGATATCCGTTATGCCCTTTTTGTCATTGACAAGATCGCCGGCGCCGGTTATCTCCTGGACGAGATGACCTTTATTACCGAATAACCGCACCCTAATCTCTTAGTCCCTTAAAAACATGGACATTCTTCATACTATAGCTCAATTTTTCACCACTTACTGGGGCCTTCTGGCCTGGCTGATCAACTTTATTGTTGCCGCCATCATCATCGTAGTGATGTTACTGAGCCGCTTCGATCCGGTGAAAACCCTCTCCTGGATGGTGGTGATAATACTCTTGCCGTACATCGGAGTTATCCTGTACATCTTCCTGGGGCAAAATTTCAGGAAACGAAAAATATACAGCCGCAAGGGCATGCGTGACGTGGCCATGATGGATACCCTGGGCAAGAAGCAAATCCTGCAACTCAACAACACAGACTGGAAGCATGTGAGCAAGGTAGCCCAGCACAAGAGCATCATCACCCTGCTGCTGAATAACAGCCGCGCCCTGCTTACCGGCAACAACCGGGTTGAAGTCTTCAACCATGGTAAAGCCACCTTTGCAGCCATGAAAGAGAGCATACGCACGGCCAAAGACAGCATCCACCTGCACTCGTATATTATTGAAGACGACACTATCGGCAATGAAATCAAAGACCTCCTGATCCAGAAAGTACAGGAAGGACTGGAAGTACGCCTGATGTATGACGATGTGGGCAGCTGGAACCTTCCTAAACGCTATGTCAGGGAGCTGACAAATGCCGGCGTGGAGGTGTATCCTTTTGCCAAGGTACTGCTCCCCTATCTTTCACGTACCATTAATTACCGTAACCACCGCAAAATATTGGTCGTTGACGGCGCTGTGGGCTTTCTGGGCGGTATCAATATCGCCGACCGCTATGCCGACGGCGGAGAATTCAACGCCTGGCGTGATACCCATTTACGGATTGAGGGCCATGCCGTGCACTCCCTCCAGGCCGTATTCCTGCAGGACTGGTTCTTTGCCAGCAAAAAACAATTGGGCCAGCGGCAACGCTATTATCCTCCTGTGAAGGTAACGGACGAACATTATGTACAGGTTGTACCTTCCGGCCCGGACAGTGACTGGGCCAGTATCATGCAGGCCTACTTTGCCGCCATCACCCAGGCCAAGGAGCACATCTACATCATCACCCCCTATTTTACGCCTAACGAAAGCATACTTTCCGCCATCAAAATCGCCTCGTTGAGCGGGGTTGACGTACGGCTCATCCTGCCCGCCAAATCCGATGCCAAAATCACCTATTGGAGCACGATGTCCTATCTTTCGGAATTAATGGACGCCGGCGTTAAGATTCACTTGTACAACAAGGGCTTCAACCACTCCAAAGTCATCACCGTAGACGGCAGTTTTGCCGCTATCGGCTCCGCCAATATGGACAGTCGCAGCTTCGAACATAATTTTGAAATTACGGCCATGATTTACGACAAAGAGATCACCGGACAAATAGAAGAACAAATTGCCAGGGATATTAAAAACAGCCGTATGGTACGCCGTCGCCTCTGGGAAACCCGCAGTATCTGGCGCAGACTATATGAAGGACTGGCCAGGCTACTGTCACCGCTGTTATAATTAAAAATGAAAGACATTAATTAAGATGATATGAATACAGATTTTCTTTTTAGCAAAAATAAAAACTTTTTCCTGTTAGCCGGCCCCTGTGTTATTGAGGGCGAACAACTTTGTATGGACATTGCCGGACAGATTACGGAAATCACCAATAAACTGCAAATACCTTATGTGTTCAAGGCCTCTTACCGGAAAGCCAATCGCTCCCGCAGCGACTCATTTACCGGCCTGGGCGATAAAACCGGGTTGGAGGTGCTGCAAAAAGTACGGAAAACGTATAATATACCGGTAGTGACCGACATCCATTCACCAGAAGAAGCAGCTATGGCTGCGGCTTTTGACATAGATGTACTGCAAATTCCAGCCTTCCTCTGCCGGCAGACAGACCTGTTGGTCGCCGCTGCCAAAACAGGCAAGGTGGTGAACATAAAAAAAGGGCAGTTTCTGGCTCCTGAATCCATGCAATTTGCCGTCAACAAAGTAAAAGAACAGGGCAACTCCAAGGTTATGCTCACCGAACGCGGCTCACAATTCGGTTATTATGACCTGGTGGTTGACTTCCGCGGCATTGCCGAAATGCAAAAAACAGGTTGTCCGGCAGTTATCGATGTTACCCACTCCCTCCAGCAACCCAACCAAAGCAGTGGTGTTACCGGCGGTAAACCGGAATTAATTGAAACCATTGCCCGGGCAGGCATAGCCGTAGGTTGCGACGGGCTCTTCATCGAGACCCACCCGGAGCCGGCCAACGCCCTGTCCGATGGCGCCAATATGCTTCAACTCGACCGGCTTGAGGGCTTACTGACCCGCCTCAGCATCTTGCGCAATGCGGTTAACAGCTTGTAAAAGACAGTTGAACACCGGTTGTTCATTCTTTCCGGCTCCTTGTTCATTGTTTTGCAAGATCTTCAGCTAATTTTGTGCAGCAATTCATAATTTTCAATTTTCATTCCCTATGATACCTTCTTCCGAACTCATCATCAATCCCGACGGTTCTATATTCCACCTGCACATGAAACCCGAACAACTGGCCGATAATATTATATTAGTGGGAGATCCCGGCCGGGTGTCCACCGTGGCCGATTTCTTCGACTTCGAAGAATCCAAAACCGCCAATCGTGAATTCGTGAGTTGCACCGGCAGTTATAATGGTCATCGTTTTACCGTATTAAGCACCGGTATCGGCACCGACAATATTGACATCGTAATGACCGAGCTGGATGCCCTGGCCAATGTAGACTTCGAGACCCGCGAGGTAAAACCGCAGCACCGCAGCCTTAACATTGTGCGTGTCGGCACCTCCGGCTCCATGCAAGACCATATTACCCTCGGCAGTTATGTGCTGTCTACCATTTCGGTGGGCTTTGACAACACCCTGAATTACTACGCCGGCTGTGATGCCATTTCCATGCATGATTTTGAACAGGCTTTCATTGATCACATGAAATGGTCTCCCCGCCTTACCCCCTATTTTGTGGCTTCGTCTCAGAAGCTCAATAACCTGTTCAAGGATATGTGCATAGAAGGCATGACCATTTCGGCCTCAGGTTTCTATGGTCCTCAGGGACGGGTAGTCCGCCTTCCCCTGACCGATCCGGAGATGAATAATAAGATACCGGCCTTCAACCACAATGGCCGGGTGATTACCAACTACGAGATGGAAAGCTCCGCTTTGGCCGGACTGGGCCGCTTGCTGGGCCATGAGGTCACCACGATCTGCTACATTATTGCCAACCGCCGCCAGCAAACCGCCGATGCCGACTACAAGAAAAACAGGCTGGCAACACACTCTATGAACCTGCTGATTGAAAGCGTATTAGACAAGCTTATATTATTATAAAATTCCATGAAAGAAAGCGAGATAAATGCACTGATCACCTTACTGGAAGATCCCGACAAGGATATTTTTACCCTTGTTGCGGACCGGCTTGTAGCCCTTGGCCCCGACATCGTGCCTGCTCTCGAAAAAGCCTGGGAAAAACCTGTTGATGACCTGCAACAAGTCCGGATTGAAAACATTCTGACCCACATACAATCCTCTCAAGCCATACAAGGCCTGCAAGGCTGGATAAACAACCCCTACCACCACAACCTTCTGGAGGGCGCCTATTGGGTCGCCAGGCAAAGCTACCCCTACCTGCAGCTGGAAGACCTGATGGAAGAGGTCAATGAAATCATATACAAAGAACTGTGGCCCGCTCTGACCGATGAAATGGGGCCGGAAGAAAAGATCAAAACATTGAACTACTACTTCTTCCAACAACACCGGTTCGGCGTTCCGGCTGATGACGTATTGCTGCCGCGGCATAACTATATCAACAATGTTATTGAGAGCCACCAGGGCAACGTTATAGCCCTGAACCTGCTGTACATGCATATTGCCCAGACAGCCGGAATCCCCCTGCAGGCCATCTGCCTGCCGCGCAATTTTATTCTGGCGTATGTCCATGACGATAATCAGGTCCTGTTTTACGTCAATGCCTTCCAACAGGGCATGTTTCTTTATAAGAAAGACCTGAACCTGTATTTCCGCCGTTTAAACATGGCGCCGCGTGAAGACTATTTCCGGCCGCGCAATAACATTGTAACCATACAGCGCTTGTTGGAAATGCAAATCTACAGTTATGAACGGGAAGGCAACGAAGAAAAAGCCGAAAATTTCCGCGCACTGCTCCCGCTTTTCGGTACAGAGAAAACTTACTTTACGGAAGAGGAACCGGAATAAAATAGATGCTTAGGCTATGACTACGGCAAAAAAATGGAAAATAGGATTCTTTGCAGCGGGAATACTCATATTCTCCTACATGATCTATGCCATAGGCCTGGAGCATATTTGGGAGAATATCTGCAAAACAGGCTGGTGGTTCCTGCCCATCATTGGAGTATGGCTGTTGGTGTATACCAGCAACACTTTCGCCTGGTCGGCCATTGTACGAGAGCAAAAGGACGGGGCTTACCCGCCTTTCCTGAAAATGCTGAAATGGACCATTAGCGGCTATTGCATCAATTATATAACCCCGGTGGTAGCCCTTGGCGGCGAACCCTACCGTATACTTGAGTTACAGGAATACACAGGTACGCGCAAGGCTACGTCCGCCGTACTTTCTTATAGCATGATGCATATCCTTTCGCACTTCGTATTCTGGATGTGTTCCATTGTAGTTATTTTGTGCTGGCTCCGGCCTCCCTGGGGCCTGACTGTAGGCCTGTGCATTACCTTTGCCGTTTTTCTTCTGGCCCTTTATATGATTTTCAGGGGATACCGGAAGGGATTGGTGGCTAAGACATTTCGCATACTGGAAAAAATTCCGCTGATCAATAAGCCGGTCCGGAAGTTCAGTGAACACAAGATGCCGATATTTATGGAGATAGACCAGCATATTGTCAACCTCTTTTCCAATCGCAAAAAAGTATTCTTTACAGCCCTGGGATTAGAGTTTCTGGCCCGTGTGATTTCCTGCCTGGAACTGGTGTTTATAGCCAAGGCCATAGGACAGGAAATGAGTATGATAGACGCCATTGTACTTTATGCCGGTTCTACCCTTTTCTCCAATATTATGTTTTTCTCACCGATGCAACTGGGCACCCGGGAGGGCGGATTAGCGCTCACCCTGTCTATTATGGGTTTAACGGCGGCATTGGGCGTGTATATGGGGCTGGTGATGCGTATCCGTGAGCTTGTCTGGATAGGCTTGGGCTTATTGTTTATTAGAATAGGAAAGGCGAAGCGGAAATCATAAAAGACTGCGCAGGACAGCTTCTACCCTGCTTTCCAATCTGGCCGCAGCATATTCCGGCTGCATGGCCTGTTCCGGAGAAACATCCTCGGGATTAATACCATACAACCCCTGAAAGCCAAGCTTTTGTAAAACTTCGATATCTTTAAGCAAACCCGCAAAGGCAATCACAGGCACCTGGCGTTGCTGCGCCCTGCGGAGTACGCCGGCCGGGGCCTTTCCCATGGCTGTCTGTGTATCCATTTTTCCTTCACCGGTAATAACCAGGGTAACATTGTCCAGTTGTTCATCAAAGCGCAGCGTATTAAGCACCATCTCAATCCCCGGCAAAAGACGGGCTGAAAGGAAGACATGCAATCCGCCGCCCATACCTCCGGCAGCACCGGCTCCGGGGATGGTGTTCAGGTCTACATGTAGGAGCCGGCGCAAGAGGCCGGCCAGCTGTTGCAATCCGGCATCCAGCTGTGCTACCATCTCCGACGTAGCTCCTTTTTGGGGGGCATAGACATAGGCAGCGCCGGCAGGGCCTGAAAAGGGGTTATTGACATCACAGGCAACGGTGAAAGTAGCATCGTCTAATCCGGGGTGCCTGCCGGTATCATCAATGACTGCTATCCGGGCTAAGGCCGCCCCTCCGTAAGCCACCGTTTGTCCGGCTATATCCGTAAAGCGATAGCCCAGGGCCTGCAGCATACCTATGCCTGCATCATTGGTGGCGCTGCCGCCGATACAAAGCAAAAAATTGCGGACACCTCGTTGTAAGGCATCCGCAATCAATTCTCCCACACCATATGTGGTCGTGTACATCGGGTTGCGTTCCGCAGGCGACAACAGGGGTAATCCGGCGGCCGTAGCCATTTCTATAACAGCAGTGCCGTTGGGCAAGAGGGCATAGCCGGCGTCAAGGGGGCGCATCAGCGGATCATGTACCCGCAGGCTTATACGCCGGCCGTTCAGCGCAGCCCTAAGGGTTTCCATAGTTCCTTCGCCGCCGTCGGCCACCGGTAGTTTCAGCAGGTCTACCGCCTCCCCGAAAACATTGCGGGCGCCGCGTGCTATAGCATCTGCCGCCTGCTGTGCGCTAAGCGAGCCCTTAAAAGAATCCGGGGCTATGATAATTTTTTGAATCATAACCCCGCAAAGGTAACAAGATTTTCCGGAGGGCGGCTTAGGCCATCCAGTTTTTCATATCCTCATCCACCGTACTGATACCGCCGATACCGAAATTCTCTACCAGTACTTTTGTAACATTAGGTGAAAGGAATGCCGGCAGGGATGGGCCGAGGTGAATGTTTTTCACGCCCAGGTAAAGCAAGGCCAGGAGCACGATCACTGCTTTCTGTTCATACCAGGCAATGTTATACACAATGGGCAATTTATTAATATCGTCCAGTCCGAACACTTCTTTCAGTTTCAAAGCGATCACCGCCAGTGAATAGCTGTCGTTACATTGTCCGGCATCCAAAACGCGCGGTATGCCGCCTATATCGCCCAGGGGCAATTTGTTGTAGCGGTACTTGGCGCAACCGGCCGTGAGTATAACCGTATCTTTCGGCAATTGTTGGGCAAATTCAGTGTAATAGTTGCGTTCTTTCATGCGGCCATCACAACCGGCCATCACCACAAATTTACGGATCGCACCTGATTTTACGGCATCTACCACCTTATCGGCCAAGGCCAACACCTGGGCATGGGCAAAGCCACCGGTAATAGAGCCTGTCTCAATTTCAACAGGCGACTGGCAACGTAGGGCATGGGCAATCAGTCCGGCAAAGTTTTTCTGTTTGCCGGCTTCCCGTTCCGGAATGGTGATAGCGCCTTCCAATCCTGTTGACCCGGTTACATAAATCCGGTCACGGTAGGTTGCTGAGGTATGCGGCGGCACAATACAGTTGGTGGTAAACAGGATCGGGCCGTTAAATGTTTCAAAATCTTCGCGCTGATGCCACCAGGAGCTACCGTAGTTACCCACAAAGTGCGGATATTTCTTGAATGCGGGATAGTAGTGGGCAGGCAACATTTCACCATGTGTATAAACGTCTACACCGGTATTAGAGGTCTGTTCCAGCAATTCTTCCAGGTCTTTCAGGTCATGTCCGCTCACCAGTATACCGGGATTGCTACGTACGCCGAGGTTTACCTGAGTAATTTCCGGATTACCGTAAGCCGTGGTATTGGCCTTATCCAGCAAAGCCATTGTATTCACACCGTATTTACCGGTTTCAAGGGTAAGGGCCACCAGTTCGTCGGCCGTAGCGTTGGGCGCTACCACCTTGGCCAAAGCCTGATGCATAAATTTATAGATTTCTTCGTCTTCATGTTGCAGATTAGCGGCATGTTCGGCATATGCAACCAGTCCTTTCAGCCCCAATATTACCAATTGTTTCAAGGAGCGGACATCCTCATTCGGTTCATACAGTATACCTGCAATTTTCTGCGTTTCGTCCCAACTGCTACGCTCACCGTTCCACAGCACCTCTCCTACCGGCAATACGGCCAGCCCGAGTTGCTGCGCTTCCTTATAGAGTTGGTTTTTCAATACGATACCCTTCTCTATCCGTTGTTCAATGCTTTTTACGTCAAAATTCGCATTGGTAATGGTACTGAACAGGGCATCCGTTACAAAACGGTTAACTACCGTATTCCGGTATCCCTTTTCATACAATCCGGCATACAAGGCTGAAATGCCTTTAGTCACATACAATAGCAAGTCCATACGGCCGGAGGTGGTATCATCTTTACCACAGACACCCCTGATGGTACATCCGAAGCCCTTGGCGGCTTCCTGGCACTGATAACAAAACATTTTTTCCATAATTGTAGCTGTTTACATGGTTAATTTTACACAAAAGTAATGGCTTGATGCGGATATTTATGTAACATTTGTTACATTTGCAACATGATTAATTATGAACACATCAGCCGATCGCCTATTTTCCACGGATTAAATCCGCAAACCGTAGAAGAACTATTGCATACAGCTAATTTTCAGGTCAAACATTACCGGCCGAAAGCGACGATAGCCCTGCAGGATGACAGCTGCAATTTTCTGATGATGGTGTTGGAAGGGCGTGTACAGGCCCAGATGCTGGATTATTCCGGTAAACAGGTGGTGATGGCGGAAATCACGCCTTTTTTCCTCATTGCTCCTGCTTTTTTGTATGCGGGAAAAAATGAATTTCCGGTGAATGTGGTGGCCCTGGAAACTACCAGCGTACTCTTTATCCACAAAGCGGATTTTACAGCCCTGTTGCAACAAAATACGACAGTGCTGCACAATTACCTCCGGATCATATCCGACCGGAGTAAATTTTTATCGGAAAAAATCATGTTCCTGGGCTTTAAAACCATAAAGGGCAAGATTGCCGCATTCCTTTTACAGCAATACCGCGAGCAACAAAACAAAACGCTCAACATTAATATTACCCAACAGGAACTGGCCGACTACCTGGGGGTCGCCCGTCCCTCTTTGGCGCGGGTGCTCCATGAAATGAAAGAAGAAGGCAGCCTGGATATCCGGCGTAAACAATATATATTACTAAATATTACATTATTACAACAAGAGGCACAGTAGCTCAACACCAATATGTATACGACAACCGGACTACCCAACACCCGCATTGAGATAGCAGATATCCTCCGCGGCATTGCCGTCTGCTGAACCCCGCCAAACCCAGTATTCATTTCTCTTACATTTCTTTATGCACTCCTATAAACTACTTTTACTGATTCTTACTACCGTTAGCTGCACCCTCTTTTTAGGCGGTGCAATCCTGTTATTTCTGCGCACCAATGGCAACCGGGCCCGGTATCTCCTCGCCTGGGTCATGCTGTTATGGGGCGTCGGGTTCACGATACAACTGGTCAGCCGCCTCTCCGGTAGCCAGGCTTTTGTAAATCGCGACTTCTTCTCGCCTATAGGCCTGGTTATAGGCAATTTCTACGCCCTCCTCTATTTACCTTACATCGTAGAAGTAGTAAGACCCGGATGGCTGAACTGGAGACGCCTGCTACTCATCATAGCGCCCTACCTGCTCATATTATTCTTTTACTTCGCTCTTTCGGCCTTTCTGCAACAGTCGGCCGTGGAACTTAAAGGGCCGGAAGATCTTTGGCAACATATCAGCCTCTTTAACGTTTGGTTCCGTTTTGTCATTTTTACCTCCGTCATTATTTACCTGATCATGGTGCACGGATTGATTTTCCATTGTCAATCCAAGTACCGGAAATGGTGCAGGGAAAACTACTCCTCCACTGAACGAATGAAAATCAACTGGTTGCACTATTTTGAAATTGCCCTCTACTTGCTCACCGGCATGTATTTCTTGCTGGTATTTGTGGGTACTCCTGTTACTTTTATCATCCAGCAGATCGCCTTGCAACTCACCTTTGCCTTCGTATTGTACAAGGGGCTATTTCACGAGAACCCCTATCCCGAAGGTTTCTTTAAAATTTCTATGAGAAGGGAAGAGGAAGAAATGCCAAAGACCGTATTGGAAGACAGCGGCTTTGTAAAAAAGCTCCCGGACTATGTCCTTAGTCTGAAACTATGGTTGGAAACAGAAAAGCCCTACCTGAACCCGGACTTTAAATTGCTGGATGTGGGGTCGCTCTTACCGCTCAACCGCAGCTATCTTTCACGGATTTTCAATGAAGGTATGGGCGCTCCTTTCAACCAGGTCGTCCAGCATTACCGGATTGCGGAAGCCAAACGATTACTGATAGAAGATAAAAGTATAAAAATAAACGACATTGCCATCCGTAGTGGTTTTTCATCTCACGCTGCATTCCACCATGCTTTTGTTAAACAAAACGGTATAACACCTAATATGTTTCGTAAGAACAGTTAAATTTACCGCCGGACATTTTTTTTTTACCTTTTAACAACTTTATCCGACCATAAAGAGATACATTTGAAAATTATTTTTTTAATGTATCTCTTTTATGAATTTCAAACAATTATTCTTTTTTATTACGCTAGGACTTTTATGTTGCAGCTGCAGCAAGGATGAGAACCAAACTATTCAGCCATCCGATTATTCTAACACTAACAACTGGGCGTCCCTGCCGTCCAATCCCAGCAAACCGGTAGATATTTTTTATATCTATCCGAGTAGTTGGTTCACGGATGACCTGTCTATCCTTATCAACACCATTGACCATCCCATGATGCGGGAAGGCGCCCTGCAGAATATAGCGGAAGACGCCTCTGCCTTTGAAACCGTAGGAAATATCTATGCGCCTTTCTATCGTCAATACAACTGTATGTACTTGATTACCATACCCGCCATTGAACAATACACCCTCTTTGCCCGTGAGGGGCTGGCAGACGTGACGGCCGCTTTTGAATACTACTTTGAACACTATAACAATGGGCGCCCTTTTATTCTCGCCGGACATTCCCAGGGCTCCGGGGTGATGCTCCAGTTTTTATCCAACTACATGAAAAAACATCCGGAAGTGCAGGAACGCATGATCGCCGCCTATCCTATAGGCTATTCACCCTGGTCAGACTATATGCAAGCTAATCCTCACCTGAAGTTTGCCGAACGGGCCGATGATACCGGTGTAATAGCAGCCTACCACACCGAAGCCAGCACCTTCAACGGTGAAAATGTACTGCTCATACCTGGTTGTATTTCCATCAACCCGCTGACCTGGACACGTGACGAGACCCATGCCTCCATTGCCCTGAACCTGGGCTCCAAGGCTGTAGTCAACGGAGTGCTGACCGATGTTCCAGGTATTGCCGATGCACAAATTGACCTGGAACGGGGAACTGTGCGCTGCAGCACCGCCGATCCTAATATATACACTGGTGCCCCCTTGTTCCCTAACGGCATTTTCCATTTCTTCGATTACCAATTTTTTTATTACAATATCCGTCAGAACGCCCAGGACCGGACCGATGCCTATCTTAACCGATAAGTTAATAATCTCCTCTAAAAATAGTTTTTTTCAATTCCTATGAGACATTACTTTACAACCTCCATCACCTGCCTTTGCATTATACTGTCTGGCTGCAGCAAAAGCAACAATAGCGATAATACCACAGATTATTCCAATTCCAATAACTGGATCAGCGTTCCGACAACGATCAAGCATCAGGTGGACCTGTTTTACCTCTACCCCAGCTGTTGGACCAGAAATAACGACTCCGAAGCCGTGGTAGCCGATATCAATAACCCGATGATGAGGACCAATGCTACTGAGTTGGTCCGCTGGGAGGCCGCCTGCTATGAGCCTTACACGAATGTATTTGCCCCCTTCTACCGCCAATACGACCCCAATTACCTGCTTACCATGCCTGTAGAAAAGCATTTTGAACTTTTCGCCAATGAAGACCGCACGGATGCACTGGCTGCGTTCGACTACTACATCAGACATTATAACAACGGCAGGCCCTTTATCCTGGGGGGACACTCTCAGGGATCGGCCACCCTGCTTTATGTGTTGTCGGACTACATGAAAGAGCATCCGGAGGTCTACCAACGCATGATTGCCGCCTATATCATAGGGTTTTCCGTATGGAAAGATTACCTGCAAGCCTACCCGCACCTGAAATTTGCACAACGGGCCGATGATACGGGCGTTATTGTTTCCTTCCATACCGAAGCACCCGAATATGCCTCAGCCCACCCCTTATTGATGGACGGCACCATAGGTATTAATCCACTGAACTGGAAGCGGGATAACACTTACGCCGGCAGCGAGCTCAACTTGGGCACCTACATTAAAGATCTTGATGGCCAGTTCAAAGACTCTACCGGTTTTGCCGATGCACAACTCAAACTCAGCCGCGGTACTGTAATCTGCAGCACGGCGGACACACTGCGTTTCAATACCTACCCCATATTCCCCTACGGCTGTTTTCATAATCAGGACTATCACTTTTACTATTACAACATTCGTGAGAATGCAAAAACACGTATTGATGCCTATTTCTCCAGGCTGTTACCATAGCCAGGATTGTGCCTTTTATCGTACGGAAAGCGTATCTGACGGTGCTGCGTTTTCCTGAGCTGCCGGGCGGAGCAATGCTGCCCGGTTCTTTTTTATAAAATCCACACCATCCCTCACCGCCTCTTCCAGCCTGCCGATCTGCGCTGTCAGGGCGTTGACGAACTGGGTCGAAAGATTCGCGGCCGGACGTTGCAGAAAGTCGGCCAGGTTGGCGGCATCGCGTTGCAGGGTTTGAACACGTTGTTCCAGCAGAATAGCATCAAGGCCTGAAGGTTGCAGGCGCTCATAATTGACCGCTATCCGGTCGATCTCCGGAAGAACCTCCAGCAGATAAGTTTCCGCTGAACGGAAAACCGCGCTGTAATGCAGCATGGCCGAGTCGCGCAAGGCCGCTTCATAGCGGGTATTAAAATCTTTCAGTGCTACTATAGCCTGCTCCCGGCAAGGCGTACAATGGGTGGCATCCACCCGGCGGCTCAGTTCATCGGCCATATAGCGATTAGCCGGTATAGCCGGCAACTTGTATAGTTTGCTGATCCGGTCGGCAAAATTTTTCTTGTAAAGATATTCCTCCGCCACATCCAACTGCCGCCTCAGCAATTGCCCATCGCCGTTTTTCATGTAATAGCCGGCCTCAAACCTGTCGGCAAAATGCAGGGTCCTCACCTGCTCTTCCAGGTCGGTATCACTGAGCTTGGCCATATCCGCCCGCTCCATATTCATCATGGTGCGTACAAGGTCTTTGGCTGCTTTCAGCTGATGGTCGCCTTCAAGGTACAAACCGGCATAATCAATAATGGAAAGGTATTCCTGCCGGAATACATTGGTAAATAATTTATTTTCACGATTCCGGAACAGCACTTCATCATACTGCTTCAACAATGACCGGTACTGCTGTACAATATTGGTCAAACCGTTAAAAGCCGCATCCGTATTACCCATACGGTTATTGGTGGTATATAATTCAATATGCGATTTCAGGTTGGCAAAGGCCGTAAGAAAACTGATGTAATCCTTCTCCAGCTTGTAGGATTCTTCGTTGATCAATCCGTTACGGTAACTGTTCTCAATATGCACCTTGCGCTTATCAATACTGCCGAAAGTAACCTCATCACCAGAAATGGTTTCCATGGAATAACGCAACTTGTAATTGGCCACCAAAATCAACGGGTATTGCGTGTAATTCAATAGTTTCTCCAGCTGATCACGCGTCAGGTCATTTACCACCGCGCTGTCAATAAAGGCCTGCAAGGGCGAGAGCTCAAGGCGCACACTGTCGCTATTCGCGGTAGTGATGGCGTAGAGCCGTACGGAATGCAGCAGCATTTCCACCTTGTTCTGTTCAAACAAACGGATGGACGAACTGAACTTGTACTCTTTCTGCCGTGTACCCGATTCAATAAACTTGCCTATCTCCCCTACCAGTGAAAAAACAGCGGCGGTAGGATTGAGCAACACCGAGAGGTTTTGCAACTGCTGCCCCATAAACGCCAGCATATTGTCACGCTCATTTTGGGCGATGGCCCTTACCTCAATTTGCGCGTCAATATTATTACCGGCCGATGATAAGGCCAGGTGATCCAACAAGCGCACCCGCTCTATATTATCGCTCACAAAGGTTTGATACTTATTATATTTATCCTTGTCAATACGAAAATTATATAAAGGGTAGGTCACATTCTTATCGCCGAAGAAACGGTTATTGCTCACTTGTGCGCCGATAAACAGGTAGGACAATACATCATTCTTACTCCCCCTTTTCTTTTTGTATTTCACCTCTCCGCTCTTACTGCGTATCACCTCAAACTCCAACTCATTAATCAGCGTGCTGAACTGCTCCCCGTTAAACAGAAAGACATCGGTAGACAGGTATTGCCACTCTGAGGTGAAATTAAAACGTGTGGTATCGGCATACACCAACCGCGTTTCAATATTGTGCTGGGCCCCGGCGGTCCCATACAGCAATACAAAAAACAGGAGAATATATTTTTTCACTTGACAATTATCTTAAAGTGCAAAAATACAAAATTATTTCCACGCAGCCTTAACTCCTCATCCGGATAGCCTTAGCCGGGCACAGCTGTACACAGAGTCCGCAGGAATCACAAGCGGGAGGGTCTATCTGCCGGGCCGTTTGGCCGGCATTTGAACGGATAGCATCATAGAAACATACTTTTTCACATTTACCGCAGTTGGTGCATTTGCTTTGATCAATGACAGACTTGACAGCCGGTTCCATCGAAATTTCTTCCACGGTCCTGATCTTGTCCAGGGCTATACCACGGATCTGGTCGAAGGACTGATACCCCTTGGCATCCATCCACCGGTTCAAATCGGCCAGCATACTGCTGATACTTTCAACACCGTTCCACATAACGGAGGTGCATAACTGCACGGTAGTCGCCCCCAGCATGATATATTCAATCACGTCGCGGTAGTTCATAGCGCCGCCCGATGCGGAAATGGGCAGGCCTGTATAACGGGCCACTTCTGTAAGGTGCTTCATCACAATCGGTTTAATGGCCGGGCCCGAATAGCCGCCATACCCCCGGAGGTAAGGTTCGCCCGTTTCTATATCCACACCGGTAAAGGAGCTTACCGTATTGCTGACGGTCAAGCCGTCTACGCCGGCTTCCTGACAGGCCCGGGCCATCTCCGGCATATGTCCCGTATTCGGGGTTACCTTGATGGTTACCGGATGCCTGGATACCGACTTGGCGGCACGGATCTGCGCACAGGTCAGCTCCAGGTCACGGCCGATATTAATGCCCACCCTGTCTTTGGGCATAGGACAGGAAACATTCAGTTCAAACAGATCGGCCAGGCCGGTAGCTTGTATTCTATCGATCAATTTAGCGGTGTCTTCGGGCTGTGGCATCGCCAATACGCTCAGGTGCATGGTAACCCCTGTTTCTTTCACCGCTACCAGGTCTTTGGTCAGCCAGTCTTCCAGGGGCTTGTTCGAAAACATTTCTATATTGATCATTCCCAGGGGATGTCCATTGTGACGGACAACATGCATACGTCCGTTTACCGGTTGTATACCCCAGGAGGGAATATCACCTATGGTTTTGGGAATAATACCGCCTATACCGGCAGCACAGGCTTTCAGGATAGCCTTTCCGTTATGCGCGGGTGTAGCAGAAGCCAGCACCAGCGGATTGGGGTAACGCACCCCGCAATAATTTACACTAAGATCTGCCATAGTTAAAGAGATTAGGAGATAAAAAATCAGCAGGAAAGAACAGGATTATTTTTTACCCGGGAGCAGGAGGTTAAGTAAAACGCCGGCTATAGCGGCCAGGCTCATGCCCGAGATAAGTAAGGCGCCCTCGCCTAATGTCATGGAAATAACAGCGCCCCCCAGTCCCAGCACCAGCATGGTCGAAGTAATGACCATATTCCGCATATCGCCTAAATCGACCTGGTACCGGATCAGCACTTTTAGTCCGTTACTGGCAATAAAACCATAAAGCAGCAGGGATATCCCGCCCAATACCGCAGCAGGGATAGTAGATACCAGCGCTATGAACTTCGCCATAAAACCCAGGCAAATGGCAATCACCGCCGCCAGTCCGATGACCCAGACAGAGGCTATACGGGTCATGCCTACCACGGCCGTATTTTCTCCATAAGTAGTGTTGGCCGGACCTCCCAGCATGCCGGCGGCAACGGTAGCCAACCCGTCACCCATCAGCGTGTTGTCCAAGCCGGGATCCGTCAATAAATCGCGGTCTATAATCTCTCCCAGCACCGTATGGTCTCCGATATGTTCTGCCATACTCACCAGGGCAATGGGCAGCATGGTCAGTAAAGCCGTAAAATCAAGCGCATAATCTACAAAAGGAATTTTAAATCCGGGAGCGCCTACCACCGGCGCCGCCGCTATACAACCGAAGTCTACTGCCGGCCGGCCCGACACCCAGCCAAGGAGCAGCGCCGTCAGATAACCGGCCACGATACCGGTGAGAAAGGGAATAACCTTTATAAAGCCCCTGCCGCGTACCGTAATCAGCACGGTAACCAGGAAGGCGGCCAGCGCCACCAGCAGCGGCAACCAGTCGGCTGTAGCCCCGGAATGCATCCCCACCTGTTTAATGGCCGAAGGCGCCAACCCCAACCCTATAACCATAATCATAGGGCCTACCACCACCGGCGGCAACAGGTGGTGCAACCACTCCTTCCCGGCCACTTTGATAATTAATGCACAAATCACATATACAAGCCCCACGCCCATGATTCCGGTCATGGCGCCCGCTATGCCCGCCTGCATATAAGCTGCGGCTACGGGAGTCACAAAGACAAAGGAACTTCCCAGATACACAGGAGATTTACCTTTGGTACAAGCAATATAAATCAGCGTTCCGACACCTGAGCTAATCAGGGCTACCGGCGTACTCAACACATTGGCGCCTGTTGCGGCGTTCACCAGTATCGGGACCAATATGGTAGCGCCGAACATGGCAAATACGTGCTGAAAACTCAGAAACAGCCACTTGGAAAGCGCAGGTTTCTGATGTACGTCTAATACGAGTTGTTTTTCCTGCATCTAATGTCCTCCTCTGTTTTTCCGGTAAGACTTCGGGGTTTCCCCCTCTTTTTTCACAAAAATAGCATGAAATGAAGAAAGCGAGGCAAAGCCGCTTCGATAGGCTATTTCCTGCACAGTCAAATTGTTATCTTCGAGCAAAAGCGATTTCGCCTTCTCCATCCGGTAATGCTGAACCACCTGGCTGAATGAGGCGCCAAAGCCTTCATTAAACACACGCGACAAATAGGATCGGTTAAGCGGCAATATTTCAACCACATCCAACAATTTAAAATCCGGCCGCAGGTAAGGTTGTACTTTAACCATCCATTGTTCTACGGTTTCTTTGTACACAGGCAAATTCTCCGTAAAGCCGGCATCCGCCTCTGTCTTTTTTATTTCCTCCTGATTATTAACAACCAAGGCTTTTTCTTCGCTAAGGGTATCCTTAAAGAACTTCTCAGAATAAGGGTTTTCATGCAACAATGCATGATATAGACATACCGCTATTACAAACTGCATCATAAACTGATGAAAGATATAACTCCAGGCTCCCGCACCAAAAAGAATGAGTATAAAACAGATAGTAATACCCGAACAACCTATAGCCACATATTTCAACCATGAAATATCCATTTTATCCGTTGAAGAATAATTCTCACGGCACCAACGGTCGTAATAGGCCTTATAACGAAACGTAATATTATGTAAAACAAATAAATAATAAAATATCTGCAGCAGCAACACAAAGCGAAACCATACATTAAAATGTTGAATATAAAAGCGTAGGTCGCCAAAATGCTGCAACTTATCTATCGGCTCTTGTAAAATAAATAAAACCAGTATATAAAATACGGACAAGCTCAGCCACGGCATAAGCAGGCGAAATCCTCTCCTCCAGTTCAGCCAGCCCGGACGGGCAATTTCATAGACAAATGGGATCATAGTGATAATCAACGCCGTTCCAAATATCAACGCTATAGGGGAAAAGAAATCATCTATCAATACCGGCGCTCCCCTGAATATAATGCCCGACAAACGGCCAATGTAATCCAAAGACCAGAATAATGTCGTAAAAGCCAATATCATCCGGGCCCGGCTCCCCCCTGACCTTAAAAAAAGAAAAATGCAGGCCAAGAGAAGCATTCCCAGAGACATTACATTTTGTAAAAAGGTTAGATTTTCCATCTGTGTGACCAAAACTTGTTTATAGAACAAAAATACAATACAGACAAGCTTTGTTCCAAGCTTAGAAAGAGCTAAGATAGCAATATTTTACAAAACAGGAGTATTTTTTTACATTTTCGGCATTCGACTTACACGCTGATTAGATGAATTTCGATACCTTTGGATAATTATTCATAACCTATTACTTTATCACATGAAAAAAAACCTACTATTGTCCTTTGCCATTATTCTGGCCTTCTCAACAAGTTGTAATAAAGACAACGACAATCCCCCAGCCCCGGCGGCCACAGACTATTCCAACCCGAATAATTGGCTGGTAGTCCCCACAGTCCTTGATAAAAACGTAGATATCTTTTATATATACCCCACAGCATATTACTCCGTTGAACCGCTCTATGCAGACATTAACGACCAGGGAATGAGAACGGCTGCCATGGGACATTTTGAAAGCCAAGCCACTGCATTTGAAACAGCCGGCAATATTTTCGCCCCCGTATGGCGGCAAACCGGACTGGCCACCTTGGACCTCTCTATGGAAGAGCAACGGAGGATTAATGACTCCATCCCCTGTTATGACGTATTGGCGGCTTTCGATTATTATATCAAGCACTTCAATGGCGGACGGCCATACATTATAGCAGCGCACTCTCAAGGAACCGTACAGGCAGCTAACATCCTTTCCAAATATTTTGTCAAAGCCGAAAACCAGGAAGTCTATCAACGTATGATAGCCTGTTATGCACTCGGCTACTCTATCACTACACAATTTTACAATGACCATCAGCATGTTAAATACGCCAGATCGGCTACTGACCTGGGTGTCGTGATTTCTTACAATACAGAAATGCCCGGCCTGACCGGAAAGACACCGGTACTGCTTGACGGCGCTATTGCCATCAACCCGGTAAACTGGAAAACAGACAACACATTGGCTACGGCCGCTGAAAATTTACCCTCACACATTAAAAACAGCGAGGGCACCTATGTAGATGAACCCAACTACGCTGACGCCAGGGTTAATCCCAGCCGCGGAGTGGTAGAATGTTCTACGGTTGACCCCGACGAACATTCATTGGGCGGCCCCTTCCCCCGTGGTTGCTACCATGGCGGTGACTATGATTTCTATTACTACAGCATCCGCAAAAATGCCGAAGACCGCGTTAATGCGTGGTTTAACAGGTAATTTACGTTTAAGGTTAATTAGGGAAAAAGCCTCCGGATGATTCCGGGGGCTTTTTTTTGAAGATTGACCTACTTTTTAAAGATAAAATAGACGGCCAGTACCAGAAAAATAAATCCTATAAAATGATTCATCCGGAAGCTTTCATTCTTGAACACCACAAGGGTGAAAAAGGTAAATACCGTTAGCGTGATTACTTCCTGCAGCACCTTAAGCTGCCATATGGTAAAAGGGCCGTCATTGCCTACAAAACCTATACGGTTGGCCGGCACCTGAAAACAGTATTCAAAAAAAGCGATACCCCAGCTCAGCAGGATAATAGCCGGCAGCCCCCAATTACTAAACCAGTCCATTTCCTTGAATTTCAAGTGTCCGTACCAGGCCAGCGTCATAAAGACATTGGATATGATCAGGAGTCCGATAGTAGATAATGCTTTCATCTTTCAATTTAAATAAATGCAGGGCCGTCTTACTTATAGTTTTTCAATACATTGGGGCGGCAAAGATATAAAAAATACATTTGGTTTATATAAAGCTTATTGCTATTTTTGTAAGCTTTCTAAGAAGTGTATTAACTCAGCCCGGCTATATCAATGAACACCAATACAAGAACCATCTTCGCAGTACTCTGTCTTTTAATCGTAGCGGCATGCAGCAAAGAAGTGCCCCCACCCCAACCAGAGCCGGAACCCGCTTCGGGCAACCGCTTCACGACATTCCAGCTTCTTCCGGCAAGCAATCCCGGACTCAACAAGCTCACGGCAGCCACTATCACGGATAGCGAAATCATCATTAAAACCCAGTCGTGGATAGATAATCCAGACTCATTAACAGCTCTTTACACGACCAACAGCAACCATACCAAGGTCAGCCTGGACGGCCGGGTGCTTTCCGGCAACACCACAACGTTCAACTACAAAAAACAAACACACTATGTATTAACAGGCAGCGACGGAAGTAGCCGCACCTACAGCCTGAAATTCAACGGTCCTTTGGTTACCGGCCTGCCGGTCTTCAGAATCAACACTAAAAACCATGCCGCAGTAACCAGCAAGGAAACAGAAGTGCCGGCTACTATCACCATAAGCAATACCCAGGCCGCTTATCTGATGAACAAAGAAGTGAATATCCGGGGGCGTGGAAACACCACCTGGGGTTATCCCAAAAAACCCTACCGGCTTAAATTCGACAAGAAAACATCCCTTATGGGTTTAGGCGCCGAGAAGAAATGGGTATTACTGGCCAATTACCAGGATCCCACGCTTATCATGAATGATATAGCCTTTGAGCTGGGAGACTTGTTCCATATGCCATACACCAACCATGCCCATCATGTGGAAGTCTTTCTCAACGACAGCTATATGGGTAACTATACCCTCACAGAACAGGTAGAGGTGGCCGAAAACCGGGTCAATATAGACAAAAACAACGGCTTTCTGATTGAACTGGACAACCACATGGACGAAGAATGGCAATTCTACTCCAATCGCTGGCAAATGCCTGTTATGGTAAAATCACCGGAAATTACCGCCACCCCGGAAATGGATTTCATCAAAGCGGCCTTTCATCAGTTGGAAGACAGCCTGGCCTCACCCCGTTTCCCCAATAACGGATACGAAGAGCTGATCGATATACCATCACTTATAGACTACCTGCTGATTCATGAAGTCTGCCAGAACTGGGAACC
Organism: Bacteroidales bacterium; assembly: GCA_031548545.1. Classification (GTDB taxonomy): domain Bacteria; phylum Bacteroidota; class Bacteroidia; order Bacteroidales; family UBA932; genus UBA932. The sequence continues at coordinate 39,262 of JAVBQY010000017.1, read as the reverse complement.
TCAAAACCCCCGCAGTACCTACATGTATCGTGACGCCACCGGCAAAATATTCATGGGTCCCCTATGGGACTTCGACTGGGGATTCGGATACAAAGGCTGGCAAACCTTCATCTATTTCACCAGCAATTTTATGCTTTTCTATAACAACAATGTGCCGGCAGACCGGCCGGTGGGCTCCAGGTTCTTCAATCACTTTTTCAAGGACCCTCAATTCCGCCAACAGTATAAAGACCGGTGGAATGCCATGAAGGGCCCTATAAGCAGCCGCCTCGAGACATTCATTACGGCCCGTGCAGCCGAATTGCAATTATCACAAGCAGAAAATTTTAAGGCCTGGGCCAATGAGCGTAAGCAATGGGAAGGAGGAGGCTACACCCCGAACTATGATGCGGAAATCATAAAAATGAAAAACTGGATCAATGCACGGATAAGCCTTATGGACAGGGAAATCAATAAATTTTAATTCCAGGCGAAACATGAATCTACCGGTTATCGCCCTTATTTATGACTTTGACGGCACCCTCTCACCGGGCAACATGCAGGACTTCGGCTTTATCCAGGCCTTAGGCAAAAATACCGGAGAGTTTTGGGAGAAGTGCAACAAAAGCGCCGAAGAGCATGACGCCAGCGGTATCCTGGCCTATATGAAGGTGATGATTGATGAAGCCAGGACTTCCGGCATAGCCCTCCGCAAAGAAGATTTCCGGCAATTCGGCGCACAGGTGGAATTGTACAACGGCGTAACGCAATGGTTTAGCCTGATCAATGCCTATGGCGCCGCTAAGGGCGTACGGATAGCGCATTACATCAATTCTTCCGGACTCCGTGAGATGATTGAGGGCACCCCCATTGCCCATGAATTCAAAAAAATTTACGCCTGCTCCTTCTATTACGAAAAGGGCGAAGCCGTATTCCCGGCCGTAGCCGTGGATTTCAGCACCAAGACACAATTCCTGTTCAAGATCAACAAAGGGATAGAAAGCATCAGTGACAATAAGGCCGTAAACCGTTATACCCCGCATGAAGAACGGCCCATCCCCTTCTCCCGCATGATTTATTTCGGAGATGGCGAAACCGATATTCCCTGCATGAAGTTGGTCAAGCAGCAGGGTGGCTACGCTATTGCCGTACATAAGCCGGGCGATGCCGTAAAACAACACCGCGCACGGCAGCTGATTGCCGAAGGACGCGTTAACTTTGTCTGTCCGGCCGACTATACTGCCGGTAGCGAGATATACCGCATAGTCAGCACAATTATCGCCAAGATGAAGTCTGATGCTGATTTTGAGCTACTTGAAAACAGCCACAAAAACGATTTTGAAAAACTAAACTTATGAAAAACTTTTTCAAGACCAAGGACATTTCAGCCATGCTGCAAGACGTCGAAAGCGGCAAAGACGGATTGAAACGGACGCTTACGGCCCGTCATCTTATAGCGCTGGGAATAGGCGCCATTGTGGGTACGGGCATTTTTGTTATCACCGGCCAGGCGGCAGCCGACTATGCCGGCCCCGCCCTAACCATTTCTTTTATTATCTCCGCCATCGGATGCGTTATGGCAGGGCTCTGTTACGCCGAATTTGCAGCCATGATCCCTGTCTCCGGAAGTGTTTATTCGTACAGCTACGCCACCTTAGGAGAAATCCCGGCCTGGTTCATAGGCTGGACCCTGGTACTGGAATACATATTTTCATGCGCCAGCGTAGCCGTCGGCTGGTCCGGCTACGTAGGCAGCCTGTTCGAAGGCTGGGGCTTTCCCCTGCCGCCTCAGCTCAGCCAGTCGGCCTTCACCATCGTCAATGACCAATGGGTATGGACCGGCAGCTTCCTGAATTTCCCGGCGGTATTTATCCTTGCCCTGGTTTCCGCATTACTGATCGGCGGCATGCAAGAATCCGCCCGGATTAATAACATCATCGTCGTGATCAAGTTGACGGTTATTCTGTTATTCATCGCCTTCGGCATATCTTATATTGATACCGATAACTGGACCCCTTATATTCCGGAGAACACCGGTGTATTCGGGCACTTCGGCTGGAGCGGTATACTCCGTGGCGCCGGCGTAGTCTTCTTTGCCTACCTCGGTTTTGACGCCCTGTCTACCGCCGCGCAGGAAACTAAAAATCCACAAAAAGACATGCCTAAAGGGATACTCTGGTCTCTGGTCATCTGCGCCGTATTATACATTATTGTCACGGCGGTGCTAACCGGCATTGTCAACTATACGGAACTCGGTGTACCGGCTCCCATCGGCCTGGCGATTGACAAGGCCGGATCAGGCCTGGCCTGGCTGAGCCCCTTTATAAAATTAGGCGCTGTTGCCGGCTTGAGTTCCGTCATTCTGGTGATGATGATGGGGCAGTCACGTATCTACTACGCCATCGCAAAAGACGGCTTACTCCCCCCCTTGTTTGCCAAAGTAGATACCAAACGGGGCACTCCTAAAAACGCCACTATCATAGCCGCCCTGCTGACGGCATTGATTGCAGGTATTCTTCCGCTACAGGTACTCAGCGAGCTGGTGTCTATAGGAACGTTAATGGCCTTTGCTGTCGTGTGTATATCAATCCTTATATTGCGCAAAACACGCCCGGACCTGAACCGTCCCTTCAAAACCCCGCTGATGCCCTTCGTGCCGCTGTTAGGCGCCGGCATCTGCATGATGCAAATGACAGCGCTATCGGCCAGTTCCTGGTTCCGGCTACTCTGCTGGACCGTCATCGGATTCATCATCTATTTCAGTTACGGAATGAAACACAGTAAACTAAACAAGCAATAACATGAAATTCAACAACGTAAGACTACTGGTTAAAGACTACAAAACCTGTTTCAAATTTTATACCGAAACGCTGGGATTCGAGCCGAACTGGGGTGATGAAGACGGCTGTTATGCCTCGTTTAAAGTCGCGGAGGGCATCGAAGGTTTTGCCCTATTCCTGTCGGACTATATGGCCCCCGCAGTGGGCAACGCAGACAAGTCACAGCCGTCAGGCTACCGTGAAAAATCATTGGTGTCATTTGAAGTCGAAAATGTGGATGAAAAGTATCAAACACTGTTGGCCAAAGGCGTCCGTTTCATTAACCAGCCCACCGACATGCCCGATTGGGGCATCCGGGTGGTACACTTCCGCGATCCGGAAGACAACCTGATAGAGCTTTTTACGCCTTTAGCAACAGAATAAGCGGGACACCAGGCGAACATCAAAACCCAAAACACTCAAATTTAATACATGGAAAATTCAAATAAATTATCCCAAAAATTCCACGAAGTACTTAAACATGAAGGCGTCGTATCTGTCGTCTCATGGGCCGAGGGAGATGCTCACGTGGCCAATACCTGGAACTCCTACCTTGTTATAACCGAAGACGAACGCATATTAATCCCCGCCGCAGGATTCCGGAAAACACAGAAAAATGTAGAAACCAATGATCGTGTAAAATTGACCTTGGGCAGCCGGAATGTATTGGGACATAAAGATTATCAGGGTACAGGATTTTTGGTGAATGGTACGGCCAAGTATCTTACCTCCGGCAAAGACTATGATATGATGAAAGAAAAATATCCCTTTCTGTCAAGAGTATTAGAGATTACAGTCGTTAAAGCAACGCAGACATTATAGTAGGTAGGACGCGAAGTACATTATGAAAAAAATCACCCTATCCCTATATATACTCTTTGTATCTGTATCCCTGGCTTTTGCCGGGGAACATGAAAATACAAATCGTTTTCTACAACAGCTTTGTGAGGGGAACCAGCGATTTTATAAGGGTCAGGCCACTCACCAACACCAAGACAGTATCCGGCTTCATGCATTGACCGACGGACAATCACCATTTGCCGTAGTGGTAAGTTGCTCGGATTCCCGCATACCGCCCGAAATCATTTTTGACCAGGGTTTGGGCGACATCTTCACTGTACGCACAGCCGGCCATGTGGTGGGCGATCTGGAAATGGGAAGTATAGAATATGCGGCTGAACATTTGGGCGCTAAACTCATCATTGTAATGGGCCATGATAATTGTGGCGCCATAAAAACATTTATCGAACATGCCCACGACAATGATGTGCCCGGTCATATTGCACAAATCGTTGATGCCATCAAAGCAGAGCCCGAGCAACACGATTTACTCCAATGTCCGGGAGATCCGCTTGAACGTTGCACCATATCACATATACGCTATGTGATGCAACAACTACAAACTTCCGATCCCATACTGGCAGCGCTATTTGCAGATGGCGAAATCACCATTGTGGGCGCCATCTACCACATAGCCACAGGGACGGTAGATTTCTTGCCCTAAAAATATAGCCGAAAAGCCTCGAAATTTTCTATTCCGACAGCAGGCGTTCTATTTTCGAGTAATTCCTGATAATTTTTACGGTCAGGAACCAATTTACCAACTGCAGTCCCCATTGTGCCCCCTGCAGGCCGGTGGCCAGGGCCGGCGGAAAGCTCAGCTGCAGACTTGTCGCCACTACGAGCGGCATTGTAGGTAATACGGATATAAAAATAGAGAGCCACCACCAGATGGATATATTCCGCGGTAATTTCACTGTATTTCCTCTTTCCTCCAATATACGTTTGGACTCACGGAACAACTCATTCATCATCCTGTAAGGCCTGTATAAATGAAGAATGGGGACGAACCAGGCGCCGGTAGCCCAGCCGGTACGGTATAGCAAGCCTTGCCCTTTTAGTTGGCGCAAGTTGTAATAAGCGCGGTGAAACCACATCAAGAAGGTGATCATGGAAAAGATAGAAACAGTAATGACCAAGAATCCCAACAGCAGTTGCGCCAACATAGTAGCGGTTATCGCAGCCAAAGGAATATGCTCGCTGTAGATAATCACATACGAAATTTGCGACCACAATCCGCTTATAAACGTTGCAGGTATTTGTAACAGCAGAAAGATCCACAGCCATATCACCGCCATCTGCGCCCTGTCCTTATTCGGCCGTAAAGGCACGGTGTTACGCCTCCGTTCAGGCTCAAGCCTGGGTAAGGTAAAACCACAGGCTTTACAATATTTCAGGCCGGCATCATTCTCCGCACCGCATTGTACACAACGATTTTTTTCCATAGCATCTATATATACATTGTAGCTATTATTCATTAAAACTTCACATTCACACCCAGCTGAAATTGGCTCAAATCAAAATCAAAGCCATAACTTATTGCAGATGTTTCTTTCACCTTAGCATATTGTATGCCTAAGAATCCAAACTTACCAATCAACTGGATAGCATCGGTAAGGTTCACAGAAACACCGGGGGTAAACCCAATAGCTACACTAACAAACGTAGTAGCACTCGAACTATAGGAATTATTAGCATAAAGCCTGCCAGAACCAAACTGTAGCCCACCATCAATAAAGGCCTTGCCAAAGCTACCCTGCAAAAATGAGAACCGGACAAAAATCGCCGCCTGAACCTCATCTACAATCGCCTTTATAGGCTTAGAATTAGAACCAGATAGCTCGAAATCCTCTTCATGTGCATAGCCAAGAGAGAATCCCAAGGCCCAATTCTTCGAAAAATTTTTACCAAACTCCGGCAACAATTTTCCGGAAATAGCCTTCTGATTCAGATCAGAACTTGTTTTCACTGTCAATCCAACCGCTCCCCCAACCCACCATTTCTTCGCATTTTCGCCTTGTACATTGACTTCATTTTGCGCATTAGCCGTCAAAGAAACAACAAGCAATAATGCCATTAACAACACCATCTTTTTCATAAGCCGCAAGTTTTTTTTACAGGTTAAATAATTTAAAGGATCACAAAGATATAAAAATCCCCGTAGTTTCACACCACAGGGATTTAATTAAAATACTAAGCGACTAGCGACTTAGTCACTTTTCTTAGAGTTGCGGACCGGCGGGGATCAGGGCCTTGCCGGCTTCGGTATCGCAGTACTGTTCAAAGTTCTTCACATACTTGGCGCCAAGGCTCTTGGCCTTTTCTTCCCATTCTTTCACATCCTTGTAGGTATCACGGGGGTCAAGGATGCCTTCCGATACGTTGTTCAGGGCTTTGGGCGCTGTCAGGTTCAGGACGGGAATATGTACGGTTTCCGCTTTATCAATAGACCCATCGATAATAGCATCAATAATGGCGCGGGTATCCTTAATGGAGATACGCTTGCCGGTACCATTCCATCCGGTGTTTACCAAATATGCTTTCGCATTATTTTCTTTCATCTTTTTAGACAAAGTTGAAGCATACATGGTGGGGTGCAGCGTTAAGAAGGCTTCGCCGAAAGCAGGAGAGAAAGAAGGTACGGGTTCGGTAATACCGCGTTCCGTGCCGGCCAGTTTTGAGGTATAGCCGCAAAGGAAATGGTATTGCGCCTGATTGTCATCCAGGATAGATACCGGAGGCAATACACCGAAGGCATCAGCCGAAAGATAAATGATCTTGCTGGCGTGGCCTGCTTTTGAAGGCGCTACAATTTTATTGATAAAATAGATAGGATAAGATACACGGGTATTTTCAGTGATAGAACCGTCGGCATAGTCGGGCGTACCGTCTTCTTTTACGGTTACGTTTTCCAAGAGGGCGTCACGACGGATAGCGCGCCAGATATCGGGTTCATTTTCCTGGCTCAGGTTGATCACCTTGGCATAGCAACCGCCTTCGTAGTTAAACACGCCATTATCATCCCAGCCGTGCTCATCGTCACCGATCAGGTAACGTTTGGGGTCGGCGGAGAGGGTCGTTTTACCGGTACCGGAAAGGCCGAAGAATACAGCCACATCGCCTTTTTCGCCTACATTGGCCGAGCAGTGCATAGAGGCCATACCTTTTTGAGGCAGGTAATAGTTCATCATAGAGAACATACCTTTCTTCATTTCGCCGCCATACCAGGTACCGCCGATGATTTGCATTTTTTCGGTCAGGTTGAACAACACGAACACTTCTGAGTTCAGACCATGTTGCTTCCAGTTGGGGTTGGTACATTTGGAACCGTTGATCACCACAAAATCAGGCTCACCAAAGTTAGCCAGTTCGAAGTGTGAAGGACGAATAAACATATTGGTTACAAAGTGCGCCTGCCAGGCCACTTCCATAATAAAGCGCACTTTCATGCGGGTATCCTTATTAGTGCCGCAATATGTATCGACCACATACAAACGTTCTTTGTTGGAAAGTTCATGCTGTACCAGTCCTTTCAGCTCGTTCCATACTTCGCCGTTTACCGGGCGGTTGATGGTACCGTCCCACCAAATCGTATTTTCAGATACGGCATCCTTAACAATATAGCGGTCTTTGGGCGAACGACCGGTAAAAACACCAGTTTTTACGGCTACGGCGCCGGTATTGGTCAGCACGCCTTTTTCAAAACCTTCATTTTTCGGGCTCATCTCAGCCTGGAATAATTCTTCATACGAAGGGTTGTGTATCACTTCTTTAACACCTGTGATACCATACTTGCTTAAATCTAACCTTTCCATAATAATCTGATTTTAAATATATTATTAATTTATCTTAATACAAAAGAAAACGTCGCAAATCTACAAAATTTATTTGTATTTTTGTAGATTAATTGCTTGTTTGTTCATAACTCCGACCTTTTGTAAATAGTCATTTCTAATAGTTGCATTTGAATCTTTTCCGCAAAATATTACAGCAATACTGGGGGTATAGCGAATTTCGCCCGCTGCAGGAAGAAATAGTACAAAAAGTGTACCACGGCGAAGACACCCTGGCCCTGATGCCCACAGGCGGAGGAAAATCCATCACCTTTCAGGTGCCGGCCCTGGCAAAAGACGGCATCTGTCTGGTAGTAACGCCGCTCATCGCCCTCATGAAAGACCAGGTCGAAAACCTGAACAAACGCGGCATTAAAGCCCTGGCGGTTTATTCGGGTATGACGGCCCGTGAAATGGACATAGCTTTGGATAATGCGGCTTATGGCGATTATAAATTTCTGTATTTATCACCGGAGCGCCTGGGCACCGATTTGTTCCGCGCCAGGGTGCAGAAAATGAATGTGAACCTGATAGCGGTAGATGAATCACATTGTATTTCCCAATGGGGTTATGATTTCAGGCCCTCCTATCTGCAAATTGCAGGCATCCGGGAACTGCTGCCCGGCGTTCCCGTACTGGCCGTAACGGCCACCGCCACTCCCGAAGTCGCCAGGGATATCATGGAGAAGCTAAAATTCGCAAAGCCCAATCTGCTCCAGAAAAGCTTTGAGCGAAAAAACCTGGTATATGTGGTACGCCGCACCGAAGATAAAAACAAGCAACTCCTGAATATATGCAACAGTATCCCGGGAACCGGCGTGGTCTACGTGCGCAACCGGCGGGACACGCAGGATATAGCCAAACTGTTGCTGGAACACGGCATCAGCGCCGATTTTTACCATGCAGGACTCAGCGCCGAGCAGCGCAGCCTTAAGCAGGACGAATGGAAAAGCGGAAAAACCCGCATAGTAGTTTGCACCAATGCCTTTGGCATGGGCATAGATAAACCGGACGTACGTTTTGTCGTACACATAGACCTACCCGAAAGTATCGAAGCCTATTTCCAGGAAGCCGGCCGCGGTGGCCGCGATGAAAAAACAGCCTATGCCGTACTCCTGTATAACGACTCCGACAAGCTCAAGCTGGAGCAACGTTTCAGGGTCGCTTTTCCTAACATAGAAACCATACGCAAAGTATACCAGGACATCTACAGCTACTACAATCATCCATACGGTGCAGGCAAGGGTACGGTCCATGACTTCAGCCTGATGGACTTTTCCGTACGCCACGGGGTGCATTCGCTCACAGCATTCGGCGCCCTGCAATGCCTGGCGCGCGAAGGCTACCTGGAAGTCACCGACGAACTGAACAACCCCACCCGTTTACTGTTCACCGTTAACCGCGAAGAACTTTATAAGATACAGGTAGACAACGAAGACCTGGACTTCTTTATTAAACTGCTGTTACGGGCTTACTCCGGCCTCTTTTCCAACTTTACGGGAATAGACGAAGCGTACCTCGCCAAAATCACGAACACCACCACTGCCGCTATTACGGAAAAGCTGCTGCGCCTCTCCCGCATGCACGTAATCTCCTATATCCCCCGCAAGCGCACGCCGCTGATCATTTTCAACGAAGAGCGGCTTGATGATAAGAACCTGCGTATCTCGCACGAGAATTACCAGGTCCGCAAACAGCGCTATGCACAACGGATGGGCGCCATGCTGCAATACGCCGAAAGCACGACCCGCTGCCGCAGCCAGCAGCTGCTGGCCTATTTCGGAGAAACAGAGAGCTACCGTTGCGGCCGCTGTGATGTGTGCACCGCACGCAATGAACTGGACTTGAGTAAATATGAATTTGACCTTATATTAACTGAATTAAAACGAATCATTAACGACAACGATTACACCATCGTAGAATGTGTTGATGCTATAAAAGGCAACAATGAAAAGACGATTAAAGTATTGCGATGGTTGATAGAAAACGGAAAAGCCCATGAAACTAAGGACGGAAGATTACGATGGTGTAGCTGAAACCACCACCTCCTTTGACGGAGAAATTATTGTAATAGATAAACCGGAAGCTATTGCCGATGCCGTAGCTTATTTATCGCAGCAACCCCTGCTGGGTTTTGATACGGAAACGCGGCCGGCCTTCAACAGCGCTGAAAGCCGCAGCCGTAAAGTAGCCCTTCTGCAATTATCGGATGATAAAAGAGCCTATCTTTTTCGTCTGAACAAAACAGGATTAACGCCGGAGATCTGCGCCCTGCTGGCCAACCGTAAAATAACAAAAATAGGCGCCGCCATCCACGATGATATCCGGACACTGAACAGGCTCTGCGATTTCACCCCCAATGCATTCTTTGACCTCCAAAAGATGGTGGGCGATTATGGCATTGAGCATAAGGGATTGAAGAAAATGGCCGAAGTGGTACTGGGCATCAATATCTCAAAAGGCCAACGGCTCACGAACTGGGAAAGTGAGACCCTCACGCCCCCGCAACAGCGTTATGCCGCTACCGACGCCTGGGTGTGCAGGGAAATATTCCTAAGACTGCAGACTATGCCAAAAAGTCGATAAACGAACAGAGATGAAGGCACTACGTAAACTTTAGCCGTTCATTTCTTCTAAAAAACGATTCAGCTCAACATACAAGCGCTGAGTGGGTAGCCCCATCACATTAAAATAGGATCCTTCAATATGGTCTATCCCGATATATCCGATCCATTCCTGTACGCCATAGGCGCCGGCTTTATCAAAAGGCTTACAGGTCTCCACATAATAGTTCAATTCATCGGATGACAACAAACGGAAACTCACCGTAGACTGCGCCGTAAAAACAAGTTCCCTGTCATGTGTACGTATACAAACGCCCGTAAGGACTTCATGCTTGTTCCCGGATAAAATGTGTAACATACGCACGGCATCACCGGCATCGGCCGGCTTGCCCAAGAGCTGGTGATTACAAAGCACCACCGTATCCGCCGTAATCAGCAATTCATCCCTGTCAAGCGCCCTGCCAAAGGCCTGCGATTTCAGGCGGGCCAAAAAAGCCGGAACCTCCTGCAGCGGAAGATCTGCCGGATAAGTTTCATCGACTGCCTGATTCAGTTCCACCGTGTAGGCTATCCCCATTCCTTTCAGCAATTCTTTCCTGCGCGGCGAGCCGGAGGCTAAAATGACCTTATAGGACTTTAACGTATTCAACAACATAGCTTATTAATTTTCAGATTCTCTATCCATAAAAAGCAACTACTCCGCCTGCGCATCCGGCTGTGCTATTGAGATACCGTTTTCGGACAGATATTCCATTTGCCCTGCACCTTCATCACCTGCATGATCACATCGCGGATACAGGTAGCTCCGCCGGGAAAGGCTGAAATATAATGGGCCGCTTCTTTCACTTCGGGTACGGCATCGGCAGGGCAGGTAGCTATGCCGCAGTGCTTCATGATCTCTATATCAGGGATATCATCCCCCATGAACAAGACCTCGTCGGGCTGCAAGTTATATTTTTCACAAAAATGCTGAAAATCAGGAAGCTTATAAAATGATTTAAGATAAATATCAAAGACACCCAGGGGATGAAAACGCTTGGCTATGGTTTGTGACGATCCGCCGGTAATAATGGCCACATGATACCCATGTTCCACTGCCAGACGTACCGCATACCCGTCCTTCGCATTATACGAACGCAGCAAGTCGCCGCTCTCACTAACCAACACCTGTCCGTCGGTAAACACGCCATCCACATCAAAAGCGAAGGCTTTAATCTTTTCTAATTTTGCTTTATAATCCATATTTTTACTAAAAAACTAAGAGATGAAGAAACTAAGAAACTAAGAGATCCGGATGGCCACCCTTAGGTGTGGTTTGGGACTGTATCCGCGCCGACAATCGCCTGTAGAGTTCCTGCAATTCCGGCTGACCGGCAAGCAGTTGCAGGTGTTTCTCCATAGTAATCAGGTCGCTGCGCCGGGCCGGACCGGTTTGCACAACGCGTGGGTCTGCTACCGCAAAAGCCCGTTCCACAGTGGTCTGTAACAAAGGCGCCAGGCTGTGAAAGTCATTTCCGGCAATCGCCGCCGCCTCGGCCAGCATCTCATTCACAAAATTACAGGCAAACACCGCAGCCAGATGCAAGCGCGCCCTGGCGACCGAATCGGTTTCCTTCACCTGTTCCGATAAAGAAAGCGCCATCCGGCGTATAATTTCCAGATTTTTCCGTATATTTGCTTCTATAAAAAACGGTACAGCGGCAATATCGGCGGCATAGCTGCGATGAATGGTCTGCAAAGGATAAAGTACCCCATGGTTTTCAAAGCCCCGGAGTACATCCATAGCCACCGAACCGGCCGTATGCACAACCAGGCTGTCTGTTTTTGGCATGTTTTTTGCAATACTTTCTATCGCGCTATCATCTACGGCGATTACATATACATCGGCAGGCGCCAGTTCTTTCAAATCGGCAGTAGCAAGAGCCCCTACCCGTTCCGCCAATAGACCGGCATTTTGGTACGTACGGCTATAAACACCGGCAATGCGATACCCCCGGCAAAAAAAAGCCCCGGCCAAATGAGTGGCCACATTACCGCTACCGATGAATGAAATGCTTTCCATATCCCTGCAAAGTTACAACTATTTTCAACAACTAATGCAATGGCAAACAATCTTTAAATATTCCATACCATGAAAACATCAACCCTGTTAGCATTCTTAGGCGGAGCGGCCATTGGCGCCGGCATCGCCTTGTTGTTTACCACCGAAGAAGGTGAAAAGGCCCGTAAAGCATTCAAAGAAACCCTGGATAAAGGGGTAGACCGCTTTGCAGAGAAAATCGATGACATTGTGTATAAACAACATGACGTATAGCGCATGGAAAACAAACCTTCTAATTTAGAAACCCTCTTGTCTGAGGTATACCGGTACCTCACTCTCCGGCTTGATGACCTGAAGTTACGTACGGTTGATGGGCTTTCTTCACTCTTCAGCCTGTTATTTTGTGCTTTGGCCGGATTATTACTGCTGAATATGGCGCTCATTTTCATTTTCGGCGCCCTGTCCGTATGGCTGGCGGCTTGTATCGGCTCACTGCCTTGGGCCATGCTGATTACCGGCGGTGTATTTATACTGCTGGCAGTCATCTTGCTTCTCGCTCGCAAACGACTAATTACAGACAAATTGGTACGTGTAATTATAAAAATGTTCTTCGAAGAAAAAAACGGTGATAATGAAAGCGAATAATAGGGATTACATCAATATTTCTTCGGTTGAAGAATTGCGCCAACGCCGGAAGTTATTGGCTACGGAGATCTGCAAAAGCGAAAAAAAAATACGGAATGATTATTCCGTATTTAAATCTTCGTTTAGCATTTTAGGCTTGGCCAGCACTGTAATACGCAAGGTATTCACTTACTCGGCCGCCTTCCGTAGCGCCAAAATGGTATTCTCTCTTATTTCAGGGATTTTACCACAGCTTCGAAAGCCTTAGGGTGATTCATGGCTAAATCAGCCAACACCTTACGGTTCAAAGCGATATTATTTTTAGCTACCTTACCCATGAACTCGGAGTAAGTCATACCGTAGGGACGAACAGCGGCATTGATACGTTGAATCCACAATGAACGGAAAGTGCGTTTTTTCACCTTACGGTCACGGTAAGCATAGGTTAAACCTTTTTCATAGGTATTTTTGGCAACAGTCCACACATTGGCGCGGGCCAAAAAGTTACCTTTTGTTTTTTTGAGCAGTTTTTTGCGGCGTTCACGTGAAGCAACCGCATTTGTAGCACGAGGCATAGTAATAATGGTTTTGTGAAAGTCAGCGCCCTGTTAAAGGTCTTTGATGCTGAACATCCGGTTAATAAAATAATAAATTAAGCGACTAACATTGCTTTGATACGTTTCTCATCTGAATTGGCTACTACAGCCGAATAGGTGAGGTTACGTTTACGTTTAATCGTCTTCTTCGTCAAAATGTGACTTTTGTACGCATGTTTGCGTTTTACTTTTCCCGATCCGGTAAGCTGGAAACGCTTTTTGGCACCGGAGTTCGTTTTAATTTTTGGCATATAAGTAATATTTAAGTAAATTGTTTTGTCTCTAAGCTAAATTATTTCTTCTTCGCAGGAGCCATCATCATAATCATGCGCTTACCCTCCAATTTGGGCAATTGCTCCGCTTTTCCGAACTCTTCCAGGTCCACAGCAAAACGCAACAATAATTTTTCACCCTGCTCCGAAAACATAATCGAACGGCCTTTAAAGAACACATAAGCTTTCACTTTAGACCCTTCTTCCAAAAAACTCTGGGCATGTTTCAGTTTAAACTGGTAGTCATGCTCATCGGTTTGCGGACCGAAACGGATTTCCTTGATCACCACCTTCTGGGTATTGGCTTTCATTTCTTTGGCCTTTTTCCGTTGCTGGTATAGGAATTTTTGATAATCAACTATCTTACAAACAGGAGGATCGGCATTGGGAGAAATTTCCACCAGGTCAAGTTCCATATCCTGCGCCAAACGCAAAGCTTCGGCGATAGGATAAATATTACCCGGATTGGGTACGTTATCACCCACTACACGAACGGTATTTACGCCTCTGATACCCGCATTTGTACGGTGTTCATCTTCCTTCTTCTCAGCCCGGCCTCTGTTGAAATTGCGATCCTTGTTCGCATTAGGTTTAGGGCCTCCCGGTTTAAAGGTTGGACGTTGCGGTCTGTAAGGTGTTGCTATAGTTTGGGTCCTCCAATTAAATTAAACTTTTTATAAAATAGGGTGCAAAATTATATATTTTCTATCAAATCACCAAATTAATTGAATATTATCAACCATTCAACTGTTTGTCAATTTCCTCCATAAACAACTTCACAAAGTCCTCCGTAGCCATGGCGCCCTTGTCACCTTCGCCCTGCTTACGCACAGCCACCTTGTTTTCAGCAACTTCCTTTTCACCCACTACCAGTAAATACGGAATACGTTTCAGCTCATTTTCACGGATTTTCTTTCCTATGGTTTCATTGCGATCATCCACAAAAGCACGAATATCCGCCTGTTCCAGGGTCTTTTGCACCGCTTCGGCATACTCATTGTACTTTTCGCTGAGCGGCAACACGGCCACCTGCTCCGGCGTAAGCCAAAGCGGGAATTTACCGCCGGTATGCTCAATCAGTACGGCCACAAAACGCTCCATGGAACCGAAGGGCGCACGGTGGATCATCACCGGGCGATGGCGTTTGTCATCTGCTCCCACATACTCCAGGTCAAAACGCTCCGGCAGATTATAGTCTACCTGTATGGTACCCAACTGCCATTTGCGGCCAATAGCGTCACGTACCATAAAGTCCAGTTTGGGACCATAGAATGCAGCCTCACCGGTTTCCACCACGGTCTTCAGGCCTTTCTCTTCGGCCGCCTCAATAATGGCGCGCTCGGCCTTTTCCCAGTTTTCATCGGAACCGATATATTTCTCCGTATTGTTCGGGTCACGCAAAGAGACCTGCGCCACATAATCCTTAAAATCCAGGGTTCTAAAGATATATAACACGATATCAATCACTTTGCAGAATTCTTCTTTCAATTGGTCAGGACGGCAGAAAATATGGGCGTCATCCTGGGTGAAACCTCGTACACGCGTCAAGCCATGCAACTCTCCGCTTTGTTCATAACGGTATACCGTCCCGAACTCCGCCAAACGTAAAGGCAGGTCCTTATAAGAGCGGGGTTTCGTTTTATAAATCTCACAATGGTGAGGGCAGTTCATAGGTTTCAGCAAGAACTCCTCTCCTTCTACCGGGGTCATAATAGGCTTGAATGAATCCGCGCCATACTTGGCATAGTGGCCGGAGGTCACATACAATTCTTTCTGACCAATATGCGGTGTTATAACCTGTTGGTAGCCGTGGTTTTTCTGCACCTTACGGAGGAAATTTTCCAGGCGCTCACGCAGCGCGGCGCCCTTAGGCAGCCACAAAGGCAAGCCCTGACCTACCCGTTGTGAGAAAGCAAACAGCTCCAATTCCTTGCCGATTTTACGGTGGTCGCGTTTTTTGGCTTCCTCCAGCATTTGCAGGTATTCATCCAGCAATTTTTTCTGCGGGAAGGTAACCCCGTAGATGCGCGTCAACATTTTATTTTTCTCATTACCACGCCAGTAAGCACCTGCAATGGCTGTCAACTTCACCGCCTTGATCACACTGGTATCTGCCAGGTGGGGACCACGGCAAAGATCCGTAAACTGGCCGGAAGTATAAAAAGTGATCGTACCATCCTGTAAGTCACTAATCAACTCACATTTATAGGGATCCCCCTTTTCCGTATACGTCTTCAGCGCCTCGGCTTTGCTGACGTCGCGGCGAACAAAAGTTTGTTTTTCACGGGCAAACTCCAGCATTTTCGCCTCAATAGCAGGCAATTCCGCCTCAGTAAGCGAATGCTCGCCGAAATCCACATCATAATAAAAACCGGTCTCAATAGAAGGCCCTATACCGAATTTGATACCCGGATACAGTTCCTGCAGGGCCTCGGCCATGATATGCGAAGAAGAATGCCAGAAGGCATGCCGGCCTTCGGCATCCTCCCATTTGTATAACTTCACGCTGGCATCCGTGGTGATCGGACGGTTCAGGTCTATGGTTGTGCCATTTACTCCTACGGCCAACACATCGGCGGCCAGGCGCGGGCTAATGCCTTTGGCTATTTCAAATCCCGTAACGCCGGACTCATACTGCCGCACGCTGCCATCGGGGAAAGTGATATTTATCATTCAATTACGAATTAAAAATTACGATTCTAAAAAACTAACTGACAAAGGTAGTAATTTTGTTGAAAATGGCAATATTGATGTTTTTTCTTAAAAAATAATAACGGACTTCTATAAGTTTTCTCTTTTTACTACTTTTGTTATCTAAACATATATATAGTATGAAAACCGGTAGTATGTCCACCCCAAACCCCTTTGCCGCTCATATACAGGAACGCAACAGTTATCCGCTGACCAACAGCCAGCTTAACATTTACCTCGGTAGCACCGGCGCACCCAATACTACCGGTTACAACATCCCGTACGACTGCATCTTCCCCAAGGAGATGAACATAGACATCGACAAGTTCAAGGCCGCCGTACACCAGGCTGTGGACGCCTATCCCTTCCTGAAAATACGGATTGATATCGTAGATGGTGAACCGTCCGTCATCCCGCAGGACAATGTTATTTTCGATATTCCTTACAAGAAAATGACAGCGGCCGAATTTGAGCAGGAAAAAGAAGCCTTCATGCGCCCTTTCAAACTTGAAGAAGGGCCGCTTTTCCATTTCGCCCTATATGAAACGGACCAACACCTCCATTTCATGGTTGAATTTCACCATACGATAAGTGACGGCACCTCGCTAAACCTCTTTCTCAACGCCATCGGCAAAGCCTACGAAGGACAACCCTTCGTAAAAGAAGAGGTCACGGCATTCACCCTTTCGAACTATGAACGCACCATAGCCTCAAGCCCGGAATACAAGGCGGACAAGGCCTATTTTGATGAGCGGCTGAAAGACGTCGACACCAATTCCAATATTCCGGCAGACCTGAACCGCTCCACCGGCGAAAAAATACCGTTGACGGCAAAATTGTGGTGTCCCCTTCCGGCCATCAAGCCCGAAGCCATGGCCGGCTTTGTACTGCAAACCGGGGTATCCGACAGCGTGCCCTTCCTTGGCGCTTTTGCCTACACCCTGGCCCGGTTCTCGGGCAACAAGGAAGCCTTATTCAGTACGGTACATGCCGGACGTCGCGCTCAGCAACTCAAAACCACCATGGGTATGCTTGTACGCACTATCCCCGTATACGTACGGATTGACCGGGGTGAAAGTGTGGAGACCTACCTGCAAACGGTGAAAAAGGACTTTGTCGCCACCATGCAGCACAGCAACACCCTCTCATTCGGAGAACTGGCTGAGACCTATAATATCAAGGCAGACCTGTTGTTCGTATACCAGTCGGAGCTGCTCAATAATTTTGAATTTCAAGGACGGCAGATTCCTTTCCGGCGTATGCCCACCCCACATGCCAAAGCCAACCTCAGCCTCATGGTTTTCAAACGGGAAAGCGGCTTTGAACTCTTCTTTGAATACCGCAGCGACCTTTACAGCGAAGCGCTCATCCGCCGTTTCGCCCAGTCTATGGAAACCGTATTATCCAATATGATGGCCGACAGTCAGGCGCCGGTGAATAAACTATCCATCATTAGTCCTGCGCAGGAAAAAGTACTGCAGGGCTTCCGTGAAGTCGCCACCTGCCCGGTAGAAGAACCCATCGTACACCGTATATTTGAAAAGCAAGCCGTACAGCATGCCGGTAAGACCGCCCTGATAGCCTCCGACAAGACCTTCACCTATGCAGCGCTGAATGAGCAGGCCAATATTTTAGCCCATAGCCTGATTCGGCACGGCATCCAACCGCAGAGCAAGATCATTGTACTGCTGCCGCGTACCAGCCGTGTGATGATCTCCATCCTTGGTATTCTGAAAACCGGCTCGGCCTGGATCCCCTGCGACCCCGACTACCCTGCCGAGCGCATCAAGCATATCATGACCGACAGCGGCGCCGGCTTTATTATCACGACAGCCGACCGTGTCAACGATTTTGAACCCGGAAAAGCCGTAGATGTGGAAGAACTGCTGAAAGGCGATAATACCGCCAACCCCGGCGTAGCCGTAAAACCGGAAGATTACTCCTATATTATCTATACCTCCGGTTCCACCGGCAAACCCAAGGGCGTACTCCTGCACCACTACGGACTGGCCAACTATGTCAACCCGCATAAAGATAACCTGCATGCCTATGTAATGGTACAACATGCAGATATCTTCCTTTGCCTCACCACCGTATCCTTCGACGTATCCGTACACGAAATGTTCGTACCCCTGTGTAACGGTAAAACACTGATCTTTGCCGGAGACGAAGAAGCGCACAACCCCATTGCCCTGGCCTCGCTGATGCTGCAGCACAAGGTCGAGTATTATGGCTCCACCCCTTCGCGCCTGGGCTTACACATGGAGCTCGACAAGTTTAACACCGCATTGGCCCAATGTAAGGTCATTATGGTTGCCGGTGAAAAATATAGCAGCAGCCTGCATGAAAAAGTAAAGGCTGTAACCAAGGCCAAGATCATAGACGGCTACGGCCCCACGGAAATCACCATATTATCCAATGCCAGCGAACTGAGCAACGAAAGCCTGATTACCGTAGGCCGCCCGCTCACCAACTATGTCAACTTCATTGTTGACGGTGACGGCAACGAGCTGCCGCAAGGCGTGGTGGGCGAACTCTACATCGGAGGCGCCGGGGTAGCCCATGGCTACAACAACCTGCCTGAAATGACGCAGGAGCGCTTTATAGACTATAAAGGGGTGGCAATTTATAAATCGGGCGACTATGCCAAATGGACGGACAAGGGTGAAATAATCATCCTCGGCCGTACCGACAACCAGGTCAAACTTCGCGGCCTGCGCATTGAACTGGGCGAAATAGAAACCGCCATCGCCAAATATGAAGGCATTAAATCCGCCGTGGTAGTGATCAAACAAATCAATGCCACCGAGCAACTCTGCGCTTATTTCACCGCTACCGGCAATATTGACACCGCCGACTTAAAAGCCGTACTGGCCAAAAGTCTCACCCAATACATGGTACCGGCGGTATACATGCAACTCGAAAAATTACCGACCACACCCAATGGAAAAACCGACATTAAATCATTGCCGGAACCGGTGATCAGCGCAACACAGGCCAAAAACAAAGTACAGCCGCAACGGGCCGCCACTTTCTTTGAGACCGAACTGACCGGCATTGTATCCGGTATCCTCGGTCACAACAATTTCAGCATTACCGATGATTTGCTCTATCGCGGCCTCACCTCCCTTTCGGTCATCAAACTGTCCATGCAGGTATATAAACGCTTCGGCTACAGTCCCGATGCCAAAACACTGATGGAAGGTTGCAGCATCATCGCCATTGAAAACGCCATCCAGCAACACCTGCTCAGCAAGCCGCTCACGGCCAAAACAGACCATACACAAACAGCGTCAGGCAACGCCATGCCCCTGTCTCAAAACCAACAGGGCGTGTATTTTGACTGTATGCGGCGTCCCGGGGAAATGATATACAATATTCCTATGTGCCTGAAAGCAGCGCCCGATACCGATGCCGGGCAGTTGGCCGCCGCCGTGAATAAAACATTGGCCGCCCATCCCTATATGTTCACCACGCTTGAGCTCATTGACCATGAAATCATGCAGGTGCGTAACCGTCCTCATCAGGCGGATATCAGCGTGTCAACGATGAACGAGGAAGAATTCAAGGCCTTCAAGGCGGAATTTGTCAAGCCCTTCGACCTGCAAAAACCGGGACCACTGTTCCGCTTTGCCATCGTTCAAACTCCGGTAAACGTATGCCTGCTGATGGATGTCCACCACATCATTTTCGACGGCTGGTCCATCAACCTCTTCATTGACGAACTACTCCGCACTTATGAAGGGCAGGCGCCGGAGCTGGAAACTTACAGCTATTTTGATTTTGTAACCGACGAAATCCGTCCGGAAAACCTGCAAAAACAGCTTGACGTCCAAAGCTACTTTGACCAGTTGCTCGGCAACTGCGAAAATGCCAGCGAGATCCCGGCCGATCAACATGGGGCGGAAGACGGACAACTCGAAGAAAGTATTTACCCGCTTGACGAAAAACCCCTGGATCAATTCTGCCGGAACCATGGGCTTCCCCTGTCCGGCCTCTTCCTGGCTGCAGCCAACTACACCGTATCCCGTTTTACCAATAATAAAGAGGTCTATTTATCCACCATAAGTAACGGACGTAGCAATTTCAATATCCAACGCAGCGTGGGGATGTTTGTGAATACGGTTCCCTTGGCCGCCAAAATCGGACAGCAAACGGTAGTTGAATTCATCAAACAGGCCAAAGACAGCCTGCTCAATGCCGTAACCCACGAATACTACCCTTACACCAAGGTGGTTACACAATACAACTATGCGCCCAATATAGTATTCGCCTATCAGCTGGGGATACTCGAGCAAAAAACCGTCAACGGCAAGGCCGTGGAAGTGGAGAACCTGGAACTTAAGGCGCCCAAATTCAAATTGGCCATCAATATTGAAAACCGTAACGGGCAAGTGTGCATTGTAGCAAAATACAACAATGCGCTTTACAGCCGCTATACAATGAACAACTTCACCGAGGCCATGGCCACCGCCATCAACAACATGACGGCGCAGCCCGAAGCCCCGGTCAGCAGTATCTCCCTCATCAGCCCCGTACAGGAAAAAGAACTGCAAAACTTCCGTGAGACAGCCACCTGCCCTATTGAAGAGCCGATAACACATCATATCTTCGAAAATCAGGTCCTGAACAGTGCAGACAAAACAGCCCTGATAGCCACAGACAGAACGCTGACTTATAAAGAACTGAATGAACAGGCCAACATACTGGCGCACGAATTGATACGACGCGGCATCAAGCCCCAAAGCAAGGTGGTGATCTTATTACCGCGTACCAGCCGTGTGATCATCTCCATCCTCGGTATTATGAAAACCGGATCGGCCTACATTCCCTGCGATCCCGACTATCCCATAGAACGCATCAACCACGTATTGGAAGATAGCGGTGCGGGCTTCATCATCACCACGGCCGACCGTGTAGGCGATTTCGAGGCAGGCAAGGCGGTAGATGTAGAAGAACTGCTGAAAGGAAAAGACAAAGAAAATCCGAAGGTGCCGGTTAGTCCTGATGACCATTCCTATATCATTTACACCTCAGGCTCGACAGGAAAGCCCAAGGGCGTACTGCTGCACCACCGGGGGCTGGCCAATTACGTGAATCCGCACAAAGGCCATGTAATTGCCCACACCATGGTAGAGAATGCTGATATTATATTAGGTATGACCACCGTGTCGTTTGACGTATCCGTGCTTGAGATATTTGTACCGCTCTGCAACGGTAAAACACTGGTATTCATCAGTGATGAAACCACACGCAACCCCGCCCAACTGGCGCAACTAATGAAGGAGCAGCACATACAATATTACGGCTCTACCCCATCGCGGCTGGCGCAATTGCTGGAGTTTCCCGCTTTTTGCGAAGCAATTTCACAATGTACTGTATTAGTGATAGGTGGTGAAAAGTTCAGCAACACGCTGCGGGAGAAAGTGAAGAAAATTTCCAAGGCCAAAATTATCAATGGCTATGGCCCTACCGAAATTACCATATCTTCACACGCGGCGGACCTCACCAATGAAAGCCAGGTCACCGTGGGCCGGACAGCCACCAACTACTGCAGCTTTATTGTTGACAGCGATGGCAACGAACTGCCGCAAGGCATCGTGGGCGAGCTCTACATCGGAGGTGTAGGCGTGGCGCATGGCTACAACAACCTGCCCGAAATGACACAAGAGCGCTTTATCCACTACAAGGGTGTGCGCGTGTACAAGTCCGGCGACTATGCGAAATGGAACAATAAGGGTGAGGTAATTATTCTTGGCCGCACGGACAACCAGGTTAAGATACGCGGCTTGCGCATTGAACTCAGCGAAATAGAAACCGCCGTCTCCAAGTTTAACGGCATTAAGGACGTCGTGGTCGTCATCAAGAAATTGAATGGCGTAGAACATCTCTGCGCCTATTTCACCGGCAAGCGCGAGATAGAAATACCCTACCTCAAAGACTTCTTAAAACGCAGCCTTACCCAATACATGGTGCCGACGATATACACGCAGTTGGACAGCATGCCGGCCACACCAAATGGCAAAACGGATATCAAGGCGCTGCCGGAACCGGCGTTAGTGCTGGATAACGAATATGAATCCGCGGCCAATGAGGCGGAACAGGCATTCTGCGACATCTTCGCCAAGGTACTTGATATGCCTAAGGTAGGCGCCACGGACAACTTCTTTGACCTTGGCGGCACCTCGCTGCTGGTAACGCGTATTATCATTGAGGCGGTGAACCATAATTTTAATATCAACTACGGTGATGTATTCACACACAGTACACCGCGTAAGCTGGCAACGCTATTCGCCCCCAAAGCATCTTCGGTGGAAAATGTAACGGACGATCCCGCCAACTACAATTACGAGCCCCTGCACGCACTGCTGAAAGGCAACAATATTGACGCATTCCGCAAGGGTACACAACTACCGGTGGGCAACCTGCTGCTCACGGGCGTAACCGGCTTCCTGGGTGTGCATGTCCTGCAGGAATACCTGTCCGCCGAAAGCGGCACTGTTTACTGCCTGCTGCGCAAAGGCAACTTCCGCTCGGAAGAGTCACGCCTGAAAGCAATGTTATTCTACTATTTCGAAAATACCTATGAGGAATTATTCGGCAGCCGTATCATCGTAGTCCCCGGAGATATCACCGATAAACAGGTGTATACTTCCGGCCTGTTACAAAAGGCGAAAATCAATACCGTGATTAACTGCGCCGCGCTGGTAAAACACTTTTCCAACACCACGGATATTGAAGATGTGAACTACGGCGGGGTACTAAATCTGATTGATTATTGCAAAACCTCCGGCGCCAAACTGATACAGGTTTCCACTTCCAGCGTATGCGGCTATTCTATTGATAATGTACCGGCTGCAGACACCAAAATGAGTGAGGAAATGCTCTGGTACGGACAGTCTATAGACAATAAATATGTACGCAGCAAGTTCCTGGCCGAACGGGCTATACTTGAGGCCATCAGCAAAGGTGAACTCCGGGCTAAAATCATGCGTGTGGGCAACCTCTCGGCCCGTCAGCGTGACGGAGAGTTCCAGATGAATTTCAGCACCAATAGTTTCATGGGACGTATCAAGTCTATGGAAGTTATCGGCAAGTTCCCCTATTCTCTGATGAACAAACCCTCGGAACTGACCCCCATCGACAGTACGGCCAAGGCGGTGCTCCTGCTGAGCAAGACGCCTGAACAATGCGTGGTATTCCACCCCTACAACAACCATTTTGTCTTCATGGGTGATATTATCAACGCACTCCGGAAAACCGGCGCTTCCATTGATTATGTCGAAGAAGAAGATTTCCAGAAAGCCGCTGACGCCGCCGCTAAAAATCCGGAAAAGGCCCGCATCCTCTCCAGCATGATTGCTTACCAGAATATGGGACACGGCAAGAAGATCCTGCTTCTGGGCAATACCAATGACTACACGGCACAGGTACTCTACCGCATGGGATTCCAGTGGCCTATACCCTCCGATGAATACATGTCGCGCTTCATCTCTGCACTCACCGGATTAGGATTTTTTGAACTACATTAAGTCATGTACACAAGAACCAGCACCTTAGTCAACCGGAAATTCGGAGAGTTTTACCCGCCCATGCTCGTCATGTCGATGGCATTGGCATTGGGAATCGTAGGAAACAGCATCATTGTCGGAAATTTTCTGGGAGCACGCGAATTAGCGACCACCAACCTGATTTTCCCCTTCATCCAATGCCTGATCATGGTCTGTGGCTTATTTGGTATTGGCGGGGCGACTATTGTGGCGCGGCTAAAGGGTGAGCGTAACAATGCCAAGGCCAATGTGGTGCTTAGCCTGGCGCTCTGCGCCATTGTCTTTTTCGGGCTGGCTTGCTTAGCGCTACGGGCTTATGGGCTTGAGGCCGTCACGTCATTCCTGGTTAAAGATGGAGACCTTCATGACCTGACCCGCGACTACCTGAGCGTATACCTTTTCGGCGCCCCGGTATTCATGCTGGTACTGAGCATGGTCTATTTCATCCGCACGGATGGCCTGCCAAAATTGGCCTCCAATATCTTACTCACGGCTAATGTATCCATACTTTTGCTTGACCTGCTCTTCCTCGGCCCCCTTCAAATGGGCATCAAAGGGGTGGCCTTAGCCACCGTATTGGGCTATAGCCTGGGCGGCCTATTTGTACTGGCTTATATCCGGTCGCCACGGCGCACACTTCATCCGGCTAAAATCAAACTATCAGATGCCACGTTGTATGGAGACATGACCTCGGCAGGCATATCCAGCGCCCTGGGACAAATCCTCATGCTCCTGAAACTGATTTTCATCAACCGTCTGGTGACGGAAATCGGCGGTACGCCGGGCCTGGTCGCCTTCTCCGTCTGCCTCTCCATGCTGTCCATTTCATCCGTACTGCTCAACGGCTCGGCCCAGTCGATGATACCCATGGCCGGCAATTTTTACGGCGAACGTGATAGCGCCGGCATTATATATACCGTGCGGCAGTCGCTACGTTTCCTTTTTGTAGCCTGCATCCTATTGATGGCTGTCATCTTCTTTTTCCCGGCGCAGGTTATGGCGGTATACGGCATTCATGATCCGGAGGCCGTGGCTATAGGCGTCAAAGCCTTGCGCATCTTTGCCGTCTTGCAGATCCTGTTCAGTTTTGCCTTCTTCATGATGTATTATACCCAAACCATCAAAATGCCTAAATTCTCGGCCGCTATTTGCATAACGGAGGGCTATGTGATCATCGTCCCCCTGGCTTGGTATTTAGGCCATACATTCGGGCTTCCCGGTGTATGGTGGGCCTTTTTCATCACTGAAATAGCAACGGCGCTATTCATTATTGCCGGAGGTTATGTGATTGCCCGCCGCTCGAAGGGACGACTGATACCCTTCTATGTCGTAGAAAAGCCACAGGAGGATATCCCCGAACTGGATGTAAGCATTCGCGCCACACCGGAACATGCAGCAGGACTGTCCATGCAGGTCATAGGCTTTTGCACCGGGCATAATATCAACAGCATAAAAGCCACTCAGCTGGGCGTGATGATTGAAGATATGGCTGTGAGTATTATACAGGTGAACCAGCCGGTTAGCAACAAATTATATATAGACATCCGTGTGAAAATATTTCCCGGCGAGATCCTGGTCTATTTCCGCGATGACGGCGCGCCTTTTGATGTAGGCAATCACGTGACGGCAGCCCCGGATGAATACCATATCGGCAGTGTGGAGATGCTACATAAACTGGCCTCCCGCATTGACTACAGCCGCTCCATCGGCATGAACTGCACCTCGCTGCACTTGGCGCTATAACTGCACCATGGAAACCCATCTATTGCATATCCGGGATATTGACGAGGAGGCCGGGCAGGACCTGACAAGACTGCAGTCCTCCGTTACGCCGCTACGATGGGCCCGGGCGTTAAAATACCACCGGCATGACGACCGCTTACGCTGCCTGGGCGCCGGTCTCCTGCTCAAACGTGTCTTGGGCGTAGAGCGCGATGAAGACCTGTCGTATGGTCCTTACGGAAAGCCTCTCCTTGCAGCCTCCTTTGTGCCTTGCGGAGCGAACAAGGCCGGAAGCAGGCGCCATTTCAGCCTTGCCCACGGCGGCGATTATGTCATTCTCGTTACGCATGACAGCCCTGTGGGTGTAGACATTGAACCCATCAGCCCGGAGCATGACGAAACGTTCTTGCGTGACTGGACCGCCCGTGAAGCCATCCTTAAACTGACAGGTGAAGGCTTTCAACGAGATCCGCTCAGCATAGATTTAAACACCGCACCCTATACACTGGAGTATCATCTATTCAACAGCCATGTCTATTGCATAGCAGTTTAGAACGGATAACCGATCCCTATATTAAAGGTCGAATTGTCATACTTGAACCATTCCGAAGGGCCTACCCAGCCACCCCATACGGCGATGGGGTCATGAATGCGGACCCCCCAGTCGAGGCGAAAAACCAGGAAGCCGAAATTCAGGCGCAAGCCCAGGCCTGCGTCCAGCGCCAGCTGTTTGTAAAACTCTTTAAATTCAAACAGGGCACCTTCACGGCTATCATTCGGATTTAGCGACCAGATATTACCGCAATCAACAAAAAAAGCGCCTTCCAGCGGACCGATAATACGGTAACGGAATTCAATATTGGCCTCCAGCTTGATATCCCCCACCTGGTTGGGAATAGAGAAGGCCGTATCCGGCAAAGCAGAGCCGGGACCCAGCGTACGGGCCTGCCAGCCGCGTAAACTGTAGGCGCCACCGGAAAAATAATTTTCTTCAAGGGGCATGGCGATGCTATTGCCATAACCGCGGCCTATACCGCCATATATACGATACGCCAGCATCACGTTATCCGTGAAGTACTGGTACCACGAAAAATTGATGTCGGTTTTGGCAAATTGCGAATAATGCGTATTCCCTATCTTATAACCGGCAGAATCACGCGGCATCAATCCGTTAAATGCACTCAACAAATTACCGGCCGTTTTCAGATTCCAACGCAGGTATACGGAATTATTCCGCTTTTCGGGCTGACGGTCCGTATAAATCAACGACCAACCGGCCCCCAGTACGAAGTGGTTCTGATAACGGTCACGCAGGAATGGATCGGTTAGGCTGTTGTAAAACGAGGGACTCAAATTATACACATTCACCACATTCAGGTTGATCAGATTCAACTGGTAACTCAGCGTGGAAGTAGTCCGCCAATTATAGCCGAAACCGAATGAAACGGCGTCGCGCGTGTAATCAGAGCGATACTGATGGCTGTAGGCCGCATTAAACTCACTACGGGGCTTATAAGGCCGCATGCCATAGTATAGCCAGGGAAATAAAAACTTAGGAATACTAAGTGAAGGCGCTACTGAAAATTCATTGGCCTGCTTGCTCCTGTCATCGAACTTGAATTGGATATTGCCGGAGAAACTAATATTGAAATACTCCCCGCCCCGCCATAGGTTTTTGTGAAAGTAAGACAGCGTAGGTGAAATTCCGAACAAGGCATTGGTACTCACCGAGGCGTCAAGATTGACCTTGAAGCCCTGAGAACTGGAGGGCGTAAGGCGGATTTCGCAGTCCACCACATGGCCGGCCGAGGTGTCCGCCACCTCCTTGAACTGGATATTGACTACCCTGAAAACATTCAGTGCGGTATAATTATTATAGGTACGGGTTACCTTGGTCTCGTTGTATTCATCGCCCGGCCGGATCAGCGTAGCATCCATAATAACCCCGCGGCGCAGGGCCGGACTCCCGTGGTAATACAGCATGATAGCCCCATCACTTTCTTCCGGAAATAAGAGGGAGGAACGATAAGTGTGGGCATAACTGGTATCCGAATAATCCAATAACTGATCATAGTCCAGATAAACAGATACATTACGCACTTTGTAGCGCGCATGTTCCGGCATGTCATTTTCGTTCTCCGGATAACCGGTCCAGGTCATTTCCAGCTGGGCCTCCCTATGTAAGCCTATTGTATCGGCCATAAAGGCGATCTGGCTTTTAGAGAACGAATAAAAACCCTTGTTGTGCAACAATGTAACCAGGCGGGCGCGCTCCTTGTCCATCAGCTCGATGGAAAGCGGCTCTCCGGCTTTCAGCAGTGTGTTGGCGCTATCCGCCCGTACAATCCGCGCTAAGGAATCATTTCCCAGATCATAGTACAACGATTTGATACGCACCACGGTATCCGGTTGTACCGTATAAATTACCTTCGCCTTATGCTTATTATAAATAACGGAATCCTTCACCGTGGCATAATAATAGCCACGGGTACGGAGGTATTGCTCTATATTTTTGTTGCTCTGGGCAATCATATCCGGGTCGAAAACCACCGGAGCCTCCCCCAACGTACGCATAGACTTGCCTATCCAGCACGAATCACAAGGTGCGGCATTATACAAGCCCAGGTGAAAACGGATACCAAACAATATTTTCTTATTAGGCCGCTGCCGGAGGTAAGGCTCTATTTCTTTGGCCTTCAACGCTCCGCCGTCTTCCACTCTTATCTCATTGGCATCCAGACGATACGCGCCTTCCGGCATATTCTTCACCGAACTGCAGCCTAAGAGTAATAGCAACCCTAATATATATAACGAAAATCTGCGCACTTACCTGAATTTAACCTGTAAAATTAAGCATTAAATACCAAAAATTAAAATTAATTATCAATCAGCATATTACATTGTTTTACTGTGATAATTTTCCATTTTCCACTTTTCATTTTCCATTCTTATACTATCTTCGTAGTATGAAACCTTCAAATCTACTCTTTCCCGACTTACCGGCCTCTCGCCCCCTGGTCATTGCAGGCCCCTGCAGCGCCGAGAGCGAAGAACAGGTGATGACCACCGCCTCTTCCCTGGCTGCAGCCGGTATCCATGTTTTCCGCGCCGGTATCTGGAAACCCCGGACCCGCCCCGGCGGTTTTGAAGGTGTTGGCCTACGCGGACTACAGTGGCTGCAACAGGTACAGCAACAGACAGGTATGAAAACCGCTACCGAAGTCGCCACGGCAAAACACGTAGATGAAGCCCTGCGACACGGGATTGATCTTTTATGGATAGGCGCCCGCACCAGCACCAATCCTTTTGCCGTACAAGAAGTGGCCGACGCACTGAAGGGCGTGGATATTCCTGTACTGGTAAAAAACCCCGTCACCCCCGACCTGGAACTTTGGGCCGGCAGTATTGAGCGCATCGCCAATGCCGGCATACAACGCCTGGGCATTATCCACCGCGGGTTCAGCACCTACGGCAAAAAACTCTACCGCAACCAGCCCCACTGGCAGATCCCCGTAGAACTGCGCCGGCGCATGCCCCACTTGTTTTTTTGTTGCGACCCCAGCCATATGGGCGGCAGCCGTGCGCTGATTGCTCCCCTGGCGCAACAAGCGCTTGACATGGACTTTGACGGACTCATGATAGAGACGCATTGCAATCCGGACCAGGCCCTGAGCGACCGCCAGCAACAACTCCGCCCCGATGAGCTTATAAACGTCTTGCGCGGCCTGATTGTACGCAGCAGCTCCGACATTGACGGTTTAGCCGTACTGCGCCACCGCATTGACGAAATAGACCACCGCCTGCTGGAACTCCTGTCCCAGCGTATGGAGATCTCTCACGAAATAGGTATATATAAAAAGAAACACAACATCCCCATACTCCAATCCGGCCGCTATGCCGAGCTACTGCTACGCGTCACCGGCCAGGCCAATAGCACCGGCCTTGATCCGGAGTTTGTCACCGCACTGATGCAATTGATCCATGAAGCATCCAGCAAGGAACAGATGAAGGTGATGGGGGAATAAGCTTGCAGATAAAGCGTTGTCGGCAGAATTAAATGTTACAACAAAAACACATACCTTAATTCGCTATATTCCACAGGGTATAAAAAACCAACCGTGCACGGTTTTGCAATACGGTATACGAGAGCCGTTCCGTATCGTCAAAGGGTTTCCACAAATCATCATGCATACCGGAGGTGAAATAAAGCACGGGAACATTGTGCCGGCCGAAGTTGTACTGGTCTGAAATTTTGTAAAACATGTCGGCAAAGGCGGCGCTGCCGTAAAAGGTATAGTCGATATCCAAATTCAGTTCCCGTTTACGGTTTTCAAAATCAAGCACGGCGCGGAGGTCGGTTTTGTGCTTGTCCGCCCCCAGTACCATCACGTAATTGGTATCGGTACCCGGAGGCGCATCTACCCGGCCCAGCATATCAAGGTTAATGCAGGCTTTGGTATTTTTCAAGGGCAGCAAAGGGTGGTTAACATACCACTCCGAGCCGGCCATACTACGCTCCTTGGCATCATAGGCTATAAATATAATAGTGCGTTGCGGCCGGTAATCGCTCTTGACCATGGCTGCCATAATCCTGGCCACCTCCAGCATGGCGGCCACGCCGGAGGCGTTGTCATCGGCCCCATTGTAAACGGCGTACTGATAGAAGCCATGGTGATCATAGTGGGCGCCCAGCACAATCGCCTCGTCCGGATAGTCACGCCCTTGAATCAGGCCTACTACATTCCGCAAACTATCATTAAAACACTGAAAATAAGAATTATTAAACGGAGCTTCCAGTCCATAGCGTTCAAAACAGGTAGCGATATAGTCCGCCGCCATCCAGGCGCCGGGACTACCGCTTTCGCGTCCCTGGAGGGAGTCTGAGGCCAAAATGGATACATGCTGTTGCAGATCACGGACCAATATAGACCGGGCAAAATTGGGCAACTGGGCTTCCTGTGCCATTAAACCATTGGCGAAAAAAAAGATCAAAACTAAGATTAATAAGGCCTTGCTTCTCATGTTTATAAATTTCGAACTGCAAATAAACAAAAAAATACGATATATTTATTTATCTTTGTAGACCAAAATGAAATTATTAGGAAAAATACTGAAGTGGGGCCTCTTCCTATTGTTGGGGTTTATCCTGTTCAGCGTGATGGAGGTCTTGGTTTTCCGCTGGATACCGGTGCGCTATACGCTCTTGATGAGTATACGCAAGCGGGAATTCCGGCACGAGGAAGCTTTCCGTAATCGTCAGGAATGGATAGCGTTGGAAAAGATATCGCCTAACGCCGTGCGGGCTGTGGTGGCCTCCGAAGACAACTTATTTTTCCGGCACAATGGATTCGACTGGAAGGAGATCAACAACGCCATGGCGCAGAACAAAACAAAAAAGCGGGTGCGCGGCGCCAGCACCATTAGCCAGCAGGTAGCCAAGAACGCATTTCTGTGGCCGGGGCGCAGCTGGTTGCGTAAAGGGCTGGAGGCGTATTATACCGTATTGATAGAATGTATGTGGAGCAAGGACCGGATCATGGAAGTATACCTGAATATTGCAGAAATGGGCAAAGGGATTTACGGCATAGAAGCCGCGGCCCGGGCCTACTTCAAAAAAAGCGCCCTGAGGTTAAGCGCCGGAGAGGCTGCACTGATTGCAGCCACCCTTCCCAATCCATTGAAGCGGAACCCGGCTAAACCGAATAATTATTTATTGTCACGGCAAAGGCAGATATTAAACCTGATGAATAAATTAGGGCCTTTAAGGGGGATAAAAACAGAGAACACCATATGAAGAAAGCGCTGCTGATAACTATATTATGGTTTATTACTGCAGCCACCGCAGGGGCGCAGTATGATAAGACCAACTTTTTTTACCGTGGCAGGCAGGCGCTGATGGATAACAAGTACAGTCAGGCCATCAATGTTTTCAACCTGTTGATCAAAACAGACACCACCCTGTACGAGGCCTATCTCTTCCGCGGCATTGCCAAGTATAACCTGAATGACTTTGTAGGGGCGCAGGCGGACTTCAGCAAATCCATACAAATCAACCCGGTATACACACCTGCTTATCACTACCGGGCCATTACTTACAGCCGGCTGGGAAAATACGGAGAAGCCCTGGATGATTTAGGCGAGGCCATGTCCTTACGGCCGGGCTATCCGGGCCTGTATTACAGCCGCGCCATCACCTACTTTCTCTCACAACAGTTCGACAATGCCATTTCGGATTTCGACCGTTTTATCCGCTATGAACCGAAGGTGGCGGAAGCCTACCTGAACCGTGGAACCGCACACCTTTATCAGAACGATACCATCAAGGCGCTGAATGATTACAATACGGCCATCCTGTTGAACAAATTCGAACCCGAAGGCTATATCCGCCGGGCCAGGATTTACGCCCTGGAAGAAAAGACCGGCCTGGCCATGGAAAACCTGAACGAGGCCCTGCGCTTAGACTCGGCCAATTCTTTCGCCTATTTCAACCGGGCGCTGATCCGCTTTAACGCCAAGGATATCAATGGCGCGCTCAGTGATCTGGAAAAGGTGCTCAAACTGGATCCGGACAATGCGCTGACGCTCTATAACCGGGCGTTGATTCGTTCTCAGATCGGCGACTACAACAATGCACTGACCGACTATGAAAAGGTGATCGAAATCAACCCGAATAATGTACTGGTGTATTATAACAGGGCCGCTGTCTTTATTGAACTGAAACGTTACCGTCAGGCGTTGAATGACTACACCAAGGCCATAGCACTGTATCCGGACTTTGCCAATGCCTATATGAACCGCGCCTATGTAAAATCTCAACTCGGACTGGTGGCCGCCGCGCATGACGACCGGAAAGTAGCCGAGTCGAAAATCAAAGATTACAAGAATAAGATGGGCAGCGACAGCACAATGTCCGTATATGCGGATACAAGCCGTCAATTCAACAAGCTGCTGGCCTTCGATGCGGAATTTGCCCGCAAGGACTTTAATAATGACCTGTTACAGTACCGCAAAGTGGATATCCGCCTGAAACCGATGTTCAAGCTCCTGGCCAATACGCCGGTAAAACAAGCCTCCTTTGACCGGCAATATTTCCAACCGGCGCTGGAACAGTTGAAACACCAGGAATTCCTGCCCTTGTATATGGTGAGCGAGGGCCAAACCCTGAATATGCAGGAACTGATGCGGCGCGACTCCATTGCAGAGGCCCGGGTCAACGCCCACCCATCGGCCGAGACGTATTTCGAGAGGGGTATTACCCAATTCCAGCTGCGCCGTTTCAATGATGCGCTCGGCTGGTTCAACAAAGCCATTGAAGCCGATCCGAAGAACGCACTGTACTATATTAACCGTAGTGCGCTGCAGAGCGAGATGATTGACTTTATCGCTTCTATTGAAAATAATGTACAGGTGCTGGCCCTTGACAACTCCGGCGTCACCAAAACCGTAGTACAGCAACAGGGTATGAAAGAATACAATTATGACGATGCCATCAGCGACCTGAATACGGCGGCGCGGATCATGCCTGACCTCACCTACGTTTATTATAACCTGGGGAACTTGCGTTGCCTGTCAAACGCTTATCCGGAAGCCATCAGCAACTATACCTATGCCATACAGCTCTATCCTTACTTCGGAGAAGCCTATTACAACCGCGGACTGGTACATATCTACCTCCGTGAAACGGAAAAAGGCTGCCTTGATATCAGTAAGGCCGGGGAACTTGGTATTGAAGAAGCCTATAGCGTAATTAAAAAATACTGCACAAAAAAAGACAACCTATAACACTATGATCTACCGTTTAAAAGTTACTACAGACAGTTCTAAAACATTCCTGAGGGTTTATGAAGTAAAAGGCACGCAAAGCCTCTATACCCTGCATGAGCATATCCAAAATGACCTGGGCTACGCTCCCGATCAAATGATTGAATTTCGCGCGCTCAATGACAAAGGAGTGGTAAAGCACGAATACGGGTTGTTTGATATGGGTGACGGCAGTATTGACTCCATATGCCTGGACGACCTGCGCGACCGTGAAGAAACGACCTTCCTATATGTGTTTGACATGCGCAATGACCGCGCTTTGCGTATAGAAATGATAGAAGAAGACGAGGCGTCGTCCCGCAAGGTCTACCCGCTTACCATTGAGGACAAGGGGGTAGCCCCCGCCCAGTTTGACGCCGGGCAAAAGGAGGAAGCGAAGCCGGCCAAGGCATCACGCCGCGCTGCGCCCATTGATGATGATGATGACATGGATGATTTCGACGATGAAGACCCGGACGATGACGAGGACCTGGATGATGAGGAAGAAATACTTGATGACGAAGAGGATTAATAGTTGATGAGACGACTTATACCATACCTGTTTCTTTTATTGGCTGCACTTAATTTACAGGCGCAGGACAGTACGGCATTAGCGAGATATTACCGCAGCCCCCTGGCCGCAGATATGCCGCTTTTACTGGCAAGCAATTTCGGAGAATTAAGGCCCAATCACTTTCATGCGGGACTTGATTTCCGGGTTGGCGGTGCGCCGGGCGCCAAGCTCTTTGCGGTGGCCGACGGTTATGTTTCCCGCATATCCGTAGCGGCCGAAGGTTATGGGAAAGCGGTCTATATCAATCACCCCAACGGCACCACTTCGGTGTATGGGCACTTGCACGCTTTTTCTCCGGAAATCAAAAAATACATTGAGAATATCCAATACCAGCGGCAACGTTTTGCAGTGGACGAAAGCCTGGAACCCGGCGCCATCAGGGTTAAAAAAGGGGAGCAGATCGGGATTGCAGGCAATAGCGGCAGTTCTTTCGGCGCCCATCTGCACTTTGAGTTGCGCAGCAGCGCCACACAGGGCCCCATGAACACACTCACGGCCGGAGTACATAAGGTAAATGACAATATCGCCCCGGTAATCAGGGAAATCATCTTCTATCATTATGAAGAAGAACAGGGCATCCCTGTTATAAGCCCTTTTTTAAGCAGCAAGACCAGTAATCCGCAACGCCGGGTCGACGTACCGGAGCGTTTCTTTATCGCCATTGATGCTACGGACCGGCAAAACGGCACCAACGGGCGTTTTGACATCAACCGTATGGAGGTCAAACTGGACGACAAGCTATGCTTTGCCTACCGGATTGACGATTTTCTGTATGAGGAAAGCCGCTATATTAATAGCCTGATCGCCTACGACTATCTGCAGGTTAACAGCCATCCCATGATCAAAACCTATGTAGAGCCGGGGAATAAAATTTCCACCGTATATAAACAATTAGTATCCAATGGCATTATGACGCTACCGGACGACCAGCCGCACCGGCTTGAAATCAATGTATTTGATGACGCACAAAACCGGAGCTCCTGCTCGTTTATCCTGCAACGCCGGGCCTCCGTTCCGCTTCCGCCTGCCTATGTTAGCGCCAGTCAGCCGGCTACGCCGATGTATTACAACAAGGACAATAAGTATGAACAGGAAGGTATGCGCCTGGAGATCCCTGCCGGCAGCCTGTACCGTTCCGTCTTTTTAGCCATAGATACCGCCACCTACGCTCCGGCCTGCGCCCATTCCCCGCTCTGGAGCATTCATACGAATGAGGTGCCCTTGCACAGCTCCGGCGCCAACCTTCACCTCTGCGCCTATGATATCCCCGAACAGGTACAAAGTAAGGCGCTCATCGCCCTGGTGAGCAAAACCGGAGGGATCAAGGCTGTCGGCGGCAACTGGAACGCTAACGGCGTAACAGCAAAAATCAGTTCTTTCGGCAATTATTGCGTCGTGGTAGATACTACGGCGCCAAGCATCCGCCCTACATTTAAAAGAGGCGCCAAACTGAGCGGCAGAAATACGCTGACGGTAAAAATATCCGACAAGCTTTCCGGCATCTCGTCTTACACGGCTTTCATTGATGGACAGTGGGCACTCTTTGAATATGATGCCAAGAACAATGTCCTGATTTACACCTTCGACCCGCAACGAATCAAAAAAAACAGCAAGCATACCTTAAAACTCAGTGTGACCGACAAGCGGATGAATACTGCCGGCCTGGAAACCACCTTCAGCTGGTAAGCCCCCGCCCCAAACCTCTTAGTCTCTTACTCTCTTACTCCCCTCCCTATGACCTACACTATCATCGGCCTGATGTCCGGCACCTCATTAGACGGATTGGATATTTGTTGCTGCCGGTTCTCCGGAGAGCCGGGCAACCGCTGGACTTATGAAATTATAGCCGGCGAAACACAAGCCTATCCCGGATCCATCAAGGAAAAATTAGCCACCGCCCAGCACATGAGCGGCCTTGAACTGGCGGAATTCAATGCCGCCTACGGCCGGTATACAGGTATTGCCGTACGGCAGTTCATTGACCGGCAAAAGGTTCAACCGGAGCTTATCGCCTCACACGGGCATACCATCTTTCACCGGCCGGAGCAGGGTTTTAGCACCCAGATCGGCTCCGGAGCGCACATTGCCATAGAAACCGGCATCAACACGGTATGCGATTTCCGCACTATCGACGTGGCGGCCGGCGGGCAGGGGGCGCCGCTGGTCCCCATTGGCGACCGGCTGCTATTCGGCCAGTACGATTATTGCCTGAATATCGGCGGATTTGCCAATATCTCCTATGAATCCGGCAATCAGCGCATCGCCTTCGACATCAGCCCTGCCAATTATGTACTCAATCACTACACACGCAACATAGGCCGTGACTATGATGAAGACGGAGGGCTGGCCGCAGCCGGCAATTGCCATCCAGGCTTGCTGGAGGCCTTGAACAATCTTGACTTCTACCGCCAGAGCGGTCCTAAATCTTTGGGACGCGAATGGGTGGAAAGTACCGTGTTTCCACTGATAGACAGCTACGGACTCCCCATAGAAGACCGGCTCTGTACCTTTTGCGAACATATAGCGCAACAGATAAGCCGGATACCGGACAAAGGCCGGATGCTGGTTACCGGAGGCGGCGCTTTCAACCGCTACCTGATGCAGCGCATCGGCTACCACTGCCGGTGTAGTGTGGAAACGCCCGATAAAACCGTCATCAACTATAAAGAAGCGCTGATTTTCGCCTTCCTCGGCGTACTCTATACGGCCGAAACGGCCAACTGCCTCTCCTCCGTTACCGGCGCCCGCCGTAATGTGATTGGCGGCGCCCTGTACAAGGCGCTTTAATTTTGGCTGTATCGAAAAAAAATGCTATATTTGTTGATGTGTTTAAAATTGTCATCAACAAAAAATTACATAGCATGAAAAAACTTTTAGTATTTACGTTTGCCTATCTCTCACTCGCGGTGGGTAGCGCTTACGCTTGCACCAATTTTCTGGTGACTAAAGGCGCCTCCAAAGACGGCTCTACCTTTGTGTCCTATTCGGCCGACTCTCACTCCCTCTATGGAGAACTTTATTTCTGGGCCGCAGCCAAATACAAAACAGGCGCCCAACGCGCCATCAAAGAATGGGATACGGGAAAGCCCCTTGGCATGATACTGGAAGCTCCTGAAACCTACAACGTTGTCGGCAACATGAATGAACACTCTGTGGTCATTGGTGAAAGCACCTACGGCGGCCGCCAGGAACTGGTAGACACCACAGGTATAATGGATTACGGAAGCCTCATCTATGTATCCCTCACACGCGCCAAAAATGCCCGCGAGGCCATCAAAACAATGGTAGAATTGGTAGCCGAATACGGTTATTATTCCAGCGGAGAATCCTTTTCCATCGCTGACCCCAACGAAGTATGGGTACTGGAAATGATAGGCAAAGGTGTTGGCAATAAAGGCGCCGTATGGGTAGCCGTACGCATCCCCGACGGGTATATCAGCGGACACGCCAACCAGGCCCGCATTCAAACCTTCCCCCTGGCCAACGGAAAAACATCCATTACCTCTAAAGAACTGGACAAGCTATTCAATCCTGAAGTAGAAATTGTATATGCAGCCGATGTTATCGACTTTGCCCGCGAGAAAAAGTACTTTGACGGCAAAGAGGCGGAATTTAGTTTTTCCGACACTTATGCACCCGTTGACTTCAGCGGCGCCCGCGGTTGCGACGCCCGTGTATGGGCGTTCTTCCGCAAGTATGACAAAAGCATGGACCAATATATCGACTATGTGACCGGCAAGAACCTGAAAAACCGTATGCCCCTCTACATTAAACCCGACCGCAAGCTTGACATGCATGATGTGGCCGAAGCCATGCGCGACCATTATGAAGGCACGGTACTGGACATGACGAAGGACCTCGGTATGGGCCCTCACAAGCTCCCCTACCGCTGGCGCCCCATGCACTGGGAATATAACGGCGTTCAATTCCTGCACGAACGCGCTACCGGCACCCAGCAAACCGGCTGGTGGTATGTAGCCCAAAGCCGCAGCTGGTTGCCCAATGCCATTGGCGGCATCCTGTGGTTCGGCGTTGACGATGCCGCCACCTCCTGCCTTACCCCGATCTATTGCAGCAGCACGGCAGTTCCCGAAGCCTACAAACACGGTAACGGTGACCTCCTTACCTACTCCGAAACCGCTGCTTTCTGGACCTTCTCCCGCGTAACCCAACAAGCCTACCTGCGCTATGACGTGGTAAGCGCCGATATCATTAAAGTACAACAGGAATGGGAAAAATCGCAGGCCGAAAAAGTAAAAGAAACCGACCAAAAGGCCCTGGAGCTATATAACAAGAAGAAAACTAAAGACGCCGTTAAAGTACTGACCGACTATTCCGTAAAAACAGCCGGCGAACTGGTGGCCAAATGGAAACAATTGGACAACTACCTGTTTGTAAAGTATATTGACGGAAACATCAAAAAAACAGACGACAAAGGCAATTTCCAACGCAATCCCTATGGCCTGCCCGCCTTCCCGGAACAGCCCAAATACCCTGATTATTGGTACAAAGCCATCGTTTATGATGCAGGCGAAAAATTACAAGTTACAAAATAATTGAAAAAAAATTTGCAGATTGATAAAAAAGCATTATCTTTGCAGCCCGAAATATTTGAAACATGGACTTAATTAAGATAGCAGAACAAGCCTTTGCCGGAGAAGTTAAAACTTATCCGGAGTTTAAAGCAGGTGATACGATCACGGTAACCTACCGCATCAAAGAAGAAACCAAAGAACGTTTACAGAAGTTCCGCGGTGTTTGCATCCAACGCAAAGGAACCGGCTCTACCCAAACATTCACTGTTCGTAAGATTTCGAATGAAGTAGGTGTTGAACGTATCTTCCCTATCAACTCTCCTTTCATTGAAAGCATTGAACTGAACAAGAGTGGTAAAGTACGTCGTGCACGTATCTTCTACCTCCGTCAATTGACCGGTAAGAAGGCTCGTATTAAAGAAAAGAAACGCAACTTCGTTGCTGAAGAAGCGGCTCAATAGATTGCGGTGGGTTTAACCACCCACCGTTTAAAATGGCTTCGTAGCTCAACTGAATAGAGCATCTGACTACGGATCAGAAGGTTACAGGTTTGAATCCTGTCGAGGTCACCACAAAAGAAAAAGCGATTACAAGAAAATGTAGTCGCTTTTTCTTTTTCCATTTGCATACA
This sequence comes from Bacteroidales bacterium, assembly GCA_031548545.1. Lineage (GTDB taxonomy): Bacteria > Bacteroidota > Bacteroidia > Bacteroidales > UBA932 > UBA932. Next base: position 191 of record JAVBQY010000017.1, on the reverse strand, counting down.
ACTTCAACCTATTAGCTACTAAGATACTTTGATTGTCTAAAATCAAATATTGGATCAGAGGGAAAAGGTGGTTGGTAAAAAAATGTTATCTTTGAGAAAAAAAGATAACGCAATGATAGCCAACGAAGAGATATTACGGATACTGTTTCCACAGTGGTTGTTTGAAGATTTTCAAGTGATCGACTATAAGA
>JAVBQY010000026.1:0-37342 GCA_031548545.1 Bacteroidales bacterium | reverse complement strand
CCCGCTCTGGTTGGACCTGAAGAAAGCGTTTGATGTGAAATGTATTGTCTTTATGGATGACGTGCTTGTCCTGTGTCGCGCTGAGGCGGATGCGTTGGCTGTTTGGGAATTTTTGAATGCGCGGCTCCACGCTGATCTCGGACTGCGCTGGAACAAGAAAAAGACCCTGTCGGGTAAGTTTGCTGAAAAGGCCGTGAGTTTTTGCGGCTGGCGTTTTGCCGGTGGATATGCTGCATCAGCTGATTGTGCTGCAACGCCGCACCCATCAGCTGATGGAACAGGTGTGGACGAATTTTTAAGGGCAATAATAAACCCGGCTTAAAGTATTCCCTTTTTGGCATCCGGGACAGACCGTTAAGCTGCGCTCCAGTTGCTTAATTTTTGATCAAGCAAAAAAGTAAGGATAAGCCAAGCTGCGGTTGTGCTTCGGCCCGGCGGTGGCTCCGGCACAACGCACGGCCCAAAAGACACCGCCCCCAGGGGCCGGGTCTACGGTATACCGGAGTAAAATCGCTGCGGTTTACAGCCGCTCCGTAATAAACGGATTGGTCAATTTCTCCTCGCCTATGGTCGTGGCGGGGCCGTGGCCGGGATAGACCACCGTATCGTCGGGCAGGGGCAGGAGCTTACGGGATAAGCTGTCCATGATCTCATCGTAGTTGCCGCCGGGCAGGTCCGTACGGCCTATACAGCCCTGGAACAGGGTGTCGCCGGTGATGATAAAATGATCTTCCGGCGAGTACAGGCAGACACAGCCTTTGCTGTGGCCCGGCGTATGCAGGACCTGCAAGGCGGAATGGCCGAAGGTCAGAGCCTGTCCGTCTTCCAGAAAAGCGGCGGGGGCAGGCGGTACGGGTACGGTATAGCCGAAATTCACGGCGATATTGGCTGTTTCGGCCAACAAGGCCTGATCACCGGCATGGATATAAGAGGGAATATGATACGTCCGCGCCAGAAAATCATTGCCCATGGCATGGTCAAAATGCCCGTGGGTATTGACCATCATCACCGGCTTCAGTTGATTTTCATCTATAAATTTCTGCAGGCGGGCACATTCGTTATCGTTACCGCAACCGCAATCTACAATAATACATTCTTTGGAATCGTCCCACAAGACGTAGGTACATTCACGCAGCTCATTAAAATAAAAAACCTTCAACTCCATTATCTCTACTCCGATTGACGAACATAATATTGAATCATACGTGAAAGGCGGTAGGCGTCTTTACGGAGGCCGCTAACCACCACCGGGTTGTCCGAGTAATCTACCTCTATCCAGTCTTCGCCCAGGCGCATGATACGGGCGGCAAGGTTCCTGTGGCGGAATACCAGTTTGGTACCTTCTTCGTGGTCCAACACAAAGTTCACGCCCTCAAACATACGGATTACTTCCTGTTTGTCTTCATCGGTGAAATGGTTTACATTCACTTTCTGTTTCACATAGCCTATCATAGGATATACGAAACCAAAGGCCACAAAGAAAATCACCATACTTTTAATATCGCTCTGGCGGATCAGGTCCATGAAAGACACCTCAGGATGGCTGCTTCTTCCCAGTAAATAAGTCACTACATATACAAGTATCCCCAGGAGGAAAAACAGGAATGTAGATTTTAATGCGCGCATCAGATAACGCTGTACCATAATTATGATTTTTAAATTACAATTGGTAAAGATACAAAAAAATTGGTAACTTTGTCATTATATGTCGGTCGTCCTCCAAGATATTACCCGTTTCTACGGCGCACAGAAAGCGCTTAACAATATCAGCCTCAATATTCCGCAGGGGCAGGTGGCTGGTATACTCGGACCTAACGGCGCCGGAAAATCCACCCTGATGAAAATTATTACCGGCTACCTGCCTGCCTCCTCAGGCAAGGTGCTGGTCAACGGCTTCGACATTAAGGCCCAGTCACTGGAAGCGCGCCGGCATATCGGTTACCTCCCGGAACACAACCCCTTGTACCCGGATATGTATGTGCGCGAGTACCTGGAGCTGATGGGACGCTTACAAGGCTTGGGGCGGCGGGCCGCACGGCGGGCCCAACAGCTTATCGAAGAAACGGAAATTACGCCGGAACAACATAAATTGATCGGGCAACTCTCCAAGGGATACCGGCAGCGGGTAGGGCTGGCACAGGCCTTACTGCATGAACCCAGGGTAGTGGTGCTGGACGAGCCGACCTCCGGGCTGGACCCCAATCAGATCATAGGCATACGCCACCTGATCAAGGCACTCGGGGCCGACCGCACCGTACTCCTGTCTACCCATATCATGCAAGAGGTGGAGGCCATGTGCGACCGTGTAATAATCATCAACAAGGGCAATATTGTACTGGACGAGGCCATGAACGGGCAGGAAGGGAAAACATTGGAAGAGAAGTTCAGGGCCCTGACCAATAATCCGACAAGATCATGAAGACGCTATCCGTTATCATTCCGGCCTACAACGAAGAAAAAACCATCGTACAATTGATTGAAAAAGTGGTCAACGTTCGCCTGACAGAGGACTACGGAAAGGAAATCATCGTGGTCAATGACTGCTCGCGCGACCATACGGCCGCCTTGGTCAATGAATATATGGCCGCCCATCCCGGAGAAAATATAAGACTGGTGAACCAGGAGAAAAACCGCGGAAAGGGCGCCGCCATCCGCAAGGGCCTGGAATACATCCGTGGCGACTATGTAATTATTCAGGATGCCGACCTGGAATATGACCCCGAAGATTATAATGTTTTGCTGGCGCCGGTGTTGGAGGAAAAGCTGAAGGTCATTTACGGCTCCCGCTTTCTGAATAAAAGCAACAAGCACTCTTACCGGAGTTTTTATATCGGCGGACGCATTGTTACGCTGGTCACCAATCTATTGTTCGGCCAAGGGCTGACGGATGAGCCGACCTGCTACAAACTCTTTGAAACCGGCTTCCTCAAATCCATCCCTTTACAGTGCGAGGGCTTTGAATTTTGTCCGGAAGTCACGGCTAAAACCGCTAAACGCGGAATAAAGATCAGGGAGGTATCCATCAACTATTATCCGCGCACGCTGGAGGAAGGAAAAAAAATTAAATGGACGGACGGCCTGGAAGCCCTCTGGGTCCTGTTAAAATACCGGTTTACGAATTAAAACGGCTATGAAAACGAAAAGCGGAAACAAGTTACCGGAAAAACCGGCGCCGGCCGGAAAATATATCGGATGGTTGTATCTCGCCGCCCTCAGCCTCCTCTTTCTGTTCAATTACACCGCCATCTTTGATGAAAAGGTAGACATGAACGGCGACAATATTTACTATTACTCGCTGGGGAAGGCGCTCAGCGACGGAAAAGGTTTTTCCAATACCATAGGCTTTGACGAAAGCCCCCACAGCCACTTCCCGCCGGGTTACCCGGCCTTTATAGCCCTGCTGATGAAAGCAGGATTTACCGGCGTGCATGCGGTTAAAACGGCCAACGGCGCGCTGCTGTTCTTATCCATGCTCTTACTGTTTTTTGTGTTGCGCAGTGTATGCCGAAACCGGTTTGTCGCCTTTACAGCCACGGCTTTCACCGTTTCACAAACGACCATACTAAGGTTTGCCACCATCATGATGAGTGAAATGCTCTTCCTTTTTTTCACCCTGGTCCTATTGCTCATCATCCTGGAGTGGAAGCCGGAAAAGGCGTTTACCGATAGGAAGAAGCGCTGGAAAGATACCGGCATATTACTGCTCCTGCTACTGAGTTTCGGCTATATTTACCTCATCCGCAGTATGGGTATGGCGTTGATACTGGCCGTATTGCTTTATTTCGGTATAAAGAGTCTGCAACAACTGTTGCAATTCCTAAAAAATAAGAACACAGGACAACGGGCGGTCATGTTCCGCTACGTCCTGGTCACCGGCTGTCTTTTCATCGCCTTCCTCGTCCCGAAAACCGCCTGGGATATACGCAATAAAAGCATAGGCAAAGCGACGAGCGATTATGTCAGCGACTTCAACAAAAAAGAAAACGGGCAGGTGATGGAGGGCGTGGCCGACTGGACTGACCGTATACTCAACAACACCCGCCTCTATATCACCGAATGGTTGCCCTCCGCCGTATTCAGTTACGCAGGAGACTTGCATCACAAGGCCGGAACAGGGGACTGGATAAAAGGCATAAGCCTGCTTTTGCTGATGGCAACCGGTTTATACGGCCTGCCAAGGGGCCGGCTGTTGCTGCTGCTTTATACAGGCATTACCATGGGAGTCCTCCTGGTATGGCCGGAGCAATACGGGGGACAGCGCTATATGCTCCCGGTGATTCCTTTCCTGATTTTCCTGACGCTGTACGGCTGTGTAAGCCTGCTGCGCCTGCTGGCCACACGTTTTCTGCCGTCCGTAGCCAAAAAACAACCCGCCCTTATTACGGTTACGGCCTGCGCCCTCTTCTCGCTGATCGCGTATCCGGGCTATGCGGAGTCCATTAAGGGGATGAAACTCATGTCGCAGTACAAGGAGTATACGGCGGAAATAGCCGGGGCGCCCCTGGCCGAATATATAGAGGCCATGCGCTGGGTAAAGGATAATATCGGCGGGCAGGGCCGGATCCTTACCCGCAAGCCGGAGTTGTTTTATATTTATTCCGGCGGCCTGAAAAGCATCAGTTTCCCGCACTATGCCACACCGGAAGAGATTATAGCCTATCTTACCGACAATCAAATCCGCTTCATTATCATTGACCGCTGGTTCCGCCATGCTTATGTGACCCTGATTCCTGCCGTGCAACAATACCAGCGCCAGTTCCGGGTGCTACATCAGATCGGGGGGGGAAACGCCAATGAGCCCGGTACCTATATCTTAGAGTTCAGACAGTTACCACAGTAAATCAACTCCTCCAGTGAGCGCTTGGGTACATGGTGTACCTGCCGCTCATCGCGCCAGTATTTTACATCATCATTACTGATTTCCTCCACTACAACTTCCTCTTTCGGTTTGCCCAGTGCAATCACCAGGGCTATCTTAAACTGTTCGGGGATGGAAAGTATATCGCGCAATTTTCCCTGGTTGAAAGTACCGATCATGCAGCCGCCATACCCCAGCTCCACGGCCTGCAGCAACATGCTCTGCGCAAAGATCCCCGCATCAATGCCGGGGTTAGCGGTAATGGCCGTATCATGCAGCAGTACGATGTAGGCGGCCGGACGCTCTCCCTCAACAGGTCCGGGCCATTCCGGCAAATAGCCGGCCCAGCCCAGGGCCTCAAAAACCAGTGCATTCGGTTCCGGACTATTGCACAGCAGGTATTTCAAGGGCTGCAGGTTTTTGCCGGAAGGCGACAGGCGGGCGGCCTCTACCATGCAGCGCAAAGCGGTTTCCGGCAGTTGTTCATGTTGATGGAAACGCCGGTAAGAGCGGTTTTTGGAGATAAGATCTATGAGTTTCATAAGGCTATTTCTTCAGGAATAATCTTCTGATGCCTTTCGTTAGTTCAACGATGGGCAGCGGGAGCAGTGACAAGGCAACCACCCAGCACCACTGCTGGCCGGTAAGTGTAGTCAGATGGAAAACAGTATGCAGCGCAGGTATTTCAAGCACGGTCAGCATCAAAAGGCAGACCAGCAGGATGGCGCCGATCAGGTATTTGTTGCTGAAGATGTTGGTAAAGGCCGAACGGTAGGTAGAACGGACATTGAATACGTGGGCCATTTGCGAGAAGGCCAGCACGGCGAATGTCATGGTCTGTGCGGCTTCGATGCTGCTCTGCATGCCTATGCGGAAGGCGGTGAGGGAGAGTAAACCGATCATAAGGCCTTGCAGGAAGACACGGATAGAGAAATTGCGGTTCATAATACCCTGTCTGGCATCGACCGGGCGACGGCGCATCACGTCCGGGGCGGCCGGATCAATACTCAGGGCCAGGGCCGGAAAACTATCCGTTACCAGGTTGATCCACAGGATGTGTATAGGCAGCAACGGGGTGGCCCAGTTGGCCAGCACGGCAATAAAGAGCACGACAACCTCGCCGATGTTGGTAGAGAGCATGAACTGAATAGCCTTTAGTATATTATCGTATATCCGGCGGCCTTCCTCAACAGCGGTGACCACCGTAGCGAAGTTGTCATCCGTGAGCACGACGTCGGCCGCTTCTTTCGATACGTCCGTACCGGTAATGCCCATGGCGCAGCCGATATCGGCCAATTTAAGCGCCGGAGCGTCGTTCACCCCGTCGCCGGTCATGGCCACGATCTCTCCCTGGTGCTGGAAGGCTTTCACGATACGCACCTTATGTTCGGGTGATACCCGGGCGTAAACGGCTATTTTATGTACGTTGTCGCCCAATTCCTCGTCACTCATCTGCTCTACTTCGGCGCCGGTGTGGGCCTCTTCGCCCGGCTGCATGATGCCCAGCTCCATGGCGATGGCCGTAGCGGTGATCTTGTGGTCGCCCGTGATCATCACCGGCTTGATGCCCGCCGTACGGCACAAGGCCACCGCGGGTTTCACCTCGGGACGCGGCGGGTCTATCATCCCCACCATGCCGATAAATGTCAGGCCGGATTCCAAGGTGGCGGGCGTCACTTTTTCCGGCAGGCTATCAATGGTTTTAGAGGCCATTGCCAGTACCCTCAAGGCATCCTGGGCCATTTGTAAATTGGCCTGGCGGATGTCTTCCATATGTTCGGCGGTAATGGGAAGGACAGCGCCCCGGAGCATGATGTGGCTGCAGCAGGCCAGCAGCTCGTCCAGACCGCCTTTGGTGCATACGTCCAAGGCATTGTCTCTTTGGTGCACCGTAGTCATTAATTTACGCTCGGAGTCGAAGGGTATTTCGGCCACGCGGCCACGTTGTGCGTCAAGTTCGTTTTTATTGATACGGTACTTCAACCCAAGGTCCACCAGGGCGGTTTCGGTAGGATCTCCTGTGGTTTTGTGAGCGCCGGCCTCAAGGGATAGTTTGGTGTCATTGGCCAGTGCGGCCACTTCGATGAGTCGCTGCCATTCGCCGCTCACCTCCCCTGCTCCGGACTGCAGCTCCTGGGTCCGGCCATTGGTGAAGATTTTTACCACCGTCATGCGGTTCTGGGTAAGGGTACCGGTCTTATCCGAGCAGATGATGGTGGTACTGCCGAGGGTTTCCACAGAAGGTAAGGTGCGTACAATGGCATTTTTCTTTACCAGGCGTTGAACGCCGACAGCCAGCACAATGGTCGATACGGCGGGCAGCCCTTCAGGAATGGCGGCCGCAGCAAGGCTGACGGCGATCATAAACATATCGAGTAAGGGTTTGCCGTTGAGCAATCCGACAAGGAATATCAGCAGACAGATAGCCAAGGCCCCCAGGCCAAGGAACTTCCCCAGCTGATCGAGCTTTTGCTGCATCGGTGTTTTTGTCTCGGGAACGGACTGGATGAGTGAGGCGATCTTGCCGACCTCCGTATGCATGCCCGTGCCGATAACGATCCCCTTTCCACGGCCGTAGGTGACAATGCTGGACGAAAAGCCGAGGTTGTCACGGTCGCCCAGGGCTACATTGTCTTCCGGAATAGCGGCTATAAATTTCTCTTCGGGCACCGATTCGCCCGTAAGGGCGGCATCCTGCACTTTCAGGTTGATGGCTTCGGCCAGCCGCAGATCGGCCGGGATAGCGTCGCCCGTGTCAAGCAATACGATGTCGCCGGGAACCAGCTCCCGGGATTCGATCACCTGCGCCTGTCCCCCGCGGATCACCTTGCATTGCGGCACAGTCATCTTTTCCAAGGCTTCGAGTGATTGCTCGGCCTTAGCCTCCTGGGCCACCCCGATAATGGCATTGATAATAATGATGGCCAGGATGATAATGGCATCCGTAAAGCCCTCGCCATGCAGGTAGCCGATCACTCCGGAAATGGCGGCGGCTATCAGCAGTACAATGATCATGAAACTTTTGAATTGTTCCAGAAATTTGATGATCAGGCTTTTCTTTTTCTTTTTTTCAAATGCATTGTAGCCATATTGTTCAATGCGTTTACGGGCCTCCTCCTGGCTGAGGCCATTCTGCAGCGAGGTGGACAATTCACGTTCAACTTCACTGACGCTTAGGTTATAAAAGGGTTTATGTGACATATTATTATATAGTGTTATAGTATATGCTATGTTGATTCATTATAAAAAGCGCCTGCGGACAAGGAAATTGACCTGCATGCACAACTACTGATAAGGACAGGACGACGAAGCTTAGAGAGACTCATGCACCCGCCATCCGCCGGAGGTCTTTACTAAGTATAAGCGCTCAGACTGCAGGACGGCGGCGTCCTGCACCAACTCGTACTTTACGGTAGCGCTATGCCCATCGATCTCCACCGAAGCAATAGCCACCTCTATGTTTTCGAAGCGCTTCCGGGCCTGCTCCTGCTTCTCTGGCGTCCAACCGGCAATAATCTCTTGCTGCGTTTCCAGAAAGTGTACGGTAGCACTGTCTCCTAAGTGTTTGGCATCGTCAAGCCTGTATTCCACAAGGGCTTTCAGGTAGCCGGTAGAAATATCGCGGATTTCGGCCATCTCTCCTTTCGGAGAACAGGCCGCCAGTATAATGAGCAGGAAAAATACAACTGATTTGATCGTTCTCATTTAAGTTATCCGTATAGAAAAAGGGACTATAGACATCAAAGATAGTCTATAATCCCTTAAAATCCTAATACCGTAAACCGGATATTATTTTTTCATCGCTTCTTCTATAGCAACGGCCACAGAAACAGTGGCTCCTACCATGGGGTTGTTGCCCATGCCCAGGAAGCCCATCATTTCTACGTGTGCAGGCACTGATGAAGAGCCGGCGAATTGTGCATCACCGTGCATACGGCCCATAGTGTCGGTCATGCCGTAAGAGGCGGGACCGGCTGCCATGTTGTCGGGGTGCAGGGTACGGCCTGTACCGCCGCCGGAGGCTACGGAGAAATATTTCTTGCCCTGTTCCATGCACTCTTTTTTGTAGGTGCCGGCTACGGGGTGTTGGAAACGGGTGGGGTTGGTAGAGTTACCGGTAATGGATACGTCTACGCCTTCGCTGCGCATGATGGCTACACCTTCGCGTACGTCATCGGCGCCGTAACATTTCACCTTGGAACGGTCACCGTTGGAGTAGGGGGTTTCTTTTACCACTTTCAGCTCACCGGAAGCATAATCAAACTGGGTTTGCACGTAGGTGAAACCGTTGATACGTGAGATGATCATAGCGGCGTCTTTACCCAGACCGTTCAGGATAACACGCAGGGGTTCCTTGCGCACCTTGTTGGCCGATTTGGCGATACCGATAGCGCCTTCGGCGGCGGCGAACGATTCGTGGCCGGCCAGGAAGGCGAAACACTTGGTTTCATCGCGCAGCAACATGGCGGCGAGGTTACCGTGTCCCAGGCCTACTTTACGGTCGGCAGCCACAGAACCGGCAATACAAAAAGCCTGTAAGCCTTCACCGATGGCCTCGGCGGCCTCAGCCGCTTTTTTGCAGTCTTTTTTAATGGCGATAGCCGCACCGAGCACGTAGGCCCACTTTGCGTTTTCAAAGCAAATAGGTTGGGTTTCTTCGCAGATTTTGTAGGGGTTGATTCCTTTTGCCTCGCAGATAGCCTTGGCTTCTTCCAGGTCTTTGATGTTATATTGTTGGAGCACCGATTCAATCTGCTTGATACGGCGTTCGTAACTTTCAAATAATGCCATAATTCAAATGTTTAAAAAATTATTCGTGACGGGGGTCAATGTATTTAGCGGCTTCGGCAAAACGGCCGTAGGTGCCGGTAGCTTTTTTCAACGCTTCATTGGCATCGGTGCCTTTTTTAACGGCATCCATCATCTTGCCCATGTGTACAAACTCATAGCCAATTACTTCACCCTCGCTGTCAAGGGCCATACGGCTGATATAGCCTTCGGCCATTTCGAGGTAACGAACGCCCTTGTCCAGGGTGCTGAACATGGTACCCACCTGGCTGCGGAGGCCCTTGCCCAAGTCTTCGAGGCCGGCGCCGATAGGCAATCCGCCTTCGGAGAACGCGCTCTGCGTACGACCGTAGACAATCTGCAGGAACAGTTCACGCATGGCCGTGTTGATCGCATCGCATACCAAGTCGGTATTCAGCGCTTCGAGAATGGTTTTACCCACCAACACTTCTGAAGCCATTGCGGCAGAGTGGGTCATACCCGAACAGCCGATGGTTTCTACCAAGGCTTCCTGAATAACACCCTCTTTCACATTAAGGGTCAATTTACAAGCCCCCTGCTGCGGAGCACACCAGCCCACACCATGTGTCAAACCCGAAATATCTTTAACTTCCTTTGCTTTCACCCATTTTCCTTCTTCGGGAATGGGAGCCGGACCATGGTTAGGTCCTTTTTTCACAACACACATGTGTTGCACTTCGTGAGAGTACTCCATAAACTAAATTATATTTGTTTGTTCTAAAATCGATACGCCACACCGAGTTGCAGGGTGGTTATACCCAAACCCAGTTCTGCATTAACAGCAAAATGTTGATTGAAGAAATAAGAGGCGCCGGCATATAAGCCGCCATAAAAACGGGCGATAGCGCCCGATGTAACGCTATTTGTTACAAAACCGATACCCATGGTAAGGCCACCGTAGGTATCAAGCCCCGGCACATTCCAACCATAATGATAACTGCTGCGGGGGGCTATGTTAAAGCGGGTGTAATTAAGACCCTGATAAGAAGCAAAAGCAATTCCGGCTTCGGCGCCCAGGGAGATTACACCGGGTCCGGCCTGCCACAAGCCTTTCTGGCCGGCCACTTTAATCCCGGCTCCGGATAACCAGAGGCCATCGCCATAGCTATAACCGCTGAATCCCAGACCGGCATTTACAATCCACGTACCAACTTCCATCGGGTCGGTCGGTCCCTGCGCACAGGCGCGGGAGGAGCCGGCAAGAAGGAGGCTGCAAAGCATAAAAAGAGATATAATTTTTCTCATCGCTGTTTTTTTACGGAATTAAGGCGCAAAGATAGCTATTTTTAGCGAAAAGGACAAGCCTGGTTTTAAACACAACAATGCGGGAATCGCATTTTATCTGCTATCCCCGCATTGTATCACCGGCAATTATACAATTACTTTTTCATTTTTGCCAAATCTTTCCGCATACGCTCTATATCTGTCAAAAAGTCTGCAATGTCCTTTTCATGCTCCAACTCATCCGAAAGGATCTGTGTAGCAATTTGGTGGGTAGTGTAATCCTTACCGTTGGTATAGTCGGCCAATGCTTTGTAATGCTCAATAGCACAGCGTTCTCCACGAAGGTTTTGTTCAAGGATAGCCTCTACATAAGGATCGGTCGGCGCTTCGTATTCGCATTTCGCCAATTTTTTCCAATCAAAAGGTGAGAGTACGGGAGTACCACCCAGCTGAATAATACGGTCTACCAACAATACGGCATGTCCCAACTCTTCATTGGCATGAATGAGCAATTCCGTTTCAATCTCCTTGCGCATAGGGCCTTCCATCATACGTGCACCTACCCAGTATTGGTAGTAAGCCAACCACTCTTCGGCCAATGCACTGTTCATCATTGTAATGAGTTTTTTTACATCCAAGCCTTTTGTTCCGATTTCAATTCCTGTTCCCATAATTTTAATTTTTAATGGTTAATTATTATTGATTCATTTATTTTTTCAAAAATTTAAAATCACGGCCGGGATAATAAGCATCCGCACCTAAGGCTTCTTCTATACGAAGCAATTGGTTGTATTTGGCCATACGGTCGCTGCGTGAGGCAGATCCGGTTTTAATGAGGCCGGTGTTCAGGGCCACCGCCAGGTCGGCAATGGTGGTATCCTCCGTTTCACCGCTGCGATGACTCATGATGGAGGTATAAGCATTACGCGTCGCCATATCTACCGCTTCCAGGGTTTCTGTAAGCGTTCCTATCTGATTTACCTTCACGAGTATGGAATTGGCAACCTGGCGGTCAATTCCCATTTTCAGGCGCCGGCTGTTGGTAACGAACAAATCATCACCCACCAGCTGACAACGGGACCCAATGGTATCGGTCAGGAGTTTCCACCCCTCCCAATCATCTTCGGCCATGCCGTCTTCAATGGAAATAATGGGGTATTTGTCCGCCCAGCCTTTCCAGAAATCAACCATTTGTACAGGCGTCAGCTTGTCGCCGGTTGATTTATGAAGATGATATACATTTTCTTTCTCGAGATAATATTCCGACGATGCGGGGTCAAGGGCAATAAACACATCCTCACCCGGGCGGTAATTGGCCTTCTCTATCGCCTCAAGAATCACTTTCACCGCTTCTTCATTGGACTTGAGGTTGGGCGCAAAGCCCCCCTCATCCCCCACGTTGGTTGAATAGCCGCGTTGTTTCAACACGCCTTTTAAACTATGGAAGACCTCGGCGCCCATGCGCAAGGCTTCCGCAAAACTATCAGCGCCCACAGGCATGATCATGAATTCCTGGAAGTCGATGGAATTGTCCGCATGCGACCCTCCGTTAAGAATATTCATCATCGGAATAGGCAATGTGTGCGCACCCACACCGCCCACATAACGGAACAGCGGCTGTCCGGCTGTTTGCGCAGCGGCCTTGGCCACAGCCAGGGAGACCCCTAAAATGGCATTGGCGCCCAAGCTGGATTTATTCTCCGTCCCGTCAAGCGAACGCATCGCCTTGTCAATTTCACGCTGGTCAAATATATTTTTACCGTTGAGCTCTTCATTGATGACGGTATTTACGTTATTTACAGCCTTTAATACCCCTTTAGCGCCGAAACGGCCCTTATCACCGTCACGCAGCTCCACGGCCTCATGCACACCGGTAGACGCACCGGAAGGCACCGCAGCGCGGCCCAATACGCCATCGGCGGTTAATAAATCGACTTCAATAGTAGGATTGCCCCTTGAATCAAGGATTTCGCGGGCATGTATATTCAAAATTTGAGACATATCATTAAACTTTTAAATGCTAACGATGATGTAACAAATTCCGTGCCAAACTCAATCTGTAACTATCTTGTTGAAAATACGACGTTTAGACTCGTGCAGCAATTGAAAATACGGCGCTCTTTCCGGCCGGGCATAAGCGGCAACAGCCGGGGAGGTACAGTTGTCAAAGCCATAACCGCTCTGCTGGGGGCAGACCTGCGGCTGCCAGCTGTCCCAATACAGATGATTGTATAAAGAGGCGGGAAGGCTTCCGGTGAAGCGGTTATTGCTTAACCATAAATTTTTTAAACCGGGTAAATCGCCCAAGCGTTCCGGAATGGTATCCGTAAAATTATTATCATCCAGGCCCAGGGACACCAAGCGCTCAAAGTCCGTTATAAAGGCCGGAAAAGCTCCCTCCAGTCCGTTATCATACAGGTATAGCATTTTCATATTTTCAAATGCGGCCCAGGCAGCAGGAACAGCGCCCGTCAGCGCATTTTGCCCCAGGTCCAGTACGCCCAACCGCGTCAGACCGGCCCAGGCTGCCGGAAGCGTTCCCGAAAATTGATTCCGGGAAAATCCTACAAATTCCAAGGCCGTCAACAAAGACAAATCCGGCAAAGCGCCTTCGAACACATTAGAGCTGCCATCCAGCATAAACAAATCCGTCAGGGCGGTTACCACCGGGAAATAGCCGGACAGCTGATTATCGGAAAGATCAAGGTATCTCAAGGCCTTCAGTTCACTGATACCGGCAGCAAGGGTTCCGCTAATTGCATTCCCATGCAGATCACAGAGCTTCATGGCCGTAAGCCAATAAAACGCGTCAGGCAAAGCGCCGGAAAGACCGTTTCCGTCCAACACCAGCGACTCCACCCGGCCATTCTTCATACCAACGCCCGGCCACTGAACCAAGGGTTGCTCCAAGTTCCATTTCACAAGCCAGCCGGAGCCATTGCATGCATGGTACAGCGCCGCCAGGGCCACACTATCGCGCTGGAGCGGCGTGAGTACCCCCTGATTGACGGCCACCAACACCTGTCCGGAACCGGAACTTACTTTCACAGCGCCTATGCGCTCCCCGGCGCCGGGATTAGCGCCGACCCTTATCTTGAATGAGGCGCCGCTTTGTTCCACCACATTGATCCAGGGCTCTCCGGCAGTAGCCGTCCAACCCGTAAGCCCGGTAACCCTAACAAGCTGTTCGCCGCCGCCGGCGGCGATAGTTACCACAGAAGGATCTACAACAACCGGCGCCTCCTCCTCTTGCGTACAGCAAGCAAGCAAAAAAGCCCACAGCAAAACAGAAACAACAAAAAGATATTTTACATTCATACATTAGCGTTTTAATACTTGTTTAACCACATAGCGGTCTTTATCGGAAATTTTTATGAGCAACAGGCCTGAAGGGTAAGCCGACAGGTCCAGGTCAAAGACCGGCGCCCGGAACTCCTGGTTTAGGTATACGGTTCCCGTAAGCGTATAGACGATAACTCTCACCGGCCCGGACAAGCTGTCGTCAATCCTGATATTGGCCACACTTTGTACCGGATTCGGATAGACCGCAGCATCCATAGTCCCGGCGTCCTCTTTCTGAGGCAGCCTCTCCGGCGCAGACCTATAGTAAATACTGTCACACAAAATAGCCGTCTCCCCTTTCTCATTCTTCAGTTTACTATATACCGTTTTCAGGCCGGCCTTCTCCTGCTTAAAGGTATAAATATGGGGGGTCTTATAATAATCATACCACACGGCATCTGTCAAAGCGGGGTCCTCTCCGACCATAAAATGTGTAGGAAGGCCCTGGTTAATCAAATAGCCAAGAGAAACCGTAGAGAAAGGAGTCATGGCCATACCCTCATTCAATAAAAAGCCGTCTACCTGTAATGGGAATAACTCTTCACGAATAACCTTAACGGTATAAGTTTTACTATTGCCGGCCTCGGCCTCAACAAATAGGGAAAAGAGCTGCTCTCCTTCCTGTAATGCTGCGCCGACCACATTACCGCTCAAGCGGGCTTTTTCATCTGAAGGACGCCCCACAATACTTATAGTTCTCACATTGGCCGCCACCTGTACCGTATAAGCGGTATGTGCCGGATCAAAAGCGGGTGAAAGCTGTCCTTCCGAAAGGACAATTTCAGCAAGGTCCGCATCCGGCGAAGGAAGATACGCCTCACGACTAACCGTTATCATATAGGCCACAATGGCTCCGCTTTCCGATACTACAAGCAAAGAGAACACATTGTCCCCGGTTTTCAGCAGGACATCGTTGACATTACCCAGGACTTTAGCCGTAGTATCCGCCAGCTCTCCGAATATAGAAATCCGGAGTTGTTCGTGGCTCACGCGTACATGATAATTAACACTATCCGGATGAAAAGCGGGTGACAGAGATCCGCTTGTGATATGAATATCTTTCAGCTTAGCAGCGACAGCCTGGGCGCGGATAATATTCACGGTGTAGGTCTTGGTATTACCAGCCTCGGCCATTACCACTATGTCAAAGCTATTGTGTCCGGGGCGTAATGTTGCCCGGTCCACATTGCCTATCACCCGGGCGCCGGTATGGGCCGCCACACCCCGGATACTGATGGTTGAAATTTCATTCGGCACTACGGCAAAATAACTGAGATCCAAAGGATCAAACGGCGTATCAAAACTACCGTAATCCATTTCCAGCGATTTCAGAGAGCAATCCGTAGACACCGAATTAGTCCGTCGATGTACATTAACACGGTAGTCCGAAATCAGACCGTTTTCTGCATGCACCCGCAAAGTAAACCAATTGTCTCCGGTCTGCAGGAGGCTATCCGACACATTCCCCTCTACACGGGCGTATAACGTATCGGCCGGAATACCGGTTATACTGATGCGTTGCACGGTGTCGGGCAGGCTCACCAGGTATTCTCGGGTATATGCATTGAATACCGGCTGCAAATCGCCGGTGCTAAGGCGGATATCTTTCAAAAGGACATTAGCGGAATAGCTCCGGTTCACCCTTACCGTATACGTACGGGTACTACTGTCCTGAGCCGTCACCACTACCGGATAGTCATTCCATCCGAGCGTTAAACTATCCTGCCATACATTGCCCTCAACACGGGCTTTAAGATCTTCCGTGCGGCCGACAATACTGATGTATTGCTGCTCCCGGGGCGCATAAACCGTATACTGCAGGCTATCGGCATGGAACGCCGGATGCAGGCATCCCTCCGACACCCATAATGCAGACAGGCGGTTATTAGAAGCGTACGCGCGGTGTACGGATACCGAATAGGTATTCACCGTACCGGAGGCTGTGATCACGTAAATTTCAAACAGGTTGGCGCCGGTATGCAAAGGCGCATTATAACTATTTCCGACCACCTTGGAGGCCGGATCCTTGGCTACACCTGTTATATTGATGGTCTCCACCTCATGGCCTACCTGTACGGTATACGTGTTCTGTGAAGGAACAAAGGCGGGATTCAATTTACCCTCACTCACGCGCAGGTATTTCAACTCCCGGCTGCCCGGCAATTCGGGTTCCGGTTTCGGATCCGGCTTGTAAATAGAAAGCGTATACAGCCTGCTGTTTCCATTTTCCGCCGTTACAACCAGGTTTAAAAGATTAACGCCGGGCGTCAGCACATATCCTGTAGTATCGCCGCTTACCGTGGCCATAGCGTCTACTGCAAGCGCCTGCACGTCCACCTTGGTCGCCGTATCGGCTACGACGGCCCAATATTCAGTCATTTCCGGAACAACAGCGGTCAACAGCTGGCCCTGGCTCAGCAGAATCGCTTTCAGTCCGGCATTGTCAGATTTGGCGCGGATGATATTTACCGTATCATAAGCCGTATGCAAGCTGTCTTCGGACGTTGTTTTCAGGATAAAGGTATTGACACCTGTGGTTAACAAAGGAGCGCCCGACACATTTCCGTCCACATAAGCGCCGGGGTCGGCCGGCACAGCCGTAATACTAATGGTATCTACAGCATTGGAAACCTGCACCTCATAAGCATGCACCTTATCGGAGAAATCGGGATCCAGCGTGCCGGCACTAAGGTGAATGCCCGTAAGACGGGTTTCCGGCGACTTGGCCCGTATCATATTCACAGTATAGGTTTTGTTCACACTACTATCTTCGGAGGTCACCAAAAGACGGAACAGATTATCGCCAACCACCAGGGCGCTATCGGCCGCCTGTCCGGCCACTTTTGCTCCCTCATTGGCCGGAATACCTATTACAGCGGCCAGGTCTTCGGAATTAGGCACGGCGACCTCATAATACAGCACGTCCTTATGGAAATTCAGCTGTAGCGTAGAAGGGCTGAGCCGGATATCGGCCAGGTCCGCATTATTCGATTTACGGCGCACCACCGTAATAGTGTAGATTTTTTGAGCGCCCGACTCCGCGGTTACAATCACCCGCAGTATATTTTCATTCGTCGTAAGCGGCCTGTTGCTCACATTGCCGCTCACGGTCGCTTTGGCTTCCGCAGCTGTGGCCAGCACAGAGATTGAGGTGACAGCATTATCCACTTCCACCGTATAGCTTTCCACCGCCGGATCAAAGGCAGGACTAAGCATACCGGGCGTAACGCTCAATGAAGCCAGCTGATTGTTGGTCGAAGCGCCGGTTCTGGCACGGTGAACAACTACTGTGTACACTTTTTGAACACTACCGTCTTCCGACACGCCTGTAAGAGTAAACGTATTATCCCCCGGCTCCAGGTCCGCCTCGGACTCATTGCCCACTACGGTCGCATAATCATGCTCCGGAAAACCGGCGATACTGATTTCCGCCACCGTGTCCTTCACGTTCACGGAATATTGTGTAACGTCTTTGTCAAAGGCCGGAGAAAGCAATCCCTGGCTCACCGTTATTTGTTTCAGGTTGGCATTATTCGACTCTTTGCGCACCACCTTTACCATGTACTGTTTTTGAGTCACACCGTCTTCCGCCAGCACAATTAACGGTACCTGGGTGGTTCCGGTGGGCACCTGCATATCTTTCACATTACCGAGCAGGAGGGCTTTTTTACTATCTTTTTCACCGGTGATAGAAATCTTGCTGACTGCATGATCCAGTTCCACCGTATACTCCAGCTGGTCTTTGTCAAATTTAGGAGAAAGGGTACCCGCACTCAATGTTATTCCCTTCAGGTTGGCATTATCGGAGGTATTCTCCCCCGGCCGTATTACATGCACAGTATATATATGGGGCATGCCTCCCGCTTCCGACATCACTGCTATACGGAAGTTATTCAGCCCCACATGCAGGCTCTGGGTCGTACCGAAGCGAGGATGCACAAAAGACCCCTCTTTTTCAGGAATCCCTTTTACCTTCAACTTATCCTGACTATGGGGTACAATATACAGGTATTGCAGGGTGTTAGGGTCAAAATTAAAGACATTCAGCACATCAATAGCCATACCCGGAATATTCCTCTTGGCCGGGATCAGAGAAGATAAGCCTCCAAATGTTCCTTTAGCAATAGACAGCAGGTCGGGGATTACCAACTCCAGCGACACCAGGGTCCCGGCATCCGGATCAAATTCTATATCTTTCAGCTTTGAATTGATGGTTTCATAACGGAATACTTCTACTTCGTACACCCGCTTATCGGAACCGTCTTCCGGTTTTACTTTGATTTTATACGTCTTTGAATCCTTTGTCAGCTCTTCATTATCGATATTCCCATCCACATCGGCATTGGGATCTTCGGCCACACCGTGCACGGAAACAATATTGTTTTCATTCCACAGGTGTACACTGTAATAATGACATGTAGGACTGAAATTTTTCACCTCCTCCCCGTTCACAATAAGAGTACGCAGGTAGTTGTTCGATGATTTCTCCGCACGGTGTACATTGAGCGTGTAGGTTTTTATGTTACCGTCTTCGGCCCTCACATATATCGTAATGCTATTGTCGCCCTTATTCAGCAATATACCGGTATAATTCCCCAGTATAGTAGCTGCAGGATCGGCCGTTTGCAGCGTGAGGCTGAGGCTGCTGCAGGCATTCTCCACGCTTGCCGTATAAGCGGTAACCTGCGGATTAAAGGCCGGTTCCAGCTTGCCGGTACTGAGGGTGAGCACCGACAGGTCGGCGTTAGCCGATTTGGCGCGCAGCACTTTTACGGAATACGGCCGGCTTATGTCGCCGTTTTCGGCGTGTACCGTTAAGAGAAATTCATTCTCTCCGGTCAACAGGCTTGCTTCCGTAACATTGCCCTGCACCGTGGCCGAATCGTGGGCCGGCACCCCTGTGATACTGATGGTTTGCACCGCATTCCCGACCTGCACCTGGTACTGGTACTGACCGGTGCTGAACGCCGGGAAAAGCGTACCCTGGCTCAGGTTGATGGCCGCCATGGCGACATTATCGGATGTATTGCGCAAGACCCTGATGTTGTACGAAAGGACATTGGCCCCGTTCTCGGAAGTAACCCGCAGGCTAAAATGGTTGTCACCCTGTTGCAGGGGGTAGTCTTGTACATTCCCCTGTACTTGCGCCTTACTGTCAAGCGGTTGTCCGTTAATAGAAATCCGGCCTATAGTGTCATGCACGCTAAGCATGTAGTCCAGGCTGTCGGCATGGAACAGAGGGGTCAGCTCCCCGGCGCTCACTGTTATACCGGTTAAGCGGGCCTCGGCAGAGGGCTCCCGGCCGACTTTTATCGTATAGGTTTGAGACTGGCCGTTTTCCGCCACTGCTACAATATTAAACAACTGATCGCCGGTATGGAGGGGGGCTTTATCCACCGTTCCGGCCACCACCGTTTTAAGGTCCTGCGGACGGGCGGCTATGCTGATCGTATCCATAGCATGGGGCAAGGCAACCCGGTAGTGCAGACTGTCGGGATGAAACTGCGGTTGCAATAGTCCGGCGCTTACCGTAAGCGTATCCAGACGGGTATTAGCGGATTTCTGCCGGACCACCGTCACCACATACTGCTTGTGCTGTGTACTGTCCTCAGACGCCACGTTGATCGGGAAAGGCGTCACACGTGCCGTCAATAACGAATCCTGCACATTGCCCGTTACCCGGGCCGCACTACTGAATGGAAGCCCGCTTAATGAGAGCCGCTGAACATGGTCCGGCACCGACAGTACATAGGCCAGATTAGCTGCGTTGAAAGCCGGGCTCAGGGTGCCGGCGCTGTAAGTAATACCGGCCAGGTCTGCATTGTTTGATCTGGCGCGGGTGACATCTACCCGGTACTCCAGAGTATCGGACAAGTCTTCGGAAACCACTGTCAATACAAACGGATTCAAGCCGGTTGTTAATACCGAATCCGTCACATTACCGGAGATAGTAGCAGCGGCATCAATAGGGATACCGGTCATAGAAATAGCCGCAGTATGGTTAGGAACGGCCAGCTGATAACGGAAGATGTCGGGACGGAAAGCCGGCGACAACGTGTCGTTCACATTAAGAGCGATCGCCGACAAGCGGGCTTCCGACGCTTGGGGCCGGACAACCGTCACTGTATAAACATTGGTATTCAAGCCGTTTTCAGACTGTACGGTAAGACTAAAGGGGTTAGCGCCTGTTTTCAGGGGCGCCTGTACGGCATTGCCCGCGACCATAGCCGCCGTATCTTGCGGTATACCGGTGAGGCTGATCGTATCCAGGGCCGCAGACAGGTTAAAGGTATAATTAAATACGCCGGGATCAAATGCCGGAGCTAATATGCCCGGCCCGGATAATAGCAGGGTATCCAGCAAGGCATTGCCGGTGCGCAACCGGATCACCTTCACCTGATATAATTGTTGTGCTATGCCGTTTTCGGCCGTTACACGGAGCCGGAAAATATTCTCCCCCTTCACCAGCGGCGCCCGGTCCACGTTACCGCTTACCGTAGCGGCGCTATGATGCGCCACGCCGGTAAGTGAAATATGCGCTACCGTATCGGGCACTACCATAATATAGCTCCAATTTCCGGGATGGAAGGCGGGGGACAGAGGACGGCCGCCGGTTTGTATATCCGCCAACGCCGCATCGTCCGACAAGGGCCGGGTGACCCGCAGCGTATACGTGAGGCTGTTTCCATTGGAAGCTGTCACAACCAGCGGAAAAACATTTTCTCCTTTATTCAAGGTGGCATTGGTTCTTTGGCCTGTAAACGAGGCATATTGATCCAGCGTGGTAGCTGCAATAGATATTCTCGTGGTAAGTGCATGGGTCTGCACGGTATACTCCGGCACATCCGGGTCAAAGGCCGGGTTCAGCGTCAGCAGGCTATCCGGACAGGAAACCGTAATACTGCTCAGACGAGCTTCGGAAGGCCGTTCACGGTCTATATTTAATGTGTATGTCGACGCCTTTCCATTAGGTGCAGCCACCACCAATTTATACGTACTGGTTCCGGGATTGACCGGATAATTCTGTACATTGCCCAGAAGCAGGGCGCCGGATTCGGCCGTTGTGGCGTTAATCGTGACAGAGGAGGTGTTTACATCGAGTTTCCAGCTATAGCTCAGCACATCCGGCGAAAAGGCCGGAGTCAAAGTACCGGCGCTAAGCTCAAGGCCGGAAAGTGTGGGCGCTTCGTCTTCCGATAGCTCCGCACGAAAAATACGCAAGAGATAGGTGGCGGTGGCGCTGCCGTCTTCGGAGGTGACGTTTATAGGATAGTCGGATGAGCCTTCGGGAATTTCCTGTCTGAACAGGTTGCCGGTAACGGTTGATCCTGCACCGGCATAGAGTGAAACGGTAATGGTAGAGCAGCCATTCTTTACAACAATATTTATCTTTCCGCTGGCATTACAATAGGCTACCGGGCTGTTATGTATTAGCATATCCCCAGCTGTGCTTACTGTGAATGACGTAAGACGCACACTCGACGATTTGGCCCGGTTCACAATTATACTGTAGCTTCCACTGGTACCATCAGCAGCGTTTACAACAAGGGTAAACGTATTGCTTCCGGTATTCAGGGCAATCAGCTGATTGCCGCTTACGGTAGCAGAAGGATCTTCGGCTACACCGGTGACGCGCATTATGTTGGTAGCATACGGCACCGTAACGGTATATGCCCTGATATCCGGACTAAACTCCGGCTCCAGGTTACCGCTACTAAGCATAATGGTCGACAACCGGGTCGAAGGCTGACGCAGCACAGTGACGCTATAGGTTCGAATGCTTTTATCCGGCGCCACCACGCTTATTGCAAACCGATTCTCCCCCGTATGCAAGACTGCATCGCTAAAATTACCCACAATCCGGGCGTCGGGGTGATTGGCCACAGCGGTAAAACTAATGACGCTTATATCATAGGACACCGATACCGTATAAGAGGTCACCGCCGGATCAAATACCGGATCAAGTGTTCCGCTACTGACGGTAAGGCTGGCTAATGAATTGTCGTCCGAAGCCGCCGGGTCCGCTCTGAAAACAAGCAAGCGGTAAGTTTGCTGCGCCCCACCTGTGGCCGTAACCAGCAGGGTGAAGGTATTCGGACCTTCGGTCAGGGGAGCATCGGTTACCATTCCTGTAACCGTAGCCCCACTTGAAACAGGAACCGCCGTAATGCTTATTTGCTGTACATTATTATTCACAGTTACCAGGTAGTCGGTCACCTCCGGATGAAAAGCCGGGGTCAGACTGCCTGCACTCAGGTTAATTCCAGACAGGCAGGCATTATTGGCCACAGCCCGTACGACGTTAATAGTATAGGTAGTGATCGCCGAACTGTCTTCGGAAGTAACACGTATTACAAACAGATTATCTCCGGTTTGCAGCGGGGCCTGCACCACATTCCCTTCAACCCGGGCTTTTTCATTGAGGGGGATACCGGCCAACGAAATAGTGGTCACCTCGTCGGGAACCGATACTATATAGTCAGTATGTCCGGTTTCAAAAGCCGGGCTAAGGACACCCGCTGAGTATATAATATTTTCTAAGCCCGACACGTCCGACCGGGCCCTGTTTACCCTTAGCACGTAACTTTTTGTACGGCCGGCGCCGGAAAGCACGGTTACCGCAAATATATTGTCGCCGGTATGCAAGGGCGCATTGTCCACATTGCCCAACACGGTAGCCGTGGTGTCGGCCGCCACGCCGGTAATACTAATCTGCGTTGTGCTATAGGGGAGTTGAACGGTATAAGCCGTAGTAGCCGGGTCGAAGATAGGCTGCAGTGTTCCGGGATTTACCGTGAGCTGCTGTAAGTTGGCGTTCATCTTTGTAGTGTCGGAAGCATTTACCCTGTAAACAGTTACAGCGTAGGTTTTTTGCACGCCGCTCTCGGCCGTCACCTCAAGGTTGAATACGGTTTTAGGGAGGCTGAGTGCGTAATCCTGTACATTGCCGGTGACATAGGCGCTATCCTGCGCCGCCAGCCCATAGATGGAAATAGTCCGGCAGGTATCCGGCACAAGGACGGCATAATGCAGGATTTCCGGTTGAAAAGCCGGCAGGAAGATGCCCTTGTCCGTAGTAATTAATCGGAGGTCGGCATTATCAGACACCGCACGAACAGCGGTTACCGTATATACTTTTTGTACCAGACTATCTTCCGAAGTGACGGTTAAGACAAAGGGGTTATCGCCGGTGTGCAGCAAAGCGCGCAGCGTATTACCGCTTACCTTGGCACTATCGTCGGCCGCCAGGCCGGCCAGCCCAAAATATTTTACCGAGTCCGGTAAGGCAACTGTATAGTTAAGTATCGTAGAGTCAAAGGCAGGGCTCAGGGCTCCCCGGCTGATTTTAATGTCTTTCAACCAGGCGTTATCGAATTTTACACGGTTGACATCCAACTTATAACGCAGGTAAAACAAACCGTTGGAAGAGAAGGTCCGGATGTGGAAAGTGTTGGCGCCTTCCCGGAGCGTAGTGTCTCCTATCGCATCTAAGACTGTAGCCAAAGAATCGGCAGGCGTGACGGCGATACTGATTTTTTCCGTACCTATCCTCACCCGGTGTGCATAATCCAGTATACCGGGTTTTACAGTAATCTCCCCGGCACCTACGCTAATCGTTTTCAGCTGGGCATTATTGTTATCACGGTTAGGCTGCCAGGTCAAATACGGATAGCTAAGCCCCGTTTGCTGGGACCATATGTCAGGTACAAGCCAGTCTGCAAAACTGGAGTCTTGCAGCATCTCGGCAGTACTGCGCGGGCGGATCGTCACCGTCCCTCCGCTCTGTTGTCCGAGTGCATTAGTGATTACAGCCCGCTCCTTATCATAACAAACAGCAGTAACAGAAGCGGCTTCCAGGCTGCCGGCAAAGGCGCCGGTTGTCCAGCTGCCATAGACCTGCACCCCGGCATAGGATTCCACAATTTTCGAATTTTTGCCCCGGCCCAATAATCCACCTATATATTGATTGCCGGAAACCTTGCCGACGGCATAGCTATTATTCAGGTTTGTCGCATATAAACGACCGGCAAGGCCTCCTGCATATTCGCCAGCATCTACCCGGACATTGGCAAAGCTGGCCCGTACGGATGCATTGTTCAATTCGCCCGCCAGTCCGCCAACGACAGAAGCTCCTTTTACAGCTCCGGAAACCCCGACAGCCGTAAGGTCCGCCTCCGAAAAGCCGGCTAATATACCAACGAAAGAGCCTGCGCTTACCGCTTTTCCCGGAGCCACTTCTACATATAAACTATCTATCCGGGCAGCACCTATCAGGGCGGAGAACAGGCCGGCATAGAGCATAGACGGCCGGTTAATATGCAGGCCGGAAATTGTATGCCCACCGCCATGCAGCGTACCGCAAAATTCGCTCCCCTTGGCCGTTCCTATAGGTAACCAGCCAGCCGTACTGTCGGCTAAGAAGGTCGTAAGGTCAATATCGTTCATTAAGCGGAAACAGCTGCGCTCAAAAACCGGTCCGCTAAACCGGCGCATGGCGTTCAGCTCTTCGGCCGTGCCTATCTGATAAGGATCCTGGGCCGTCCCCTGTCCCTTGAACACCTGTGGAGAGGCCACTATGGTATATATTTTCGGCATAACGCCATTGGGCGGGCTAACCACCAGCGTCAGATAGGTGGGAGACTGCGGCAAGGCGCGGGGTCCGGTACCGCTTACCCGGGCTTTCTGAGCCTGGGGCTTTGCCTCCACCGTTATGGTATTCACCCCGTTTTTGGGAGTGTAAGCATAGGTATAGCTATTTGAATTCAAGGAAATATTATGTCCTTCTATCGTTAAGGTGGCCAATTGGGCATTATTGTCTGTCAAATTAGGCTGCCAGCTGAAATACGGGTAGCTCTGGTCGTCTTGCATCACCCAATCGGAGCCGCTATTGATATTCCAGTTCGTATAGTTGGACGACTGCATCAACTGCCGGGTAGTGCGGGCACAATTATCCTGCTGGATATATTGGATATCATTGGGTGCAGGCCAAGACGGGCCGGCCGTTTCATAGTTGAAATAAGCCTGATCAAGCTTAGCCTCCTCCGGCTTATAAACCAGGTGCGGCCGAAGATAGCCATTCAGATCAGTTCCCGTAGCATACACCCGTGTAAGGGTAGATGCAGTGGCCTCTCCGGCCAGCAAAGCGCCTGGTCTGTCCGAGGGTACCCTTAGCGAAGCAGTGGTATAAGCATCCTTAACAGAACTTGTGTATAAGGAGCCCGCCAAGCCTCCGACACTGTTGTTGCCGGAAATCTTCCCGGTGGAGGCCGAGAAACTTATGTCACTCGAACGAACATATCCTACAAGCCCCCCAACTTCCCGTTCAGCACTTGTTTCCACACAGGTAATAACCCGTAAGAAGGTTGAGGCCGAGGCTGCTCCTACTGCCCCCCCTACGGATGAACCATTGGTGCTTGTAATAGCTCCCTGCACATAACAATCCGTCATTTTCAAATCAAACGCACCGCCTACCAGGCCTCCGACATAGTTGCTCACACCCTGCACAGTGCCGGTGAAGGAACAATCAACAACATTATCATCACTACTCTCACCGATTAAACCTCCCACATTGCTATTGCCGGAAACGGTTCCATGGAGCTGACAGTTGGTATAGCTACTACATTCGCTCAATCCGACCAAGGCTCCTATAGACCAGGCGCCTTTTACCGCCTGTCCCTCCGAAATTTTAATCGTTAAATTTTTCACCGATCCCTCTCTGATCTCCTTAAAAAGACCGACCTCATCCTTTGTACTAGTAATAGACAATCCTGTAATCACATAGCCTGCCCCATCCAGGTGTACTTTAAATCTGGAATCCGGGGCTATAGGAGTCCAGGAATTCTGGTATTTAGATAAATCAATATTGTTAACCAACACATAGTAGGCATCCTGAAGATGAGGTAAGGTATAGGGAGACTGGCCTATTCTGGAGAGGTCCCTTGCGTCAGCTATCCGGTAAGGCGAACTTTTGGTTCCCGACCCACCGCTATACTGGGCGGATACTGAAGCAAAAATAATAAAGGTGAAAATGAGTGTAAATAGTATTTTTTTCATACTGGTTATATAATTACACAAATTTAGCACCATCCTGCAGAATTTTCCTATGCAAAAATTGTATATACGTAAAATTTAACTACCAAATGGTAAATTTAACTTTATTTAAGCGCTAAATTTCACACACGATAGGCCTAGCCAACAAAAAAGGCCACCTTTCGGGTGACCTCTTTTGCATTTATCCGTGTAAGGAGCTTATCCTTTTTTGCTACGGGTTTGTTTGGGTGCGGCAGCAGCTTTAGCCGGTTTGGCGGCAGGCGCTTTTTTAGCAGCCGTAGCCTTGGCGGCGGGTTTCTTGGCCGGCGCCTTAGCCGCTTTTTTTGCCTTTTCTTCAGTTGCAACTTCAGTACCTTCGGCACCTTCAGCTACTTCTTTCTTGGCTCCGCTACGACGGGTAGCTTTCTTGGCGGCAGGCTTGGTTGTTGTACCCATTACTGCTTCATTGAAGTCTACAAGCTCGATCATAGCCATGTCAGCCGCGTCACCGGGACGGAATCCCAGTTTCAGGACACGGGTGTAACCACCGGGACGGCCGGCAATTTTCGGAGCTACTTCACGGAAGAGTTCGGATACGGCTTCTTTGCTTTTCAAATAAGCAAATACCGTACGACGTGAATGGGTTGTATCTTCTTTTGATTTGGTAATCAAGGGCTCTACATATACACGCAGCGCTTTAGCCTTAGCTTCGGTTGTTTGAATGCGTTTATGCAGGATGAGAGAAGAGGCCATATTTGCCAACATTGCTTTGCGGTGGCCTGTTTTTCTCCCGAGGTGATTAAATTTCTTATTATGTCTCATCGCTTATTATTCTTTGTCGAGTTTGTATTTGGAGATGTCCATGCCGAATCCCAGTTTCAGGCGGTCAAGCAGGGCATCCAGTTCAGTGAGCGACTTACGTCCGAAGTTGCGGAACTTCAGCAGGTCGCTGCGTTGGAACCGTACCAGTTCACCCAGTGTTTCCACCTCTGCCGTTTTCAGACAGTTAAGGGCGCGAACGGAAAGTTCCATATCGGCCAGGCGGGTTTTGAGCAGCTGGCGCATGCGCAGGGTTTCTTCATCAAATTCATCGCTATTGGCTTCTTCCGGCGTGTCAAAAGTGATTTTGTCATCGGAGAAGAGCATGAAGTGATAGATGAGGATTTTTGCGGCTTCGCGCAAGGCGTCTTTAGGATGGATGGAACCGTCGGTCGTAATTTCGAGCGACAATTTTTCGTAGTCGGTTTTTTGTTCCACGCGCCAGTTTTCAACAGCGTATTTTACGTTTTTGATGGGCGTATGGATACTGTCGATAGGAATCAGGCCGAAAGGAGCATTTTCCGGCTTGTTTTCTTCGGCAGGAACGTAACCGCGACCTTTACCGATGGTCAGTTCAACCTGTAACTTCACACCCGGTTCTTTCTGGCAAATTACCAGCTCGGGGTTTAATACTTTGAACGAGGACAGTTGTTTTGAAATATCACCGGCTTTGAATTGATCCTGGCCGGAGATGGTCAAAGAAACAGACTCACCATCTGCATCTTCCACCATTTTTTTGAAACGAACCTGCTTAAGGTTCAGGATAATTTCAACAACATTTTCAATAACACCGGGAATTGTGGCAAATTCATGGTCCACACCGGCTATTTTCACCGAAGTGATGGCATAGCCTTCGAGCGAGGAGAGCAGGATACGACGGAGGGCATTACCCACAGTGATACCATAGCCCGGCTCCAGGGGACGGAACTCAAAACGTCCGAACGTATCGTTAGCTTCGAGCAGTATTACTTTATCTGGTTTTTGAAACGCTAGTATTGCCATAATGTTTGTATAAAAAAGGTTGCTAATAGGACTATTTCGAGTACAATTCCACGATCAACTGCTCGTTGATGTTTTCAGGAATTTCAGTACGTTCGGGCAGACTTACAAATTTACCTGTAAGCGTAGCAGCGTCCCATTCCAACCAAGGATATTTGCCGGTTCCACGACCAGCCACATTATCTTGAATCACTTCAAGGGCTTGTGAGCGTTCACGTACACCAACCAGATCACCGGGTTTAACCATGCCGGAAGGAATATTGCAAATTTTGCCATTGAGGGTGATATGACGGTGGGTTACCAGCTGACGGGCGGCTGCACGGGTAGGTGCAATGCCCAGGCGATAAACCACATTGTCCAAGCGGCTTTCCAACAAGAAAAGCAGGTTTTCACCTTTACGGCCTTTCATGCGTGAAGCTTTGGCGAAGAGGTTGCTGAACTGGCGCTCTAACAGACCATAGGTGTATTTTACTTTTTGCTTCTCCAGCAACTGAGTACCGTATTCCGATACTTTTTTACGTTTTTTAGCCAAGCCGTGTTGTCCCGGAGGATAGGCATGACGATCGTAATTTTTGTCGGGGCCATAGATAGGCTCTCCGAATTTACGGGCGATTCTTGTTTTAGGCCCTGTATACCTTGCCATTTAATTTTTGCCGAATATTATCCGTTGCCGCCGGAGTTTAATTATTAAGCTATTATGCTTTAACCTTTGAGATCCCCGCAGGGTTTTACACTCTACGACGTCCTTTAGGACGGCAGCCGTTGTGCGGCAAAGGAGTAACATCTATGATTTCGGTAACTTCGATACCTGCAGTGTTAATGGTACGGATAGCAGACTCACGACCTGCGCCCGGGCCTTTAACATATACTTTTACTTTGCGTAAACCTAAATCGAAGGCTACTTTAGCACAGTCCGAAGCGGCGGTTTGGGCAGCATAGGGCGTGTTCTTTTTAGAACCGCGGAATCCCATTTTGCCGGCCGACGACCAACTGATTACCTGGCCTTCACTGTTGGCCAAGGTTACAATAACATTGTTGAATGTAGAGTGTACGTGCGCTTGTCCGTTAGCGTCAACCTTCACTACTTTTTTCTTGGTTGTTGTGGGCTTTTTTGCCATGTTTACCTACTATTTAGTTGCTTTTTTCTTGTTTGCTACAGTTTTCTTTTTACCCTTACGTGTACGGGCGTTGTTCTTCGTGGTCTGTCCGCGCAGGGGCAATCCGAGGCGGTGACGGATACCACGGTAACAACCAATGTCCATCAGACGTTTGATATTCAGTTGAACCATTGAACGCAGTTCGCCTTCAATCTTGAATCCTCCTTGTTGGATGAGGGAACGGATGGCGGCGATCTGATCGTCGTTCCAATCTTTCACTTTAGTATTAAAATCAATTCCAGCTTGCGTGAGAATATTCTGGGCCGTGGTGCGGCCAATGCCGTAAATATAGGTCAGGCCTATTTCTCCGCGTTTGTTCTTGGGTAAATCTACTCCGGCTATACGTGCCATACTTGTTTTTCGAGATTAAGAGATTAAGAAATTAGGATATTAGGGCTAACCCTGACGCATTTTAAATTTAGGGTTCTTTTTGCAGATCACGTATAAACGGCCTTTGCGTTTTACGATTTTGCAGTCTTCACTGCGTTTCTTGATGGAAGCTTTTACTTTCATATGTTTTCTTTTTTTATTTTTCTATCGCCTATTTATGTCTGAAGCAAATGCGGCCTTTGGTAAGGTCATAAGGAGACATTTCCACACGTACCTTGTCACCGGGGAGTATACGGATATAGTGCATCCGCATTTTTCCGGAAATATGGGCAATAATTATATGGCCATTGTCCAATTCAACGCGAAACATCGCATTGGACAAGGCTTCAACTATAACACCGTCTTTTTCTATGGCTGTCTGTTTAGACATAATTTTTATAAATTTTCTATATAATCAAATGTTGACAAGATTTCGGCCTTTCCTTTCCGTACACATACCGTAAGTTCATAGTGCGCACTCAGCTTGTTGTCATCAGTATGGAGGGTCCATCCGTCATTGTCAAGGTATACGTTTCTAGTTCCTTCGTTGATCATGGGCTCTATGCAGAGGACCATGCCGTCTTTAAGCTGCTTGCCCTGTCCGCGACGGCCGAAATTCGGCACCTCGGGGGCCTCGTGCATCCGGCGGCCCAACCCGTGGCCCACCATTTCACGAACAACGCTAAAGCCGTTTTCTTCGGCATGCATTTGTACGGCGGCAGAGATATCACCGATCCGGTTACCGTCTATCGCCTGGGCAATGCCTTTGAAAAGCGACGCCTTGGTCGTTTCCATCAGCTGCCGGGCAACAGGGCTTACTTCACCTACGGCAAAGGTATAGGCGGAATCACCGTAATAACCTTTGTAGTAAGTACCGCAATCGACCGATATAATGTCACCCTCCTGCAAGCGGTATTCCGAAGGAATGCCGTGTACTACCACATCATTCACCGATAAGCAAAGCGTATTGGGAAATCCGTTGTAGCCGAGGAAGGCGGGCTGCGCGCCATGGTCGCGGATAAAAGTTTCAGCCAGTTTATCCAGCTCCAGGGTGCTAACCCCGGGTTTTATCCGTTTGCCGACTTCCGCCAGTGTCTTCGATACCAAAAGAGCGTTTTCTTTTAGCAGGGCGATTTCTTCAGCGGTTCTCAGAACTATCATTTTTCCAAAGAGCATTAAGCAAACTAACCGTTACGGCCTTTCAGGCGTCCGGATTTCATCAGCCCGTCATAGTGACGGTTGAGCAGATGGCTTTCAATTTGCTGCAGCGTGTCAAGCACCACACCTACCATAATGAGGAGGGAGGTACCGCCATAGAAGTGTGCAAATTGATTGCTGATGCCGAGCATCATGGCAAAGGCGGGCAAAATAGCCACCAGCGCCAGGAAAATAGAGCCGGGCAACGTAATCCGTGACATTACGGCATCCAGGTATTCGGCTGTTTTTTTACCGGGTTTTACACCGGGGATAAAACCGCCGTTTTTCTTCATTTCATCGGCCATCATGGTCGGATTCACCGTTACCGCTGTATAGAAGTAGGTGAACAGCACTACCATAGTACCGAAAGTGAAGTTGTACCAGAATCCCGTGTAATTGTTGAATGCGGCAGCTATACCCTGGGTGGCCTCCGTATTAAATCCGGAGAGCAACATGGGGATAAACATCAGGGCCTGGGCGAAGATGATCGGCATTACACCGGCCGCATTAATTTTCAACGGAATATACTGACGAACACCGCCGTATTGTTTGTTGCCGACAATGCGTTTGGCATATTGTACGGGAATTTTACGCGTACCTTGTACCAGTGCGATAGTAGCAGCAAAGATGAAGAACAATACCACCAATTCTACAATAAGCATCAATACGCCACCGGTGGTTTCATTGAAACGCGAACCGGCTTCCGCAACGAAAGCGAAAGGCAGGCGGGCCAGGATACCCACGGTAATAATCAGAGAAATACCGTTACCGATACCACGGTCGGTAATGCGCTCACCGAGCCACATGACAAACATCGTGCCGGCAATCAGGATGATCGTAGCAAACACGTTGTATCCGAAGGAATGGAACATGAATGCCGTATCCGGTATCTGTGCATGCAGGTTAGCCATGTAAGCAGGGCCTTGGAGAGCCAGGATTACGATGGTCAGGTAGCGGGTCAACTGGTTCATCTTGCGGCGACCGCTTTCTCCCTCACGTTGAAGACGTTGGAAGTAAGGGATCATCATACCCAGCAACTGGATAACGATAGATGCCGAGATGTAAGGCATAATACCCAGTGCAAAGATGGAAGCATTACCAAAAGCACCACCGGAGAAGAGGTTGAGCAGGCCCAACAACCCTTCTGATGATTGTGTCTTCAATTGATCCAACTGCAGGGGATCAATACCCGGCAACACCACGAAACTTCCTAATCGATAAACCAGCAACAAAAGAATAGTATAAACTATTCTCGTGCGCAGCTCCTCAATTTTGAAGATGTGTTGTATGGTTGTAATTAGCTTTTTCATTGCGGTAATTAAAGTTTGGTTACCGTACCCTGGTTAGCTTCAATAGCGGCAACGGCTGTTTTTGAAAAGGCGTGGGCGGTTACGTTTACGGAAGCCGTGAGGGTTCCGCTACCGAGGATCTTGATCAGGTCTTTTTTACAAGCCAGACCGGCTTCGATCAGGGTTTCTACCGTAATGTCTTTTACATTGTTTTCAGCCAGGGCTTGAATAGCCGACAGGTTTACGGGTTTATACGCCACTTTGTGGATGTTCGTAAAACCGTATTTAGGCAAACGGCGTTGGAGGGGCATCTGACCGCCTTCAAAACCTTTTTTGCGGGAATAACCTGAACGTGACTGGGCACCTTTGTGACCACGGGTAGAAGTACCACCATGACCGGAACCTTCGCCGCGGCCAATACGTTTGTCTTTATGTGTCGATCCTTTTGCAGGAGTGAGATTGTGTAAACTCATGTTTTTAAAATTTTTATGCTATCGCTAAAATTAACTCGCCGTTAGTACTAGATTTCTTCTATGCTTACCAGGTGACGAACTTTTTCCACCATACCTTTGGTAATTTGGTCGGCTTCACGTTCTACGGTCTGGTTAACGCGGTTCAGGCCCAAAGAGCTCAAAGTGGCGCGCTGACGTTCGGTAGCGCCGTGTTTACTTTTTACTTGTGTAATTTTCAATTTTGCCATTTTAAGTTCTCCTTATCCTTTAAATACTTTCTGCATGGGAACTCCGCGAACACCGGCTACGGTATAAGCATCACGCAATTCGAGCAATGCATTAACGGTAGCTTTTACCAGGTTGTGGGGGTTGGAAGAACCTTTGGATTTAGCCAATACGTCGTGAATACCAACGCTTTCAAATACGGCACGCATAGCACCCCCTGCCTTCACTCCGGTACCTTCGGCAGCCGGTTTCATGAATACCTGGGCACCGCTGAATTTAGCCGATTGTTCGTGGGGAATGGTACGTTTGTTCAAAGGAATGCGCACCAGATTTTTCTTGGCATCTTCAATACCTTTGGATATAGCCGAAGTTACTTCACTGGCTTTCCCCAGTCCGTAACCTACCACGCCGTTTTCGTCGCCTACTACAACAATAGCGGCAAAGCTGAAATGGCGTCCGCCTTTCGTTACTTTAGTAACACGTTGAATAGCCACCAAACGGTCTTTCAACTCCAAGTCGGTTGTCTTTACTTTTTTAACGTTTGTCGTCATTGCTCTGAGATTAGAATTTAAGACCACCTTCACGGGCGGCGTCTGCTAAATTTTTAACTTGTCCATGGTAGAGGTAACCTCCGCGGTCAAAAGACACGGTAGTGATACCTTTTGCAGCAGCGCGTTCGGCGGCCAGTTTGCCGACGAGTTTGGCCACTTCAGTAGCGGGCTTGCCTTTAATGGCAGCCTCGAGTGATTTATCACGCGATGATGCAGCAGCCAACGTAACGCCGGCCAGGTCATCGATGAATTGTACGTATATTGATTTGTTGCTACGGTACACCGCCATGCGGGGACGTTCAACTGTGCCGCTAACCACTTTGCGGATGCGGTATTGAATACGTTGTTTTCTTTCCAATTTTGATAATGCCATAACGTAGTCTCCCTATTATTTAGCGTTAGCTGATTTACCGGCTTTACGGCGAAGTTGTTCGCCAACAAACCTAATACCTTTTCCTTTGTAGGGCTCGGGTTTACGCAGTGAGCGGATCTTGGCCGCCACTTGTCCGATCAATTGCTTGTCGTGACTTTTAAGCGTTAATACGGGAGCCTGGCCCTTTTTTACAGCTTCGGCCACAGCTTTTACTTCTGTAGGAATTTCAAAGTGAATATCATGAGAGTAGCCGAGGCTGAACTCCAGAATCTGTCCTTTTACTTCCACACGGTAACCGGTACCGTGAAGTTCTTGTTGGATGGAGTATCCTTGGGATACGCCTTTGACCATGTTGGCAATCAACGCGCGATAAAGGCCATGCATGGAACGGTGGCGAGGCTGGTCAGTGGGACGGGTAACCGTTACCACATTTCCCTCTACGGTTACGTTAATGTCTGCGTCTACTTTCTGGCGCAGTTCACCGAGGGGGCCTTTCACCACAACCACATTGCCGGCTTCAACCTTGGCGGTTACGCCTTGTGGCAGGTCTACAGGTAATTTTCCTATTCGTGACATATTATTAATTTAAAAATTTAAAGATCCAAGATTTAGTATACGTAGCATATTACTTCACCGCCGACATTCTGCAGTTTGGCTTCTTTGTCGGTCATCACACCCTTGGAGGTAGAAATAATAGCAATACCCAAGCCGTTCAATACGCGGGGCATATTTTCCACATCGGTGTACTGACGTAAACCGGGTGAGCTGATACGCTCGAGTTTCTTGATGGCCGGACGTTTGGTTTCGGGATGGTATTTCAACGCGATTTTGATGGTGTTGCCGGGAGTTCCTTCAACGAGTTTATAGGCGAGGATATAGCCTTTTTCGTGCAGGATTCGCGTAAGTTCCAGCTTCATTTTTGATGCGGGGATTTCAACCGTTTTGTGGCCTACTGCCGACGCATTGCGGATTCTTGTCAGGAAATCTGAGATTGGATCAGTCATAGTTGTTAATTCGTTTTTTTTAATTCAGTGCTTAGAGCACCCGATATCCATTTATGTTATTTTAATTACGAATTTCAAATTACGTTTATTCATCCGTAACTTGAAATTCATAATTTGTAATTTTACCAAGAGGCCTTGCGCACTCCCGGGATCAGGCCCTTGCTGGCCATTTCACGGAACTGAATACGGCTGATACCGAACATACGCATGTAACCTTTAGGACGACCGGTGAGTGAACAACGGTTGTGCAGACGTACGGGGCTGGAATTTTTTGGCAATTTAGCCAAACCTGCCCAGTCGCCGGCTTCTTTCAAGGCCTTGCGTTTTTCTGCATATTTTGCTGCCAATTTCGCACGTTTAACCTCGCGTGCTTTCATTGATTCTTTTGCCATATTCTTTTATTTCTTATTAGCGTTTTTGAAAGGTAATCCGAATTCGCGAAGCAATGAATATGCTTCTTCGTCACGATTGGCAGTGGTAATAAAAGTAATTTCCATGCCGAGGATTTTGGTAATTTTGTCGATGTCGATTTCAGGGAAAATAATTTGTTCCTTGATACCGAGCGTATAATTGCCGCGTCCGTCGAGCTTGGCGGGAATACCCTGGAAGTCGCGGATACGGGGCAATGAAACGGCTACCAAACGATCCAGGAACTCATACATCTTCTTACGGCGCAGGGTTACTTTCACACCGATAGGCATGCCCTTACGCAGTTTGAAGTTGGAGATGTCCTTTTTTGAATAGGTCTGGATTGCTTTCTGACCGGTAATGGTCGAAAGTTCGTTCTGTGCAATTTCAATAAGTTTTTTATCACCTACTGCAGCACCAACACCCTGGTTAATGACGATTTTTTCAAGACGGGGAACCTGCATTACGGAAGTGTAACTGAATTCCTTCATCAATTTGGCAACAATTTCTTCTTTGTATTTTTTCTGTAGAGCCGGAATGTATCCCGCAGGAACAGCCTGTTGCACGCCGGCTGCCTTTTGTGCTCCTTCTTTTTTTGCCATTATTTAATCTCCTCTCCGGATTTTTTTGCGTAACGTACTAATTTACCTTTATCGTTCATGCGACGGCCAATACGTGTAGCCTTTCCGCTTGAAGGGTCAAGCACTTGCAGGTTAGAAATATGGATACCGGCTTCTTGTTTGATAATACCACCCTGGGGCGCTTTTGCGTTAGGTTTGGTATGCTTGCTCACCAGGTTGATACCTTCAACGATGGCGCGGTTTTTCTCAGTCAGCACTTCCAGCACTTTGCCTGTTTTTCCACGATCGTCACCGGCATTTACATATACGGTGTCGCCTTTTTTTATGTGTAATTTTTTGTTCATCTTAGAGTACCTCCGGTGCTAATGAAACAATTTTCATGTAGTTTTCGCGCAGTTCGCGAGCTACGGGCCCGAAAATACGGCTGCCGCGAATTTCACCCTGTGCATTCAAAAGTACGCAGGCGTTATCATCGAAGCGAATGTATGAACCGTCGGGACGGCGGATTTCTTTTTTGGTGCGAACAACAACAGCTTTGGAAACAGATCCTTTTTTAGCGTCGCCGCCGGGCAGTGCGTTTTTCACAGCCACTACGATCTTGTCGCCAACACCGGCATAACGGCGGCCTGTGCCACCAAGGACGCGGATGCAGAGCACTTCTTTTGCACCGCTGTTGTCAGCCACTAGTAAACGTGATTCTTGTTGTATCATGGCTATTTAACTTTTTCTACGATTTCTACTAATCTCCAGCATTTGTTTTTGCTCATCGGGCGAGTTTCCATGATGCGAACGGTATCCCCTTCGCTGCATTCGTTTTTCTCGTCATGGGCAACAAACTTTGTGGTTTTGTTTACGAATTTGCCGTAAATAGGGTGCTTCACCTTGCGATGCACTGCAACCACAATGGATTTCTCCATTTTGTTGCTTACCACCAACCCTGTTCTTTCTTTTCTGAGGTTTCTTTCCATGGTTAATTCCTATTTACTTTTTTTCGTTGGTTTCTTTCTGACTCATAATAGTGAGCATGCGCGCAATATTCCTGCGGGCTTTTCCGATTTTTGAAGTGTCTTCTAGAGGCGAGACTGCATGATTGACTTTCATACGCACAAAATTCGCCTTTTCGGTTTCGAGGCGCTCTTTGAGGTCTTTTGTCGACAGCTCGCGTAGTTCGGGAGTTTTCATCGTATTATATTATAATTTGTTATTCTACGTAATCGCGACGGATTATGAATTTAGTCGTCACGGGTAATTTCTGGGCGCCCAGGCGGAGTGCTTCTTTAGCCACTTCCATGGGAACACCTTCAGCTTCGATTAGAATACGGCCGGGAGTAATAGGAGCTACGAATCCTTCGGGAGCACCTTTACCTTTACCCATACGTACTTCGGCAGGCTTCTTGGTTATCGGCTTGTCTGGGAAGATGCGGATCCAGAGCTGTCCTTCACGTTTCATGTGGCGGACGATAGCCTGACGCGCAGCTTCGATCTGACGGCCCGTGATCCAAGTGGATTCGAGGGCCTTGATGCCGAACGAACCGAATGCGAGTTGATTTCCCCTTCCTGCAAGGCCTTTCATGCGGCCTTTCTGCATCCTGCGGAATTTGGTCTTTTTTGGCTGTAACATTTCTTATAGTTCGCTTAAGGTTCTGTTATCTGTT
>JAVBQY010000028.1:0-31286 GCA_031548545.1 Bacteroidales bacterium | reverse complement strand
GCCTACGGGAACCGGCGTGAAGAAAACCGGAAGTGAGGGCGTTAAAAAACAAGGGTTGTTTGAACGGCGAAGCCGTGAGTTCCCTTGTTTTAGCCTGAACGCACGGTTTTCCGCCGGTTATCGTCAGCCTTGATTTTTTTACTCACACCTTTTTTATTTTTTAAGGTGTTCGTGAGCTCCGCTGCGCTCCGGTTGTTACTTTTTTGATCAAGCAAAAAAGTAAGTATAATAAAATAAGGAGCCGCCGCCCCGCGGCACATAACAACAGTAACAAGAAGTGTAGGTGAGCGCAGCTCCTTAATCAACAGCCAATAAAAACCCCTGCCGCAAAATAACTTTGCAGCAATAGCATTTACACTTTAAATGGTTAAATATTTAAATGGTATTTGTAGTGCGGACCTTTGTTAGTTTTATTGCATGTAGAGGTCTTAGGATTACCTATAGATATCAATTAAACCAGGCCCACACCATTTTTGATGAACTATGATTGAAGATAAACTCCAATGTCCAAAAGACGTATAAAAAAGGGGTGGGCGCCGGCTTTAAATCTTCTATCTATTCAGAAATTTCCTAAGTTTCTACATGGAATAAGTAAAGCCAACGCCAATTATCACTTACGTGATAAAATAGGGTAGAAGTAAAGAACGTATTTATAAGTGCAAATTTAGGCAGAATAATTAACACCTCCTACCACCCCGGTGTTAATTATTATAATTTTTCCGTATCTTTGCCTTAACACAAAAAAAAACGGAGGTCATTATGAAAAAAACAGCTACTCTTTTGTTATTGGGCCTGTTTCTTTTGCCCGCTATTGCATTTGCACAAGAAAAAGACAGCTTGCAACAGCAAATAGAAAAGGCCGTAACCGGCAAAGCATTTACAATAGAAGTGAATCAGGCCACACCTCAAAGGGGCGGACTGAAAACCTTAACGCCGGACTATGAATTTTCCGTACGCGGCGATTCGGCCATCTCCTACCTCCCCTATTTCGGCGTTTCACACCAGGCGGCCTACGGTGACACGGAGGGAGGCATCAAGTTCCGGGCGCCCATGAACAACTACAAGGTGCAGTTCAATGAGAAGAAGCGGGAATACAATATCTCTTTCAGCGTAAAAGGCCCGAAAGACAATTACAACATCCGGCTCAACATCTTCCTGAACGGGACTACGTATATCAATATCACGCCGGGACAGTCGGACAATATCAGCTATTCGGGAACAATGCTATTTCAAGCAACTCAAAAATAAGGATGAAAGCTTTAAAACTATTACTTATGACCCTATTGATGACACCGGGACAGGCTTTTGGCCAAAGCACATTCACCCATAAAGTGGGGCAATGTGAGGTGTACCTGCTGTCGGAAGTACAACAGCAAATAAAGACAGACCTGCTGGTAGGCGCCACACCGGAAATGCTGGCAGAATGCGCGCCCAAAGGCACAATAGCGAATTCCATGAGCGCCTATATGGTACGCACCCCTGACAAGGTAGTACTGGTAGATGCCGGCATGGGCGCTAAAATCTTTGATAACCTGGCAGCTGCCGGTGTAAAGCCCGAACAGGTGAACACCATACTGATCACGCACATGCACTACGACCATATCGGCGGCCTGTTGCGCAATGGGGAAAAAGCCTTCCCCAATGCCGAAATTTACATTGCAACACCGGAAGTCAATTACTGGGAAGCGGAAACTTCTGCAGGCGGCGAGAACGCACGTAAGGTAATAGCGGCATATAAAGACCAGGTACATACCTTTCTACCCGGCACATTCGATGCAAAAACGGCGCCGGTAGTTCCCGGCTTTCAGGCCATTTTCGCACCGGGCCACACGCCGGGCCATACCATGTACCTGCTTACCTCAGGCAAAGACCGCTTCTTATTCTGGGGAGACCTGACCCATGCGCTGGGCATCCAGATGCCTTATCCGCAGGTAGCGCTGACCTATGACGTGCATCCGGCGCTGGCTATCGCCACGCGCGCCATGGTATTGGAATATGTATCAAAGCACCAACTACCGGTTGCCGGCATGCACATTGAATATCCGGGCATGGGCACTATACAGCAGGCGGAAAAGGGATACCGGTTCTTCCCGCTAAAATAGCGATACGGAGCTACACATTAATAAAAGGCAGCGAGGAAAACCATGCTGCCTTTTGTTGTATATACACATCACCTGCTGTAGCGACTGCTAATTGTGGAAGCATAGGTGCCTACCAGGCAAAGCAACAAGAAGATGATAAACGTGACGTGCAGGCTATTCATAAAGCCGGGCGTTAAATCTGGGGTAATTTTTGCATTTCCTATCTGTGTGTAGATGGCCAGGGTGGCGATACTCATACTGAAAGCCTGTCCGATCAGGCGGACGGTTCCGGCCGTAGCGGCGGCCTGTCCGTATTGTTTTTTATCGACCGCACTCATAATAATGGTCATGTTGGGAGCGGAGAAGATACCGAAACCGGCGCCCATCAGCACCAGCAAAGCCGTCAGCCAGCCCAACGGCGTTGTTTCCGAGAGGAATATCAGGCCGGCCAGGCCCAGCACTATTATAAGCATACCCGCAGTAGCCAGGCGGAAAGGCGGCATCCGGTCGGCATATTTCCCGGCAAAATAAGTAAAGACGGTTTGAGTCAGCGCCTGCGAAATCAACAATAAGCCGGCAGCCTGCGGATCCATTCCGCGGACATGCTGCAGGTAGAGGCTCAACATAAAAGCTATGGCCGAGGTAGCGGCATAGTTGATTAAGGCGGCCACCGACGAAAATACAAACACCTTGTTCCCCTTAAAGATGTTCAGGTTAAAAACCGGCGCAGCCGTGCGGTTTTCAATCTTTGTAAAAACAACGAAGCCCAGAGCAGCCAGCAGCAGACAAAGGATACCCTCCCATCCCGGCAGGCGGGTAAAACCGTAAATCACCCCGAAGAGCGACAAGGCGTAAACAAGGGTTCCCCACCAGTCAAAGCGCTCGCCCTTAGCTTCCGTCCATTCTCCCTTAATCAGGCTGAAAGAGAGGGTAAAGGCCGTTAAAGAGATAAGGGCCGGCAGGTAAAAAATACTTTGCCAACCGAAATATTGTGTCAACATACCCCCCAGGAAAGGACCTGAGGCCAAGGCGATATATACGACCATCGTATTAATACCCAGGGCGTAGCCCCGTTTTTCCGGAGGAACCACAGCCGTGAGAATAGCGACATTCGTACTGAAGATCATGGCGCCGGCCAGGCCCATTACTACCCGGCTGGCCAGAAAAGCCTGTTCCGATCCCACCAGGGGACACAAACAGCAACTCAGGCAGTAGAGCAGTAAGCCGGCTGAAAATATCTTTTTCCGGCCGAAAAGGTCTGCCACCCGGGCAAAGGGCACCTGAAAAATGGCCGTAGTAATTAAGAATGAAGTGTTCACCCAGGTCATGGTAACGGCGTTCATGGAGAAGCGCCGGGCAATATCGGGCAGGGCCAGGTTGATGGCCGCCCCCATAAAAGGGACTAAGAATGCGGCCAGGCAGATCAACCAAAGTACGCGGGCCGGATGTTGTTCAGAGCGTTGGGACATTTCGCTAAATTTGCTGCAAATGTACGGGAAAAAACGGCAGGTTGTAATTACGCGGATTATTTTTAGCGGAATTTTTTCTTGTCCTCAGGACGTTGTCGGAGGTGGATGATAAAAAAAACAAGGCTTAAAACCAGACTTAAGCAAAGGAGGATATTATTGACAATTATCCTGTTACGGATGGAAGACAAATCTTCCACCCAATCCTCATAGGGGCTCATCACATGCAGGTGGATGTATCTGAATACCGTGAATGCGGCAAAGACCAGAAAGGTTATGCTCAATATAAGATAGCGATGGGGAGAGGGCTTATTTTGATCCGGATCACGCTTAAATTTCATAGAGTTTACAATTAAAACAAGGCTATAAGGAGTTAGTCTTATAGCCATCTGCAAATGTAAACTCTTTTTCTTAAAAGCTCAAACAGTATTTGTTAATTATTAACATTTTTTGGTAGTCATAATCGCCAATACGAGCTTATCGGTCTCTTCCATACCCTGTGTACCGATCTTTGCCAGGTTACGCACGCACTGGTCTACGTCCTCATCAATAATACCTTCGAGCGCGCTGACGGTTTTCCCCTCCATGGCCAGCATGGCAGAGAAAACAGCCGTGGCAATACCGCTGCCGACCTTCAGGGCGCAACTGGGCTTGGCGCCGTCGCAAATCATACCGGTAAGGTTAGCGGCCATGTTCTTTACGGCAAAAGTAATTTGCTCATAGCTGCCCCCCATCAGATAGGTGATACCGCAGGAGGAACCCGTACCGGCCACCACACAGCCGCAGAGCGCAGAGAGGCGCCCCAGGTAAGTCTTGATATAGATGGCCGTAAGGTGACTGAGGATCAGGGCGCGTATCAATTTTTCTTCACTCTGATGCGTCTCCTCGGCATAGATCACTACCGGAACAGTGGCGGAAATACCCTGGTTACCGCTGCCGGAATTACTCATCACCGGCACCATGGCGCCGGCCATACGGGCGTCACAGGCTGCAGAGGTGTAGGCCAGGATATGAGAAAAGATACTGTCACCCATTACCTGCTTCTGGTAAGCGCCCGTGAGCGTCTGCCCCAAGGCATGCCCGTAATGATGGTCAAAGGAGGTCACGGCAGCCGCCTTGTTCAGGCGCGCCGCCTCCAGAATAAAACGAATTTCATCAACAGGCGCAGTCGTTGCAAAATCATAGACCTTGCGCATGTTCAACTCAGGGGTATCCTCATCGCGCTCGGTTTCTCCCGGCTTACGGTTATCCGACAAGACCGTTCCGTTCTTTTCCACATAGCAAATATTGGTATGTTGTCCGCTGATGATCACGGTAGCCGTGGCATCACCTTTGGAAGCCAACACTTCAATATACAACTTTTCTTCAATCCCGTTTTTCAGCAAAATTTCTATACACTTACTGTTGACCAGCTGCTTGCCTTCCTCCAACGTCTCCGGTGTCAGGTCTTTCAATACCTCCAGGCGGTAGTCGGACTTACCGACAACAGCGCCCAACGCAATGGCTATGGGCAGGCCTATCATGTCCGTACCGGGAATCCCTACGCCCATGGCATTTTTCAGCACGTTGGCGCTTAGATATACTTTGATACGGTCCGGCCTGGTCCCCAGGGTTTCCACAGCCCTGGCCGTAGCCAGCGATACGGCCACCGGCTCAGTACATCCAATGGCCGGTACCACTTCACGATTGATCAGCGCTATTATTTTTTGACGTTCTGTCGGAGAAAGCATATGAATTATAAATTTAATTTTTCCTGTTTCTTAGTTACTTAATTACTTCACAAATTGTTGTACAGCCAGGGCAGCCGCCTTAAGGGTTGGCTCTATACTCACGGACTGTCCGGCAGCCTGCTGCATCCATACCTGAGGTGTGAGGCGGCCCAGCTTATACATGCGCTGTACCTCGTCCGGGAAGGATTTCCCCTTCAGGTATTCTTCCAGCTGCAATTCTATCAGATGGCCCATAGGGTAGTTCGCCAGGTAGAGCGGATTATCGATCATATGGGAGTAAATGGCCAGGACCGGTGAATCCTGCTCCCCGAGCACCGGTGCATAATATTGGTTCCAGATCTCACGCGCAATGCGGATCACATTTTCTTTCAACTGCGCAGCCGTAGCCTCAGGATGGGCGTACATCCATTCCCACACGCCCATATCAACCAGAGATACTCCCATGATTTCATAACAACCCCAGAAAATATCCAGGGCCATCAGGGCCTGTTTATCAGGATTGCTCTCCTGCATACCCAGCACATCCAAATCCCGTTTTTGGAAAACGAAAGCCAGCGCTTCGGTAAAGGCGGTATTGGGCACCCCATTCATCATGTAATAGTCTACATCATAAAGGCTGATGGTCTGCTCCACATTGTGGCCGAACTCATGCATTGCAATATTGTAGCCTTTATAATCCATCCCTGTGGCAGGCACGCGGGTGCGCAAGCGCGCCTTGTCACCCTTCATCATGGCGCCCCAGGCATGTCCGGAGCCGCGGGCGGCGTCCACCTGTACTCTTTCACAGATGCGTTGTGCATCGGCCGGAGCAAAGCCCAACTTCTTCAATATGGCCGGCAGGTCCCGTTCAAAGGCGGCGGCATCAGGATACTGTTTGGCGGTTTTAGCTGTCATCACGTCTTCGGCAATACCGCTGCGCGCCTTAAAACCATCATACCAGATATCGAAAGGCTCGAGGTCGCGACCCAGGCGTTGTTTGATCAGGCCCGCCACAGCTGCCACCTCGGGCGAAGAAATAAAGCGGGTAAACATATCGCGTATCTCTTCTTTGGAAAACTCCATACCGCCTTCATAGGCGCGTTGGATATAGGTAGGCATCTCCGGATAGTAAGGATCTTCTTCATGGAGCGCTTTAAAATTATTCAGTAACATGAGATAGCGGGTATCCGGAGCCGCCGGGGCTGCAATCTCCCCACCGTTTTTATACACCTTGTTGGCCAGCGGAGCATAATCTACCTGGTCATTATTGACCACCATTTCCGGGATATCCTGGGTAATGATATGTTTCATGACCGTATAGACCATACGTTGCTTCTCCAATCCGCGTTGCGCATCGGCATAATTTGATTTCAACTCATCGCGCAGGCCCCAGTGAGAAATCAGGGTCATGCCCTGCGGAAAGAGTTTTTCACCCTTCTCATTGAGCAGGTTACCCATCACAATATTATATTCCGAAATATAATTATCGGCCGTGGTTTGCGCGGTAGCCGACTGCTGCTGCACCGCAGCCGGAACACGGGAGGTAAACAGGTCGCCCAGACGGGCGTAGCCCCACTCCTCACGTGACCAATTGCCTCCGTCTTGTTGCTTTTCGGCCAGGCTGTATGCCGGAAAATTAAGGATGGTCAGGAAGGCGATCTTATTCGCAAACATATCGTCATTAAAATGGGAGGACACTTCGTAGGCGCCCATCAGGTAATCCACCGGTTGTAATTCTTTGCCCGGCATGTGAACCGGTTCTTTAAGCAAGACGCTGACCTTATTGAAGTGGCCGAGAAGCAACTCGAACTTATCCGACAGGTTGGCAAACAACTCATACCTTTCGGCCGTTTTATCCACATAATTATCCAGGCAAAAGGCCGTAAAATCGGCAATGGAACCATCCTGTTCTTCCCAGAGGGCCGCACACTGCTCCACGCCTTTTTGCGCCCGCTCAACATCCAGGTCGGCATAACGCACTTTTAATGCCTCCACTACCTGCGACACCGCAGCCGCATCTTTTTGCAATATAGTCATTCTTTTCTCGGTTTGAGGGGTACAGGCGCCCAGTAAAAACAAAACGCCCATTGCTATTATAAAACTATTTTTCATGGTCCGGTAAAGTTAATTTATT
Organism: Bacteroidales bacterium; assembly: GCA_031548545.1. Taxonomy (GTDB): domain Bacteria; phylum Bacteroidota; class Bacteroidia; order Bacteroidales; family UBA932; genus UBA932. The sequence goes on along the minus strand of JAVBQY010000028.1, from coordinate 23,896 downwards.
GATTATTTCAGTTCCTTCAACAGTTCTTTCACCGCTGCGGCCAATTGTTCGTCTTCACCCGCAGCCAGCTTGTCCGGTGCATTGGCAATCCTGAGGTCCGGCTCCAGTTGCCGGTTCTCCAGATAAGATCCGTCCGGCAGCTGATAGCCCGTCATAGGAATACCGAAGAGCATGGTAGGGTCCTGCAGGGTAACCCAGTTCACACTGGTCATAGTCCCCGGCACGGGCATGCCTACCAACTTACCTATGCCCATATGCTGATACACCCAGGGAGATCCGTGGGCATTCGAATAATTGGCTTCTCCCATAATCATAATAGAAGGCTTGTTCCAACGCCGGCTGGGCATATCACAGGCTTCGCGGCCGCGCACCACCTGGGTAAAATATTTCTTACCGCTAAACAAGACTTCCAGGTCTTCATGCAAACGACCGCCTCCATTGAAGCGGGTATCAATAACAATACCTTCCTTGTTGTTATAACGGCCCAGTATATCGGAATAAATAGAGCGGAAACTCGGATCGCCCATACTTTGGATGTGCACGTAGCCAAGGCGTCCGCCGGAGAGCCGCTCCACATCCGCCTCGCGCTGCTTCACCCAGCGGGCATACAGCAAGTTATTCTGCAGGCCGGAAGTAACCGGTTTCACCACCTCCTCCCAGCGCTCGCCGGTCTTCGGATTGTAAAAAGACACCAGGGTGCGCTCTCCCGCTTTCTTGTTGAGCAGGGGAAAATAATCCATCCCCTTCTCTATACTTTGCCCGTCAATCTTTTCCAGCACACAACCGGCGGCCACTTTACTGTCCGCATAATCAAAGGGCCCATTCTCTATCACTTCATCAATCAACAAACCGCCACCGGCCGCCTGCCATGCATAAAGGAGGCCCAACTGTCCGGTTATATCAGGGTTTTCCGGACGCGATGAATAACGGCTGCCCGTATGCGATACGTTAAGTTCACCCAAGAGTTCACTCAACAAATCGGCAAAGTCAAAATTATTATTGATATAAGGCAGGAACCGGGCATAGGCCTTCGCCATAGCAGGCCAGTCCACCCCGTGCATATCGGTTACATAAAAACGCTTAGCCTCTTCCTGCACCACATGATTGAACATATACTCACGTTCGGCTGCCAGATCCAGTTCCATCTGCGCCTTAAATGCCACCGGTGTTTTCTTACCGGAAGCCAGGGTGTATTTCTGTACATTTTTAGAGAGAAGAAAGAGATTTTTACCCTCTTTATCCAGGTATAAGCGCGCTCTGCCGGCTTCCTTCAATTCGATCTTGCTTTCTTTGGTACGGCAATTTACAGACCATAGGTCATAGCCCTTTTCAAAAGAAGCCAGATAATACAACTTTTCTCCTTCCGGGTCAAGGATCGCATCACCCAAAGCCGAGGAGTTGGGGGTAAGCCGCAGGATACGGTTATCCATACCCTTCAATTCCACAATAATATCTTTGTTTTCTTTCTTTGTAGTATCGGCTTTGGCGCCCTTATCCGCTTTCTTAGCCGCCGCTTTCTCTTCTTCCTGCCGGAGTTTGAAATCATCTTCACTCAGCAGGAACTTATCATAGGCCTTACGGTTCATAAACACCAGCATTACATCCTCCATGGAGCCCCACGAAGCATGATTACGCATACCGAAACGCTCGGAGGTAAACATAATGGCGTTACCGCCCAGGGCCCATTTCGGATTGCCATTGGCATAACCGCTCTGGGTCAGGTCCGTGATTTCGCCCCCCTGCGCACTCACCAATCCGATATTAGCGTAGGGATTATGTTTATTCGGCACATATTCAATAGCAAACCATTTACCGTCGGGCGACCAGCTATAGGTCATCATACCCTCACTGTCAAAATTAGTGGAGCCATCGGTGATCTGGCGTGTTTTTCTGGAAGCGATAGTGTAGACCATCAACTTTGAACGTCCTTCCACATAGGCTATTTCCTTTCCATCAGGAGAATACTGCGGCAAAGAACGCTCCACCCGGCTGTCCGGGAAGAGCGGTTTTTCTTTGATCGTTGTAGCATTGAAGAAATAAACCTCTTCGGGACGATCGGTTTGCGCCGTGTAAATATTCCAGCAACCGTCACGCTCGGAGGCATATGCCAGGGTCTTTCCGTCGGGCGAAAAGTCCGGGTAATTTTCCTGGGCGGCAGTATTGGTAATCCTTTTGGTGTACTTATAATCAACGGAGGCGACAAAGAGCTCTCCACGCATCACCAGGGCGACCTGCTTGCCGTCGGCCGACAGGGCTTCGCCCGAGACATCTTTGTTGGTCAGCGTTTCTATGTTATTATCTTTATTTTCTCCGGCAATCTGCACCGCCAGCTTTACCGGCTTGGCGCCGGCCGCCTGCGTATAGATCTCGCCATCATAAGTAAAACAAAGCACTCCATTGCCGGCAATGCTTAAAAAACGTACCGGATGCGTTTTAAAGAAAGTATGTTGCTTTATTTTTGACGTATCACCCAACGGAAAAGAATAGACATTATAAGTGCCCCCTTTGCGCTCACTCAGAAAATAAACCTCTTTATTATCAGGCCCGAATACAGGATTAGTATCTTCACCCGGTGTGCTGACCAGGGTCCGGAACTGTTTGCTTTGCATGTCATACAGCCAGATATCGCGCGTTACGGAGGAGGTGTGGTGCTTACGCAGCCGGTCTTCACTTCCTTTCCTGTCCTGGAAGATAAACTGCTGTCCGTCTTTTGAAAAACATATGTTTTCGGCCGGGGTGGCCAGTAGCTGTTCGGGGCGGCCACCGGCTACCGGGACACGGTACAGCTCTGTCATTACGCCGGAAGGAAAGGCGGCGCTTTGGGCCGGAGCCTGTATCTTAGCGCCGAAAATAAGGTATTTGCCATCCGGGCTGAAAGCGTAGGGAGACTCCCCGCCCGACCAGCTGGTCAAACGCACAGACTCGCCGCCGACAGCCGGAATCATAAACAGGTCAAAATTACCATAACGATTGCTGGCAAAGGCTATGGACTTACTGTCGGGCGACCATACGGGCATATAATCGTGGGCCTCATGCATGGTAATCTGCCGGGCCTCTCCGCCGGCAACAGGTACGGTATAAAGATCTCCTTTGTAAGAAAACGCAACCTGCCGGCCGTCGGGCGAGATCACAGGATAGCGCAACCACAGGGGGGCAGCCTGCAACATACCGGCAGAAAATAAAAGCGCCGCAATTGTCAATTTAAGATATTTCATAATTTTATAAGGTTAGATAAGATAAAAGCATACAAATTTAAGTTTATTTTCTCTCAGAAACAAAAGAGGACGCTTCACAGCGTCCTCCGAAACCTATTTAAACCTGAAAAGAACTTTATTATCTATTTCGCCGGGTTATCTGTCACCTCCGGCCCACCACACTTTTTCCGTATATACATATTGTCCGTCCCCATAGGCGTTCTTCATCGCCACATTCGCCAGCACATCCGACGAACCGTAAGCAAACCGCAATGGGAATGAACTATTATTCAAAGGATTATCCAATACCACAAAATGTTCTCCCATAGCCTCCAGGCGCCGGTAATCATTATAGGCCTCTACGGCTTCTCCGGAGGCCCCGGCAAAGGCAAGGTATTTTTGCACCATGGTTTCCTTTAAGGGATTCACTGCAAATAAGGGTTGTACGCTATTCGTAAAATAATTTTCCGCCACAGCCGCTCCCAGGTCGACTGTAGCGCGGCCGTTATGACTGCTAATAAAATCAATCGTAGACTCCAGCGTTGTCTGCAAATTGGCAAAGGCCGCTTTGACGGCATCCCGCAATACAGGTCCGGCCTCGGCCGCCCTATTCAGCCGGCATAAGGCTTCGGCTTTCAGGAACAAGAGTTCGTGATAGCTCAGCATGATGCTGGGCGCCGTATAGGCATAGCAAGCCATGGACAGGTTATACACATATTGAGACTGTTCGGGACTGCCGTTGGGCGCCACAACAACCTGTGCAGGATCTGTAATCTGTATAAAATCATAATCCATAAAATACTGATTACCGCGCGGATCGTTGAGTTCGACAAATTTATCCCGCAGGCTCTTGCTGGCCCCCAACGCATCACGGCTGTTACTGAAAGCAAACAAAGGGTTCACATTGGCATCGCCATCATAAATGGTAAATTTCATTTCCTCGCCGGCCGCTGTGAATGACTGGTTAAGATAGCTGAGAATATTGTTCAGGTCAGCGGCCTGATCCGCGCTGCGATTGAGCAACCGCATGGTATAACGGGCTTTCAAACCATAAGCGGCTTTCTTCCACAAGGCCTTGTTGCCGTTATACATCAGGTCGGAGCGCCCCATAGCCCCCGAATAGCCGGCATCCGTACCGTCAAGATGCACAATGGCCTCATCCAGCAAGCGCATTACGGAGGCATAAATAGCATTCTGCTTGTCTATAGCCGGTTGCATGTATTCAGGCGTACCGTCAGGATTGATTTCACCGGCTTGAGAGAAGGGCGTATCGCCGAAAAGATCGGCCATTACGGCTGCATTATAAGCTAAAAGAACTTTGGCGGCGCCAAGCGTAACTTCATTCCCCTTCTCATCGCCCCCGGCCGAACATTTGTCTATAATTATTTTGGCCTTCTTAATATTGGCGTAGGTCGAATTCCAGACATTATTATAGGTGGTAGATGAAATGGGCTCTCCCTGGCGGACTTCGGCATTGTACATCTGATTATGCACCCCTGTCTCATGTTCCACATAGATAGCCGCATATAATGAAAAGTCACCACCCACCGTTGTAAAAGCCGTAGATGTAATCAGGTCCGTCATGATAAACTTGGACTGCGCATCCATAGGATGATTTTTGTCAACATTGATCTTATCCATGATGGTGTCGGTACAAGCCATAGCAAGCAATATTATTCCGGCACCAAGCAATAAACTGAATTTATTTTTCTTCGTTTTCATGGTAATTTAGAATTTAAGGGTTAAGCCGAATCCGTAATTGGAGGTCTGGGGTAAAGAAAACCGCTCAAAGGCACCCACCATGTTGGTATTACCCTGGCTCGATTCGGGGTCTAAATTTGGAAGATTGCTCCAAATCAATATATTTCTGGCAAATGCATTCACATTTAACACAATATCGTCATTCTTGAGCACTTCATAGTTCAGTGTCAGCTCACGCAGTTTGACAAAAGAATTGTTATAAATTGAAGATTCGTCTATATTGTTCAGCACATTGTAGAATGACTGCCATGCAGTAGCGCCTGTAATGGCGATATCGTTTTTGGCCCCATTGGCTTTATAACCGTCATATACAAAAGAACCGGCGCGGTTAGCCGTATTTTCGCTCATCCCATAATAATCCAGTAAACCGTTCGTGCCGCTATACATTTGTCCGCCGCATTTCCAATCCAGCACCACGCCGAGATCAAATTTCCAGACATGCAGGTTGGTATTGAAACCCAAGGTGAAATCCGGAGAGACATTGCCGATGACCTGCGGATCGCCGGCCATGGGACGTCCCTGGGCATCGACCAGGATATTTCCCTGAGCATTGCGCTTATACCCCGTACCGTAAATTACAGGATATTTATAACCTATACCGGCGCGGACCTGCGGTGTCACAAATCCGCCGAGGAAGATACTTTCCACCCCGGGGGCCAATTCTTCCACATAGTTATCCAGCTTCGTAAAATTGAACGCAAAGTTCCAGTTCACCAACCGGCTTCGTATAGGATTCATCCCCAGGGTCAGTTCATGGGAGTTGGTATAGAGGCTGCCGCCATTGGTCAACATGCTGCTGGCGCCGGCCGAACCTGCCAAAGGAACACTGAAAATCTGATCTTTTACGTTTTGACGGGAATAGGTATAATTCAAACTCAGGAAATTCTGCCAGAAACTCAGTTCAACCCCCAATTCATAGGATTGCGTATTCTGCGGTTTCAGGTTGGGATCGTAGATCGTATAATAAGGAACATAGGCGTTCATTCCATTCATAGGATACATAATAGGCGTGGCGGGATTGAGGAAGAAACCGCTCCCGTAGCCGGGCACATAGTAGTAATTACTTCTGTACGAACCGGCCTGCCCCACTTCAGCAAATGAAGCCCTCACTTTACCATAGGACAATACAGGATTGTCTTTCAGACTTTCCAACTCGGTAAACACAAAGCCTAAAGATACGGAGGGATAAAAGAACGAACGGTTTTTAGCCGGCATATTCGACACATAATCATTGCGCCCCGTGAGGTTCAGAAACAACATGCCCTTGTAGGCGAACTCCAGGTTAGCGAAGAAACCAACGGTACGGTTCTGCCATTGTTCCTCCGTATTGTCTTTTGCCGTAGCATTACCGATGTGGTTCCAACCGGGGAATTGGAAATTGGCCCCGTATTCGTATAGGTAACGCTGATTACTCTGTACTATTTCATTGCCTAATAGCGCATCTAAGCTAAAGTCCTCATTGATTTTCCAGTTGTAGTTCACTGTCAGAAGGGAATTAAAAGTCAGATTGGTCCAGTTGTAATTTTCCACCTGCCCGTTATTATTGGCCCCCTTGATACCATAACCCCAAAGGTCTTTATAATTAGAAATATAAGCATCCGCCCCGAATTGATATTTGGCGGTCAACTTATGGTTTTCCGTATTGAATTTAGTCATGTACTCCAGAAAGGCATTCCCATAAAAGCGGTTGGTCTTTTCCGTAAATTCCGTATTATCCAACGACCAATAAGCCGGAGGAAAACTTCCGCCACGGTAATTATTGATCTTATAAGGATCTCCTGCATAGTGTTGGGGGATACCATTCAGATCAAAACTGGGCGGGGCCGGATAGATAGTAGCCATAATACCGTCATTGGCGGATGGCATCTTTTTGATGGACGTACTGACAAAATTAGCCGTGGCGCCTGTGGTAAAATTGTCCCACAATTTGGTTTGTCCCGTCAGCTTAAAATTATAACGGTCCATGCCGGTAGTGGGTATAATGCCTTTTTGGTTGGAAGTACCGATAGAAAAGGCATAGGATGTTTCACCCATAGATTGGGCCACATTCACAAAATTATTCCAGGTGACCCCCGTATTGAAATAATTTTTCATATTGTCATATGCCGTCGGCTTCGCCCAGGGATCAAGGCCTGCATTGGCCCTTTGCGGCACATAATACATACCCGGGCGCCCCTGTGCATTGCCCCCATAGGTAGGGTCATCCGGCAAATCGGAAATTTTTGGTCCCCACGAAAAAGAGGCCAGCGGATCATATTTACCGGAAGAACCTTGTGCATAGGTAGTCTGCAGTTTAGGATAACGACTGATAATATCAAAACTCACATTGCTTGAAAAAGTAACCAGCGGGTTTCCCTGCGCCAGCCCTTTACCACTCTTGGTGGTGATAATAATCACGCCGTTAGAAGCCCGGATTCCATACAGGGCCGAAGCAGCCTGGCCTTTCAATACGGTAATGGAGGCGATATCATTAGGGTCTATATCTACCGCACGGTTGGCATAGTCGGTTCCGGATACCCCACTGCCCGTACTGACATCCGGATTGGAGGCTACGGGCATACCGTCAATTACATATAAAGGGGCATTGTCTCCGGAAAAAGAACGCACACCACGGATAGTGATCTGAGAAGAGGCACCGGGCATACCGCTTGAAGGCCGGATACTCAGACCGGACATCTTACCTTGTAAGGCTCCGGCCAGGTCCGAATTTGCACCTTGCGTAAGTTCCTCAGACCTCACAGATTGTACGGCATAACCCACTGCTTTTTGGTCGCGCGTGATGCCCATGGCCGTCACCACCACCTCGTCAAGGCGGACAGCAGAGGTTTGCATCTTAACATCGATCACCGTGCGGGAATTCACGGGAATTTCCTGTGTATTCATGCCCATGAAAGAAAAGACAAGCACGGCGTTGGCCGGCACGGCAATGCTATAACGTCCGTCCACATCCGTTTCGACACCGGTGGTCGTTCCTTTCAGTATAACCGCAACGCCGGCTAAAGGAATATCACTTTCAGTAACAACACCACTCACACGCCCTTGTTGCGCAAACAAGGTGTTTACACCGGTAAGAAGTAAACACATGAAACATAGTAAGATTGGTTTCATAGAAATTATTTTTAAGGTTAATATTAGGGCATAACAATAACCTACCGCTGTTTGTACAGCAGTAAATCATGTAAAAAAGCAAGAGGACAACTATCCCGCGACAGACATCGCCGGCTTAGGGTCCAAATGGTTTAAACAATAGGTTTCAGATAATAGGATTTCTCTGGTACCGCCCATCACACAAGGGCTCCGAAGCGCCGTAAAAAGACAACCGCTTCAGAGTACAAATGTAGCTCTTTTTTGTATAACAAACAAAAATAAATGCAAAGCAGTGTTAAAAACAAAAACAGTGTTAAAAACACTCAATAATATCAGAAGCGATCAATGCCGCCTCCCCCCTCCGGGCCGCAGCCCGATCACCGGCGTCACCATGCAGGAATACGCCCATGGCAGCAGCCTCTGCCGGTGCATACCCCTGAGCCAGTAAGGCGGTGATCAGCCCGGTCAGCACATCGCCGCTACCCGCCGTGGCCATACCGGGATTACCGGTAGTATTGATATAGGTAAGGCCTGAAGGGGTGCAAACGGCTGTACCGGCCCCCTTTAAAACAAGCGTCACCTTATAACGGGCTGCAAATGCCCGGGCCGCCTCCAGGCGTTCCGGCAACGTCTTGAAAGACCTGGCTGCCAGGCGCTCAAACTCCCGGGCATGAGGGGTCAGGATAGTACCGGGCGGTAAAAGCTCCATCAACTCCCGGTGGTTAGCCAACAGATTAAGCGCGTCCGCATCAAGTACCAGCGGAGGCCCCGCGGCAAGCAGTAATTGAAGCAGTGCATTTTTTGTAAAGGGCTCCTGGCCTATGCCCGGGCCTATACCAACCGCAGTATAGCGGGATAAATCAGCCGGAAGCGCAGTAATTATTTTTTCCGACGTATCGGCGTTCACCATCGCTTCCGGAACGGCCACCTGCATAATTTCAACTCCTTTTACGGGTACATGTACGGTCAGCAAGCCAACACCGGAACGCAGGCAGGCCCTGGCAGCCAACACCGCCGCCCCCATCTTGCCATAACTGCCGGCCACGAGCAGTGCATGGCCAAAGTCGCCCTTATGGGCAGACACATCACGCGCTTTCAGGTGTGATGTAACAAATGTCCGCGTTATAGCTATATGTGTCATATCAAGAAGAAAAAAATGTAAGAGAAAAATTTTTCAATCGGCAAATTCCTTCCGGAGTTGCGCCACCCAATGCTCAATACGACGGCTTGTCTGCTCCGGCTGGTTGTGCGGGTCAATGGCCAGGCCCAAAAAACGTCCGTTATGCAAGGCTTTGGAGGCGGTAAACGTATATCCATCGGCTGCTGTTTTCCCTACCAGAACTGCGCCTCTGCGTTGGAGGGCCTCTGAGAGGATGCCTATCCCGTCCACAAAATTATCAGGATAGCGCAATTGATCGCCCAAGCCGAAAACGGCCACTTTTTTCCCATGAAGGTCGAGTGTGGCCAACTCCGGAAGCAATTCATCCCAGTCTGTAGAGAGTTCACCGTCAAACCAGGTAGGCACACCTATAATAAGTTTATCATAAAGCATGAAGTCATCTTTCCAGGCGGCATCTACCGGATGAAGTGTCAACTCGGTATCGCCGAATAAAGATTGTATTTGTTCGGCCACGGAAAGTGTTTTCTGTGTTATAGTACCGTAAAAAAGGCCTATCATATGATTAGAGTTTAAAGAAATTAAAAAAAATAAATTTAAAACCGCAATAACTCAAGGGCGGCGGCATAGATCTTATCGACGGTCGGAAGGATGGCTTGTTCGAGCTTATGGTGAAAGCCTACAGGGGTAAATGTGGCGCCAAGGCGTTGTACCGGCGCATCGAGGTAAGGGTACATTTCCGCGCCGACGGTGGCGGCGATTTCCGCCCCAAATCCGGAAAAAACCTTGTCCTCATGCACCACCAGTAATTTGGAAGTCTTCTTCAGCGATGCATAGACCGTTTCTTTATCCCAGGGAATAATCGAACGTAAATCAACCACTTCTATTTCGCCTTTATTTTCTTTGGCTATACGTTCGGCCGCAGCCAACGAGAGGTGGGTCGTATTACCGTAAGTTACAATGGTCAGGTCCTTTCCCGGACGGCGGATACGGGCTTTTCCGAAAGGCACCTCAAAATCGGCAGGCACCACAGTGGCCGCCTCGGCCGAATTGTACTGCGCCTTGGGTTCCATAAAAAGCGTTACACCGCGCGAGCGCATGCTCGTACGCAGTAAGCCCGCCGCATCATCGGCAAAGGAGGGATATACGATGCGCGCACCGGGCAGGGCGCTCAGTGTCCCTTCCAGTGTCTGCGAATGATAAAGGCCGCCTCCGATATACCCGCCCGAGGCCAGGCGGATAGTCAGGTTCGGGACAAACTTACCGTTGTTACGCCAGTATTCATGCGTACACTCCACATATTGCTCAACAGCCGGCCAGAAATAATCGGCAAACTCCGCACCCTCTATCACCACATGGATTTTGGGATCATACCGGCACACCCCGTTGGCTTTGCCCACAATATAGTCTTCGGCAATGGGCGCATTGAACACCCGCTGCCCGCCAAACTCCTGCTGCATGCCTTTGGTGACGTTGAATACGCCGCCCTTTTCTTTGTTGGCCACATCCTGTCCCCAAAGAAAGGTATCCGGATTGTAACGGAACTCCGCTTTAAGGGTTTCATTCAAGGCTGTGACCATCGTTTTCTTTTCGCCCTGCACATCATGCGTACCATCGGGATAAAGCTGCGGCAGGTAAGGCTCCGGCAATACGTGGTCCAGTACGGTAGCCGGATCAGGGTCGGGCGCCGCCATCGCCTTGCGGTGGGCGTCTTTAAGCGTTTGCCGGGCGTGGTCTTCAATTTGCAGCAGGGCCTCTTCGCTAAGCCGGCCGTAACGCAATAACATACGGCGGAATTTATGCAGCGGATCGGCCTCTTTTACATATTTCAGTTCTTCCTCATCGCGGTAAAGCGTCTGCTTGTCGGAATTAGAGTGCGAACCTATGCGCACACAATTGGCGTGAACAATAACAGGACAGCTATTCTCCACGGCATAAGTGCGGGCCGCTGTCATGGCATTCATAGCGTCAAATACATCCTTGCCGTTGCAGTGGATAATCTTTACGTTTTTAATCCCTGCAAAATTATCGGAAATCCGGGGATTGCCGGTCTGTTCAAGTTTAGGGACGGAAATGCCGTAGCCATTGTCCTGTATAACCAATATCATCGGTAGTTTTTCCGTAGCGGCGCCGTTGATGGCTTCATAAACGAAACCTTCGGCCGCCGAGGCCTCGCCATGCGATGCTATGGCCACTCCTTTCCCCTTGTAATATTTAATGGCCCAGGCCGCGCCGGCGGCATGCATATCCTGCGTCGCGACGGCAGACGAGACATTATGGATATTCCACTGCTGCTTGGCAAAGTGGTTGGACATATGCCTTCCGCCACCGGTCAGGTCCGTAGCCTTGGACAGGCCGTTAAGTATGATTTCCTCCGCAGTAAGCCCTGCAGACAAGGTGGTAAGCAGGTCGCGGTAATAAGGGAAAAGATGGTCTTCACCCCGCACAAACACCTGCCCGATGGCCAACTGTATACCGTCATGCCCGGCATAAGGGGCATGGAAAGACCAGCCCAGCGACTGCAGGAGGTATTGCGGCGCCCGTTCATCAATAAGGCGTCCAAGGGTCATCAGATAAAACCATTGCTCCAGTATTTCCTTTGCTGTTGTTTTTATGTCATATTGCTTTTTCATTGTGTTTTCTCCTTCATAGACTTAGTCGTTTATTCTCTTTTCCGCTCCAGGTAATCCGCTACGCGGCGCAAAAAGGCGCCACCCAGCGCACCGTCAACAATCCGGTGGTCATAAGACAACGACAGGTACATTTTATGGCGGATGGCAATCACATCCCCTTCGGGTGTTTCAAGCACCGCCGGTTTCTTTTCTACCATACCAACACCCAGTATTGCCACCTGAGGCTGGTTGATGATGGGGGTGGCAAAGAGATTTTTGAATGTCCCGAAATTGGTAATGGTAAAAGTGCCTCCGCTAATATCATCGGGCGAGAGTTTATTGCTCCGCGCTTTGGCGGCCAGGCTGTCTACAGCTGTCGCCAGACCTCCGATACTTAATTTATCGGCGGCATGAACCACCGGAACAATCAGGTTCCAGCTATCCAGCGACACGGCCACTCCTATGTTGATTTGTTTTTTATAGATGATCTTGGTCCCGTCGACCGAAGCGTTGATCTGCGGAAAGTCTTCCAAGGCCTTCACCGTTGCTTCCAGGATAGCCGGCATAAAGGTCAGCTTCACCCCTTCGCGGCGCAAAAAAGTGTCTTTGTTTTTTTCACGCCAATGCACCAGATTGGTCACATCGGCCTCTACCACACTGGTTACATGTGCGGCCGTCTTCTTTGATAAAACCATATGCTCGGCGGTGAGTTTGCGGATAAAATCCATCTCTTTCACCTCATCAGCGGCGACCTGCAACGGCGCCTGTTGTTTTTGAGAAGCAGGCGAGGGCTGTACGGCAGCCTGCCGTCCGGCAATATAGGCTTCGATGTCACCCTTGGTCAACCGGCCCATATAACCGGCACCGGGAAGTGCATCCATCTCGGCCGGTCCGATACCGGCATTCTTTGCCAGCTCCAGCACTATGGGCGAATACCAGCGACCGGCCGCAGACGCGGTCTTGGATTGTCCGGCAGACGGAGCCTTTGGCTCAGGCGCCGGGGCGGACTTTGGCGGAGCAACCGCCGGGGCCGGCGCTACATTCAAGGCCGGGGCCTCTCCGCCCTCCTCCTTATTTGAGATCAATTGTTCATTATTTGTTGCGATACGCGCAATCACCGTACCCACAGGCACCACATCGTCTTCTTTAAAGAGAAGTTCTATGATTGATCCCGCCACGGGCGAGGGTATTTCCGCACTTACTTTTTCCGTATTCACTTCGAGCAGCACGGCATCTTCTTCAACCGTATCACCCGCCTGCACACGCCATTTCATAATGGTACCGGCAGTGATGCTTTCGCCGAGTTTCGGCATTTTTACTTCAAAGGGAGTCATATAAATTGAAAATGAGAGTTAAGTTAAAAATGATTAATTAAAAATCCAGGCGGGAGAAAGGTACTTCTCGTCGCGCAGGCGCATAATATTACGATAATCCGCCCCGTCATAAATATACAGCTTATTATCAGACGATTGCCGGAGAAAGTAATTAAAAATAAAATGTCCGAACTCATCCACGGAAAGCGGCCTGGAAAGAAAGCCGGCCAGGTTGGCCACCACGCTTCGTACTGATTTTACAGCTCTCAACGTACTACTCAATGTATTACCGGTTTTCAACGCCTTATCCAGGACTTCGAGATTAGAAGAAAACAACAATGTACCATGATGCAGCACCCTGTTTTTATATACACAGCCTGCACTTCCTGAAATTTTATACTCATTGATATTCAAATCTCTACGTTCACCAATCCGGACAGGTGCGCCCAATTGCTCCAAGGCCCCCGCTATCGCTACCGTAAATTTGGCCGGATTACCGGAATCAATGGAGGTTATAAACGTAAAATTAAGGTTTCCGCAGTCGTGGTAAACCGCCCCGCCGCCCGATATCCGCCGGGCTAATTTAATATTGTGGGCTTTCAGGTAATCAATATCGGTTTCGGCAAAGGTATCCTGGTATTTCCCCAGCACGACCGAAGGCGCATTCCGGTAAAGCAAAAAATAAGACTCGCGTGAATTTTTCAGCAGATACTCTTCGGCCGCGAGATTGAAGTGTACGTCTGTATAAGGGCTGTCAATGCAGTACATGATAGTAAGAATTTAGACGATAATATAATAGCTAAAATTGATAAAAGAACGGAGTTGAACATAGATATGCAAATAGCTTGCCAAAAACAGCTTGTTAAAAACCAAACAGTTGTAAGCAATCAAACAAAGCAGGGGGCAGAAATAAAAAAAAATACCTACCTTTGCAGAGGATGAAACGCATGCTTACATATCTATTGGCTGGCCTCACCGCACTGGTTTACAGTATGGGAATGATCGGCGTAGGCGTATACAACTGTCATTGCAATCATAATCAACAGATTACATGGTTAACCAAGGATGATTGCAGCTGCAATCATGAGCACCGGCACGGAGAGGAAACAGACGACCACTGCTGCGACGTGCAATACAAAGTATTACAGGTAGACCAGAACATAACACAACAGTTGGTCTGTTTCAACCATTATACGGTTATTGACTTTGTATTCTTACCGGCAAGCATGTTATCGCTTCCGGAGAGGACGTTGTCGCTTTGTTCCAACCATGGTCCGCCCCCCTTACCCACCTGTTCCACCCCCGACATTTATACCCTGGCGCAGCTTCGTTTATAGCATACAATAGTAAAACTTAAGTTTTATTATTGTATAACTATTTAAATGAAGTGATGATGAAGAAAACATACCTTGTTTTTATATTATTTATTTTTGTATTCGCTGTCGCCCGGGCCCAACAGGAAGCGCTGGCCAACGACACTACGCAATACACCCTGAATGAAGTGGTCTACTCGGCGCGTAGCGAGGGCAACTATATTTCAAAAATGAAACCCGCCAAGGTGGAGGTAATCAGTAATGCCGGATTGTGCAAAATGGCCTGCTGTAACCTGGCCGAAAGTTTTGAAAACACGGCCAGCGTGAGCGTGGGCTATAGCGATGCCGTAAGCGGCTCGCGGCAAATCCGCCTCCTGGGCCTTTCGGGCAAGTACACCTCCATGCTCGAAGAAAACCGCCCGGCTATGCGGGGGCTCTCGGCGCCCTTCGGATTAAGTTTCCTGCCCGGGCAGTGGCTGGAAAGCATACAGATTGCCAAGGGCCCCGGCTCGGTAATCAACGGTTATGAATCCATTGCCGGACAAATCAACATGGAGCTGCGTAAACCCAGCACCGAAGAACCGCTGTTCGTGAACGCTTACATTGATAATTTCCTGCGCACGGAACTGAATATAGTCTCCTCGCTGCAGCTCAACCAGAAGTGGTCCACGGCGATCTTCGCCCATGGCTCCATCGACGCACAAAAACACGACGGCAATAATGACGGCTTCATGGACGAGCCGCTCAAAAAACAGCTAAACTTCGGCAACCGCTGGTTGTATATGGCAGACAACGGCATCCAATGGCGTTTCGGCGTAAATGGCTTATATGAAAGGCGCGACGGCGGCCAAATGAATTTTGACAAGGATGCACCGCGCAACTACGCTCCCGACAGTCCTTACGGCACTAAAATCGACAACAGCCACTTCAACGCTTACACCAAGCTGGGTATTCCATTGAATGAAGACAACTCTACCAACATCGCCTTTGTCGCCGACTATACCTACCACAAAATCAACACATTTTTTGGTGTAAAAGATTATGACGGCACGCAGCAATCGGCCTTTGTCAACCTGCTGCTACAAAACACATTGAATGAACAGCATAAATTTACTGCCGGCATAAGCGGCCATTTTGACGATTATAACGAACTACTCAGCGACCGCTGGTTTGATGCCGGCATGACCATGCATTCCAATATCCGGGACCTGGGCCGGCGTGAAATCACCGGTGGTATTTTCGGAGAGTACACCTTTAATTATGAGGATAAACTGACCCTGATCGCCGGCCTGCGGGCAGACTATAACAATCTCTACAACTGGCTGGTAACACCACGCGCCAACCTGAAATACAATATTACGGACCAGATTGTCTTACGCGCCTCGGCCGGCCGCGGATTCCGCTCGGCCAACGTAGTGACTGACAACATCGGGATGCTGGCTACCGGACGGCAGATCCGGATTGACGACGCCCTGCAGATGGAAGACGCCTGGACCTACGGCGGCAGCCTGATGTTCTACTTTAAACTTTTCCAGGATGAGAAGGCTTACATCAGCCTGGACTATTTCCGCACCGATTTCAACAACCAGGTGCTGGTAGACCAGGAACGTGACTATAACAGCGTATGGATTTACAACCTCCCGGGCAAGTCATACACCAACGCTTACCAGATCGATTTCAATGCCGAGCCGGTGGAACGCTTTACGGTGGCCCTCACCTTCCGCTACAACGACACCCGCGCCGACTACGCCATGCAGGGCCTGCTGGAAAGTCCGCTGATAGACCGCTACAAGGGGGTATTAAACCTGCAATATGCCACCCCGATGAACAAGTGGATCTTCGATGTGACCGGACAGGTCAACGGACAGAGCCGCCTGCCCAATTTCGTGTATGACGACCACAAAGACCATTATTCCCCCGTATACCCTATGTTTTTTGCACAGGTAACCCGCCGGTTCAAAGGATTGGACGTCTATCTGGGCGTGGAAAACATCCTGAATTATACCCAGGACAATCCGATTATCAATGCGGAAAATCCCTACGCTACCGGCTTCAACTCCTCAGTAATCTGGGGGCCGCTGATGGGCCGCAAGTTTTATGCAGGAATAAGATATACACTATTTAAATAACATACATAAATGAAAACACTTAGATTTATCCTAACGACGGTGCTGTCACTGGCGCTTTTCAGCGGTATACAGGCGCAAGACAAACAAGACAACAAGAAAAAAGACAATGAGGTCACTTTCAGCGTGAGCATGGACTGTGACCATTGCAAAAAGAAAATACTGAACAACATACCTTATGAAAAGGGGGTAACGGACATGAAGGTAGACCTCCCCAAAAAAGAGGTATGGGTCAAGTTCAATCCGAAAAAAACAGATAAGGAAAAGCTGCAGAAAGCCATTGAAAAATTGGGATATACCGTATCAGAAGTCGTACCGGAAGAACAAGAGGCAAAAGTAAAAGAGAAGCAATAAAAATTTCGAAAAGATGGCTGTTAATAACAATATTTTTCAGCCATCTTTTTTTTTTCTAACTTTGTCCAGTTTAAACGCTTAACCATGCAATATCCAACACCTGCCTCCTTAGTATTAGCTAATGGAATGGTATTTAATGGGTTTTCATTCGGCTACGAGGAGCCTTCCGCCGGCGAAGTGGTATTCAACACCGCCATGATGGGGTATCCCGAAAGCCTGACCGACCCCTCCTATTCCGGACAAATTCTCGTATCAACCTTTCCCTTAGTCGGAAACTACGGTGTCCCCAAAAATGAATTCATCAATGGCCTATCCGCTTTCTATGAATCCGAAAAGATCCAAGTCAGCGGATTCATTGTATCGAACTATTCCTCAGCGCATAGTCACTGGAATGCTGAAAAAAGCCTGGGTGACTGGCTGAAGGAGCACAAGGTGCCGGCCATTTACGGGATCGACACCCGTGAACTGACCAAGGTGCTGCGCGAGGCCGGATCCATGTTGGGTAAAATCGTGGTTAACGGCAAAGATACGGACTTTGTAGACCCGGACAAGGAAAATCAAATTGCCAAGGTCAGCTGCAAGGAGATCATCCGCTACGGCAAGGGTAGCAAAACAGTGGTCATGGTTGACTGCGGCATCAAGCACAACATCCTGCGCTGTTTACTGGAATATGAAGATGTAACACTGATCCGTGTTCCCTGGGATTATGATTTTAACACCCTGGAGTACGACGGCCTGTTCCTCTCCAATGGCCCCGGCGACCCGGACTATTGTGACATTACCGTACAACACATCCGTAAGGCGATGGAAGCCGGGAAACCCATTTGCGGTATATGCATGGGTAACCAGCTGCTGGCCAAGGCCGGCGGCGCCAAAACCTACAAACTGAAATACGGGCACCGCAGTCATAACCAGCCAGTACGCATGGCCGGCACCAACCGCTGCTTCATCACCTCTCAGAACCACGGCTTTGCAGTGGATGAAACCAGCTTGGGCAATGACTGGGATGCCTTGTTTGTAAATATGAATGACGGCACCAATGAAGGTATCCGCCACAAGCGCCTGCCTTTCTTCTCCGCCCAATTTCACCCGGAAGCGGCCAGCGGCCCCACCGACACCAAATTCTTGTTTGATGACTTTATCCAATTGATCCGGAAATAATATGCAACACGAAATCAAGAAAGTATTGCTGCTCGGTTCGGGCGCCCTCAAAATCGGCGAAGCCGGTGAATTCGACTACTCCGGCTCACAAGCCCTGAAAGCCCTGCGGGAAGAAAACATCCACACGGTACTGATCAACCCTAATATAGCCACAGTACAAACCTCGGAAGGGGTGGCCGACAAAATTTACTTCCTCCCGGTAACACCTTTCTTTGTAGAAAAAGTCATCAAAAAAGAAAAGCCGGACGGTATCTTATTGTCATTCGGCGGTCAAACGGCATTAAATTGCGGTGTAGAACTTTACAGATCAGGCATTCTCGAAAAATATAACGTTAAGGTACTGGGGACCCCCGTGCAGGCGGTGATTGATACCGAGGACCGGGAGCTCTTTGTAAAAAAACTGGATGAGATCAATGTAAAAACCATCAAGAGCGAGGCGGTGAACAATATGGACGACGCCCGCCGCGCCGCCAGGGAGCTGGGCTACCCGGTGATCATCCGCGCCGCTTACGCCCTCGGAGGCCTGGGCAGCGGATTTTGCGACAACGAGGAGGAACTCAATAAGCTGGCCGAAAAATCCTTCGCCTATTCTTCCCAGGTATTGGTAGAAAAATCACTTAAGGGCTGGAAAGAAATCGAATATGAGGTAGTCCGTGACCGATACGACAATTGCATCACGGTCTGCAACATGGAGAATTTTGACCCGCTGGGTATCCACACCGGCGAAAGTATTGTAGTCGCCCCTTCCCAAACCCTGACCAACAGCGAATTTCACAAATTACGCGAACTTTCCATCCGCATTATCCGGCATATCGGTATTGTGGGTGAGTGTAATGTCCAATACGCCTTTGACCCTTATTCGGAAGACTACCGGGTGATTGAGGTCAACGCCCGCCTCAGCCGTTCTTCGGCCCTGGCCTCCAAAGCCACCGGTTATCCGCTGGCCTTTGTGGCCGCGAAATTAGGCTTGGGCTACGGGCTGTTCGAACTCAAAAATTCCGTAACCAAAACCACGCCTGCCTTCTTTGAACCGGCGCTTGATTATATCGTATGTAAAATTCCGCGTTGGGATTTGGGTAAATTCCACGGCGTATCCCGCGAGATCGGCAGCAGCATGAAGAGCGTGGGAGAGGTAATGGCCATAGGCCGCAGCTTCGAAGAGGTTATCCAGAAAGGCTTGCGTATGATCGGCCAGGGCGCCCACGGCTTTGTAGCCAACAAGGAAATTGTGATTGAAGACATAGACAAGGCCCTGCGGGAACCGACGGACAACCGCATCTTTGTCATTGAAAAGGCCTTCAAAAAGGGCTATTCCATAGACCAGATCCATGAGCTGACCAAGATTGACCGCTGGTTCCTGCACAAACTCCACAATATCGTAGCAACAGCCGACACATTGGAAACCATACCGTCTATTGGTGACATTGACGAACGCCTGCTCCGCACCGCGAAAGAACAAGGCTTTTCCGACTTCCAGATCGCACGCCTGGTAACCAAAGACCGTAATGCCGATGATGCCACCCATGAATTGCGTGAACAGCGTAAAAAGGCCGGCATCGTCCCCGTGGTTAAACAGATAGACACCCTGGCGGCAGAATATCCGGCGCAGACCAATTACCTGTACCTCACCTACAACGGCAGCACCAATGACGTGAACTACCTGGGCGATAAACGCTCGGTGATCGTCTTAGGCTCCGGCGCCTACCGTATAGGCAGCTCCGTAGAATTCGACTGGTGTTCGGTCAACACCCTTCAAACCATGCGTAAAGAAGGATGGCGCGGCGTCATGATCAACTACAACCCCGAAACGGTAAGTACGGATTACGACATGTGCGACCGTTTGTATTTCGATGAACTGACCTTCGAACGGGTAATGGACATCATAGACTTGGAAAATCCGCACGGCGTAGTGGTAAGCGTGGGCGGACAGATCCCCAACAACCTGGCCATGCGCCTTGATTCCGCCAAGGTCAACCTGCTGGGTACCGCCGCACAAAACATCGATAAGGCCGAAGACCGGCATAAATTTTCTTCCATGCTCGACACCCTGGGCATTGACCAGCCACGCTGGAAAGAACTCAGCAGCATGGACGACGTGTTCGGCTTTGTAGACGAAGTAGGCTTCCCCGTACTGGTACGCCCCTCCTACGTGCTGTCCGGCGCCGCCATGAATGTATGCTCCAATAAAACAGAGTTGGAAATGTTCCTGCAACTGGCCGCCAATGTATCCAAAAAGCACCCGGTCGTAGTCAGTGAATTCATAGAGAATGCCAAGGAAATAGAGATAGACGCGGTGGCCAGCAAAGGTGAAATCGTAGCCTACGCCATCTCCGAACATATTGAATTTGCCGGCGTACATTCCGGCGATGCCACCATACAGTTTCCTCCGCAAAAGCTCTATGTGGAAACGGCGCGGCGTATCAAGAAAATCGCGCGGCAAATCGCCCAGGCCCTAGAGATATCCGGTCCGTTCAACATCCAATTCCTTGCGCGCGAAAACGACATCAAAGTAATTGAATGTAACCTGCGCGCCTCGCGTAGTTTTCCCTTCGTATCAAAGGTACTAAAGATAAATTTCATTGAGCTGGCCGCCAAAGCCATGTTAGGCCTGCCGGTGGAAAAACCCGGTAAAAACGCCTTTGACCTCGATTATGTAGGTATCAAAGCCTCACAGTTCTCTTTCTCCCGTCTGCAAAAGGCCGACCCCGTACTGGGCGTTGACATGGCCTCTACCGGCGAAGTAGGCTGTATCGGCGACGACTCCAATGAAGCCGTCTTGAAATCCATGCTTTCCGTAGGTTATCGTATCCCGAAAAAAACCATTTTATTGTCTACCGGAGATGCCAAGCAGAAAGCCGCCATGCTCTCGTCGGCTCAGCTACTGGCCGAAAAAGGCTATACTATTTACGCCACTACAGGCAGCTATACCTACCTGCAGGAAAACGGCGTTCCGGCCCAACTGGCCCACTGGCCCGGCGAAGAAGGACAGCCCCAGGTATTGGACCTGCTGCAGGAAAAGAAAATAGACTTTGTAGTCAACATCCCCAAAAACCTTACCACCCGCGAGCTCAGCAAGGGCTACCAGGTACGGCGGGCCGCCATTGACTACAACATCCCGTTGATTGCTAATGCACGCCTGGCCACTGCCTTTATCAATGCCTTCTGCGCGCTGGATATTGACGACATACAAATCAAGAGCTGGGACGAGTATAAATAGCCCGTGAGCTTTTGGCACGAAATTTGCGTTTCGTAATAGAACAATTTAAATTTAACTATTATGAAACGCAAATTTTTATTCTCCCTCATGATAATTGCACTGGCCTTGCCCGTGCAGGCACAGCAACAACCAACGGAAGGTCCTTCGGACGAAGAGGCCATCAAACAGGCCAACAACCCGCTGGCCAGTATCAAGACCGTTAACCTGCATAATTACTATGCACCGACCTTATACGGCACTCCCGAAGCGAGTATGAATACCGCATGGCTGCGTTACGCCCAACCTATCGGCAACTTCATTATCCGCGCCTCGCTGCCTATTATGACCATTGCGAAGGATGGCGCAAGCCCACAGTCCGGCTTGTATGACCTCAACGCCTTTGTGATCTACAAATTCAATACCGGCAATGAGGGGATTGACCTTGGCGTAGGCCCCGCCCTCACCTTCCCCACCGGCACCAATGAACTGGGGTCCGGCAAATGGCAGGTCGGCTTATCGGCCATCGCTTTCTTCAAAAACAGTCCGGTCTTTCAATTCGGCTCACTCCTCACCTGGCAAATATCATACGCCGGGAACCAGGATAAAGCCGACGTCAATATGCTCACGCCTCAACTCTTTGCCATGTGGCAACTGGGCGGCGGCACCTACCTGCGCAGCACGGGGGTCTGGACGTTTGACCTGAACAGCGGCAGCTATAATATCCCCATTGGCCTGGGTATAGGCAAGGTCATCAAGATGGGCCGCACGGTATTCAATATTTTCATAGAACCGCAATACTCCGTATTTGCCTATGGCGCCGGCCAACCGCAATTCCAGGTGTTTGCCGGGTTTAACACCCAACTTCATTAAAATATCCTTCACTACGCATACCCGACATTCTGAGGCTTCTAAACAAAAGAGGGTGCCCAAAAACTTTTTGGACACCCTCTTTTGGCTTTGAGTTGTCATCTTCTGACTTACCTCTTTGCGGTCCGGACGGAAAGTGAACCGTCCGACCTATAATATTCATACTCAACATTTATCGACCAATCATACTTTGTAGGTAATGATTAGGTAATGTTTGTCAAAGGACGTTTTTTGGCGCCATTAGGGGTACAAATGTCCACAAATGACGAGGGTTTAAAGTTACGCAATTTTTCAATTATAGCAAAGGCGCTATCAATAAATATTTTGGCTTAGTACAAGGTGCAAGTCTATCTATATATAGATGCTTGCACCTTGCACCAAAAATTGAGGAAGCGGAGAATAATTTGATTAATCGCCGCTTAAAATGCGGTGTAAAATTTGGCCATGCGGAGAAAAAGACATATATTTGCCGAATAATTAGCGGAGATTATGTATTTGCATCAAAAGAAAAATTGGACGGATTTCAAATGGGACAACGATAAATTGTTAGCATTACTCGGTAATGTACGTCATTTGCAAGGCCGACTATTGGGACAAATGGAAAGCTTAGGCTTCCATTTGCAGGAAGAAGCCGTACTGACCACCTTAACATTGGATGTATTGAAATCGTCCGAAATTGAAGGCGAATTGCTGAATAAAGAGCAAGTACGCTCATCCATCGCCCGCCGATTGGGTTTGGAAGTGTCGGGATTGGTCGATTCGTCCCGCAATGTGGACGGTGTGGTTGAAATGATGTTGGATGCCACGCAGCGATATACCCTACCCTTGACGGATGACCGCCTGTTCGGATGGCACGCCGCCCTTTTCCCTACGGGGCATAGCGGCATGTACAAGATAGAAGTTGCCAAATACCGTAGTGGGGAAATGCAGGTCGTTTCCGGCCCGATGGGAAAAGAAAAAGTACACTACGAAGCTCCGAAAGGCGAATTGGTGGAAGTCGAAATGACCAAGTTCCTGCAATGGTTCAACAACGGTTCGCAAACAGACCCGGTAATAAAAGCCGCCATCGCTCATTTTTGGTTTGTTACTATACACCCGTTTGATGACGGTAACGGACGTATAGCCCGCGCCATCGCCGATATGCAACTTGCCCGAAGCGACAATAGTTCGCAACGGTTTTACAGCATGTCGAGCCAAATACTTGCCGAACGCAAAAAGTATTATGAAGTTTTGGAGAAAACCCAACGGGGCGATAACGACATAACTGTTTGGTTAGAATGGTTTCTGTCCTGTCTCGAACGGGCATTAGTAAATAGCGAAGAAACATTGAAGGCAGTATTGGTCAAGGCGAAATTTTGGGAACAACATCAACAAGCCAATTTGAATGACCGCCAACGATTGATGATAAACAAGCTGTTGGATGGTTTCGATGGCAAGTTGACTTCATCCAAATGGGGAAAGATAACAAAGACATCACCGGACACGGCTTTGCGCGATATACAAGACCTGATAAATAAGGGGATTTTGCGAAAAGAAGCGCAAGGCGGGCGAAGTACGAATTATGAATTGAATATGGATTTATAGCCTGAATTTCGGCGTAATTCGTACCTTTGCATTTATAAAATAGAATATAACGGGCTTAGCCCCGTTGACATATAGACATAACGTTCGCTGAACGTCTCGGTGTAGAAAACTGGTAATTTTCAAATTTTGCGAGGCTACAGGTGTAATGTTCATGCTATACGAAAGTATGGCGTGGAGTTACCTGTTTCGCAAAATGGGCATACCAGTGCCT
>JAVBQY010000036.1:0-46212 GCA_031548545.1 Bacteroidales bacterium | reverse complement strand
GCTCTGGTTGGACCTGAAGAAAGCGTTTGATGTGAAATGTATTGTCTTTATGGATGACGTGCTTGTCCTGTGTCGCGCTGAGGCGGATGCGTTGGCTGTTTGGGAATTTTTGAATGCGCGGCTCCACGCTGATCTCGGATTACGCTGGAACAAGAAAAAGACCCTGTCGGGTAAGTTTGCTGAAAAGGCCGTGAGTTTTTGCGGCTGGCGTTTTGCCGGTGGATATGCTACAATTTCGCCGGAGAAGGTGGCTGCTTTTAAGGCGCGCTTACAGATGGAGGTGGCGGGGAGTCGCGGGAAGCCTACGCGGGCCTTTATTAAAAGGATAAACCGATTAATAGACGGTTTTGGGAATCACTACAAACACGGCAGCGTAAGGGGGCAGTTTGAGGAGTTGGATGCCTTTATCCGCGCCCAGGTCCGCTGGTGGCTCACCGGCTCCGCCACGGCTACCGCTTATAGTAATGACTCTCTGAAAGCTATGGGCGTGCACAGTTTAGTTTGCTGTTACGAGAAGGCGCATGCAAGGCCGAATACCGCACGTCACTTTAAACAGCCGACCCCGCCAAGAGACGTGCACCGGGACCGACCTACGCCGGGTGGCGTAAAGAAAATCACAAGCGACGCGTTAAAAAACAAGGGCTGTCTGAGCAGCGCAGCTGCGAGTTTCCCTTGTTTTAGTGGAGTTCGTGATTTTTAGCCGGCGCGGCGTCAGTCTTGATTTTATCTCTTAAATAAAATCGTATCTTTGCGCTTATGCTGAAAGTCGCCCCACATATCCCGGCGCTGGTAGCGGCGCTGCCTCACCTGCCCGGTGTGTACCGTTTTCTTAACAGTGAGGGTACGGTGATTTATGTGGGCAAGGCCAAGGACCTGCGCAAGCGCGTGTCCCAGTATTTCACCCTGCGCAGCCAGGAGAACGGCAAGACCCGGGTGCTGGTCAGCAAGATAGCGAATATCCTGCACACGGTTGTACCCTCGGAGGCCGACGCCTTGTTGCTGGAGAACAACCTGATCAAGGAGCTGCAGCCGCGCTATAATGTGTTGCTGAAAGACGATAAGACCTTTCCGTGGATCTGTATCAAGAACGAGGCTTTCCCCCGTTTGTTTTCCACCCGGCGGGTGGTCAAAGACGGCTCGCGGTATTTCGGGCCTTACACGTCCGGTGTAATGATGCATTTGCTGCTGGACCTGATCCGCCAATTGTATCCGCTGCGGACCTGCAACCTCTCGCTCACGCCCGAGGCCATAGCCAAAGAAAAATACAAGGTCTGCCTTGAGTACCATATCGGCCGTTGCAAGGGTCCCTGCGTAGGCAGGCAGAGTGAGGAGGAATACCGGGAGAACATCAGCGCCATTACCTCTATCATCAAGGGTGAACTCGGCGAGGTGGCCGAACTGCTGCGCGGCAAGATGATGAAAGCCGCCGGCGAATACAAGTTCGAAGAAGCGCAGCAGTACAAAAACCGGATCGAGATGCTTAAACGCTACCAGTCGAAGTCGGTGATTGTTAACCCAGCCATCAATAATGTCGATGTGTTTGCCTTGATCCCCGACGGGAATGAGGCTTTCTGTAATTTCTTACGGGTGGTGCAGGGCGCCGTGGTACAATCGCATACGGTAGAGTTGAAATTGGGGATTGAAGAAGAGCAGGAAGCCCTGTTAAGCTATTTCATTGCCGAGATGCATGAGCGGCTCGGCGGCCTGTCCAGGGAGTTGATCGTACCTTTTTTGCCGGACCAGGAATTGCCGGATATCCATTATACCGTGCCGCAGCGGGGTGATAAGGTGAAGTTGCTGGAGCTGAGCGGGCGCAATTGCAGGTTGTACAAGCTCGAACGGATGAAACAGTTGGAGAAGACGAATCCGGAGCGCCATGCCGAGCGCATACTCAATGCGGTGAAAAAAGACCTCAACCTGCAGGAACTGCCGGTGCATATTGAGTGCTTCGACAACTCCAACCTCATGGGTACGAACGCCGTGAGCGCCTGCGTGGTGTTCAGGAACGCCAAGCCCAGCAAAAAAGATTACCGCCATTTCAATGTAAAGACCGTAGTGGGGGCCGATGATTATGCGACTATGATTGAGGTGGTTACCCGCCGCTACAGCCGGTTGCTGGAAGAGGGGCAGGCCTTGCCGCAACTCATTGTGATTGACGGCGGAAAAGGGCAGTTAAATGCTGCGTTGGAAGCGCTGCAACACTTGGGCATTGAGGGGCAGATGGCCATCGTCGGCCTGGCCGAACGGATGGAAGAGTTGTATTTTCCCGGAGATCCGGTGCCTTTGTTCCTCGACAAAAATTCAGCATCCTTAAAGCTGCTCATGCAGTTGCGTGATGAGGCCCACCGCTTCGGGATCACCCATCACCGGAATAAGCGCTCGGCGGCCATGATTGTTACGGAATTAACGAATATTGAAGGGGTTGGGCAAAAGACAGCGGATAAGCTCTTGTCGAAATTCCGCAGCGTGGCCCGGATCAAAGCGGCCGCGCCCGAAGAGTTAGCAGCCGTAGCGGGCAAAAAAGTAGCGGCAGCCCTGGCCGAATATTTCAAGAAGATATAATTTTTGGTTACATTTGTACTATAAATACCCTTAAGCCTATGATTTACGTATTGATGCCCATTATTTTCTTGGTGGGAATTATAGCCATTGCTTTTGAAGAAAAGCTCAGGATCAATAAAGCGGCGATAGCGCTGCTGATGTGTGTGTCTTTATGGGGATTGCTGCTCTTTGATACGGTAGGCATTTTCATGGCCCATCCCAAAGAGCTGATGGACACGCTCACCGCCAAATTCCCGGAATTCGCCAGCCTGCCTTTTGCCGAACGCTGCGCTCAATTTGTAGAGACTGCGATCATGCAGCACCTGGGCGACGTGTCGGAAACCCTCTTCTTTGTAATGGCGTCTATGGTGATTATTGACCTGATAGACGTGCACGGGGGGTTCGGGGTGATCATCCCCTGGCTCGGCACCCGGAACAAAAGAAAATTCCTGTGGGTAATCGCGTTCCTGACCTTCGTGCTCTCGGCGCTGCTGGGTAATCTGGCTACGGTGATCATTATCGTATCCATGCTGCGGAAGATCGTACAGGAGAAAGCGGACCGGCTTATCTATGCCGGTATGACGATTATAGCGGCCAATGCCGGCGGTTCCTGGTCGCCTATCGGGGATGTAACCACCCTGTTACTATGGACCGGCGGGAATGTGTCTGCCGCCCATCAGGTGCTGCACGTCTTTCCGGCCAGCCTGGCCATGCTGTTGGCGCCTTTGTTTATGCTCACGTTCAGTTTTCCTAAAAACGCCATGATTGTAGACCCGGGCGCCGATGAAGAGAAGTTGCGTCTGAGCCGTAGGATACGTTATACCTTGTTAATCATAGGTTTGTTATCCTTTGTCATGGTTCCGGTCCTGCAAACCTGGCTGGGGATCCCGCCCTTTATGGTGGTCCTTGCCGGAGTGGTGGTGATCTGGATCTATACGGATCTGCTGTATACCGGCAGACGGTCGGAAATCATAGCCAACCTGCGGGTAAACAGCACCTTCTCGCGTATTGATATGCCGACCATCCTTTTTTTCCTCGGCATCCTGATGTCGGTAGCCGCCCTGCGCACCGCCGGGCAGCTGGGTGATATGTCTGTTTTTTTAGACACGTATATCGGAAAACCCGCACTGATCAGTTTTATTCTCGGCCTCTGTTCTTCGTTCTTAGACAATGTGGCGCTGGTGGCCGGCACGATTGGCATGTACCCCATAGCCGGTAGCGGAGCCTATATGGCCGACGGTTTCTTCTGGACCTTCCTGGCCTATTGCGCCGTGACCGGAGGCAGTATCCTGATCATCGGCTCTGCCGCCGGCGTTACGGTCATGGGCATGGAAAAAATCAGCTTCGGCTATTATTTCAAAAAATTCAGCCTGTTGGCGCTTTCCGGCTATATTGCAGGAGCTATTGTGTTTATTCTCTTGAATTAAGAATGATTTATAACTTATAAATCACAAAATATTAGTCGATTGTTATTTATATTATTAAACTACTGATTATTAATGCATGATAAACAAAATCATTTCTTATAACCTGAACGGTATCCGATCGGCGCTTTCCAAGGGTTTGGGCGAGTGGCTGCGGCAGGAAAATCCGGATATCATCTGTATACAGGAAATCAAGGCGCAGCCCGAGCAAATTCCGTTGGAGGTATTTACGGACCTGGGCTACCACTGCTACCTGAATCCCGCCCAGAAAAAAGGCTACAGCGGCACGGCTATTTTTACAAAAATAAAGCCGGACAAGGTGGTGTACGGACTGGGAATCACCGACTATGACAATGAAGGCCGTTTGATCCGTGCGGACTTCGGCGCAAAGACCCTGATTTGTTCTTATTTCCCCTCAGGTACCATGGGCGATCACCGGCAGGCGTTCAAGATGGAGTACCTCAAGGATTTCACCCGTTATGTAGAGGCGCTGCGCAAGGAACGCCCGGAGCTGATCCTCTGCGGAGATTTTAATATCTGCCATAAACCCATAGATATCAATCATCCGGAGAAGCACGAAACCATGTCGGGCTTTTTACCCGAAGAGCGCGCCTGGTTTGATGAGTTCGTGGGCCTGGGTTATGTGGACAGCTTCCGGGAGTTTTGCCGGGAGGGCGAACGCTACAGCTGGTGGAGTTACCGCTCGGGCGCCCGGCCCAGGAATATGGGCTGGCGCATAGATTATTTTTTAGTGACGGAGAACCTCCGCCCGGCATTGAAAAACGCCGATATTTTAGACCGGGTGGTACACTCGGACCACTGTCCTGTCACCTTGGAATTACAGCTTTCTTAATTTTATAATATTCTGATATCATGACCAATTGCTTTTACTGCCAGAAAGACCAGCGTCTGCATGACCTGATGATTGAAATTGCCCCGCTTGAGGCCTCAACGGTGTACCTGTTCAAAGAACAGACTTACCGCGGCCGTTGTGTCGTTGCCTATAAAGGGCATGTGAATGAATTGTTTGAACTGGGTGATGAAGACCGTAATGCTTTTATGAAAGACGTGGCCCGTGTGGCTGCGGCCATGAGGAAGGCTTTCGGCGCAGTTAAAATCAATTACGGCGCTTATTCCGACAAGCTGCCCCACCTGCACTTTCATCTTGTACCCAAATATGTGGATGGCCCGTCTTACGGTAGCACCTTCGAGATGAATCCGCAAAAGGTGTACCTGAGCGACGCCGAGTATGCGGAGCTGATCGCCCGGGTAAAGGCGGCGTTGTAAGTAATCAGCCCAGAAATGCGGCGGCGTGAAGCGCCGTGATATTGTCGCCGAGCCGGCGGGTGTGCGGGTCATTGGAAAGCACAAAAGCATGCAGCAGGGGTTTATCAAGCAGGTCTTGCAGGCCCTGCAGATGGCGGGCGTCGGAGGGTCCGGCCCTTTCTGTTTGTTTAATCTCTATCGCAAGGTAGCCTTCGTTGGTTTCCAGCAGCAGATCAACTTCACGGCCGTCTTGTGTACGCAAGTGATAACAGGACACCGGCAGGCGGGCGTTTTTGATTTGCTTGTACATTTCGGCAACAAGGGCGCTTTCAAATTCATTGCCGGTAGGCGGACCGTCTTTTTGTAACACGGCTTTCAGCACACCATGGTCAAGGAAGTGGAGCTTGGGTGATTTTACTAATTTTTTCAAGGGGTTGGCATGCCAGGGCTGTAAGACCAAGGCCTGATAACTGATCTCCAGGTACTGAATGTAGCGCTGCACGGTAGGCACGGAGACGCCGGCCTCTTTGGAAATGGAAGAATAGTTGGCCAACTCCGCAGTGATATGGCCGACATAACGTTGAAGCCGGATAAAGGGATCCAGATCGCGGAAAGAAGCCAGGTCACGTACATCCCGCTCCAGAAAGGTTTTCACGTACATCTGTAACCATTCCCTTTTTTCCTTGTCTGTCAAAGCCTCATCGGTAAGCGCCGGATAGCCGCCGTAACGCAAGTAAAAATCAAAAGCTTTTTGCTTAACGGCATACTGCGGATCAAGGGTAAAAGAGGGCAGTAGTTGCTCCGGTGTTATTTCTCCGGATAAATAGCGCTGGAAAAATGAGGGAAGAACCGGATCGGCGGCCGAAGCTGTCGCCAATTCCGGCAAGGTGAGCGGAAAAATTTCTACAATGACACAACGGCCGGCCAGGCTTTCCCGCACTTTCTGCAAGAGCAATAGCTGGCTTGAGCCCAAGAGTACATAGCGGGGCGCCGGGTACTGGTCATAGACGGATTTGACGCTCTCTACCAATACCGGCTCCTTCTGCACCTCATCAAGGATGGCTTGCGGATACAAGTTTTCCCACTGGGCCGCGTTGAGGCGCAGGTAGGCCTCACGCTGTACGGGGTCCTCTATTGATAAGTAGGTGTAAGCCGGAAAACAAGCACGTGACAAGGTGGTTTTTCCGGTTTGCCGCGCTCCGGTCAACACGATGATCCGCCCCAGACCGGAATGCGATAACTGCTGCAAATAAGTTGCTATTTTTCTGTTTTTCATGATAATTACATGAATTTCAGAACAAAAATACAATTTATAATTGGATTTTCAAAATTAAACTTTAAATTTTACGCCGCTTCTTAAGGCTAAACTTTAAATTTTACGCCGTTTCTTAAAGTTCAATTTTAAATTTTACGCCGAGTTGCTGCCGGATAGCCATAACCGCAGCTTCAATCTGGGCAAAAGGCAGGGGTTCATCGGCCACATACTGCAGCATGACGGAAAGGCGAACGGGAGTAGTGGCAAGCGTGGTGTATAAGTCTTGTTTGCAGAGGCGCCAGGCCTCGCGGGTGCGGCGTTTGACCAGATTACGGCGTACGGCCTTCTTAATTTTCCGTTTCGGAACGGCAATGAGCAGTTGAATCCCGGCCTCCTGACCTTCGTCACTTATCGCTTGTATTTCATACACCACCCTGAACGGATAGACAAAAAAAGACGCACCGCCGGTGAGCAGCGCCGTAATTTGCTTGCGGGAACAAAGGCGTTCGTCTTTGGTGAAACGGTTCATTATTTTTTATTGGCCGCCAGGAACAGTTCCATGGCCTTGCTCATCGACGGAGCTTCGGGCGTGGGCGCCTGTACCAGCACTTTCAACTTGGCGGCTTTCATGGCCTTGAGCGTGGAAGGGCCGAATGCAGCCAGCACCATATCACCCTGCTTGAAGGAAGGGAAATTCTCTATCAACGATTTGACGTCGGCATTGCTATAAAACACCAGCATGTCGTAGTGTTCAATATCCAACTTGGTCAAATCGCTGTTCACGGTATTGTAAAATACAGCCTTGGTATGTTTTAGCTTGGCCTTTTCGAAGGCTTTGATAATTTCCGTTTTGGTATTATTGGCCAGGGCCAGCAGAAAGTTTTCGCCCTTGTGCTTAGAGCCGATGGACTCAATCACGGAATCAATGGTACCCGTGCCATAGAAAATTTTTCGCTTGCGATAAACAATGTGTTTTTGCAGGTAAAGGGCGATGGCCTCCGTAGTACAAAAATATTTCATCGTTTCAGGGATGGTAATATGCATCTCTTCACATAAACGGAAGAAATGGTCAATACCTATACGGGAAACAAACACAACAGCCGTGTGAGATAGTATATCAATTCGTTGTGCGCGAAAATCTTTGCTTGATAACCCCTCTACATAAACAAAAGGTTGAAAATCTATATCCAGTTTGTATTTGGCGGACAGATCCGCATAAGGTGAAGGACCTGAAGGAGCGGGTTGAGCAATAAGAATTTTTTTGATAGCCATTTGTTAGCGCAGTGTAAAGTACGTGTATATAATCAGAAGCGGAACAATTTCGAAGGTGCAAAGATACAAAATCCAAAAGAAAATGGAAATACCGGCCGCCATAAAAATTTGCAATGAGCGGAAAAAATAGAGCAGTACAAGGATGACAAAAACCGACAATTCAAAAATAATCAAATACTTAAATAATATCAGCCAATCATTGAAAAATAGTACAATACCCGGCAGCAAAAAAAATCCGCCGACAATCAGGTAAAGCTGCCAGTAGTAAGCCAGCAGGCGTAAGGGACGCACGGTATCCGTAAAGAATCCGAGGATCCGCAAACCTATGATTTTCAAAAAACAGAGGACTAAAAACCCGGCTAATAGCGCCAGGTATAAATAAAGCCCGGTAACCGGAGTGTCTACTTGTAACCGAACGATTTGGAAATAAAGGCTGATGGACATGGCGGCGCAGCTGAACAATAGCATCAGGCGGCGCAGCTGTACGGCCAACAAAGAGTTTTCCTCAAAAGATTTTTGCGCGATATGAAAATGCAACAAGCTCGGCAATATGAGCTGAAAAAAGCGGCGGACATAACGGAAGCCGATGAAAAAGGCGACCACTAAGCCCAAAACAACCCAGCCCTCCGTGGGAGTAAAAAGCCAACGTAATGCACCGCCTCCGTCAGGAATAGCGGAATGTATCTGTGACTGGGATCCAAATATATTGAGGCTATATAACATGCATACCTATTAATTACCACGTTTGGCTTTGTAGCCGGCGGCTTCCAGGATAGCCACCGCCTTATCTCGGAAATCTCCCTGCAATAAAATTTCGCCATCCTTTACGGAACCGCCCACCCCGCATTTGGCCTTCAGTAATTTGCCCAAGACCTGCAGATCGGCATCGCTGCCCGCAAATCCCTTAACCAAAGTAACCTGCTTCCCGGCACGGTGACTACGGTCAATAGCCACAATCAGACGTTGTTGAGCAGGCGGAAGCGTCACAACATCCTGCGTTCCTGCCTCCTCGTTCTTAAAGTCTTTATTGGTCGAGTAAACAATTCCCATATAAAATTTTCGGCAAAGGTAGGGAGAATTCCTGAAATAATTGTGTACCTTTGTTCTTTTATGTCTATTCATTAGCACTAAATTTATGCTTCAGTACAAACGCATCAACAACATTGCCGGATGGATCATCTTTGCGATCGCATCAACAGTGTACCTCCTTACCATGGAACCTACCGCCAGCTTTTGGGATTGCGGGGAATTTATAGCCTCCTCCTACAAACTGGAAGTCGGACACCCCCCGGGAAACCCCGTATTCCAGCTGATAGGCCGTTTATTCAGCATGTTTGTGGCGCCGCAATATGTAGCCCCAATGATCAATGCGAGCAGCGCATTATGCAGCGGAGCCACTATCCTGTTCCTGTTCTGGAGTATTACCCATATTGCCCGCCGGCTGATGGAACGCCATAACGAAGCCTTTACCGCCGGCAACATCACGGCCATTATCGGTTCCGGCGTAGTAGGCGCCCTGGCGTACACGTTCTCGGACACGTTCTGGTTCTCGGCCGTAGAAGCCGAGGTGTATGCCATGTCCTCCCTCTTTACCGCCGTGGTATTCTGGGCTATCCTGAAATGGGAAGAAGAGTCCGAACAGGCCTATGCCGGCCGTTGGCTCATCCTCATCGCCTACCTCATGGGCCTCTCGCTCGGCGTTCACCTGCTCAACCTGCTGGCCATTCCCGCCATCGTTTTCGTTTACTACTTCAAGAAATACAAGGTAACGAACAAAGGCATTATTTTAGCCCTGTTGATTTCCGGCGGCCTGGTACTGCTTATGCTGATGTTTATCCCAAGCATACCGACCATTGCAGCCTATACGGACTTGTTTTTCGTAAATAGCCTGGGCCTGCCCTTTAACAGCGGTGCGGCCTTTGCCGTGCTGGGCCTGCTGGGCCTGGCGGTTTATGGTATGATATACACGCGCAAGCACAACCGGGTCACCCTGAATAGCGCTTTCCTGATGTTTATCGTAGCGGTGATCGGTTACTCCACCTTTGCCGTGGTTGTCATCCGCTCCAGCGCCAGCACGCCCACCAATGAGAACCAGCCCGACAATCCGTTCTCCCTGTTGTATTACCTCAACCGCGAACAATACGGCGCTCCGCCCCTGCTCAACGGACAAACCTACGCCACCCCTCCCATCGATTATATCGAGAAAAGCAATTACATTAAGGACGGCAAGAAATACCGCAAGGTAAAAGGAATGCCCGACTACAAATATGACTCCAGGTACACCATGTTCTTCCCGCGTATGCACAGCCATGACGCCTCACACAAAAGAGTGTACGAACAATATGTAAATCCGCAACGCCGCAACGCGGTCCGCAGTCCTTACACGGATGAAGTGATCCCGAGTTTTGCCGAGAACCTGAGTTTCTTCTTCGATTATCAGGTCAGCAACATGTATATCCGGTATTTCATGTGGAATTTTGCAGGACGGCAGAACGATATACAAGCCAACGGCAGCAGCTACTACGGCAACTGGGAGTGTGGTATTCCGTTTATAGACAACGCCCGCCTGGGCGATATGAGCGAGAAACCGCCCTATCTGGCCGATAACAAAGCACAGAACCACTATTACATGCTTCCGCTGTTGCTGGGGCTGGCGGGTCTGTTCTACCAGCTGAAAAAAGACAAGCGGAATTTCACCGTGGTGATGTTATTATTTATCCTTACCGGTATAGCCATTATCGTCTACCTGAACCAGACGCCCTTGCAGCCGCGTGAGCGGGACTACGCCTACGCCGGCTCCTTCTATGCCTTCACCATCTGGATAGGCCTCGGCGTATATGCTATTTACGATCTGCTGCGCAAGTATGCGCCGGCCAAAGTCGCCGCAGGCGTCGCCAGTGTGGTTTGCCTTATTATCCCCCTGCAGATGGGCGCCGTCAACTGGGATGACCATGACCGCAGCCACCGTTACTCGGCACGGGATATGGCATACAACTACCTGCAGTCATGTGACAAGGACGCCATCCTTTTCACCGGCGGCGATAATGACACATTCCCCCTGTGGTATATACAGGAAGTGGAAGGCGTGCGTACGGACGTGCGTATCGTCAACCTGAGCCTGATTACCGCAGACTGGTACATTGACCAGATGAAACGCCGCATGTATGATTCTCCGCCCGTACCGTTCAACCTCAAGCGCGAAAACTACCTCACCGGGGTAAATGACTTTATTACCGTAAAAGACCAGCTTAAAGGCCCCCAGCCCCTGAGTCTGATCATGGACTTTTTGACCAACCCCCGTTACCAGGCCCGCACGCAGGGCGGCGATATGGTATCCTATATCCCCACCAAAAACATCATAGTACCGGTCGATAAGGAAGCCGTGCTGGCCAACGGCATTGTAGCCGAAAAACAAGCCAGAAACATTCTGGACACTATGATCATCAACCTCCCGAAAGGCGATATCCGCAAGCCCGACATGATGCTCCTGGACCTGCTGAACAGTAACCACTGGCAACGGCCCGTCAATTTCGTATCCATGGGCGCCGATATCCGCCTTGACCTCAAGCCCTATTTCCAGTACGAAGGCTTCACCTACAAACTACAACCCATTAAGCAAGAAATCAATAGCTCAGCGATGGGCGGTGGTATCAATACCGATGAGCTCTACAATAAACTCATGCATGTATACCGCTGGGGCAACATGAACCAAAAGGGAATCTGGGTGGATTACAACAACTCATTGACCCTTACATTAGTATTAAACGTCCGCAGCATGCACGCCCGCCTGGCCGAAGCCCTGTTGCAGGAAGGTAAAAACGAAAAGGCGGAAGAAGTGCTTGACAGTGCATTGGTGCGTATCCCCACCTACAACTTTCCCTGTAATATTTCGCAAATCAACAATGATTACGCCTTCATCAATATTATCGGCTTATACTACCGCTTAGGCGCTTTAGAAAAGGCCAACACGCTGGCCAACGAGTTTCTGGAGAATACGGAGGCCAATATCCGGTTCTTCGCCAAACTGCGTGACGGCGGCGAGGACCTGCAATTGAACATGGCCTACCTTCAGGAGATGTCAAGAATAATGGGCCCCTTCAACAAAGAATTGTCGGAAGAGACCCATAAAAAATTGGAAGAGTACGCCCGGATGACCGGATTTTACGAATAAACGCTTCGTACAGATATAACTTTAATCCAGCGGTTTCACTTTAGAGGAGCCGCTGGTTTCTATTTTTAATACCGGACGGCCTTTATACCGCACAGCACTGGAGCCGGAACATTCCACCTCCAGGCGATCGCTGACATTTACCTCTACCGCACTTACCCCGGAGCACTCTACTACAGCAGCTTCTACTGCAAGATCCGCCGCCTTGACATTGCTGGCGCCGGAAGTCTCAAACTTGGCGCGCTCTGCCGATCCGCCCACTTGCAGCTTGCTTGCCCCGCTCACTTCAAAAACAGCTTTGGACGCATTAAGGTCCAGCTGCAGCTTGGAGGCTCCGGAAAGCCCCGCAGAACACTCCTTCGTTTCCACCTTGAGTTCCGCGCTGCTGGCCCCGTTCACCCCTAAATCCAGTTGTTTCGCTTTAATAGACATATCAAGCCGACTGGCGCCGCTCAGGCCGATGATAAAATCAGCGGCGGTCTCAAAGCGGTCCTTGGCGATCAATTTACAAGCCCCGGAAAGTTTCACTTTTTTCAGTTCCTTCACCCCGATCGTAGCATTCAGGGTAATAATCGTTTTCGTTTTTTTCTTATTGTCAAGATAGAGTTTTAACACCCCGTTTTCCACCTCGGAGCGCACATAAGGCAGGAGGTCTTCATCGGCCTCGATCACCAGGCTTTCGGTAGCGCTTTTATTAAGCGTTATTTTAAAGGCCCCACTGGCCTGTATGCCCGTAAACCCCGACACCTGGCGGGTTTCCGTCTTCTGGGCGAACAAGGCGTTCCCCCCTAAAAAGACACAGAGCGCAATAAGAGAAATAATTTTTTTCATATCATGTTGTTTTAATTATTCATGGCTATCTGACGGGCAATCCGTTGTAAAACCTCCAGGTTATACCGGTAATAGTCCGACAATATTTCTTTAGCTTCCTTATCGGACAATTCTTCCGGCAAATCACGGTCGAAAGCCCGGTTGTTATCCAGAATATCGGAGACCTCCGTCTGCACCTCATCCCGCACAAAGGGCTCCAGCTTTTCCGACAGTTTATCAATCGCCTCGGCCGTAGCTTCCATCTGCCGGAGGTAACAGGCCTTCATATTGCCGGAGTCTTCACAAAGCACCGTCACCGGCCCTGTTACGGGCTCCGGACGGGACAACCACCACAGGCCCGCCGAAAGAAACAACAATACCGATGCGGCGGCGGCCCACTGCAGGCGGAAAGCACGCCGGCGCTTTGCCGGAACCTGTTGCCGTTGCCGCAAGCGCTCAAAATGACCGGCGCGGGGCGCCTCCTCATCAAATGCGGCCCGGTGTTTATCAATATATGTTTTTAACGGATCCATAGTGCTCTGTTTTTATCATCTCTATCAACTTTTGCCGGCCGCGCGAAAACTGCGAGCGTACCGACACTTCTTTTACTTTCAAAATTTCAGCGATTTCTTCAAAATCAAACCCCTCGAATAAATGCATTGACACCACGACACGGTAGCCATCCGGCAAGGCCGCCAGGGTCTTTTTGACCTTCTCTACGGACAACTGCAGCGCCTGTTCATCCGTCGGCTCCTCCTCCACGACCTGCAGCCGGTCTGCCGGTTCAAACACCAAACGCCTTTTCCGTACCCGGTCTATAGCCGTATTGACCGCTATGCGTTTACTCCAGCCGTAAAATTTCGCCTCATCATGCATGCGCTGCCTGCTTTCAAATATCTTCAAGAAAGTATCCTGCATGGCTTCCTCGGCCTCCATGGCGTTACCAATAATACGCAAACAGGTATTGTAGATGCGGCGGTAGTGGGCCTCATAGACCTCCCGCTGCATAGCCGCAACGCGCTCCTGTTGATAATTATACGCCAAAATTCTGTCTTTTTTATGCTCTTTCTATTCTTAAGACGCAGCCTTTCCGGAATTGTTGCACCATCCGTAGAAGTATGCTGCAAATATACCTGTTTTCAATAAAAAAAACGGCCTCCGGGAGCAAAACCATCGTTGTAAAGTACCGGAGCGCCGCTATTGATCTTTCGCCCATTCAATCGGCCTTAAAAGTCACCTTGGTGCCCTCTGCCAAACGGATACTGTTATCATATTGTCCGGAGCCATTGACCACATCACTCAGACCGGAGCCTACTATGCGGCCTGCCGCACCGCCATAAGCGGAGAGCACGCCATTGGCAGCCTGCCAGGCCTCCCGTTTGACCGAAGCGGCGGCCACCTCCGCTCCCTTCTCCGCTCCGGCGCTACCGCCCTGCAGGTAAAGCCCCCGCTGGCCGTCGCCCCCGTAGGCGCTGAACGCGCAAGCATGCAGTTCTCCGCAAGCCTGCAGGCTGGTCAGCTCCAGCTCCACCCTGTTGCCCGAGCGTTTGGCCAGGGCCGTTACCACCGTATTTTTTTTCACCTCACAACCGTTAATCACAAAACTTTCCAGAACCTGTAACTGTACCGGCGCCTCCCCCGCCAAGACCATATCATCGAATAATCTGGCCCGGAACCGGCGGCTATTGCCCGCCGGAACAACAGCGGCAACGTCAGCGGCCTGCGGACCGGAAAAAGAATGGCGAAAGCCTCTCTTTTCCTTTTCAGGCGCCGGATTTGACGGCCGGAGGCTGGCGCCTGCAGGCGCCACCGCGACTTTTCCGGAAGCGGTGGCTTTGGCAGGTTTATTCAATGGAGGCTCCAGCAAAGGGAGCTGCGGTAAAGGCGCCGAATGTACGTAAGCGTCGAAAGCCTGCCGTATCTCCTCCGGACTAAGCGGGTTGCCATTACCGGCAGCCGGAAAGGAAGCAGAGGATGTCCGCGGCTCGAGTCCGGGCTCCACATGCGAGGCGAAATGCGACAAGTCTACCGGCGACTGGCGCCTGAGGATCCGCGTTCCTCCCGCATCATTGTCTGCAGCTGCAAAAAAAAGGCGCGGCGCCAGCACTATGAATGTTAGTAATAAAAACAATAAAACCGCCGCGCCTGTAATTTTTTTGGAAGAGATTTTTTTCATTGCTTTAGTTCATCGATTGATAAATTTCCGTATACCCCACAATACAAAAACCATTGGGATTATCTACACTCCCGGGGGTCACATACACCACGCTGCCGGTGGCCAGTATGCGGTAAGATAAACCGGCCGTACCCGTCAACTGCTGGGTAAACGAAAGCGAGAAGCTATTATCCAGCAACCGCAGGTTGTCCAGTATCTCCGCTTCATTTACCGTAGCCACCCGGCCCAGCCCTTTCACCGCCTGGTAAACATCACCGGGCCGTTGGTGCAATTCGATATAAGCGCCGACGGACTCGTCGCCAAGGGCCAATGCCCTGTTGAGGTTCGGCTCAATATTGTGCTTGTCAAACTGGTAACAAAGCTTGCAGAAATTCAGCAAGAAAGCCCTGATCTGTAAATCGACGGCCCTTTCCGGATCAACCACCGCAGAACTATAACTATAGCCCTGCCGGTCAATAATGCGCACTTTATCAATGGTCTGCTCACTGTAAAACATAGCGATGCCGGTGGTCAGCGTAATGGCTACAAGGACCATGACCAGCGCAGCCCATATAAACAGTTTTGTTTTTACAACCCCCGCACGTACATCGATGACAAGGGTGTCTAAGTTTTCAATATTTTCCATATTGTCCTGGCTATAAGATTTAAGTATTTCAACTTTAAAAAGAGAACAAACAACAACAGGGGCAAGCGTAGAAAAACATGGTAGTTCAATTGTTCCACCAGGTTGAGCAGGTTGGTGTCGCCTTTGCGGGCGATAATATTGGCAAAGCCCTGCAGACTGTTTGTTTTATTGGTTATTTTCAATAAATCACAAAAACGGAGGTATAAAATATCTACAATATTGAAGCCGATCAGGGTGAAGGGATACACCAGCGTAATGGCCAGCAGCAGGACAAAAAAGCGGGCGGCCAGGCGCCGGTAGTCCGGCATGATGGAAAGGGCAAAAACCAGCGGAGACAACGTGTTCAGCAACAAAAGGATCAGCGAGCGGTCGATATAGGCCGTGAAACTCATCAAATAATTGAAAAAAGCCACGATGGTACTAAAGGCCGAAAAGGCATAGGCCCAGGTATTGGGCGGGATAGTAACCCCGGAGGCGTTACCCAGCGCTTCTATATTGATCAGGGCCGGATCCAGCGCAGTATTTTGCTCGGCCAATTTCACCGCCGTATCCCAGCTGGCCTGGGCAAAAAACTCTTTGAGGGTCTCCACCCATATTTCCTGGGCGGTTCCGGCGCTGATTACAATACCGTCACTCAAGCCCACCAGCATGTTTTCAAAGAAATTAAAAATCTGCTGATAGAATAAGATGGCAAAAATCAACCCGACATGGCTAATCAGAAAAAAGGGGGAGAGCGCGCCCTTCCGGTCGCCGGAAAACACAAAAGGCTGCTGCTGTATACTTCGTAAAAAATTCAGGAGGATAAACAAGACACACAGGACATTAAGGACGGTATGAAAATCACCCAGAAAGGCCTTATTGGCCTCCATCACCGTTTTATACGCCTCGTGCAGCGAAAGGTTGTCTTTCACCGCCTGCACCTGTTGTTGTACCAACTCGTCCATTTACTTCAACCTTGCAGCATTGTTAATGACCGTATTGGCGGCATGGCAATTGCTCACCAGGGCCTTGGTATTGTTGACAATACGCCGGGCGCCGGAAAGGGCCTGCATATTGTTCTTGTGCATGCTTTTCACCCGCTGTATGACCTCTTCCATATTAACGCCCTGGCCGGCATCGGTCATCATCACCGAAAAACTTTCGGTAATAATATCAACAATTCCCTCAAACTCTTTCAGTGAAGTATCCAGTACTTTAATGTACTGCTGGCTGAGTTGAAGAAATCTGTTCATATCATCAACCGAGAGGCTGGCCTGGGCCGCCATTTGTTTCAAGGCCTCAATATCCGCCATGATACTGTTGGCCTCCCTGATATATTCATTGGGATAAGTGGCCACTTCCATGGCCGTCTGCGACCATTTCATCACCTTAGCCGCCCGGGAAACGGCTGTACCGACGTCTTTAACCAAACCAATAATTTCTCCGATAAACGCATCGGAACGTGCCGGCACAGCCATCACCAGGCCTACGGATAGCAGGGCTGTCAATACGTATTTAGTCCAAGTTTTCATATTTTTTTATTTTAAATGTTCAATGGCTTCATAAATTGTTTTACCCTGTTGCTCCAGGGCGGTCAGGGCGGCCTGCTCCTCACCGTCGGTGATATAAGCCAGGTACTGCTCCCGCGAGACTTCGAGGCGGAAAACATTATAGCGGTGGCCTTGCCGGACAAACACCTCGCTGTATTTGCGCGCACCGCTGAAATTGTTTTTCAGGCTGTTCAGCTGGCGCAGCATGTGTTCGTCGGTAATGTTCAAGCGC
The DNA here is from genome assembly GCA_031548545.1 of Bacteroidales bacterium. Classification (GTDB taxonomy): domain Bacteria; phylum Bacteroidota; class Bacteroidia; order Bacteroidales; family UBA932; genus UBA932. The sequence continues at coordinate 28,914 of JAVBQY010000036.1, read as the reverse complement.
TCCTGCATGTGCTGATAGCCGTTCTCATTGTACAGGGCGAATAAGAGCTGGGTGTTCTCAAAGATACTGTCGGCGGTGGCGTTCCGCGGGATCTGTGTCGTACTTTGCAGTACAATCCCGATCCCGCCTTCCTGCTTGCGGATAGCCTGATAGTAAAATTCCACCTGGGCCAGGGTGTTGCCAAACTTCAGGGTCTTGGCGAATTCTTCAAAAAGGATATAGCCGCGCTTGCTTTTATCGCTCCATATATTCATGTGTATGGTTTCCTTGATGGTTTGCAGCAGCACGCCCAGTATACGTTCATTGTCACGCGCCTGGTCAATCTCAAAAACCACCACTTTTTTGTTGCGCAGCGAATCCGAAACCCTGAAATCCGTTTCGCGATCCGTGTAAAGAAAATCAAAGGTTCCGCCATCTATAAAGTCCGACAGAAAAATTTTCATCTTATCAAAATCGAAGTACTGCAATTCTTCTTTGAACTTATCTCTGATCAAGGCCTCCTCCCGGCGGATAAAATAAATAAAGTGGCGAAAGGAAAGCCTGGTTCGGCAAGTTTCAATGTAGTAACGGATACAATTACGCAAGAAGATCCGGTCACTCTCCTGCATGGGCGTCCGGGCGTCAAGGTGGGCGAATACAAATTCCGCGAGCCCGCCTAATTGCTCGGGTTCCAACAATACCGGAAGCGCCCTGTTAAACGGATTGACCCCAAGCGAATGCCCCTGCTTATACTCAATAAAAGCGGCGTCATCGCCCAGGAGGCGGGCGAACTTCCGGAAAGAGTTTCCGAGATCGATAATGACTAAGATGACGCCGGCTTCTTTCATCTGGCGCATGAATTCCTGCAGGAAAAAACTTTTGCCCTCTCCGGTGGGCGCAATGAGTACAAAGTTCCGCGCTTTAATATATTTTTTATCACTATCCCACAAGTCACGGCAAACAGGAACATTGAAGCGGTCGGCAAAAAAGAGGCCGGAAGGATCGCGGCGGTAATTCCCCACCGTGGTAAAGAAGGAGACGGGAGCGGCGCAGAAATTGGGATAAAGGGAGAGGGCGGTATTGTTGGCTGCAAAAAATGGATTGGCGGTTACAAAAAGGTTTTTCAGGTGTTTACCGGAAGGATAATAGGGATGAATGTCCTGCCCCTGGAAGACGGCCGAGAGTTCGCCTTTTATCTTGTCGAAGCCCTGCGGGTCGGCCGACCAGAAAACAACGGTAGTATTGCTGCGCACAAGAAAATCATTATTATAGTTTCCGGTAAGTTCATTGTGTAGTTGCTCCAGTTCTTCGCGGCGTTCGGCAAAAGATTTGGACAGAAAAGCCAGCCGTGCATATTCATCGGCCTTGGCCTTGATACGGCTTGTCCAGTAGGCCAGGCTGTCACGGTAAATCACGGTGCTCAGGTAGTGCGGATGACGGAAATACAGGCCGAACAAGTCTCCCAGGCCGGTGTGGAAGTCCGCTTTGTTGTCGAGGTAGGGATCCCGCACGGTAGAAGCTAAGGTATTGGGCAGTTGTTTTTCATCGTATAGGCTAAAAGCGCCGACCAGCCGGTCGCCTATCCGGAGGTGAATAGCGGTCTCTGCGGTTTTCAGGGCTGTGTTAAAATCAAGGGTCTTGGAATGGGCCTCCTCAAAAAGATTAAAGTACTGAAAATTGAGCCGGCAAAGTGCCTGTTGTTCCAACGGACGCACCGCAAATAAGCGCTCGCGGTTAAGGTAGGCGACGCCATTATTTACGGCGGCGCGAAATTCTTCATTAATAAACCGCTGGTCATCAATCGCGGTATCCAGCGTATAGTCAGCAAAAGGATTAAGCAACGCCTGGTCAAAGCCCTTGAGTTTAGCCGTAGACACGAACAGCAGGGCACGATGCAGCAGGCAGTCCCTTCCGGTAAAATGCCGGCGGTAGGCCTGTTGAAAATAAGTTTCGGCGGGCAATTGCGACACATCAAAAGCCTGTTCTATAAATGTGTCAAGCCGGTGAATGATGGTACCTTCGGGCAGGTTTTTGATAAAGCTCTGCCAGACCTGGCGGCTGCGCTCTATCCGGCTTTCCGGAAGGGAAAAGACCTCCGGAAGCGTGATTTCAAAGCCCATGAGAAAGGTTCCGTTGTTCGTGTAAACGCAGTTATCACGGCTATGGATAATGGGTTGTAAGGGCGACTTATTCATACCTTGTATTTTGCTTTTGCTGTATCAATTTGCAGATTGATATCCGGCGAAAGTAAAATCCGCTGTTGGTGTCCCTTGTTGGATAAGCGATAGAAAAAAAAGTAAACGGCTATATTCAGTAACCCACAGGCCATAATTTTTATCCAGGTCGCATTCATAAGGAACACCAGGGCGGATACTCCAAACACCATGAATTGGAGTACAAAAAACACCAAAGAAAGACCGAAGACTCTCGGAGTGGCCCTGATGTCTTTGTTGATTTTTACCGTCTCCGGCATTCCGTTAGAGGATACCCTTAACCCATGCCAGAACGCCGGATAGCGTGGCCAATACGGCGCATGCAATAACGACGTTCATGATTACTTTTTTCGACTTTTTGGAGTCGGCAAAAAAGATGTAGCCGATCACAAAAAGAAAACCGATGATGAATGTAGCCACTGCCACAGCCCGGAAAATAGGCTTGAGTTCACCTTCGACAAAAGTGTCGAGTTTGGTCCCTATACCTTGTGCGTAGGATGTTGTAGCCGTAAGGCCCAACGCCAAAAGCGTTGCGAGAAACGAGTGGTTGTTTTTCATAAAATGGTGGTTGCTTTTAAGAGTGGTTTAAACGGTGGTTGTTTATTTTTTCTTGGCACAAAGGTAAAAACATTTTTTTTGAACTTCCAAATTTTTACGAAAATATTTTTTACTTTTGTAGAAAATTAAAACGCTCATATGCTAACGCCCCTATTAGGAAAAACGCCCGATGAACTTACACAACTGGTAAAAACAATGGGATTACCGGGCTTCACCGGAAAACAGATTGCCGATTGGCTGTATAAAAAACATGCGGCCACGATTGATGAAATGACCAATCTGTCCAAAACAGCACGAGAGCAATTGAACGCTCAGTTTGAAGTGGGCGGAGCGGCGCCGCTGACCGTACAAAGCTCAACAGACGGCACCCGCAAATATTTATTTCCGCTGCATGGCGGACAGTGTATAGAAACGGTGATGATACCGGAGGCGGAACGGGCGACCTTGTGTGTCTCGTCACAGGCCGGCTGCCGCATGGGTTGCCGTTTTTGCATGACGGCGCGGCAAGGGTTCCAAGCCCATTTGACCGCCGGTGAGATTATCGGACAATTCCGCAATGTGGCGGAACGCGACCAACTGACCAATGCCGTGTATATGGGAATGGGCGAACCGATGGATAATCTCGATAATGTACTCAAAAGCCTTGAAATACTCACCGCCCCCTGGGGCTTCGGCTGGAGCCCGCGCCGCATTACGGTCTCAAGTATCGGCGTGCTGCCTGCACTGCAACGCTTCCTGGATGAAAGCCAGTGTAACCTGGCCATCAGCCTGCATAACCCTTTCGATCGTGAAAGGGAGGATGCGATGCCCATGCAGAAGGCTTATCCGCTGGAAGAGGTGATGGACGTGATCCGCGCTTATGACTGGAGCGGACAGCGCAGGGTGAGTTTTGAATATATTATGTTTGACCGCTGGAATGATTCGCCGCAGCATGCCATTGAGCTGGCCAAGTTATTGCAAGGGTTGGAATGCCGGGTAAACCTCATCCGTTTTCATACCATCCCAGACAGTCCGCTGCTGCCGGCGCTGGAAAGCAATATGGAAAAATTCAAGAATGCATTGATGGGAAAGGGCGTAATGACCACTATCCGCAGCTCTCGCGGCGAAGATATCATGGCCGCCTGCGGACTGCTCTCGACGAAAAACACAAAGTAGATAAGGGAAAGTGGCGTATACCGGGGGGCCTACATGGAATAAGCCGTCTCTTAGTCTTTGTTCCCGGCGGAGAGTTTCTTCAACATCTTGGTCATGTTGGAGGCGAATACAAAATTGTTGAGTTCCGGATTGTCGGCCTGCAGGATACAGGCGGAGCTACCCTCCCACCATTTTTTTCCCTGGTAGATAAAGACTACTTTGTCACCTATCTCCATCACAGAATTCATATCGTGGGTATTCACCACGGTAGTGATGTTATATTCCTGGGTAATTTCACGGATCAGGTTATCGATGAGGATAGAGGTATTCGGATCAAGTCCGGAGTTCGGTTCATCACAGAAAAGATAAGCAGGATTCAGGGCTATGGCGCGGGCAATACCTACGCGTTTCTGCATTCCGCCGCTGAGCTCCGACGGAAAGCGCTTTTCGGCATTGATGATATTTACCCTTTTGAGGCAGAAATTTACCCGTTCGCGCTTTTCTTCTAAAGACATAGTGGTAAACATGGTAAGGGGAAACATGACGTTTTCTTCTACGGTGGCAAAGTCAAACAAAGCCGCCCCCTGAAAGAGCATCCCGATATTTTGGCGCATGGCTTTCTTTTCGGTAAAGGGCAATTTATTGAACAGCACATCCCCGTACCAGATCTCTCCGGAGTCGGCCTCGTGAAGCCCCACCAGGGTTTTCAGGAGTACGGTTTTGCCCATACCGCTGGCGCCGATAATAAGGTTGGTCTTGCCCGGTTCAAAAGTCACCGACACATCGTTAAGTACGGTTTTTCCGTTAAATGACTTGTAAATATGATTGGCTTTGATCATTTCCGGTTATAATAAGAGTTGGGTAAGGATAAGGTTGAATACCAGGATGGCCACACAGCAGGCCACAATGGCGCGGGTACTTGAACGGCCGACATCCAATGATCCGCCGAAAGCGTAATAACCGAAGAAGGATGCCACGGAAGTAATGATAAAGCTGAACACCGCCATTTTTATCATGCTGTAGGTAATGTAAAACGTATTGAACTCCATCTGCAGGCCGTCAATATACTGGCTAACGGTAATGATTCCGGTAGCCGCCACCACCAGCCAGCCGCCCATTAAGCCCACCACAAAACTCAGCAGCATAAGCAGGGGGTTAAATACGGTGGCCGAAATAATTTTAGGCAGGATGAGGTAGTTGGCCGAATTGACCCCCATGATTTCCATGGCGTCAATCTGCTCCGTAATACGCATACTGCCGATTTCGGAGGCGATATTGGAGCCGATTTTCCCGGCAAGGATCAGCGCGATCATGGTGGAGCTGAATTCAAGCACCATGGTTTCACGGGTCATAAAGCCCACATACATTTTGGGGATGAGGGGACTGGCCATATTGAACGAAGATTGCAGGGCTATCACCGCACCGATGAATACGGAAATAATGGCCACAATGGGGATGGAACTGAGCCCCAGCTTTTCGGTTTCCAGCATAAGCTGCCGCCAGAATACCGGCATGCGGTCCGGACGGGTAAAAACCTTACGCATAAGCAGGATATAACGCCCGAAAAGTTCAAGAAATGATCGCATAGTTTTCCTTAAAAGAAGGACAAAGATACGCAAAAAATCATTATCGGCCGAAAAAATCAAAAGGAGGAGCGCGCCTGTATTGCCCGCCGCTGCCAATTCCAATATCCGTAAATACTGTTAATGAGAAAAATTCCCCACATGGCTACCATTACGGCCGAATTGGGCTCATGCTCTATCCAGGCCATTATCCATTTGCCGACGGTGAGCAGGTCTATGATGATCCACAGCCACCATTGTTCTACAAAGGCGCGAACCATTAAGAGCATGGCGATAACGGAGAGGATGGTGGTGCTGGCGTCCAGATAGGGATTATTGCCTTCTATCCTGTCTAAAATCAGTCCATATGCAAAGGTTAAAACAGCTATTGAAATAAAAATAATGATTTTTTGTTTATTGCTCAGGTATTTGCTTTTGACCAGCGCTTCGTTGTCTATATTTTTTCGCCAGTTAAAGAAACCGATAAATTGCATGGGTAAAAAGTAGAGGCCGTTAAGCATAACTTCGCCATAAAAGCGGGATTTCCAGGCAATCAACGCATAAAGCAGGACTTCAATCAAACCGAAAAAATAGCAGCTGATGTGGCCGTTGGCCGATAGAATAACACATAATACACCGGCGATAGAGGCAATGGTAGCTATCGTGTCTGTCTGCCCGGAGACGATAATTTCCAGCACATTCAATAAGACAATGGCGATGATGAGCATCCAATTGAAGGCGTTGAGGCGGGGCCAGGCAAAAAAAATCATTGGTCTTTATTCTTTTAATGGGCGAATAACAAGAACTGGCTGGGGTAAGGAAGTGTCTGCATTCCCAGTATTATTGTACGTGAGCGCGCCAACGGATGAGTAAATTATTTTTTGTAAAGATACGGTTTTTTAGTTGTCTTATTTTGTAATAGCTATTTCTTTTATCCGGAGGACTAACAAGTCCGGCATAAAAATTGTATCTTTGTAGTATATATGCATTTCGGCAAGAGACATAGGAGAGTGGCCATTAAGGAGCTTATCCCCAATAATCTGGGGGCACTGAAGGGGATTTTCTCGTCCCTGCGTTCGCGGAATTACCGGCTTTATTTTATCGGGCAGTGTATTTCGGTCACCGGCTCATGGATGCAGAGCATTGCGATGAGTTGGCTGATTTACAGACTATCCGGATCAGTAGTTTTACTGGCGACAATTAATGTGATTACGCAGTTGCCCAGTTTTTTCATTTCGCCTTTTGCCGGGGTGTTGCTGGACCGGATAAACCGTAAGCGGATGCTGATCATTACCCAGTGTTGTTTTATGCTGGAAGCCGCGACCCTGGCCGTACTGATGTTTACCGGGTCCATACAGGTCTGGCACATTTTGCTTCTGGGTCTTTTTGTGGGGGTTATCAATGCTATTGACAGTCCAACGCGGCAGTCTATGGTGATGGACCTGGTGGACCGTAAAGAGGACCTGAGCAATGCCATTGCGCTGAATTCTGCGGTATTCAACGGCGCACGCCTGGTAGGGCCGTCTCTGGGCGGTTTACTGGTCGGGGGCTTTGGGGAGGCTTGGTGTTTTTTGATCAACGCGGTGAGTTATATTGCGGTGATAGTGGCTATTACAAAAATGACGTTGCAGTATAATGTGAAGGAGAAGCAGGCATTCCGGATATTGGAGCAGTTGAAGGAGGGGGCGCATTATGCCTTCGGTTATTTGCCGATCCGTACACTGTTGCTGATGATTGGGGCAATCAGTTTCTTCGGTATGCCTTTTTTGGTGGTGGTTCCTGCTTATGTGCGCGAGGTCTTGCACGGGTCAAGCGAAACGCTGGGTTTCCTGATGTCGAGTTTCGGCGCCGGCGCCCTGCTGGCGGCTATTTATATGGCAGCGCGGAAAAGCGTGCTGGGGCTGGGTAAGGTGTTGACGCTTTGTTGCGCTTTGTTCGGCATAGGCTTGCCGGCCATTGCGTATGTTCAGTGGACCTGGCTGGCGCTGATCATCGCTTTTCCCGCAGGTTTCGGGTTGATCGCGGCCATGGCCTCTATCAATACGCTGTTGCAAACCTTGTCCGATGAAGATAAGCGCGGGCGGGTGATGAGTTTTTACAGTATGGCGCTGATCGGGATGGCGCCGTTGGGCAGTATGCTGTTCAGCGCGGTAGAGAAGTTATGCGGGCTATCGCTCAGTATTGTGTGTTTCGGGCTTGTATGCTTCGCGGCGGCGGCGGCGTTTGAACATTACCGTCCGCTGGTGCGCCGGCTGTCTCGTCCGGCTTATGTCCGTAAAAGTAGATTGGTGCCGGAGATCGCCAGCGGGATCCAGTCTACCGAGGCCCGGCCGATCCGCTAATGTTTTTATTGTTTTTAATTAATAATTTTTATCTATCATGTTTCCTATTACCAAATCTTTTCGCCTGGTCAAGTCCGAAGACCTTAATCACCACGGCACCTTGTTTGCGGGCCGTTGTTCCGAATGGTTCGTCGAATCTGCTTTTATCTGTGTGGCGCGCCGCCTGCCGCCCGATAATGTGGTCTGCCTGAAGATACACGGTATGGCTTTTATGCGTCCCGGCCGGCTGGGCGATGTGTTGTGTTTCGAAAGCCGGATTGTGTATACCGGCCGCAGTACGATTATGGCTTATGTGAAGGTGACGGAAGAGAAAGAGCCGGATGTCATTTGTACGGAGGGTTTTATTACGTTCTGTTATGTGGATGAGCACACTAAGTCTATGCCGCATGGTATCGTATTGTATCCGGAAACCGAAGAAGAGCAACGTTTGTATGAGGAGGCCCGCCTACTTGCCTGTAGAAAGTAACACAAAATAAATAGTATATAGTAATGAAAAAGTTTTTAAATGATTTTAAGGCCTTCGCTTTGCGTGGCAATGTTGTGGATATGGCCATCGGTATTATTATCGGTGCGGCTTTCGGCAAGATCGTTTCTTCTCTGGTCAATGATATCCTGATGCCGCCTTTGGGCTGGATGATCGGCGGTGTGGATTTCAAGGAGCTTAGTATAACGCTCCCGACGGCCGCTATTGATGCGGTGACCGGCATGGATGCCCAACCCGTTGTCATTGCTTACGGCAATTTCCTGCAGGTAATTTTTGATTTTATTATTGTGGCTTTCTGTATATTCCTTCTGATAAAAGGTATTACGAAGTTGCAGCACAAGCAGGACGAAACCCCCGCCGCCCCTGCCGCCCCCGCTCCCACACCCGAAGATATTGAACTCCTCCGCGAAATCCGTGATTTGCTGAAGAAAGAGAAATAGTAGCTATGGCTGCCTATAAAAAAGCCGGTTTGGATTATATTTCCAAGCCGGCTTTTTTTGTGGCAACAATGCTTATTCCAGGATCACTTTTTTGTCTTTCGGATATTTAACACTGTACTTTAAGTTCATCGACTTAGTTTCCTGTGGCTGAATAGTATATTTCCATGTTAGCTTACCAGTGGCCGCTTCTACCGCCGCACCGGAGGTATTTATGGTTTCTACCTTGATTTCCTTTGTGGTAGATACCGGTATTTGATCTTCTACTGTAATTACCACCGGCTGACTCTTCCGGTTCTGTATGCTGAGGTCCCACTCCCGGGTTTCGGTAATATTGCTGCTCAGGAATTGCTTTTCGGCAAAGTCTTTTTTGCGGGTCCGTGTAACCGTGATGTTTTTATCGCGGCCTAAGGATAAGGATAAGGTGTCTCCGGTTTGTTGGGTTTCAATGTAAGACTGGCCTACATATCTTCCTTCAAAAAAGAGGTTGGCGGCGCCGGGAAGCAGGTTCAATTGTTCCCATCCGGTGGTTTTAGCCAGCAGGAAGACGTCTTTTTCCAATTTGCGGACGGCATAGTACTCGTAGGTGGCAGGCAGTGAGTAGTTGGCCAGTTCTACGGCATGTTGCTGCCCGTCACTGGCAATGGTGTAGGGTACATCTATCGTAAATTCCACGCTGGTCTGGCTTTCGCTGACGCTGGTCCTATCTGCTGCAGTGGCGGCCGTGGGGGCGACAGCATCCATAAGCAGGAGTTCTTCGCGCTTCATCTGAGGGCAGACAGCCGCCTCGGGAGCCTGACGGTTGTGGGCTTTGGCTACACCGTAAGCAAGCATTACGGGCTGGGGCTCGTAGAATGAAAGGTACCAGGGGTTCAGCAGGGGCTTGGTACTGTTAACGGTAGGATTGGCGGTGGAAAATACGGGTTTGACGTTTTTCCAGTCCTCGCCGGTGTTTTGGTATACCTGTGCCTTGTAGGTCAGGGCAATGGGTTTGTTCACTTCTGCGGAACGCAGGTCGTAACTTACACTCCAGCCGGCATCATAGGCTAAGTAGCTGATGGTAAATTGGGCATTAACAGGCGCCGGGACCGTAAGGTCTACCACAATTTCGGAGGTGGGGCGCTGGGGCTTGTGGTTTAGTTCGTTGAGTTGTTTTTGCATGCGTACGGAATCTTTCCGTAATCCGGCCAAAGCGGCATTTACTTTTATGCGCTGGGCATTAAGTTCGGTCAGGCGTTTGCGGTAGTAGTCTGCAAAGGCGCTCAGTTCCGATAGCTTGACACCGGTTTGCGTACCGCCTATAGCCTCGTTGGCTTTGAGCATGTTGCGCTCAGACGCCAAGACATTCATGGCGGCTTTTTGCTGTTCGAGCTGATCATTTACTATCCGCAGGCTGTCTTCTATTTGTTTAAATTCGCTGCTCTTGCCCGCGGCTTGCAGGTAGTTGATGCGGTGGCTTACCCCAAGGATGGTGAAGTTCCCCCGGCCGGAAACCTGTATGCTTTGCGGATTAATATTGGCCGGCAGGTTGTTGAATACGACCTGCTGCATACCGGCTTTAAGGGGGAGTGCGCCGTTGCGTTGGATCTCGGCTCCGCTCAGGAAGACGGTCACATTTGAAATGGAAGAGGCTACCGGAGTGGTTTTGTCCTGCGCCGTAAGGGCGGTAGAGAGTATCAATCCGGCAATAAGGTAAAATAGTTTTTGCATACCGCTATAATTTAGTTTAGGGTTGAATACCGCTGCGTAGCGCCTCCGTGGCGTAGAAGGCAATGATTAACAAACCGATGGAGAGTAGCAGGGAGAGAATCACCAGCCAGGTCTGCTGGGTGTTGTTGTCCGTCGGTTTAAAATAAAGGTTGATCAGGAACCTCACGGCAAAGAAGAGGCCGGCGATCAGCGCTACGGTTACTACATAGCCCAAAGAGGCCATCAGCAGGAGTAGCAGTCCGTAGAAGGCGTAATACACGACCAAAGCCATGCCCATGCCGATAAGCAGGGGTACGAAAACGGACAGTAATACGAGGTAGGTTTTTTCCCCTTCGTCCGGCGCCTTTCTGGCTTTAGGGAAACCGAACCTGTAAACATACCAGATACCGCCGGAGATGGTCAGTATCCAATATATCAGGCTACCGAAAGCGTTCGATTTCATGAATCCGCCGTCGTCCCTTACGGCAAATGATGAAATGATGAACATTACACAGGCCGTCACCAGGAAAGCCACGGTGAGGCTGAACAAAATTTTTGAAAAGGTTGAAGTTTTATTCTCCATGAGAAATACGTTTTAACCTTTTACAGCAAAAAGTATGCCGCACCCAATTATTTGTAGAGATAACGTTTGATTTTCTGGGTGGACGTTTTTTCAAACTCCACAGGAACGACCTCTACCATTGATAATTGTGAAAAACTACGTACCCTTTCGTTGACGTAGACCATCAGTTCGAGGCGCATTTCTTCCAGTTTTTCTTCAACGTATTGTTTGATTTCTTCTTTTTTGTGTTCCCATTCGGCTTTCTTGCTTTCCCATTTTTGTCCGAATTCGGATTTCATGGCGGCGTACTGCTTTTCGAGTTCTTCGCGGTTTACATGTACCATGGCAACCAGGCGGCCTTTGCGTTCTACAACCAGTGATTCCAGGACGCCTTTGTAGCTGTTGATGACGGTTTCGATTTCTTCGGGGTAGATGTTTTCTCCGTTCGGCCCCAGGATCATGTTTTTGAGCCGGCCTTTGATGTGCAGGTGGCCGTGATGGTCGATCAGGCCCAGGTCGCCGGTGCGGAACCATCCGCCGGTGAGTACTTCGGCCGTCATTTGTTCTTCTTTGTAGTAGCCTTGCATGACGTTGTCGCCTTTCACCCAAATTTCACCTTCGCCTTTCTTGGGCTCGTTGATGTGCAGGGTGATGCCGTCAAGGGGGAAGCCGGCGCTTTGGTAGTGTTTCATCCCCGCAGTGGCCGCGGAAATCAGGGGGGCGGTCTCGGTCAGGCCATAGCCGATGGCATAGGGTATTTTACGGCCTTCTTTGAGGAATTGTTCAACCTGTGCGTCGAGTTTGGCGCCGCCGATACCGAAAAATACAAGGCGTCCGCCGAATTTTTCGTACATCATTTCGGCCGCTTTGCGGTGCATGAATTTGCGCAGGGCCGGAACGCGGTACATGGCGCGTTGTAAGGCGGTCTTACGCAGCTGGGGCAATACCGTGCCGCGGAAGATCTTTTCGATGATCATGGGCACCGTAAGGATATAGGTGGGCCGGATCTGTTGCAGGGCCGGCAGTAAGACCGAGGGTGTGGGCGGTTTTTCCAGGTAGTTGACGGAAGCGCCGCAGAGCAGGGGCAGTAAGAAGCCCAGGGTGTTTTCGTAGGTGTGTGAGAGGGGCAGTATGGACAGGAAGATGTCGTCTTGCTGCACCGGTTGGATTTTTTTAGTCATTTCCAGCTGGCGCAAGATGTTTTTGTGCGAGAGCATCACGCCCTTTGATTTCCCGGTCGTACCCGAGGTGTAGATGATGGATAACAACTCTCCGGGCTGAGTAATATGGCCGTTGGCAGCGGTGCGCGCCGGGGGCGTAAGGCCGGTGAATTGCAGGTTGTCAAGCAGGATCTTTTCTTCCGCAGGGGTGCTCTCGAGTTTTTCTTCCAGTCGTTTTGACACAAACACCGCCTTGCACTGCGCATGGCCGAGGATGGTGTCCAACTCATGTTTCGAGAAGTCGGGCAGCAGGGGCACTACTGTCGCCCCCATGGTGGCGATGGCGAAATAGGCCGCGCCCCAGTTGGGTGAGTTGTGTCCGAGCAGGGCCACACGGTCTCCCGGGGCTACTTTTTTTGACATCAGCAGTTGCTGAATCTCATACACATGACCGTAAAAATCACGGTATGTCCAGGCTGCGCCTCCTGCAAAAGACAGGGCCGGCCGATGTCCGAACTGCGCTACACTGTTGTAGAGTAGTTCCTGTAATGTATTTGGAAATTTCATCATTTTCTTCTTCTGTTTCAGTATTTCAGTAACTGTTATTAGACGCCTGAAAACAGATTTAGTTTATTTAGACGGGCGCAAAGGTAAGACAATTTAATAAACTTAGGTCTTAATATCTATTAATTTGCGCAGGCCGCTCAGTAAGTGTCTGAAACTAATAGAGTTATTTTTATCCATTTCCATATATTGAGGTATTACTCTGGAGGCGTGTGTTTTGCCGAAATTTTTAGTGAGTTCATTCATCTCAAAAGCACCAAATAGCTTATCAGGATTGCGGTATTTACTTTTTGCTTTCAGTGATGAGGCTTTCGTGTCCGGGTAGGCTGCCTCTATGGCCGGCATATCGCCCAAATACCAGTTTTCTAATTCTCTACAGGCTATACGCACTATAACGGGGATTGTCGTATCTTTAAAAAGTTCCAGCAAAGAGGATTTTAGTTGCTTACAATCATTGGAGTCTTGGTCATGTATGATGAGGACTTTCACCGGATAGCCATAATGCGGCCAAGCTTTTATCTTTGTCCTGATAGATTTTTGCAAATCGCTTTTCCCTTCGTGGGGCCTGATAAAGCAATTCGTATCAAGAGCATAATCTTCCGGTAAAATTTTCGGTAGAATTACCCGAAGGAAATTCTCCATAGAAGGTTCTTCCGTTAGTATTTCTATAACTGTTGAATTCATTACTAACGGCGTGTATTTCCTCTAAAATAACCTTGTTTCCAGAGATAACCCAATTGATCGCCGGCGTCAAATAGTGCTTTTATTTCCGGATGATTGGATGCCCGTTCGATTTTACTGTACCCCTTTTCTTTTACTAACCAATATGCCTCTTCGGGATGAGCGCCATTGAGCAAATCCGGAGAATGGGATGATACGAAGACCTGACCTCCTCGTTGGGCATAAAGCCGGAATTCTTCTAATAATTCAACCAGAAGATTGGGGTATAATTGGTTTTCGGGTTCTTCAATACATAAGAAGGGATGAGGGTTGGGGTCGTGGAGTAATAACAAATAGGCAAACATCTTAATAGTACCATCTGATACGAAGTTGGCGATAAAAGGATCTTTAAACGATCCGTCCTGAAATCTCAGTACGATTCGTCCATCTAATGTGGATTCCGCAGAAACATTGCTGATTCCGGGAACTCTGGCTTTCATTTTTTCCAGTATAACATTGAATATATCACGATGGTTTTCGTACATGTATTGAGCGACTAAAGATAAGTTTTCGCCCGTGGTAGAAAGGTGTTCAGCATAGCCTGTCTCCTGGCTGGGACGCGCATCGGCTATGTGAAAATCAGACACATGCCAATTCTCAATAAAACTTCTGAAGGCATTGGCCGCTTTAAATTTATCAAACTGCCCAAGTCCTTTAATGGCTAATATATCGGGAGACCCCAATTTTTGATTATCTCTGTTCAGGTCTTCATCTTTTTTATCAAAGTCTTCTTCGTTGCTGATAGCATACCCGCTGCCTTTTGAAAAATCAAGAAAACGGTATGGCGAACCATACGGTCCTCTTTTGTATCTTAAAATTTCTCTCTCTATGATTGGCTTTCCTGCTTCTTCTCCGATTTCCAGGTGATAGGTGACCAAGCGCTCCTTATTTGCTATCTCTAACCGGAACTGCAACTCTATTTCAATAGTGCCGCTTTGTCCTCTACTAATAACTTCTTTAAATCCGCCTCTTTTCTGAAGAGCATGCCGGACATTGTTTTTCAAGGCATCACTTAAAAAACCGAAGACGTCAAAAAGGGTGGTTTTCCCTACGCCATTGGCCCCGGTAAAAATAGCCAGCGAAGGTAAGTCCCTTATTTCTAATTCCTGAAAGGTCTTGAAGTTCCTAAGTCTAATACTTTCTATTTTCATCCGAGAAAATTTAAGTTGTTGACTTGCAAAGTTAACTAAAAAATGGTATCTTTGAAAATTATGAATGAAATATTCAACCGCTTACATCTTTCGTTACCACTTGATAATCCGGTGTTAATCTTTTCGTTAATACTGTTCATCATCCTTTTTGCCCCTATTCTGCTGAACAAATTGCGTATCCCGCACCTGATCGGTCTGATTATCGCCGGGGCGGTGATCGGCCCCCATGGCTTTAACCTGGTGCTGCGCGACAGCAGTATTATTCTGTTCGGGACGGTTGGTTTGTTGTATATCATGTTTTTAGCAGGCCTGGAAATAGACCGTACGGAGTTTAAGAAGAATAGCGGGAAAAGCCTTTTGTTTGGTTTGTATACTTTTTTGATACCCATGGCTTTGGGATTTCTGGCCAGCCATTATCTGATGCATTTTCCTTTATTGAGTTCCATACTGATGGCCAGTATGTTCGCCTCACATACCCTTATTGCTTACCCGATGGTGAGCCGGATGGGGGTGGCGAAGAACCGGGCGGTGACCATCACGGTGGGCGGTACGGTAATTACCGATACCCTGGCGCTGCTGGTGCTGGCGGTGATTGCCGGGCTGGCCGCGGGGAATTTGTCCAGCGGTTTCTGGTGGCAGTTGAGCGTTTCTTTCCTGCTCTTCGCCGCTATTGTGATTTTTGTGTTTCCTGTGGTCGGGCGCTGGTTTTTTAAACAGTATGATGATAATATTACCCAGTATATTTTTGTGCTGGGGATGTTGTTCCTGGCCGCGTTTTTAGCCGAAGCGGCAGGGGTGGAACCGATTATCGGGGCGTTTTTGGCGGGGCTCTCGCTTAACCGCCTGATTCCGCATACCTCGCCCCTGATGAACCGCATAGGTTTTGTGGGGAACGCCCTGTTCATTCCGTTCTTCCTGATCGGGGTGGGGATGTTGATTGATTACCGCGCTTTTTTCAAGGATTGGGAGACCCTTGAGGTGGCCGGAATCATGACGGCCGTGGCCTTGTTGTCAAAGTTTATGGCGGCCTGGTTTACGCAGAAAACCTTCCGTTTTTCGGCCGATGAGCGGAGCCTGATCTTCGGGCTGAGCAGCGCCCATGCGGCGGCTACGCTGGCTATTGTGCTGGTGGGCTATAATATTGTCCTTGGTAATGATGCGCTGGGTGAGCCGATAAGGTTGTTGAATGACAGTGTGCTTAACGGCACGATTATTACGATATTGATCAGTTGTACGGTGGCTTCTTTCGCAGCGCAGCGCGGGGCGAAGAATATGGCGGTATCCCAGGCGAATGATGATCCGGAAGATGCGGCGGAAGAGCGCATTTTAATGCCGGTGCATGATGTGGAACGCGCGGCCGAACTGGTAGACCTTTGTGTAACGGTGAAATCAAAGAAGAACCGCAACGGCTTGTATGCCCTGCACGTTATCCCGAACAGCAAGACGGGCAACAGTGCGGAGAAGGAGGCGAAAAAAATTCTGGACCGGGCGGCGGAAACGGCGGCGGCTACAGATAACAGCCTGATAGAGTTGATGCGTTATGATTCGAATATTGTGAATGCCATTACGGGTGTCGTGCGTGAGCACCGGATCAGCGACCTGATTCTGGGGCTGCATCGTAATAAGGGTATTACGGGTTCTTTTCTGGGCAATCTGACGGAGGGGATTTTGACGAATTGTAATACAACGACGTTGATCTACAAGGCGACGCAGCCGTTGGCTACCGTAAAGCGTCATTTGGTGATTGTTCCCGAGAAGGCGGAGCGCGAAATCGGTTTTGCGTTTTGGCTGGTGAAGGTGTGGAATATAGGACGGAATACCGGGGCTAAGCTGGTGTTTTATTCCTCGAAAGGAACTATGGATTATCTCCGGAAAATCAATGCCAAACATCCGGTGAATGCGGAATTTAATACGTTTGATGATTGGGATGATTTCCTGATCCTGGCGCGTGATGTAAAGCCGGACGATAATTTGCTGATCGTGCTCAGCCGCAAGAACCACCCGTCGTATAATGACAGTATGCCTAAGGTGCCGCAGTTGCTCAACAAGTATTTTTCCGAGTCGGGTTTTATCCTCGTTTATCCTATACAGAGCGGTGTGCCGGAAGACGGAGTGGATTTTACGAATCCGACGATGTTGCCCAACCAGGGTTCTATGGTAGAGGATCTGGAGAAGACGATAGGCCGTTTGTTCAAGAAAAAATAATACGATACAATGGAAACCATACACCTGATTACTTTTGCTTCTTATCTGCATGAGTCAACGGCCGTGCAAAGCGCGCACCGGTCTTTGTTAGAGGCCCTGGCGCAGCATTTCACCGTAAAGATGGTGGAGCCGGAAGTGGCGGCGGCCCTGGGCGAAGATGATTTTAAGCTGGTGTTTATAGCAACGGGAGGGGTGGAACAGGCAGTGGTTGATCATTACGCCATCCTTCCGCAACCCGCCCTGCTCCTGGCCGACGGCTTGCAGAATTCGCTGGCGGCCTCGCTGGAGATCGCCGCCTGGCTGCACGGAAAGGGATTAAAGTGTGAGATCCTGCATGGGGATATCGGCGCTATGCTGGAACGGGTGCAGGTGTTGTATCATGATTTCAGCGTGCGAAGGACCCTGGGGCGTTCGCGTATCGGGGTGGTAGGAACGCCCTCCTCCTGGCTGGTGGCCAGCGGGGTGGATTATGAGGCGGCGCGGCAGCGTTGGGGGGTGCGGTTTGTGGATATCGCGCTGGAGCGTTTGTATGGGTATTATGAGCAGGTGACGGAGGCGATGACGGAGGAATTATATGGGCGGTTTACGTCTAATGCCCGCGCTTGTTGTGAGGCGGGTCCTGAAGATATACGCAAGGCGCTGCGCGTGTACCTGGCCCTGCGCCGGCTTTGTGAGGAGGAGCGGCTGGATGCCGTTTCGTTGAGTTGTTTTCAGTTGTTGGGCGAGAAGGCTACCACCGGGTGTCTGGCCCTGGCGCTGCTGAATGACGAAGGAATTATCAGTGGTTGTGAAGGCGATTTACAGACCGTATTTAGCCTGCTGCTGGCAAAGGTATTGACCGGCGTGACCGGCTTTATGGCCAACCCTTCTATGATTAACGCACGGACAGGTGAAATGGTCTGGGCGCATTGTACGATAGGGCTGAAGCAGAGCAAGGAATATATTATCCGCAGTCATTTTGAGTCCGGCATAGGCGTGGCGATACAGGGGATATTGCCGGAGGGGCGGATCACGTTGTTGCGCTGCGGCGGCAAGGGCCTGGATCAATATTATCTTTCGACCGGCGCTTTGCTGGAAAATACGGATAACGTGAATATGTGCCGCACGCAGGTGCGGGTACGGCTTGATGCACCGGCAGATTATTTCATGAAGCGTCCGCTGGGCAACCACCATGTGTTGCTGCAGGGAGATTACGGTGATCGTTTGCAGGCTTTTTTTGAGCGTAACCTATAAGGTACTCATATCAAAGAATTTTACCTTCTTGAATTCTATATGGGCGTGCCGGCGGATAAAATATCGGGCTTTTATATTTTCCAGCGTATCGTTTTCATCTTCGAACAGGAAGTCGTTAAACCGGACAATGCTTTTCAGCCCCGCCTCTATCATGTAAAGTTCCACCAGTGTAAGTTGGCTGCCGGGCGTCAGGTCAAACATCACCTCTACTATCCGGCCGCTTTCTTTGTCTATTAAGTAGCTATAAATCAGCGGCTGTTCTGTTTGCCGCAACTCCTCCAGGCGTTGCGGTTTTTTGCGGAAGACCTGCAGCAGTAGTACGCTGTCTATTTTTATGCCGGCATCGACTTGGTAAGGTTTGTTGTAGATGGCCGGATGTGGAAGGTTGACGGAGAGCCATTGGGTAGAATCTTTCAGCCAGACATTGCTGCTGTCTTGCATGAGCCTGGTGTAACGGCTGGGGATATCGCGTATGATGTAGGTTTTTTGGCCGATACGAAGGGCTGTTTCCTGGTACGGAGACGGCTGTTGCGCCTTGAGGGCGCCGAGCGGTAGAATGGATAGAAAAAGGAGGTAAAGTAGTTGTCGCATAGGGCTAAAATTGGGGAGTATTGTTTGAGGTTTTCTTCCAGCGTAACATCGCTTCTACAAAGTAATAGTCCGCATAAGAGAGGGGTACGTCGACTTCGGAGCCGGCGTTGAAGAAGCCTACGCCGTGTTTGAGCAGGAAGCCGCCGTTGGCGCCGGGTTCGGCCAGGTATTGGGGTGATGAGAGGCTGCGGAGCATGGTGCCGGCGGTTTGGCGGTAGTTATCCGAAGCGGCTTTGCCGGCGTATTGTGAGAGCTCTATCAACGCCGAAGCCATGATGGCGGCGGCAGAAGCGTCGCGCAGGGCGTTGGGGATATCCGGGGCGTCGTAGTCCCAGTAAGGGATTTTGTCGGCCGGCAGGTGGGGGTGCCCAAGCAGGAAATCGGCAATGTTGCAGGCCTGCTGCAGGTATATTTCGTTTTTTGTTTCGCGGTATAGCATGGTATATCCATATAGACCCCAGGCTTGTCCGCGTGACCAGCTGGAGTTGTCATTCAAGCCCTGCAGGTTATAACGGCCTTTCAGGGCGCCGGTGGTGGCGTCATAGTCCAATACGTGATAGCAGCTGTAATCGGGGCGGTAGTGGTTGGCCATAGTCTTGTCGGCATGGCGGCGGGCAATAGCGCCGAACTCCGCATGGCCGGAATTTTTAGCCGCCCAGAGTAACATTTCCAAGTTCATCATGTTGTCGATAATCACGGGATACAGCCAGCCTTCAGAACGGTTGTCCCATGATTTGATGCATTCTACCGTAGCGTTGTAACGGCTGCTGAGTGAGCGGCTCGCTTGCAGGATGATGGCTTTGTACGCCGGGTTGCCGGTAAGGCGGTAAGCATTGCCGTAGCTGCAGAAAAGCATAAAGCCCAGGTCATGGGTTCCTTTGTTGTCTTTTTCTTTTTCAAGCTGTTCGGTAGCGCGGAGGGCCTCAACTTTCAAGGAACTGTCTTTTAAGTATTCATATAAATACCACAGGGTCCCCGGGTAAAATCCGCTACACCACCAGCCGGTGCCGGAGGTTACCAGCTCCCCGTGTTGGAATGTTTTGGGCGCCCTGCCGGCGGGAAGTGTGGAGGCCAGGTAGCCGTATTGCCTGGCAGCAATACGCATGGTGCTGTCTATCAAGTGATCCATATCGACCTGTGCACGAGCGGACAAGGGGAACAGGATACAAACAAGCAGGCTGAGCCGGAGAATAAAACGCATAAGCAGGTATTTTTCAATATATTTGACAAATATAATGAAAATTATTTATCCTTGTAATGGCCGGTGATCGCAATGATCTGCACAATGACTTTTTCATCAAGAATTTAGCAAATCCTCCAATTCTTTTTGCGTTTTCACACTGGTTACTTCTCCTTGTTTAGCTTCATTTACGGCCTGTTGCAAACGGCAAAATATTTTGTACATTTACAGGATAAATCAATCATTATATGTTTCCTATCTCCTCCCTTCGCCTGGCCAACCAGCACTTAAGCCTTAACAATTGCACAACAGCCGGAGAGATTGTTTCCCGGCTCGGCGCCATACAGGCGCAGGATGTGAATATGTCAAAGTGGGCGATTGGCGTCCGCCTGCCTGCTTGTACGGAAAGCCTGGTGAACGCAGCCTGTGATAAGGGTGAGATTTTGCGCACGCATGTGTTACGGCCCACCTGGCACCTGGTCTCCCCCACTGATATCCGTTGGATGCTGGAACTGACCAGGGAGCGGATCAAGGCGCAGTTCAAGGCCCGCGACCGGGAGTTGGAACTGGACGACGCGCAATACACAAAAAGCAATAAAATTATTGTCAAGGTCCTGGCCGATGGCCGGCACCTGACACGTGAAGAAATAGCCACTGCGTTGGAGAAGGAGAAGATAGGCACCGGCGGCGGGCGTATTTACCACATCATGATGAACGCCGAATTGGACGGCTTGGTGTGCAGCGGCGCCATGAAAGGCAAAAAACAAACCTATGCGCTGTTGGACCTGCGGGCGCCTAAAGCGACATTGCTGCCGAAAGAGGAGGCCTTAGCCAGGCTGGCCCTGCGCTATTTCACCGGACATGGTCCGGCCACCCTGCCCGATTTTGCCTGGTGGAGCGGACTCTCTGCAGCAGCTGCCCGCCAAGCCCTGGAATTGGTTAAAACGCAATTAATCAGTGAAAATTTTGAAGGGCAGGAGTATTGGTTCCCATCCGGTATCCCTGCAGCACCGGCTCAGCCGGCAAGGAGTTTTCTGCTCCCGGCCTGGGATGAGTACCTGGTGGGCTACCGCGACCGTTCGGCTGTCCTGCAGGCTGAACATCTGCGCCGTACAATTTCCAGCAACGGCATCTTCCGTCCTGTGGTGATACACAAAGGCTTAGTGACCGGAATCTGGAGCCGGCCGGCCGGTATCAAAAAAACAGTAGAGATAGATTGGTTTAAAAAATTGGATAATAAGTCAATAAAACTTATTACAGAAAGTATTACTAATTTCAATAATTTTTATCATAAATAATTTATAAAAAATAAATTATATGATATTATCTAAAGTAATTTTTTCTAATCAAATAGGCTACCACCTATAAATTCCCTTAGTATGGAGTTGCTCGGCACATAGCTTTCCATAGACATGGGCGCTTCTGCGAAGTAACTCAGGAACTTCAACAGGCGTATGGCTTCGGTATAGGCCGGGTCGGTCGGCTTGATCCGGCGCAGCAAGGGATCGGCATAACGGCGCAGAACATACATCTCGTAGGTAAGGGCCGAGTTGAACATGATGTCCGCATTTTCCTGGTAAGGAAAGACATTCCTGTCTTCGCCCCGGCGCACGCTGGGCCAGCGCAGGATGGTTTCGGAAGCGCTGTAGTTCCGGAACTTGGCATCGCGTACAATGCGGCGGATCAAGCGGTTGTCCGTAGTGGAAATGCGGTTGTTCTCATCTACATTCACCGAGGTAAGCGCCGAGCAATAAATCTTGTATTTCATTTCTTCGGGGATGGCCGCCGTGAGTTCGGGGTTGAGGGCATGGATGCCTTCCATGATCAGTATATCGTCCGGTCCTATCTTGATGATACGCTGCGGATCGAATTTCCGCTTACCTGTCTTAAAATCGAAGGTGGGCACGTTGACTTCTTCGCCGGCCAGCATGGCCTGAAGCTGTTGGTTGAAGAAGGGCAGGTCCAGGGCGTGCAGGTCCTCAAAATCATAATTTCCGTCGGCATCAAGCGGGGTATGTTCCCGGTCTACAAAATAATTGTCCATTTCCAGCAGCACGGGGTTCAGTCCGGCCACCTTGGCCTGTACGGCCAGTCGCTTGGAGGAGGTGGTTTTACCGCTGCTGGAAGGGCCGGCAATCAATACCAGGCGTACTTTGTTTTTCCGGTGGCGGATACGGTCGGCCAATTGGGCGTATTTTTTTTCATGCAGGGATTCCGATACCATGATCAGCCGCTTGTCCGCCCCCTCTTCTATCGCTTTATTGATGGAGCCGATGGTATGGGCGCCGATAATTTTTATCCATTCATTGTTTTCCTGGAAAATGTCAAATAATTTTTCCTGCACCACGATAGCCATCGGCTCGTCGGGCTGTTCGGGCTTGGGCATCAATACTACAAAACCCTCCTGGTACATGCTCAGCGAAAAGACTTTCAGGTAAGCGGTTGAGGGTACCAGCGGGCCGTAAAAATGGTCGGGGTAATCATCCATGTAATATACCGAGGTGTAAAAATGCCCGCGGGTTTCCTGCAGCAAGGCTTTCTCCGGCTGGTTGTTGGCGCGGAACAAGTCAATCGCCTGAGCGGAGGCCAGTTTCTTACGGATGAATGGTTTATCGGCCTCCACCAACTCACGCATGCGCTGTTCGAGCCGCTGCAATAAAGACTGGTTGATCACCCGCCCGTGGTCTATCAATTCACAGTATAAACCATTGAGCACGGTATATTCGACCCGTAATTGATAGCCCGGCAGAATATCGTGTACGGCTTTTTGCAACAAGAAGCTAAGCGAACGTTGATAGGTCCGCTGCCCGTCGGCATGGGTGATGTCTATAAATCGAACATTGTGCGGCCTGTAAACGGCATAGCTCAATTCTTTCAACTGGTTGTCTACGATAGCAGCCAATACCCTGTGCGGCAGGCAAACCGAACATTTATCCACCAACTGCAACAGGCTGGACCCGGCCTCACATTGGATCATCTGCCGGGTGTTTTCACAAAAAATATTAATTAATTGCATAAAATTTAAAATCTTAAAAGACAAATATACGAAAAAACTTATCTTTGTATAAACTAAAATTCAGCACTGATGGAAACAAATAATCGTGACGGATTTGCCAGCAAATTCGGAGTATTGGTGGCAGCTGCCGGTTCGGCGGTCGGCTTAGGGAACCTCTGGCGGTTTCCTTATATCGTAGGACAATATGGCGGCGCTGCTTTCATCATCATTTACCTCTTGTTCATGGCGCTGCTCTGTCTGCCGGTGATGTTGTCGGAGTTTGCCATCGGCCGCCGCTCAGGCCGCAATGCCATCGGCGCTTTCGATATACTGGCGCCCCGCACGGGTTGGAAGGGCATCGGCATTCTGGGCGTAATTACGTCTTTCGTCATTTTAGGTTTTTATAGTGTGGTAGGCGGCTGGACCTTGTCCTATATCGCCCGCTCATGCACGCCCGGCTTTTTACAACAAGACCCGGGCGCTTACCTGGATATTTTCGGGAGCATGACGGCCGCTCCGGTGGAGCCGGCCCTCTGGACCCTGGGGTTCATCCTGCTGACCGCCCTGATTGTGGCCGGCGGCATAAAGAACGGAATAGAACGTTATTCTAAAATCCTGATGCCTATGTTGTTTGTCATCGTGCTTGTACTGGCGGCACGGGCCGTGACCCTGGACACGGAAATGAAAGGAGTGAAGTTCCTGTTCACCCCCGATTTTTCAAAAATCAGCGGTGAAGGCATCCTGGCCGCCCTCGGGCAGGCTTTTTTCTCGCTGAGCCTCGGGATGGGCTGTATGATTACTTACGGCTCTTATATCCCAAAGTCCAATAATCTGGTCAAGACATCTTTGGGCGTTATGGGCACCGACCTCCTGTTCGCCATCCTGGCCGGCATGGCGGTGATTCCCGCCGTATTTGCCTTCGGTATAGCGCCCGGACAAGGCCCCGGGCTGGTTTTTGTCACCTTTCCTGAGATCTTTGCCCAGTTACCCTTCGGCAATTTACTGTCTTTCATTTTCTTCATCCTTTTAGCCATCGCCGCCCTGACCTCATCTATATCTTTGTTTGAAGTAATTGTCGCTTATTTGGTAGATGAAAAACATTTAAGCAGACGATTGTCCGTCCTGCTGATGAGCCTGCTCGTCGGTGCAGTGGCCATAGTCGCCTCGCTCTCGGAAGGGATATTATCCTCTTTCACCATCTTCGGAAAGTGTTTCTTCGACCTCTTCGATTATCTATCTTCTAATATTTTGTTACCAATCGGAGGTATCCTGGTCTCTCTCTTTGCGGGCTGGTACATGAAACCCGCCGATCTGAAAGACGAGCTGGGCAGCGCTTTGCATCCGCTGCTGTTCAATATCCTGCTCTTCATCCTCCGGTTCATCTCTCCCCTGGCTATTGCTGTGATCTTTATCTATAGCATGGGCTGGCTTGGCTAAATTTTACGTATCTTTGGAAAAATAATCCGTTCTGTCCCATGAAAACCATTCGCCTCATTGCAAGCTTGTTTTGTTTATGTTTTACCGCCGGACTAAAGGCGCAACCGGCAGCCGTTATGCCGTTGGAGGACTGTATCCGTACAGCCCTGGAAAATAACTACCAGATCAAGGTGGCGCGTACCGACCGGGATATTGTTGAAACCAACAAAAGCATAGCACAATACCTGCCGGCATTAAATCTTAATGCACGTCAAAACGAGGCGATTACCGATCAGGAATATAAATACGCCTCCGGCTCCGCCACAGAAAGCAGCGGAAACCGGACGGACAGCTACAGCGCCGGTGTAAGCCTCAACTGGCGCCTGTTCGACGGCCTGGCCATGTTCGCCAAAAGCGGCCGGCAAAACGCCCAGTTAGCCGCCAGTGACCAACAGTTGAAACAAACCATAGACCTGCTGGTCTCACAGGTCTGCGCCGAGTATTACAACATCCTTATGCAGCAAAAAAAGCTGGAAGCGGCGCAGTATTCCCTGGCCCTGTCACAAGAACGTTATGCCAAGGCCAAAGAAATGTATGATATAGGCTCGGTGTCCGGGCTGGACCTGCGACAGGCTAAAATAGACCATAACGCCGACAGTTCCAAACTGGTGCGGCAGGAAGAGACCGTGCGCAATGCCTATGTACGCCTGAACACGTTGATGAATACCCAACTGAACGGGCAGAATTTTGTGCGCGACACCATCGTACTGGCCCCGAAAATGGATTTTGAAAAATTAAAGCAGGAAACGGTTGAACGGAACAACACACTGATTATTGCCCGTCAGTCGCAGAAAATCTCCGAGTACGATGTGCAACTGGCCCGCGCCTACCTCATGCCTACGCTGGACTTCGGGGCCGGCTATAACTACAACTCGTCCGAGACCCCTCAGCAAACCACCACCTATAACCGGAGTAACGGCTTTAATTGGGGCTTTACCCTCTCCTGGAATATATTTGCAGGCTTAGACAACAGCAAGCGCCTGAAAAGTTCAACATTGAATGTAAAAAGCCGGGAATACAGCTACCAACAGGCCGAAACAGAAATACTGGGTAACCTGACCCTGCTGTATAACACCTACGAAAACAACATCCTGCTCATCTCCTTTGAACGCGAGAGCGCTGCGGTAGCTGCCGCCAGCCTTGAAATAGCGATGGAACGCTATAAGATAGGCTCTTTATCGGGCCTGGAGTTCCGTGATTATCAGAAAAATTATCTGGATGCCGTAGACCGCCAGTGGAACGCCATGTACCTGGCAAAAATGTCGGAGATTAATTTACGGATGTTGAGCGGCGAACTCAACTAAGCAAGGAGCCCACCCGGCTTAAATCCACTCCATGACCTTTTCCGTAGCCCCCTGGTTGCGCCCTACATATCCGGAGCAGATAGCGCCCACCCGTTGTTGTTCGGCTTCATTAAGCAACAATAGTTGCAGGCTGGCCCTCAGCGCTTCGCTGTTTTTTACGGTGACGCCACCGCCGTTGGCCACCAGCTCCCGCGCCTCGGCATAGGCTTCATACACGGGGCCGAAAACCACAGGCAAACCATAAGCCGCCGGCTCAATGGTATTGTGCACCCCATTGCCAGCGTCAAAGCCGCCACCCACATAGGCCACATTTCCATAACTATACACCGACATCAGGATGCCGATCGTATCAATAATCATTACCCTGCAGCCTGCAGTTTGCAGATTTTCAGCGGACGCCTTCGTATAACGCACCGTTCCAAACCGTTCGAACAAACGCTCCATAGCGGCAAGATGCTCCTCATGGATTTCGTGCGGGGCGAAAATAAACCGTACGTTGTCCGGCAAAGCGTCCATCGCCTTACACAAACGCTCCTCATCCGAGGGCCAGCTGCTGCCGGCAATCAGGGTCGGATGGCCTTGGGAAAAAGCTGCGACCACCGGCAATTCGGCCGGCCGGCGGGTATGGGCCCACACCCGGTCAAAACGCGTATCTCCGGCAACGACCGACTGCTCAATAGCAATACGCTGCAGCAAAGCTGCCGACGCCTCATTCTGGACAAACAAGCAACGGAAAGTCCTCAGCATATTACGGAAAAAGCCGCCGTACCATTTGAAAAACACCTGCTCCGGACGGAAAATAGCCGACACGACATAGGTCGGGATGCCCCGTTGCTTCAAGCCGCGAAGATAATTGTGCCAAAATTCATATTTAATGAAAAAGGCGGTATGCGGGTTGACTATTTTCAGGAAACGGCGGGCGTTGCGCGGCGTATCTACCGGCAGATAAAACACATGGTCTGCGCCATCGTAATTTTTACGCACCTCGTAGCCGGAAGGAGAAAAAAAGGTCAGCAAAATTTTATGCTCCGGGTACTTCTTTCTGTACGCTTCCATTACCGGACGCCCCTGCTCGAATTCTCCCAATGAGGCACAGTGGAACCAGGCCACAGGCCTATTATCGGAGAAGGCCTCCCGCAGGCGGGAAAACTGGTGGCGACGGCCACGTACAAACAAACGAAGCTTGGCATTGAACCAACCCCCTACCTGAACGCCCCCGGCGAACAACCACATGCCAATAGTATAAAAAAGATGCAATCCGGTATTTTTTTTTGCAAAAGTAGTGATTTTTTTATTTTTCGGAACGATCAATCAACGGCCGAAGCGGTCAAATAATCATAATCATTTGGTTCATAATGAAATTTGTTTAACTTTGTAGGCCTGTTATCCGGATGTTTAACCAAAAAGTATATTTTGCATGAAATCCTCCGGCACCTACATTCTCCTCATCGCATGGACCCTGCTGCTCTGCTCCTGCAGCCTTAATGAGCGCCGCATAGCCCGTGAGCGCTTAACAACCGCCGAAGCCGTAATGGAGGAACGGCCCGACAGCGCATTAACTGCCCTGCAAAGCATACCCGACCCCGGTATTTTACCGGAAGCAGAGCAACACTATTACAACTTGCTATTGTTGAGGGCTAAAGACAAGTGTGACCAGGATATTGCGGCGGATACCTCCATGGTGGAGACGCAAGCCTATTTTGCCAACCGGAATGAATGGTCCAAAGCGGCTTTAACTGCCTTTTGCCACGGGCGGGTATGGCAGGAAAGAAATGACGACAAACGCGCCATGCAGGCCTATCTGGAAGCTAAAACCTATGCGGATCATACTAACCAGAACAGATTAAAAGGCATGATCAGACATAATATTGCATGGTTATATGATAAACAACAGGAATATAACACGGCGATTCCTATATTCAAAGAGGCACTATATTATGCTCAAATGTCTGACAGCAGTTGTTTCAATAAATATATTATTGCGGCCTTACAACTTCTCGGAAATATATATTTTTCAACTAATCAATTAGATAGCACATTATTTTATCATAACAAAGCATTAGACCTTGCCATATGTTCCAAGGATTCCATTTGGCAATCCACACTCTGCCACAACTTGAGTATAACACACCGAACAAAGGGGAACTCAAAGAAAGCAGAATATTACTTAAAGAGAGCTACCAATCTATACCCCAATGGAGTAGACAAAGCACGTCTTTATATTACCTTAGCCAAATTTTATACAAAAAAACAATTATTTGATTCATCTCTCTACTATATTAATCATTCTCTACAATTATTGGACACGGTAAAACAGGCCACACTTAGCCGAGCATCGGCGCTTCATGCATTTTGTGAATTAGCAGCTGCGCAGGGGAACTACAAACAAGCATTACATTATAACGAACAATATACAGAAGAAGTCTTACAGGTTTATAAAGATGCTAAAGTAAATTCCATCATAGGTTTACAGGAAAAATACGACTGGGAGCTGGCTAAAAATGCCAACCAGGAACTACAAATCAGAAACCAACATATGTTATTGGCTATCTCAACCTTAATTATTTTATTGCTCTTAACCGGTGGCATCTTCTATTACACCCATACCAAAAAGAAAACAGCACTTTTAGCAGCGCTGCAACAAATAGAACAGTTTAAATTGTTGGCCAATGCTTATAATGACAAAGATAACGCATTAAAAAATATCGCTTTACATCACTTCGATGTAATTAAAAAAGTAAGCCTGCTGGAAAATACGCTCAATCCGGAAGAAAAGCAAAACAGCGCTAAATTGCTGCAAAAATTCAAAAAGATTGTATACAATCATACAGATGACAACTTTTGGAAAGATTTTTATAGCACCGTCAATAACTACTATAATGGCAAACTGGATAACTTACAACAATCCTACCCCGATCTGGATGAATCGGAAGTGAGGGTATATTGTTTGGCCCTGGCCGGCCTCCGTACTACGGAAATAGCGCTGCTCATGAATTGTGCGGAAAGTACCATCAGACTAAAGAAAACAAACATCCGGAAAAAATTAAAGCTGGAACAAGGCGTAGATTTGGTGTCGTTTTTGCAGAAAATCAGTTAATCCAATCGTTATTTTAGCGCTAATTATAAATCATAATAATCTATTTATAAGACATTTATTTTTTTAAATGCGCTAACCAAACGCTAAACTATTGACTTTCAAAAATTTTTACTTTAGGTTTGTAGTAATAAGCCCTTTGATAAATAATTATAATGCTAACCCCCTAACAACTCACCTCAATGAAAACATACCGGAAAATAATACTATCCGTTTTAATTGCTGCCGCCGCAATGCTTTCCGGAGCATTGGGATGGCCCGCTCAATTCTTAATTGCCGGC
>JAVBQY010000029.1:0-20554 GCA_031548545.1 Bacteroidales bacterium | reverse complement strand
GGACCGGCCTACGGGAACCGGCGTGAAGAAAACCGGAAGTGAGGGCGTTAAAAAACAAGGGTTGTTTGAACGGCGAAGCCGTGAGTTCCCTTGTTTTAGCCTGAACGCACGGTTTTCCGCCGGTTATCGTCAGCCTTGATTTTTTTGTTACTTTTTTGATCAAGCAAAAAAGTAAGTATAATAAAATAAGGAGCCGCCGCCCCGCGGCACATCACAACAGTAACAAGAAGTGTTTGAGAAAAAGCAGCTCCTTAAGCAACAGACAATAAAAACCCCTGCCGCAAAATAATTTTGCAGCAATAGCATTTACACTTTAAATGGTTAAGTATTTAAATGATATTTGTAGCGTGGTCCTTTTTGATTTTCTTCGAATAGAGGCCTTACGATGCCTTTCACATAAGAATAACCAGGCCCACGCCAATTTTTGATGTTCAATGTTGAAGCATGAAAAAAAGGGGTGGGCGCCAGCTCTAAACCCTATGCGATAAAGAAAGGTCGTAAGTTTCTATTCGGAGAAATAAAGCCAACGCCAATGTGCCGTGAGGCACTAAATGGGGAGAAGTAAAGAACGTCTTGTTAGCTACAAAAGTAGTGACTATTCCCGGGGCTGCCAAACTTCCCGGTGTTAAAATGTCTTGAGCAAACAGGACCCCGTTTAAAACAAGTTGCCGACATTGATAAACAATCCGCCGGATTGCCCGTCTTGTCCGTTGAACGGAAAACCATAATCGATCGCCAGGATAAAATTCTCATTCATGGCAATGCGCAGGCTGAGCCCGGCCGAAGGGTGCAGGCCGTCATGGCTGTCGTAGGCCGGGTTGAAATAACGGGCCAGGTCTTCGGCCGGAATACGCGATTTATCGTAGCTGACCTGCTGCACCACCATACCGGCATCGGCAAAGGCGTGAAGCGCCACATAAAAATTCTGTTTGGCGATAACGGTACGGAATATCTTCCACCGCAGTTCGGCATTTCCATAGACATAGCCATCGCCCACCACCCGGTTACGCATTACGCCGCGCAGGCTGCGGGCGCCGCCCAGCCCGTCGAGTTTGGTCATGGGCGAGTAGGCGTTAATCATATAGGGTTGCATGTAAAAAGGCGTATGCCCGGCCAATGTACCCTGGTAAATAAAGCGATAGGCAAAAGTCAATTTATCAGGGACAAAGGTGAAGTATTGGCGGAAGGCCGCCTCTGCTTTCATGTAACTGACACCGTCATTAAACAGGAAGCCGGGCACCCAGGTCAATGTCGCCTCGGCCCAGATCCCGCGCGAAGCATTGGCTTCCATATCGCGGGTGTCATATAGGGCGCCTATTTTAAGGTAGTTGGAGAATCCTCCGTCTTTTTCATCCTGCGGAATAATACCCCAGTCCACGTACTTGTCATACAGCAGGGGGACGTCCGGCAATTTCTCATTATCGTCTTTTCCTTTGTTCAGCTTATTGATATCAACCGTCGCCACGGAGGAATGAATGACGCCGAAACCGGCCAGCCAATACGTATTCTCCCAGGGGAGGTGTCCGATCAGATCGGCGTTCAGGCGCAGCTGGTCGCGCTCGTGGCCGTAAAATACCCTGCTGATATACTCCGGCGAGCTATCATCAATAAAAGCCGGATTAAAGTAACTCTGGTACCCGTTGAAGCCGAAAAAGTCCAGCCGTTGTTCGGTCAGGTAGGCCAGGTTGGCCACCAGGCGTAATCCGTGCGGGAGTACGTTTTTGGCATCATAATAGACCTGATTGGTACCCGATCCTTTGGTGAAGCGTGAAATTTCCACCTTCCACATCTGGCGGTAATCGGGATACTGCGCCGGTTTACGGTAGTCATACAAACTCACCAGGCCGCCGTATTGAAAACCCAGATCGGCGTCAAAGGCAATGACAGGCAACAGGCCGAAAGAAAATCCGTCTTTCACCTTTCCTTTCGTTGGGGCGTCCTGCTGCTCCTGCTCTTGTGCGCACAGCGGCAATAAGGCCAGGCAGAGCATGGCTGTCATCAGGTATTTCTTCAGGGTGTTTTTCATCGTTCTACGTTGTTGCATTAATTGTGCATAGGCGGCCTCCGGCGTTTTCATCAGCCGGAGCCAGGCTTTCAGGCGCTGCATATAAGGCGCACACAGGAACAGGAGTAGTCCGCTCAATAGCAATACGCCTGCGGACAAGCATTTCAGGCCGGCTCCCGGCAGGCTGCAGCATAGTATGGTGATCAGGAGCGGGTAATATAGCAGGGCGGTGAAAAACCACAGCAGGTATTTTACCGACGAGATAAATTGCGGGTCTTTCAATTTAGGCAATACTAAGCGCGGCGCCAGTAAAGGCAGCCAATGCGGCAGTTTCAGCAGGTGATAGCTCAGCAGGAACAGCAGTGCGGCTATAGACCGGAAAAAGCGGCCCGACAGGGAGGGCTTGCCTTTGCGCAGGCTGCTGTCTTTCAGTTTCCGCTGTTCCAGCGCGTTGAAGTAGTTGTCGCAGCATTCCTTTAAATGCGCCAGGGCGGCAGGGTCTTTAACTGCCAGTTCATTCAGCTTTGCGGTATACTCTTGTTGTAGCCGGAAACGGTTGTAATGCGTATCGGCGATGGCGCGTTCTTTCAACTCCTCTTCCGTACAGCAGTCGAAAACATGCATGTAGGTCTGGTGGAACTCCGTGGCTTCGATATTGATCATCAGCGGCAGCAGGCCTTCGCGTACCTGCTCGCTCAATAATTTGTACGCCTGCGCCGGGTTGTCTTTATACACTTCCAGCAGGGGCTTCAGCGGTATCGCTTGTCCGAATTGC
Source organism: Bacteroidales bacterium (assembly GCA_031548545.1). Taxonomy (GTDB): domain Bacteria; phylum Bacteroidota; class Bacteroidia; order Bacteroidales; family UBA932; genus UBA932. The sequence goes on along the minus strand of JAVBQY010000029.1, from coordinate 17,774 downwards.
AGCAGTAAGGAGGCGTTCCGTTCCCTTTTGTCACTATAGTCTATACCCACGGGGACTACGCAAAGGTTGAGCTTGAAATCCGAGGCTTCTTCCGACATAAAGGCAATGCGTGCAAAACCTTTTTTCAACGTATTCAGGTTCTTATACGGATTGAAGGCCCCTTCGGGAAACATGGCCATGGGGCGGCAGCTGCGCAGCACGTCTACAGAACGGCGGAACACCGCATCATTCTGCGCCATGTTTTCCATTCCGTCACGCGGACGGAAGATGGGCATGATCTTGAGAAAATAGAGCAGCGCGGCCATTTTCGGCTTTTTGAAGATGTCGGCCCGGGCCATAAAGACCACCGGTTTATTGACCCCGAACAGGACGGCAAGCGCATCCATCAGCGCGTTCTGGTGGTTGGCCAGCAACAGCAGGGGGGTGTTTTTGGGGAGCTGTTCTTTGTTGCGTAGGCTTATCCTGCGGTAAAACAGGCGGTGGAACAGGCCTGCCGTCCAGAATAACCACTGGTACTTCCAGGAATATTTATCTATATTTTTTAATGACATGCTACTTGGATGTTTGAGGTTTTAATCCTTTCCAACGCCAGTATAACGCCAGTGACGTGCCGGCTATAATGTGCCATATGCCCCACCAGGCGGCAATAAAAGCCATGCCGCCGATCTGCAGCTCCGGCGGAAATATCTTAGGGTTGAAGATCAGGGCCAGCGCCAGGCCGGAATTCTGGATACCCGTTTCAATAGTGATCGTGCGGCGGTTGTTTTGTGATAAGTTGCAACTCCTTGTGAACCAATACGCGGATGTCATGGCCAAGGCGTTGTGAACAAATACTATAATGAGGATTAAGGAGATGTATTCAACAAAATAATGGTAGTTCTTTTGAAAGGCCAATACAATGAAGAGGATAAAGATCACCATAGACGCCATGCCCACCGGCTTTTTTATCCGGGCGGTAAATTTGGGGAATTTATAGGCGGTGAAAATACCTAATATAATAGGTAAGCCTAAAAGTATCAATACGGTGCGTAGCATGTCCAGGAGGTCTATTTCCAGGGGTACATTAAACTTCGAGGTGCTCATGTAGAGTTTACCGTAAAGTTCGAAATTCAAAGGGGTCATTACAACAGCCAGTACGGTGCCTATGGCTGTAAGGCTCACGGCCAGCGCCGTGTTTCCTTTGGCCAGGTTGGTGATAAAGTTCGATACATTGCCGCCGGGGCAGGAGGCCACCAGGATAGCGCCGAAAGCCACGCCGGCGGTAATCCACCCGCCGGCCAGCCATACGGCCAGGAAGGTAATTAAAGGCAATAGTATAAATTGTGCGCTGAGGCCTACGATGACTTCTTTCGGGCGTGTAAAAGTATCTTTGATTTGGTGCCATCGAATGTCCAGGGCGACGCCAAACATAATAAAGCCTATGGCGATGTTCATGAAATGAAGGCCGGCGGAGCTGAAGTTCAACCTTACGCCATCTAAAACGGATAAAGATTCGTACATGTCTGCGAAAAAAATAGTTTAATGAAAAAATAAATAGGCGAGTGCTATGGCGGCAATCACTCCTGCCAGGTCGGCGATAAGGCCGGCGCCGATAGCGTAGCGTGTACGCTTGATGCCTACGGACCCGAAATACAGGGCGACGATATAAAAGGTGGTATCTGCGGCGCCCTGGAAGAGGCAGGCCAGGCGTCCCTGGAAGCTGTCCGCTCCGTAATTGCTCATGGCTTCTACCATGAGGGCGCGGGCCCCGCTGCCGCTCAGGGGCTTCATAAAGGCGGTGGGCAGCGCACCTGCAAAGTCGGTATTGCCGCCAAAGTATTGTACGCAGTAAGCAATGCCGCCGATCAGGTAGTCCATGGCGCCGGAGGCGCGGAAAACGCCGATGCCCACCAGCATAGCCACGAGGTAGGGAATGATTTTGATCATTACCTGAAAGCCTTCTTTGGCCCCGTCTATGAACGCGTCGAATACATTGATGCGTTTATAGGCCCCGCCGCCCACGAAGGCGACAATGATCAACAGCAATATACCGCTACTGGCCACGCGTGAGAGCATATCCATCTCTTCGCGCGAGAGGGTGGAAAAATACCAGACCAGTAAGCCCAGGGCCAGGGTAATGCCGCCGAGCCAGGCGATGACTACCGGTTGGAACAGGTTGATTTTTTGCTTGATGCTCACTATAATCAGCCCCACTAAACTGGAAATATAGGTGGCAAATAGAATAGGCAGGAACACGTCGGTAGGATTGGCGGCGCCCAGCACAGCCCGTTGGGCCATGATGCTGATGGGGATGATCATCAGTGACGAAGTGTTCAGTACCAGGAACATGATTTGTGCATTGGAGGCCGTATCTTTTTTCGGGTTCAGCTCCTGCAGGCTGCTCATGGCTTTCAGTCCCAGGGGCGTGGCGGCATTGTCGAGCCCCAGCATGTTGGCCGAGAAGTTCATCAGGATCTGTCCGGAGGCCGGATGCCCTTTCGGAATTTCCGGGAATAATCGGCTGAAAAAGGGGCCCACCATACGCGAGAGTACATTCACCGCGCCGGCCCGTTCGCCGATATTCATCAGCCCCAGCCACAGGCTCATCACCCCGATCAGGGGCAGGGCGATATCCATTACCGCCAGCTTAGACATGGCAAAGGTGCTGTCTATAATGCGGCTGAAGACCTCCGTGTCGCCCAGCGCAAAGCTGATGCAGGCCACTACGAAGGCTATGAGGAAGAAGCAGATCCAGATGATATTAAGCATACTTAAAGAGACTAGGTGACTAAGAGACTAAGAGGTGAAGCTGTTATTTATAACTGCCGTAATCGTTCAAATCGCCGGTTACTATTTCGCTCTGGCGGTAGCCGAGGTCGGTGATAAAGGTTTTTCCGTTGACGGTTACTTCGGTTTCCCGTTCAATCCTGTCGAACAGGCCGTTCTCGCGGTTCAGCGGAAGGTTGTAGTAGGGCTCGATCTCCTCACCGGCATAAGCGCCGGTAGCGATGGCATGCAGCATTTCAATGAGAAGGCCGAAATGGTAATGCCGCACGTGTAAGCGTTCCTCATCACCGGGGTAACCGCCGGACTCTACGAGGATGGTGGCCACGCGTTGCGCCTGGAACCACTCACCGAAGGCCCGCGGCTCGTAGTCGTTGCTCCATCGCCCTATGCTGTGGGGAAGCAGGGCTTGCAGTTGCCGTTGGGTATGTACGATCAATTGCATGGCTTGGCGGCGGGTAGGGTAAAGGCTGTCCTGTGCATCGGGCGGGGCGGCCAGAAAAGAGAAGGTGGCCGGATAGCGGGATACTCCGGCCGAATAATAGCTGTTCTGGTCATGCAGGTTCAGGGCGAACTGAGGGGCGAAACTACGGCAGAGTTGCTGCAGCAATTGGGCTTCGGGGGTTGCCGTACGCCGTGCGTCGCGGTTCATGTCTATCCCCTGGGCGGTTTCGCGCTGCCAGCGTTGGGCGCCGTCGGGGTTGAGCATGGGAACAAATAAAAGGTCCAGCCGGTCCAGTATGGCCGTGCGGATCGCATTAAACTCATCGTCCGCAGCGAGAAAACTAAAGAGGTCAAACAGCGAGCGGGTGGCCGTACTTTCATCACCATGCATCTGTGACCAGGCCAATACTTTTATGCGGCCCTTTCCGGCATGTATGCCATAAAGGTCGCGTCCTTCAAAGGAATGACCGATTTTTTCTGTCCGGAACACTTGTTCCGGCAGTCGGCTGATCAGTGGCAGGATGGCTGCCTGTGCGGTTTTTTTGCTTTCGAGCCCCGGCGCCTTATAGCGCCCGTAATTGTCAAATAATGCTTTCATTTTCTTTATCTTGCCAGCCATAATTCCGGATTCTGTTTCTGGGTGCCCTTCCATAATTCGAAGTGGAGCACCGTATTGCCTTCGTCCGTTACAATGGTTCCTATAGGTTTGCCTACATTAATTTTATCGCCGGATTTCACTTGTACATTCCCCAGTTTACAATACAGGGTATAAAATTCGCCGTGTTGTAGCATTACACAGTTGTTCATGCCGGGAATGTTGAATACCCGGGTTACCGTGCCATTGAATACGGCTATGGCCGGACTGTTGGTTTCGGTGGAGATATCAATCCCGTTATTGTTGGGTAGCATTACCCCCTTGTATACCGGGTGGGCGTGCTGTCCGAATTTACTTATTACAACGCCTTTGCGGACCGGCCAGGGCAGGTTTCCCCGGTTGTTCTCAAAATTAGCGGTCAGGGTGCGGTCAATCGGCAGGCTTGCTTTGTCCTTGTCTTTCTCCCTGTCCTTTTTTCGTGCCGCCTCCGCTTTTCGCGCCTCTTCTGCAATGATCCGTTCTATCTGTTGGTTGATCTTGTCAATCAGTTTCCGCTGTTGTTCCGCTTTCCTGCGCAACTCTTTTTCCTGTCCGGAGAGCTTGCCGATCAGTTGCTGCGCTTCTGTTTGTTCTTTTTCCAGCCTGCCCATTTCCGCTTGTTTCTGGTTGAGGTAGCCGGATAGTTCCTGCCGTTTGCTGGTCAACGCGTTGATTTCCGTATTGATTTTTGAGGTGGTTTCCCGGATGTCGGCGACCAGTTCATTAAGGTGTTCGGAAAAACGTTTAAAATATTGCCAGCGCCGGTAGGCCATACCAAAGTCATCGGCTGCGAGGACGAACATCATCCAGCTGCGGTTGTCCCGTACTTTGTAGGCCTGGTATAACAAATTCTTATAAGAGTTTTTCAGTACTTCGAGGTGGGCCTGCAGGTCGTCGACATAGGTGTTTTTTGATGTCAGTTCTTTCTCGATAATGTGGATCTGCAGGTCTATGTCCGCAATGATCTGCTTGCGTTGCGTGATCTTTTGCCGGGTAAGGTGGAGGGTTTCAATTCCGCTTTTTTGCTTGTTTTGATTGGTCCGGAGCAGCTTGTCGATATAGGAGATTTCTTCTTCTGCTTTCTTGCGACGCTTGTTCAATTCCGATACGGATTGCGCCTGCAAGAGCGTACAGCTTGCAATCAATAATAAGAGTATGTGGACGGCCCGCTTCATTGACTGCTTATTGGATTTTCTTTTTGACTTCCGGGTTGGCCTCCTTCCGGTAAGACATTTCCCAATACACTATGGCCGCATCTTTTTCGCCCAGGGCGTTCAGCACGTCCCCATAATGGTCGAGGATGACCGCACTGTCCGTACCTCCGTAAATCATGGCGTGTTTAAAGATGGCTTTGGCTTCTATCTCTTTCCCCATTTTATACAAGATCCAACCGAAGGTGTCGAGGTAGGTGGCGTTGTTGGGTTCGGCGGTAATGACTTTCCGGCTCATCTTGTAGGCCTTGTTCAATTGTTTTCCCTCCAGGCTCAGGTAATAGGCATAGTTGTTCAGTACGCTGATATTGTTGCTGTCCAGCTCCAATACCCTGTCATAATATTTATAGGCTTTTTTATTGTCGTTGAGCTGTTGGTACAGATCTCCCAGCAGGGCGCAGGTCTGCACGGTCTGCACGGTGTCCCGCTTACTCAGCGGAAGCGATTTTTCCAGGAGTTCTATAGCCGGCCGCACTTCTTCCTGCTGCCATAGGGCGATGGCCTTCAGGGTGATGAAATTCACCTGCTGCGGAAAGAGTTCCATGGCTTCCGAGGCATAGATCTGCAGGCTGTCCCAGCTCTGCCGGTAATAAATAAAGCCCAGGAAAGTTTGCCACAAACCGCTATTGTTCTTATAGGTCTGCGCCGCGTTACGGAATACGTGTAAGGCCGAGTCACTTTGTCCGGTCTGTATCAGGAATCCGCCGTACAGCGGTTCCACCAGACTGTCCGGCCGCGCCCGCAGGATACTGAATACGGTGTCGAGTTGCGCGCCGAATACCTGTGAGAATTGGGGCACTTTCATCAGGGCCGAGAGGTATTCCGTTTTCATCTCGGTAGGCACTGCTTCATTGCCGGAAACGGTGTAGAGTTGCTGAAAGAATACGTCAAAGGATTTCATCCGGCGGTAGGTGTCCATCTCACCGAATAATGCCGGGACATATTCCGGGTCCAGTGATAAGGCTTCTTTGTAATAATGCAGGCTCAGCGAGTCTTTTGACAGGTTGCCGTAGCTCTCGCCCAGTATTGAATAGATGCGCGGATTGGCGGTAAAGAGGCTTAGCGTCCGGAGGACCTCCGTGGCTTCTTCCTCCTTGCCGGTATGCAGGAGCAGTTCGTAGCGCAATAGCAAAATCTCTTCATTATTACCTAATTGTTGTCCTATGACATCAAGTTGGTGCAGCGCTTTGTCGTATTCTTTTCCAAGGGTGAGTACTTTGGCCAGTTGCAAACGGTACCAGAGGTTGGCAGAGTCTAATTGTACCGCTTGTGCGCTAAAGTAGTGCGCCTGACGGAGATAGCCGGCCATCAGGTACAGGTCGGCCAGTTTGTAGTAGCAGGCGTCACAGCCGGGGTCTGTTTTTATAGCCTGCAGATACAAGGCATTGGCGGTATTTTTGTCGCCCAATGCATCCTGTTTTAATGCTTCGGTGAAATAATAACTCTTCTCCATGCTTTGCCGGCTGCCGGAAATGATCTGCGCCGGCCCTGTCGTTTTTGGGGAGCAGGCCGAAAGAAAAAGCAGGATACCAGGGATATACCACCGTATATTTTTATAGATGTTGTTCATTAACAAGGGTATTTAACTTACAAAGGTAGTAAAAAATTATAGACAAAGCTAAAAGTTATTTTTGCTAATATAGTGTATAATAAATCGAAGAAAACGTATTACCTTTGCGCCGTTAACAAAAGATAACCTAACCTAATTCAATTATATTGTTTTTCCGCCGGGACAGTTTTACTGTTCCGGCTTTTTGTTATAGCTTTGTCTCTAAGAAGTGTTATGAGAGAACAGTGTATACCCGGAATCTTTTTTCTTTTTTTCGGAAACCTGTAACAAAGCGGATTCTTGCAAAAAAAATTGTAAGGACTTTAGCGTTGTGTGCGGAAAAATCAGTTTCCGCATCGCAACTATGTGTACAGTTAGGTGTACGCGATGTGGACATGCGTTGTATAATGCAGGAGGCATTGCGTTACCTGCAACTGAAAGGCGTTGTTGAGCTCCGTTCGCCTGATTGCTACGCTTTGTGCCGGAATGACCGTATTACCGGAATAGTGGATGTGCAGGAGGGCAACCGGCCCGTACTGCATTCCATTTATCACCGGAAGCCGGTTGAGCTTCTTTGTGACCAGTTGCGAGGGGCCGATTGCGGGGACACGGTAGAAGCTTTGGTGAAGCAGGATGCCGGCGGGCGCTTTTCTGCCGAGGTGTTGCGGGTGATCCGCTTTGCCGAGCGCCGTTTGCCGGGCTGTATTGAGGTCTTGCAGGAGAAAGCCTGGTTTATTCCGGAACATAGTATCTACCGTGATATTATTGTGCCGCTCAGTCAACTGAACGGTGCGGAAGACGGCGATGCCGTGATGGTGGAAATAGAGCGGCGCTCTCAACGATGCATGACTTTGTACGGAAAGGTGATAGAGGTGTTGGGGCGCAGGGGGGAGCCACACCGGGAGATGATGCTCTTTATGAAGCGGCATAATTTTAATTATTTCTTCAGCCGGGAACAGGAGCTGGAGGCCGATCGTATTATACTGATTTCGAACGACAACCGGTTGCCTGAATTTTTCCGGCGTATGGACTATACCGGATTTTTTACCTTTACTATAGATCCGCCGGGGACCGTAGATATAGATGACGCCCTGTCTGTCCGGCTGCTTGATAACGGCAACTGGGAGCTGGGCGTACATATTGTGGATATCAGTTATTATGTCAAGCCTGGGTCTTTCCTGGACCGGGAGGCTTATGTGCGGGCTACGAGCCTGTATTTTTCTCATGCCACCATACCTATGTTTCCACTCTGGCTGGTAAGCCACTGTTCCTTTTCCCCCGGATGCGAGCGCCGTGCGTTTTCCATTTTATACGAGGTAGATGGGGGAGGGCGGATCGTCAACCACCGGATCATGAAAACCCTGATTTGCTCCAGGGTGCAATATACTTATGCGCAGGCTGAGCAAGTAATTAATGAGGGCAATGATGAGGCTGCGGAGTATTTGCGTCTGGTCAACCGCCTGACGCAACAGTTGCGCTCCGAGCGCTTCCGTAACGGGGCGCTTTCTTTTGAAGGGAATACCCGGGTGCGGTTCAGGTTCGACGACAGGGGACAACCCGTCGAGGCGTATGCCGATCCGGTCAATCCTGTTAGCCAATTGATTGAAGAGGTGATGTTACTGGCCAATCATACCATGGCCGGAAAAATCCATCAAAATAAACGTTATCTTTGGAAAGATAAACTGCCCTTTATTTACCGCGTACACGGCCTGCCGTTTTATGACAAGTTTAATGAGTTCCTGCGTATGATCCAACACCTGGGCTATGAGCTGGGCGAAGTATATTCTTACCGCAGCCTGACCGTCCGTTTAGGCGCCTTATTGCGCCAGGCGCAGGGGCGTCCTGAGGCGCGATTGCTTAACGTGTTGGCCCTTAATACTATGTCTAGGGCTAAATATACTACGGAGTGCAAGGGGCATTACGCCCTTGCCTATGGCGCCTATACCCATTTTACCGCTCCCTTGCGGCGCTATGCCGACGTGGTGACCCACCGTCTGCTGGAACATTACGTATTGCAGCGCCATACAACGCCCTTAGAGGGTTATGACCATGACAGCCTGCAGCGGATCTGTGATCATGTAACGGCCCAGCAATATAAGGCAAAAGAAGCTCAGGATAGCTATGTGCGCCTGAAGTCCATTGAATATATGGACCGGAATTCTGGAAAGGTCTTTCCGGCCATCGTATATGGTATGAATGAACGGGGCCTGGTGGTAGAACTGGTTGACAGTGGAATCCAAGGACGTATACTCCTGCGGAAGCTCCCCGGTGATTGTTTTTTCGATTATAGCGGCTATACGGTGGTGAACCGGCGGAACAATAAGAAATACAGGCTGGGAGATCCGCTCTATGTCACCCTTGACTATACGGACCGTTTTGCCAAGCAGATTAACTTCGTTATAGCAGTGGCGCCAAAAACTTCCCGGTAAAACTGGCCTTGTTTTTTGCAATTTCTTCGGGCGTTCCGGTTGCTATTACCTGCCCTCCGGCATTGCCTCCGTCGGGGCCCAGGTCAATCACATAATCGGCCGCTTTGATGACATCCAGGTTGTGTTCAATGACCAGTACGGTATTGCCGCGTTCCACCAGTTTGTTCAGTACATCCAGTAATATGCGTACGTCTTCGAAGTGCAGCCCGGTGGTCGGTTCATCGAGGATGTAAAAGGTGTTCCCCGTATCACGTTTGGCCAGTTCGGCGGAGAGTTTTACCCGCTGGCTCTCGCCTCCGCTGAGGGTGGTCGAGGGCTGCCCGATTTTTACATACCCCAGGCCCACATCCTGCAGTGTCTTTAATTTCTGCAGCATGGCCGGAATATGTTCGAAAAATTCACAGGCCTGGTCTATGGTCATTTCCAGCACCTCGTTGATGTTCTTGCCCTTGTATTTGACCTCCAGGGTTTCCCTGTTGTAGCGTTTCCCATTGCAGCTCTTACAGTTCACATATACATCCGGCAGGAAGTTCATTTCAATGGTTTGTACGCCGGCGCCGCGGCAGTCTTCGCAACGTCCGCCTTTCACATTGAAGGAGAAACGTCCGGCCTTATATCCGCGGATCTTGGCGTCCGGGGTTTCCTCAAACAGTTTGCGGATATCGGAAAACAGGTTGGTATAGGTGGCCGGATTACTCCGGGGCGTGCGTCCCAGCGGCGACTGGTCTACCTCTACCACCTTGTCTATGGTGTTGATCCCGCTGACGGATTGGTAGGGCAGGGGTGTCCGATAGGAGCGGTACAGGAACTGGCTGAGGATAGGCTGCAGGGTCTCATTGATCAGGGTGGATTTGCCGCTGCCGCTGACACCGGTCACACAGATGAGGGTTCCTAAAGGGAAGGCTACATCGACCTCTCTTAAATTATTGCCGGAGGCGCCTTTGATCACAATTTCTTCCCCCGTACCTTTCCGCCGTTTTTCCGGTACTTCTATTTTCCTGCGTCCGCTCAGGTAATCCAGGGTGAAGGATGTTGAGGCATCCGTCTTATCCTGTTTGCCGCTACCCACCTTCCCGGCAAATACGACCTCTCCGCCCTTCCGGCCTGCTCCCGGTCCCATGTCTACCACATAGTCGGCGCTGCGTATCATGTCCTCATCATGCTCCACCACAATCACCGAATTGCCCTCGTCACGCAGGCGCTTGAGCGCATCAATCAGCTGGAGGTTGTCCCGCTGGTGCAACCCGATACTGGGCTCGTCGAGAATGTACAATACGTTGACCAGTTTAGAGCCTATCTGGGTGGCCAGGCGTATGCGCTGGCTCTCGCCGCCGCTGAGGCTGCGGGTGCTGCGGCTGAGTGAGAGGTAGGCCAGTCCTACGTCAAGCAGGAAGCCCAGGCGGTCGCGGATTTCTTTCAGCAGGTCCTTGGCTATGGCTTGTTGTTTTTTGTTCAGCCGTTGTTCAATGCCGGTAAACCACTGGTGCAGGCTGCGCAGGTCCATGGCGCTGAGCTGGGCTATATTTTTTTGGTCTATTTTGAAAAACAACGCTTCTTCTTTCAGCCGGGTTCCCTGACAAACAGGGCAGGTGATATAGGTAATGAACCGCTCGTGCACCTTGCCGTTTTCGTTCTCCTCATCACCCTCTTCCAGCCAGTTTACCACGCCGCCGAAGGTGGTCATATAACTGGATTGTTTACCGCTTACGGCTTGTACGCGGAGCAGGTCGTCGGATCCGTAGAGGATCACCTTCAGGGCCTCTTCCGATAGGCCCGAAACAGGTTCGTCCAGTGTAAAGCCGTACCTGTCGCCCAGGGCTTCCAGCAGGCGGAAGACCACGGAGTCCCGGTACTTTCCCAGCGGAGCGATGGCGCCTTTCTTAATACTTATATTGTTGTCGGGGATGATTTTTCCGGTGTCTATTTCCGCTATCGTTCCCAGCCCGTTACAATGCGGACAGGCGCCTTGCGGCGAGTTGAAAGAGAAAGAGTGGGGGGCGGGTTCGGCATAGGAGATGCCGGTGCTTGGGCACATCAATTGTTTGCTGTAATAACGCAGCTGCCGGCTTTCCACGTCAAGCACGGCAATAGTCCCGTGCCCCTGCTGCATGGCTGTGCGTATGGAGTCGCGCAGCCGTTGTTCGTCACCCTCCGAGGGCACCAGCTTGTCGATCACTACTTCTATAAAGTGGGTTTTATAACGGTCAAGCTTATGTTGGGCTTTGATCTCTACAATTTCGCCATCAATGCGGGCATTCAGGAAACCGCGTTTGCGCAATTGCTCGAACAGTTCTTTGTAATGCCCCTTTCGTCCGCTGACCAGGGGCGCCAGCAGCATACATTTTTTTCCGTTGAATTGCCGGATGACCAGTTGTATGATCTGTTCATCGGTATAGCGCACCATTTCTTCGCCCGTTTCTTTGGAATAGGCAATGGCGGCGCGGGCGTATAGCAGGCGCAAAAAGTCATATACTTCGGTGATGGTGCCTACCGTAGAGCGCGGATTTTTGTTCGTGGTCTTTTGTTCTATGGCGATCACCGGACTCAGGCCCGTGATCCGGTCCACGTCCGGCCGTTCCATGCTGCCCATGAATTGCCGGGCGTAAGCCGAAAGGGTTTCCATATAACGGCGTTGGCCCTCGGCATAAATTGTGTCAAAAGCCAGGGATGATTTTCCGCTTCCGCTGAGGCCGGTGATCACCGATAGTGCGTTGCGCGGAATGCTCACATCGATATTCTTCAGGTTATGCACCCGTGCGCCGGATACTACCAGTTCCGTTGCCTCGGCCGGGATGGCTGTTTCTTTCTTCTTCATCTGTCTTTACCCCCTAATCTCTTGGTTTTCTAATCTCTTCTTCACCGGGTTACTTTATTTCCCTAAACCCTTTCGCCGGTATTTTCACCACATAGGTCTTCCCGGCTTTGTTCTCCAATGCCGGAGTCCGGAGCCAGGGATTGAAATATTTAAAAATCTTATAGTTGGTGCCGTGTTCGGCGGCGAAATCCGCCCATGATTCCACCGGTCCGCTGACCGCTACCTCCGTCCATGACAAGCGCGGGAACAGCTCTTCTTTAGGGATGATAAAACCGTATTTTTCGGGGTTTGACATCACCATCTTGAACGCCAGCGCCCGGAAAATATAGCGGCTGGTTTCTTCGGGCAAGAGCAGGTCGTAATAATTGTGCTGTTTTTGTCGTTCTATTTGCTTGTCTACATTGGCGTTGCCCACGTTGTAAACGGCGCCGGCCATGGTCCATGAGCCATATTTCTGATAGGCTTTTTTCAGGTAATTACAGGCCGCTACCGTAGCCTTCTCAATATGATAACGTTCATCAATTTCATTGTTGATTTCCAACTCGTATTCCTTGCCGGTTGATTCGAGGAATTGCCAGAACCCGACGGCTTTGGCCGGTGATACCACCTGCTGTAAATTACTTTCGGCCACACAGAGGTACTTGAAATCCTCCGGCACCCCTTCGCGTTGGAGGATGGGTACTATGATCGGAAAGAAGCGGTGGGCTAACTTTATAGTGTACAGCATACTGGCATGCCAGTAGCAAATAACGGACAAATCGCGCACCAGCGACTCACGCACATCGAAGTAGTGCAGCGGTACGGTTTCCCCGGCGAATTCCAGTTCTCCCGGAATGCCGGGACTTGAAATTGATTGTTGTAGCAGGCTATTATCCAGGTGTATACTTTGTTCCGGCGTGCGGGCGTTTACGATGACCGGGAATGTCAGCACCAAGGCAAGAGAGATGATCTTTTTCATTTTAAAAAAAACTTAACCTGCAAAGATAATAAATTTTCCGGGGATCTTTGTGTGAAGATCTGGGATAAAGCGTAACTTTGTACCGTATTCTACGGCGTCGAAAATGTATACTATAGTTAAACATATAATTTTAATCATATTGCTCAGCCTGTTTGCCGCTCCTTTAGCCGGGCAATCCTTGCCTGCCGGGCCGGAGCCTGTGCCGTTGCCGCCGGTCAGGGGCTACCAGATTGGCTATACCGTTGAGCCGGCTGATACGCTCTACCACCTGTTCCTGAAACCCATCGTGATTTACCCCAAGCCGGTATTTAAATCGGAAAAGGCCAAACGTGAGTACCAGCGCCTGGTGCATAACTTCAAAAGGGTCTATCCTTATGCTTTGCTGGCCAAAGAAAAGTTGCAGGCTATAGACTCTATCATGCAGACATTGCCCGCCGGCAAACAACGGGACACTTACCTGAAGCAACAGGAAAAAATCCTGTTCAAGGAATTTGAAGCCCCATTGAAGAAACTCTCCTTCTCTCAGGGTAAATTACTGATGCGGCTGATTGACCGCGAGGCAGGCCAAACATCCTATTATCTGATCAAGGACCTCAAAGGCGGCCTGACGGCTTTTTTCTGGCAGGGCGTAGCCCGGATTTTCGGCGCAGACCTCAAGAAACCCTATGATAAATACGGTGAAGACAAGCCGGTGGAAGCGCTGGTGAGAATGTACCAGAACGGGACATTCGAAATTTATTATGCGCGGGTAATGAATAATTAATTTTGTACCTTTGCCCCCTTATGACCAATACCGAAGATATCCGCTATAAAGTGCTACGGCAGCGCCTGGTAGACCAGTTGCGCCAAAAATTCCGCTTTGATGAAGCAGTGCTTGAGGCTATCGGCCGGGTGCCGCGCCAGCTTTTTGTAGAATGCGGGCAGGAACACCGCGCTTATGAAGACCGACCTTTACGGATTGCGGCGGAACAGACCATCTCGCAGCCTTTTACCGTGGCCATGCAAAGCCACCTGTTGCAATTAAAAAAATGGGACAAGGTGTTGGAGATCGGTACCGGCTGTGGTTACCAGACCGCCGTGCTGGCGGAGTTGGGCGCTACGGTCTATTCCATAGAGCGGCAGCGGGTCTTGTTCGACCAGACCCAACGGCGTTTGCTGGCGATGGGCTATCAACGCTTGTCTTTGTTTTACGGAGATGGTTATGCCGGCAAGCCGGCGCTGGCGCCCTTTAAAAAAATTATTGTTACCTGCGGCGCGCCGCAGGTGCCGGTACAATTGCTGGCCCAACTGGCCGTGGGAGGCCGGATGGTGATTCCTGTGGGCGAAGACGGACAGGTAATGACCGTGATAGACCGCCTCTCCGAAACGGACTACCGGACTACGGAACACGGAAACTGCAGCTTTGTGCCCATGCTTTCAGGAACCAATAAGGGATAACAAAAGAATAAAAAGCCTATGAAAAATATTTGCCGCCGGGTGTTGGATTATGCCGGAAAACAGGGGGCGCAGTCTTGCCGCGTTGCCCTGTCTGCCGGTTCGGGAAACGTATTTGAATACCGTAACGGTCAATTGGACAAGCTCCAGCAGGCGGCGGAAAACAAACTGACCATAGAACTCTTTGTTGACGGCCGTTATGGGGTGTATTCCACCAATCGCATGGAACAACCGGACCTGGAGCAGCTTATTGATAATGGTATAGCGGCTACCCGTTACCTGGCCGGGGACCCCTGCCGTAGCCTGCCCGCAGCGGACCGTTATTACAAAGGACCCGGCGCCGGCCTGGAGCTGTGTGACAGTCGCTATGACCGCCTTGCTACCGCCGAGAAGATGGCCCTGGCCGAGGCTGCGGTGAAAGAAATCTATGGCACAGACCCGCGGATTGTTTCTGTCTCCGCCGAGTTCAGTGACGGTAAGAGTTCTTATTACATGGCCGATAGCAATGGCTTTGAAGGGGAAGAAATCTCCACCTTCTATAACCTTACCGCGTCGGTCTCCCTGAAAGACAAGGGTGACGCCCGGCCCGAAGGCTGGTGGTATGACGTCGCCGCCCACTGGGACGACCTGCAGCGCACCGGTGTCGGACAGGCCGCCTTGCAGCGCGCCCTGCACAAACTCGGACAACGGAAAATCCGTTCCGGAAAATACCCTATGCTGGTAGACAACCTTAACGTGAGCCGTTTGCTCTCTCCCCTGATTGCCGCCATGTATGGTTCCGGATTACAACAGAAGAACTCTTTTCTGCTCGACAGGCTGGACACCCGGGTCGCCTCGCCCCTGCTCACCCTTATCGATGAGCCCCATATCGCCCGCGCCATCGGCGCCCGTTGGTTCGATGAAGAAGGCCTGGCCACGGCCCAGCGTTCTGTAATTGAAGACGGTAGATTAAACACTTATTTTATAGATACTTATTATGGCCGGAAGATGGGCGTGGAGCCCACCGTCGGAGGCCCCTCCGTGTTGACGTTCAAGCCCGGCGCTCAAAATGCGGAACAACTCACCGGCGGTTTGTCCAAAGGCATATTGGTGACCGGCTTTAACGGGGGCAATACCAATTCTTCCACCGGAGATTTTTCTTTTGGGATAGAAGGCTTTTTGATCGAGAACGGACAACGGGTCCGCCCCGTCGCCGAAATGAATATTACCGGTAATCTGCTTGACCTGTGGCAACGTATCCTGGCCGTCGGCAATGACGCCCGGCTGCATTCCTCCTGGCGCACCCCTTCTTTATTATTTGATAATGTTGATTTTAGCGGATGTTGAGTAAAGGGTTAATGGAAACTTAATACGTGTTTCTTGCCCGGTTGGGCGCCTGTTTTTAACTTTGTAGTAAACTAAGCCTCTATCTCCTTATGAATGTGGTATTTCTTATTCTCCAATTAGCCGGTTCGCTCGGGCTCTTCCTTTTCGGGATGAAAATGATGAGTGACGGATTGCAAAAAGTTGCCGGTGATCGTATGCGCGCGATTCTCAGCGCTATGACCTCCAGTCCTTTGAAGCGTGTGTTTACCGGCCTTTTGGTCACTGCAGTCATTCAGTCTTCCAGCGCCACGACGGTAATGATCGTAAGCTTTGTGAATGCCGGTTTGCTGACCCTGACCCAGTCCATCGGCGTCATCATGGGCGCCAACATAGGGACTACCATTACGGCTTGGCTGATCACCCTTTTCGGTTTTAAATTTGATATTGCCGTATTAGCCATCCCTTTGATAGCCATCGGTTTTATCTTCATGATGCTGAAATCGAGGCAGCGCAAGTCCATCGGCGAGTTGATCATCGGTTTCTCCCTGCTCTTTATAGGCCTGGGCTACCTGAAAGACGCCATTCCCATGTCGGGGAGCAACCCTCCGGCCTTTTTCGAAATGCTGAAAGATTATTCCCAGAACGGTATCTGGTCCGTGCTGCTCTTCGTGGCTATCGGTACCGTGCTGACCATTGTGCTGCAGTCATCCAGCGCTACCATGGCCCTGACCCTGGTGATGTGCAACAACGGCTGGATCCCCTTTGAGGTAGCGGCTGCCATGGTGATGGGTGAAAATATCGGAACCACGATTACGGCCAATCTGGCGGCGGCCATGGCCAATGTGCAGGCCCGCCGCGCCGCCCGCGCCCACTTCCTCTTCAATGCCATTGGGGTATGCTGGATGCTTTTCCTGTACCATCCCTTCCTCCGACTGATCGAATATATTATTGTCTCCTTCAACGGACAATCACCTTTTATCACCGGCGGCAATAATACGTCTATCCTCATAGGCCTGGCGATGTTCCACACCTTTTTTAATATCGTCAATACCAGTCTGCTCATTGGCTTTACCCCCTGGATTGTAAAGGCTGTAAACCGCATGGTGAAACAGCGCACCGAACATGAGGAAGATGAATTCCGGCTCAAGTACCTTCCTACCGGGATCATGTCTACCGATGAGTTGTCGCAGGCGCAGGCCAAGCAGGAGATTGTGTGGTACGCCAAACGGGTGGTCAAAGCGTTCCAGTTATTGAAAGGACTCTTGTCGGAAACCGACAGCGCCAAATTTGATGAGCAGTTCAAAAAAATTGAACGGGACGAAGAAGTATCCGACCGTATAGAGCTGGAAATTGCCACCTACCTGAATAAAATATCCGAGGGCGAGCTGAGTGAAGAAGGCGGACGGCGTATACAGGCCATGTACAAGGTGATCTCCGAGATTGAAAGTGTTAGTGACGCCTGCTATAATATGGCGCGCGTGCTGGCAAGGAAAAAAGATAAGAATGTCGTTTTTGACCAGGAGCTGGCGGACAACGTGAATGCCATGCTGGCCTTGTTGGACAATGCCCAGGTCAATATGCTCGATAACCTGGAAAAAGGCTATGAAAACATTGTAGACATAGGCAATGCCTATGAATGTGAGAACGCTATCAATGACCTGCGCAACAGGCTGAAAGAAGAACACATCCGCGCCCTGGACGAAAGTAAATACAACTACATGACCGGCGTTATTTACATGGACTTCATTCTGGAGGCCGAAAAGATGGGCGATTATATCGTTAATATCTCCGAGGCCATTATGGAGCTCCGGCACGGGCTGTAGCTGCTTATTCTTACTTTTTTGCTTGATCAAAAATTAAGCAACCGGAGCGCAGCGTATTGGCCTGTCCCGGATGCCAAAAAGGGAATACTTTAAGCCGGGTTTATTATTGCCCTTAAAAATTTGCCCACACCTGCTGCATCAGCTGATTGTGCTGCAACGCCGCACCCATCAGCTGATGCAGCATACCCCCCCGGCAAAACGCCAGCCGCAAAAACTCACGGCCTTTTCAGCAAACTTACCCGACAGGGTCTTTTTCTTGTTCCAGCGCAATCCGAGATCAGCGTGGAGCCGCGCATTCAAAAATTCCCAAACAGCCAACGCATCCGCCTCAGCGCGACACAGGACAAGCACGTCATCCATAAAGACAATACATTTCACATCAAACGCTTTCTTCAGGTCCAACCAGAGC
>JAVBQY010000006.1:0-51409 GCA_031548545.1 Bacteroidales bacterium | reverse complement strand
CCCAGCTTATGAGGATGGATTATATCCACCAAAATGCGCTATGGGCGAAAATCTGAGAAAATCAGATTTTTTATCATAAAAGACACTCCGAAACAAAAAACAAAAGAGGATGTCCATTTTACTTTTTGGACACCCTCTTTTTTTATATAGCTCAGCTATATTATGTAAAAGACCATGTGTTTACAGGCCCCACAGATACAAGCGCAGTTGATTCAATGCATTGGCGGAAGAGCGTTCTATGATGCGCTCACGGTCGCCGGAAGTATTTAATAAATATGATTTTACACCTTGTGGGCCGGCTACAGCCATCCATACCGTCCCTACGGGTTTTTCGGGCGTACCGCCACCGGGACCGGCTATCCCGCTGGTAGCAACGGCATAGTCGGTCTTAAGCAAGCGACGGACCCCTTCAGCCATCTGTTCTACCACCGGCCTGCTCACGGCGCCATTTGTAGTAAGAGTTTCGGTATCCACACCTAAAACATCAATTTTCACATTATTATCATAGGCCACTACACTGCCTTTAAAGTAGGCAGAGCTGCCGGGATTGGCCGTAATCAAGGCGGCAATCTTGCCTCCGGTACAACTTTCGGCCGTGGCTATGGTTGCGCCTTTATCCAGCAAAAGCCGGCCTGCAACACTCTCCAGTGTATCCGGTTCCTCGCCGTATAAAGCATCGCCTATAATAACCTGCAACTGCTCTATCTGACGATTTACCTCGTCCTCCATGTTACATGCTCCACGCTCAGCTATGGTATCATATACCGATAACCGGAGTTTTACCCCTGTTACCGGGTGCGGCAGGTAGGCCAGTTTCATATACGAAGGCAAGGCGGCTTCCCAAGCGGCAATCTGCTCGGCCAAAGAGGCTTCGGATATGCCGAAGGTCATCAGGCTGCGGTGGTAAATAGGCGCCAGCGCAAAACGCTCCTGCAGTTTTATCCTTACCTGTTCCATCAGGTATTGCATTTCAAACGGAACACCCGGCAAAGAGACCAGTACAGCACCATTATAGTCGAACCACATTCCCGGAGCCGTACCTTTATGGTTCACCAGCACTTCACAGTTGTCGGGAACGTCGGCCTGAGCACGGTTGAGCGCCCCGAGCGGCATATTCCTTCGACTTATAATTCCTTTTATCACATCAAGTTGCCCATCGTTAGTTACAGTTGTCGTTGAACCGGTATAGGCACCCAATACCTTTTTGGTAATATCATCATTGGTAGGCCCCAGACCACCGGTAATCACCACTATCCTGCCGGCTTGCACAACATTATCCAATGTGTTTATTATATGATTCCTATCATCGCTTATAGACAGCATCTCACGGACACGTATGCCCAGTTTATTCAATTCCTGTGAAATATAGGCAGAATTGGTATCAACAATCTGTCCGATGAGGATTTCGTCACCTATAGTAATGATTACAGCATCCATTGATTAGAAAATTAAGGGATTTAAGGGATTAAGAAGATCAGGCGGAGGAACGACAGAAAATAGTTACAACTTTTCCTCTTTCAGGCGCTTTAGGATTTGCCGTACAAAGCCGGGGCCGTTGTATATAAATCCTGTATATATCTGAATCAAAGAGGCGCCGGCTTTCAACATATTGACTGCATCCTCAGGGCTCATAATGCCGCCCACACCAATAATAGGCAACTGCCCCTTCGTTTTTTCGTGAATATAACGCACTCTTTCTATGGCCCTTTGCGTAAGAGGCGCACCGCTGAGCCCTCCCTTGCCGATGGCTTCCACTTCTTCGGCCGGCGTCTGCAATCCCTCACGGCTGGTCGTTGTATTGACGGCTACTACGCCATCAATCCCTTTCTGCATGATAAGATCCAGTATATCATCCGTTTGCTCCAAATTCAAATCTATGGAAAGCTTTAAGAGTATAGGCTTGTAATCGTCATGATAATGGCGCACATCGATCAAACGATCAATAATTTGCTCTAATATATCACGGTCCTGCAACTGCGTAAGGTTGGTAACATTAGGGCAGCTGACATTGACCACAAAGTAATCTACCTCATTATACATCAGTGCAAAAGAGCGTTCATAATCGGCCGGGGACTGTATATTAAAGGTATTGGTATTCTTACTGATATTACCGCCCACAGGTACCCGTCGCATCCAGCGTTTACGGTGGAGATTATGTGTTACAGCCTTAGCTCCCAGATTATTAATTCCCATCCGGTTGATGAGGGCACTATCGGCCGGCAGGCGGAATACACGCGGATAAGGATTTCCGGGCTGAGGCTGCGGGGTAACAGAGCCGATTTCAATAAAACCAAAGCCAAAAGCCGCCAATTGATTCACGACCTCGGCATTTTTGTCAAAGCCGGCAGCCAGCCCTACAGGATTGCGGAATTTAATACCTAAAACCTCCCGTTGCAGCGACTTATCGCAATAACAGAAGATCCAGCGCATAATTATACTGAAGAAGGGAATAAATTTCGATACATTCAAAAATCTGATGATCAGATGATGTGCGGTTTCGGGACTTATCCGGAAGATATATTTAGTGAGTCTTTTATACATGTCCAAAAAATCAACAAAGCCGCAAAGCTAATAAAAAAAACAGAAGATACGATAGATTTCAGTTAAAGTTATTGTAAGCTATAATGCTCAAATGTACCATCCGTATAAATAAGTATCACTTTATCAATTTGTTTTGATGATTTAAGGGGGGGGATAAAGGGGCTTTCCCGGACTTCTTCCGGAGCTATGGCCGGCTGTTCTTCCGGTATTGAAACAAGGGGGGCCGAAACCTGTTGTTCCGAAAATAAAGTACTGTTTTGTTGTTCTTTATACATTTTTCCACGACCGGATATCAGCCATTCTATATTAATAGCCGGAAATTTATGCAGGAACTTTTCTATAAAATCATAGCCGGGCTTATTACGTCCGGACAAAAGATGGGAAACCCCCGAGCGCTGGATATTCATCAGCTCGGCAAACCGGGCGGGAGAGAGTTGCTCTGCCTGTAAAAAAGCTACTAATCGCTCATTCATAATTGTAAACTTAACAGGATACAAATGTAAATAAAATTTAGTTTACTTTTGTAACGTCGCGTTAGATTACAAATGTAATTAAAAGGATTAAAAAGCTTATCATTATTATATATTATCTTTATATGATATATGTAAAATGCTGATTTATAGATTATAATATTAATATTACGTGTTGATATATGCAATATTACCGTAAATTATTGTTATACATATATAAATAAAACGTATAAATCACTGATATTTACTATAATATCTTGTTAAATTTAATACTATATACTTCTATAATAAAAGAACGTTTAATGTAGTATATCAACCTGTAAAAATTGTAAAAATGCCTTCGATTTGCTTACAATATTGAAATTACAAGTGTAATAGTGTAAACAATCAAATAGTATACAATTGTAAATTTCGTTTTAAATCCGCTTCGTGGCACCCTGGGTTCCGGCGGGTGCTAATAAGGCAAGGAAACGAATATTTCCTGATCGCTTAATTTCCGGATTCCCTAATCTCTTTTTTTTGTACCTTTGCCCCCCTATGAAACCATCTCACCTCATTGCTGATTATAACTACCCTCTGCCGGAGGAACGAATAGCCCGCTTTCCGGTAGCGCAGCGCGACCAGTCTAAACTACTCTATTATAATAAGGGGGTATTAATCAATCACATATTTAATGAAATACCTGCTATACTGCCGGATAATAGCCTGTTGATATTCAATAATACCCGGGTTATTCCGGCCCGCCTGCTCTTTACCAAGGATACCGGCGCTCTCATTGAGGTATTTTGCCTGGAACCCATTGATCCGGCGAACTATGAACAGTGTTTCGCTATGGTAGACTCCTGTATATGGAAATGTACGGTAGGCAACCTTAAACGCTGGAAAGAAGGAACGCTGCTATATAAAAATCTACCTCAGGGTATTATACTAAGTGCCGAAATTATAAATAGATATGAGGATCACTTGCATATCCGGTTCAGTTGGACGGGCGGTATATCTTTTGCCCGGGTCATGGAAGCCGGCGGCGCTATTCCCATCCCTCCGTACCTGAAACGGGAAGCAACCGGTGATGACAGCCTCCGCTACCAGACCGTTTATGCCCGGAATAAGGGTTCGGTAGCAGCCCCTACCGCCGGCCTGCACTTTACGGAGAATATACTTAATAAGCTGAAAAATAGCGAGAAAGTAAAATTATCAGAAGTAACACTTCACGTTGGGGCTGGTACTTTTCGTCCTGTAAAATCAGAAGGGATAGACGGGCATATTATGCACAGTGAGCCCTTTTCGATCTCGCGAGAGACCCTTGAGCTGCTGGTGCGGCATGACGGCCCGCTAATTGCCGTAGGCACCACCTCTACCCGGACCCTGGAAAGTTTATATTATCTTGGTTTACAATGTCTATCCGGGCAAACTCCGGAACATGTGGCCCAATGGATCCCTTATGAAAGCGCGCTGCCTGCGCATGAAAAGGTGGATAAGATGCAGGTTAAAGCTGCCCTGCAAGCCATTATAAACTATTTGGACAGGAATGAATTGCCTGCGCTTTATGCCGCTACGCAAATCATGATCGCACCGCCTTATACCTTTAAATTAATAGACGGACTCATCACCAACTTCCACCAACCGCAAAGTACTTTATTATTGTTGATTGCCGCCCTCATAGGCAATGATTGGCACCGGATCTACGACTATGCCCTCAAGAATGACTACCGTTTCCTGAGCTATGGTGATAGCAGCCTGCTGATTCCATGAAAATAAGAAAGCGCGTCACGTCGTAGCTATACTCAACCGGTCGGCATCCATCCAGGCTGGAAAATGGGCGCGAAAATCATTTAAAGTCTTAAGATCCAAATCATAGATCAATACTTCTTCACGGTGCGCTCCGGCCTTGGCCAATACCTGGCCTTTGAAATCAATAATTTGAGAGTCGCCGGTATAGTCTTTCTCGCCGGTGAGTGAAGGATCTGTGCTGGTACGATTCAAGCCAATTACATAAGCTTGGTTTTCAATTGCCCTGGCTGCCAGCAAGGTATTCCACGGATACATCCTGGCGCTGGGCCAGTTGGCGACATAAACCAGCAGGTCATAGACCATTTCCCTGCCGGGGTGCTGCTCTTGTGCGGTTAAAGGAATATTCCGGGCCCAGGCGGGAAAACGCAGGTCATAGCAGACCAGCGGACAAATCCGCCAACCCTCATAGTCTACAATCAGGCGTTCTGTGCCGGCGGCATAATAATCGGCTTCTTTGCCGTAACGGAAAAGGTGCCGCTTATCATAAGTCCGGTAAGAACCATCCGGAAAAACAAAAAACAGACGATTGAAGTGTTGCTGTAAGTGAGTATAGCTAATACTGCATATAATCGCAGTATTATATAGCTTGGCCGTAACTGACAGCCAAGCTATGCTATCTCCATTTTCATCTTCTGCTATGCGTTCGGTACGCATAGAAAAACCGGTACTGAACATCTCGGGGAGGATGACCAGTTGTACATCCGGGGGCAATGCGGCGATCAATTCACCGGCCCGCTGTAAATTGGCGGGTTTGTTTTCCCAAATGATATCGGTTTGCAGAAGGGCAATCTTCATACCTTACTTTTCAATTTTGATACGCGCATCTACCGCCACTACCTTATCCTTTGTTCCCAGGAGCGGATTCAGGTCGAGTTCGGCAATTTCAGGGGCCGCCTCGCAAAGGAGTGATAAACGCACGACAATTTCTGCGAAAGCCGCCTCGTTGACAGGGTCCTGTCCACGTACACCTTCTATAATCTTATAGCTCCGGAGGCTGCGGATCATATCCTGCGCTTCGGGCAAGGCTATGGGAGCCAATCCGGAAGCGACGTCCTTCAACACTTCAATAAATATACCGCCCAGGCCACACATGACCAGGTGGCCGAATTTCGGCTCGCGGTTGGCGCCTACAAACAATTGCACCCCGCTCAACTGTGGTTGCAAGAGAATTGCAGTGGTATCTTTTATTTGAATCATACGTTCAAATTCTTTCCGTACGGTGTTGTCATCCTTTACGTTAAGCACCACTCCCCCAACGTCCGATTTGTGTACGGGACCCACGACTTTCATTACCACGGGATAACCCAGCTGTACGGCGGCTTTAACCGCACCTTCCGCACTATTTACCACGGCTTCGCCTGCACGGGCGATTCCTGCGGCATCCAACAGGCACTGTACGTTGTCCGGAGACAAATATCCATTGGTTGATTTGTCAACTATTTCACGTATTTTCTTCCGGTCTACCGTGAACCCGGCCTTTTCTGCTGTAGTGTGCACCGTAGTGGCCTGCATGGCATTAGCCAGCGTACGGCCAAAAAGCACCTCGTCCTGGTAGGCGACCTTCCCGCTCTGTACGAAAGCAGGAATTTCCGCCGGCACATCGGCCACCGAGGGCAGGATGGCATAAATCGGCTTCTTGCAGCTTTTCATTTTCTCCAGCAACAAGGCATAAACATCATCCAAGGCTGTCAGTCCCGGATCTCCGAAAATAACGGCAATGGCATCAATATGGCTAAAGTCCTTTTCGCAGGCGTCAATGATAAAGCCCAACTGTTCGGCTGTACCGGTAGCCAGAAAGTCAATAGGATTGGCTACGGATGAGCCATGGAACAGTTTGCTTAACAATTCCTTGGCCTTAGGACCATCAATGGCCGGCACCTGAAGTCCGCCGAGCGACAGGGTGTCGGTCAGCATCACTGCCGGTCCGCCGGCATGGGTCACTACGGCTATATTTTTGCCTGCAGGCAGGGGTTGCAAAAGTACAGAGGCCATTAAAGCCAGATCATTACGTCCATAACAGCGGATAATGCCGGCCTTCTTGAACAGGGCGCTTACCGCAACGTCCGGACTGGCCAAGGCGCCCGTATGCGACGAAGCCGCACGACTTCCCGCTTCACTGCATCCGGCCTTTACGGCGGTAATACGCGCACCCTTGGCAATCAATGACTGGGAGTGCTTCAATAATTTATCGGGTTTGTTTACACTTTCTATATAAAGCATCTTTACCGGTGCGCTTTTCCCGTGTACATAAGTTTCGTCCAAGTGTTCCAGCACGTCTTCCACCCCGATCTGGGCGCTGTTGCCCACCGAGTAGACGCCGGCAAAGGGCAGTCCGAACCGCATGGAGGCCTGCATCAGGAATACGGCGGTGGCGCCGGAACCGGTTATAAAATCTACCCCTGTATCAGACAAAGGAGGAATAGTTCCTGTAAAGACACCGGCATAATTAGTATTCATAACACCGATACAGTTGGGGCCGATAAGGCTGCCGCCTGTCTCTTCTACGGTTTTTACGATCCTGGCTTCCATTTCCGCACCGGCTGCGCTTTCTTCATGAAAACCGGCCGAGAAGATAATGAATCCCTTGGTTTTTTTCTGTCTCGCCAATATTTCTACAGCGTCCACGCAAGCCGCCGCCGGAATGGCCAGCATAGCCAGGTCAACATCCGGCAGTGCATCAACGCTTGCATGGCATTTGATTCCCTGCACTTCGGCCGCCTTGGGGTTGACCACATACAATTGACCTTTGTAGCCATTGGCTATAAGGTTCTTCAGCACACTCCCGCCGGGTTTTCCGGTATCGGCCGAGCCGCCTATTACTACTATACTTTTAGGGCTTAAGAGTTCTTTTGTAAGCATAAGTCTATTTCTGGTTATAAAGTCTTACAAAAATAGAAAAAAAACTCCAAAAAATCAAGTATAAGGGATTTTATTTATCTTTGTAATTTGTTTTCCGATAATAACAGTAATGATTATACAAATGAAGAAGATACTTCTTGTTACCGCCATGCTGGCATTCGGTTTTTCCACCTTATCCGCACAGGGCTACCGTATTGATCTGACCATTGACGGCATTAAAGACAGTGTAGCTTACCTGGCTATTTATTCCGGCGATCAGAAATACATTGTCGACACTACTAAAATAGATAACCGGGGACATGGCGTTTTCCACAAAGCCAAACCCCTGACCGGCGGTATGTACCTGGTCGCTATGGGTGGTATGCAATTGTTTGACCTGCTGATATCCGACGATCAGAGCCAGTCTTTCTCCATCTACACGAAGGCGCCGGATTATTATAAGCATTTAAAATTCACCGGTTCGCAGGAAAATACGGGTTTGCAGGATTTCCAACGCCACCTCATGGAACAGCAAAAACGGATGACCCGCTTGAGTGAAAACGCTAAAAACAGCCCGGCCCTGCAGGAAAAACTACAGGATAGCCTGGAGATGGTGGAAAAAGAAGTACAGCGTTACATTCAGGAAAAAAGCATACAGTACAAGGGAAAACTCCTGAGCAGCATACTGAAGTCCGCCATGCCCGCCAACCCTCCAAAACCTGAGGTTCCTGAAAATACGCCCCAACGCGATTCGCTGTTATGGGTTCACTATTATCAATTTACTAAAAAACATTTTCTGGATGGCATAGACTTTGCGGACCCGCGTCTTATCTATACGCCGATCATGAAGCCCCGCATAGAAGAATATTTCAGCAAGCGGCTTATCCAGGTGCCGGATTCGTTGATTCCCCAGGTGGACGACGTGCTGCAACGGGCCTCTGCCAATCATGAGGTATATAGCAGCGTATTGAGCCAGTTGTTCAACAAATATGTGGATAACGACATCATGGGGATGGAGAAGGTGGCCATACATATTGGCGAAAAGTATGTACTTACCGGCAAGGCCGACTGGCTCGACAGCGCTGCCGTAGTTAAAATCCGTGATTTTGTGGAACATAACCGCTACTCATTGATCGGCATGCCTGCCCAGGACCTTAAATTACAAAGTATTACAGGCCAATTTGAATCTGTCTACGCCATTCAGTCCCCCTATCTTATTCTGGTCTTTTATGAGCCCAACTGCGGTCACTGCAAAAAAGAGGTGCCGGAAATCTACGGTATTTACCAGAAATTCCGTAATAAGGGCGTACAGGCCATGGCCATATGCGGGGAGTATAAATACGGCGAATGGGTAAAATTCGTAACGGAACACCAGCTCAGCGGCTGGATCAACACCTGGGATGGCTATGAGAAGCAGGACAATGTATCCATAGGCTCCCGTTTCAGGGAATATTACAACGTCTATACCACGCCGCAAGTGTATTTGCTCGATAAGAACAAGATGATCATCGGCCGCCGGCTGAATGCCGAGGTGTTGGAAAAGATGCTGGAACATGAAACCAATAAATAAAAGTCATGCCTTATCGGTCTGACAGGTGCATGAAAAAAAATCTCATCCTATTAATAGGTCCTACAGGGGTGGGTAAAACCGACCTGAGCATTGAACTGGCGCAACAGCTGGCTACGGAGATCGTGTCGTGTGATTCACGGCAGATTTACCGTGAAATGCGCATAGGGACGGCCGTACCTTCACCGGAACAACTGGCTGCCGTACCGCACCATTTCATCGGCACGCACAGTATCCATGAAGTGTACACCGCCGGTAAATATGAACTGGAAGCCCTGGAACTTCTGGAACAATTGTTCCGGACCCATGATCAGGTGGTTATGACCGGAGGTTCGGGCTTGTACATAGACGCGCTCTGCAAGGGCATAGACGACTTTCCGGAGGTGGTGCCGGGCCTGCGTGAGCAGCTCATGCAGCGCATTGATACAGAGGGGTTGGAAGCGCTTCGCCAGGAATTGAAATTAGTGGATCCCGAGAGCTACCGGCAACTTGACCTGAAGAACCCCCACCGGGTGGTACGCGCGCTGGAAGTCAGTTTAAGTATAGGAAAGCCTTATTCATCCTTTAAGACAAAAGAAGAAAAAGCCCGCCCGTTCAATATCGTTAAAATAGCCTTGCAACGTCCGCGCGAAGCGCTGTATGACCGGATCAACCGCCGGGTCCTGCAAATGATGGAGCAGGGCTGGGAAGCCGAAGCGCGCGGCCTTTATCCCTTCCGGCACCTTCCGGCCTTGAATACGGTGGGTTACAAAGAATTGTTTGATTATTTCGATGGCAAAACCACCCTTTCCGAAGCCGTCTCTTTGATTCAACAGCATACCCGCAATTACGCCAAAAAGCAGATCTCCTATTGGGGACGTGATAAATCTATCCGTTGGATGAGCCCCGATGAGTTAAAAAAAGCCTATCTTTGTTGCCTTGATTAATTTCTTTATTTCCTTCGACGATGGATGTAAAAATAGCACCTTCATGGAAAACGGTATTGCAACCGGAATTCGACAAAGCCTATTTTGTGGAATTGACCACTACCGTACGTCGTGAATTACAGGCCGGGAAAACGCTTTATCCACCCTCTAAACTCATATTTAACGCCTTTGACAAAACTCCTTTTGATAAGGTTAAGGTGGTGATACTCGGACAGGACCCTTACCACGGGCCCAATCAGGCCCACGGCCTGTGTTTCTCCGTACAACGCGGGGTAAAACCGCCTCCTTCGCTGGTGAATGTATTTAAAGAAATACAAACCGACCTGGGCATAGCCCCCCCCTCTCACGGCTGCCTGGAATACTGGGCCGAACAAGGGGTATTCCTGCTCAATGCCGCCCTTACGGTAAGGGCCGGAGAACCCATGTCACACAGTAAAATAGGCTGGGAAATTTTTACGGATGCGGTGATCCGTACCCTCTCCGAACAAAAAAGCGGACTGGTATTCCTGCTATGGGGCGGCTTTGCCCGTAATAAGAAGTTGCTCATTGATACCTCCAGGCACTTTGTCCTGGAAGCAGCCCATCCTTCCCCGCTGTCACGAGGCGCTTTCTTCGGTTGCCGCCATTTTTCCAAAACCAACGATCTCCTCCGGCAGCAGGGCCTCACACCTATTGACTGGAAACTTCCGGAATAACCGAAGGCCCAGCCAATTAATACTTTAATCTTATAAATCCCCGAATATGACTGCCTTTTTTCCCGGATCTTTCGATCCCTTCACCGCCGGACACTATGATGTGGTACTCCGCTCCCTTAAAATATTTGACCAACTTATAGTGGGAGTCGGCGTCAATGCCAACAAAAAAACCATGTTCTCGGAAGAAGAGCGCGTCCGCTATATCCGTACCGCATTCAAAGATGTTCCGCAGGTGAGCGTAGTGGCTTACGAAGGCCTGACGGTCGAGTTTTGCAAAAAGAACAATATCAGTACTATTGTACGCGGAATCCGCTCCACAACCGATTATGACTACGAAAACATGGCGGCGCATGCCAACCGTTTCCTGAATGCCAATATTGATACTATTTATTTTCCGGCCTATCCGGAACATACTTTCGTATGTTCATCGGTGGTGCGTGATATTTTCAAGCACGGCGGCGATGTATCGGCCTTCTTGCCGGAAGGCGTGGTGCTGGACAGGCACTGATACGGCCCTGAAGGACCATCAGCCGGCTAAAGACCGGACCACCTCCGCTATAGAGGAGTACATCCGGGGTAAATAGTGCTGAATGCTTGTCTGCGGTACCCAGCAAGCCTGCTCAATACCTTCCTCCGCCTGTGGCTGAGGAACACAGGAACCCGGACAACTCATCCGGTACCAATGCGTCTTCTTCAGCATCAGGCTGTCATTTTCCATATAAACATGGTAGCTGTGCGCCAGGAAATCATGGAGGATCAGGTCATGGACTCCACACTCCTCCTCCACTTCACGCAGGGCTGTTTCGGCCACCGTTTCGCCGGCCTCCCGCCTTCCTTTGGGCAGGTCCCAGCGCTCGTGGCGATAAATCAACAGCCACTCCTGCTGCGCATTGATTACCAAACCGCCGGCCGCTTCAACCATCCGGAAAAGAGAACAGACTTCAGCCATTGTATCTTCCATATTTTCAGTACACAACCATAGTTCCGGCATATGCTGCCCCTGCATGAAAGCCTCTACAATTGGCTTTATTCCGGATTTTTTTATAACTTTGTAACTTGTTGCATTTTCCCGGGCGGTGCAGTACTGCCAGTCATCACAAATGCCCAAAAAACGATCGTTAAAAAACAGTTTGTACATCACATAAATTTTATACAAAGATACATCAATTTTATGGAACCTATAGAAAAAGTAATAGCACGTGTCCTGCTTGATATCAAAGCGGTTAAGCTCAATGTAGAACAACCTTTCACCTGGGCCTCCGGATGGCATTCGCCGATTTATTGCGACAACCGGAAAATCCTGTCCTATCCCAAAGCCCGCAGGGTTGTTTATGAAAGTCTTAGCCGGTTGATCAGCCAGCATTTTCCGGAGGTCGACGTGATAGCCGGAGTGGCAACAGGCGCTATTGCCCATGGAGCGTTGGTCGCCGAAAATATGGCCAAACCTTTTATTTATATCCGTTCTGTAGCAAAGAGCCATGGCCTTGAAAATCTGATTGAAGGCGAGTTGGCGCCCGGCGCCCGCGTAGTGATTGTAGAAGACCTGATTTCTACCGGCGGCAGCAGTCTGCAAGCTGTAGATGCCGTACGCAAGGCCGGTGCCGAAGTGTTAGGCCTGGTGGCTATTTTCTCTTATAATTTTACAGCCGCCCGCCGGAGTTTTGAGAATGCCGGCTGTGAGTTGTATACCCTTTCTAACTATACTACCCTCATTGAAGAAGCGCTGAATTGTAATTACATTAAAGCCTCCGATATGGATACGCTGGAAGAATGGCGCACGACGCCTGATCAATGGAGGAATAACGCATGATACAACGTATCCAGACCTTATTCCTGTTAGGCGCGGCGATATTGCTTACGATTATGTACTTCAATCCGTTTATCAGCGGCGCCGGCGAACTGCATATTAATTATACGGATTCCGTGGCCATAGCAGTACTGCTGATATTGACCACTATTATCGGTTATGGGAATATCTTCCTTTACCGCCGCCGGATGTTACAGATACGGCTCTGCATGTTCAACTGCTTACTGTTGTTGGGCCTGCAAGGATTTATAGCCTATTATGTATTCACCGTAAAGGGAGTATCTTTTTCTATCACGGCCGCTTTTCCGATCATAGCACTGGTCCTTACCTTCCTGGCCCTTCGCTATATTGCCCGGGACGAGGCCATGCTGCAGGCCATGAACCGCTTACGTTAATTCTACTCCGGCTTTACTTGCCACTTCAGGGCTTTGTATCTGCCATCCGGGTTATCAATCAGGCGTGCTGCGTTGGAGCAAGAATAGCGGTGTACCTTTATTACCCCTTTGGTAATAAAACCGAATACCGGTTCGCCATACACAGGGCGGCAACATTTGGCGGCAACGAAGGGGGAATGGGTCAAGGCCGGATCCTCTACCAATAGATAGTCCAGGTCATTTCCCGTATTACTTTGTACGCGCTGGGCCGGCCGGGCCGGTTTTTTCTCAGCACTCTGGGGACCCGTGAGTACATCTCTGACGGTAGAAATATTGACCCGTTCGTCGGCAATGGCAGCATATAACTCAAGTATACTTTTCAGCTTGAAATGTTTCAACAGGCTGGCCAGCACCTCGTCCGTCAGCTCCATCTTCCAGTTCTTCAGCCGGCGTTCCAGCAACTCTTTACCCGTCAAAGTCAGTTTTAGCTCATTCGCCAGGAGTTTCTGCCTGATTTTATTACGGGCTTTGGAAGATACCACATAATCCAGCCAGGCCGCTACCGGCTTTTGGTTCTTGGATGTTGTAATTTCCACCACATCGCCGGTAACCAGCTTTTCCTTGATCGGCACGTGCTTGCCGTTCACCGTGGCTCCGGAACAACGCAGCCCCAGATTACTATGAATATCAAAGGCGAAATCCAGAACGGAAGCGCCGACAGACAGGCGGCGGAGCTCTCCGGTGGGGGTAAATACAAAAATTTCGTCGGACTTGTAATTGGGAAAATAGTGCTTATATTCAGCGCTGGGAGTTTCCAGCTGGGTGCGCACCGTATTGAGCCAGTCCTGTAAGGTATCGGCGCTCTTCACCCCTTTATATTTCCAGTGGGCGGCGCTGCCGCGTTCGGCAATCATATCCATACGTGTGGTACGGATCTGCACTTCGACCGGTTTCCCGTCTTTATTCAGGGCCGTACCATGCAAAGACTCGTAACCGCTAGACTTAGGCTGGTCAACCCAGTTGCGCATACGCCGCTCATCTACCTTATACAGGTTACTGATGATGCCATAGGCTTTCCAGCATTGTGAGACTTCCCACTTGCGCTCCACATTTTCAGGCACATCTATAATGATGCGGATGGCAAAGATATCATATACCCCTTCAAAATCCACCTTCTGCACCTGCATCTTACGCCATATGGAGTAGATGGACTTGGTGCGGCTCTTGATTTCATATTTGAAACCCTGGGCTTTCAATTCCTTCTCCACCGGTTTCAAAAATTCATTGATCAATTGCTCACGTTCACCGCCGGAGCTTTTCAATTTATTACTGATCAACCGGTAGGCCTCCGGTTCCGTATAGCGGAGAGAGAGGTCTTCCAATTCGGTTTTTATCGTATATAAACCCAACTGGTGGGCTAACGGGGCATAAAGCAACAAGGTTTCGGCCGCCTTCTTTTCCTGCTTGGGCTTCGGAAAAAACTCCAATGACCGCATGACCTCCAGGCGGTCCGCCAGTTTGATCAGCGTCACCTGCGGGTCATCCGAATACAATACCAGGAACTTGCGCAAATTATCGGACTCCAGCTTGGTATCCTTCAGGTTAATGGAAGATATCTTATTCATCCCCCTGACCATTTGTGCAATATCCTTCCCATAATGTTTGAATATCCGCTCCATGGCTTTTTCCTGCTGTTTGAATTTTTCGTCACCCGGCTTAAGTTCCAATAAATTGGTCAATTTAGGATGCTCGAAAGACTCGTGCAACAATACGGCTGTAGCTGCAGGTGTCTGCAAACCTATATCCTGCAATAAAATGCGGGCAATCTCCAGAGGGTGACAAATAAAAGCGTCGCCGTTCTCACGGCTACGGTTACTCAAGGCTATCTTCGCCTCTTCGTAAGCGTCTTTCAGCAATTGAATGTCTTTCTCGGAGCTATTGTTGGAGACCTGCAAAATGCGGTCGAATAATTCCTGTTCCTTCATCAGAAGTCTAAGTTTATCTAACAAATATAATAAAAATTTTTGATTGAACAAATAAATGAAAAGATAAAAAAAACAAAAATTTGCGCCATATCAAAAAATAGTATACCTTAGCAGGTTTGAAAATCATTTAACTAATGGCCCGACGAAGAAATAACACGCTTATAGAGCAAGTGGAAATCACCGCATTGGCAGCCGAAGGCAAAGCCATCGGCAAGCATGAAGGCAAAGTCATTTTTGTACCTTATGCCGCGCCCGGCGATATAGTAGATATACAGGTGACCGGCCGGCGCTCGGGCTTTTTAGAAGGAAGCATCAAGCGCTTCATAGCCCGCTCTCCGCTGCGTGTAGCACCCTTTTGCAGCCACTTCGGTACCTGCGGCGGTTGCAAATGGCAGCATATCCCTTATCAACAACAACTCGAGTACAAGCAACAGCAGGTATTCGACCAGCTCACGCGTATAGGCAAATTGAAGGACTTTGAGCTCACCCCCATCCTCGGCGCTCCGCACAACCAATTTTACCGCAACAAACTGGAATTCACGTTCTCCTGCAAGCGGTGGCGGACCCCCGAAGAGATGCAGCTTGACACGCCGGTCAAAGCGCCCGAAGCATTGGGTTTCCATATCCCGGGATTATTTGACAAGGTACTTGACATTGACACCTGCTACCTCCAGCCCGACCCCTCCAACGCGCTGCGCCTGGCCATTAAAAACTATGCGCTCGAAAACGGCCTTTCTTTCTATGACATCCGCCAGCAAAGCGGTTTCCTCCGCACGATGATTGTACGGAACTCGGCCACCAGCGGCGAGTTGATGCTCATCGTCGTATTCGGACATGAAGACAAAACACAACGGGAGGCGCTGCTTAATTACCTGACCGCCGAATTTCCGGCCGTCACTTCATTGTTTTATGCCATTAACGGCAAAGGCAACGACAGTATCCATGATCTGGAGGTGATATGCTACGCGGGCCGGCCTTATATGGAAGAGTCCATGGAGGATATAGTATTCAAAATCAGCCCCAAATCTTTCTTCCAAACCAATACCCTGCAGGCGCAACGCCTCTACACACTGGTCCGTGATTTTGCCGGTATACAAGCCTCGGACACGGTCTATGACCTTTATACCGGCACCGGTACTATTGCCCTGTTTTTAGCCCGGCAAGCCGCCAAAGTAGTGGGGATAGAATATGTACCCGAGGCCATTGAAGATGCTAAAGAAAACGCCCGGCGCAACAATATTGAAAACACCGTGTTTTATGCCGGTGATATGAAGGACCTGCTTACCCCCTCTTTTTTTGCCGCCAACGGCCGGCCGGATGTATTGGTGATTGATCCGCCCCGCGCGGGCATGCACCCCGATGTGGTGAACAATGTGCTGCACTGTGGCGCCCGCCGTCTGGTCTATGTAAGTTGTAATCCCGCCACCCAGGCCCGGGATATGGCTTTGTTGTCCGGCGCCTACCGGATTGTAAAAGTACAACCGGTAGATATGTTTCCTCACACGCATCACGTTGAAAATATAATTTTGGCCGAACGCATTTAGTCTATGAGAGTCAGTATTACCCTACGGTATATCGGCATAGCGCTCGGCCTAAACGGTGTGCTTATGTTTATCTCGGCGTTGATTTCCCTGTTGCACGGGCCGGACGCTGCCTTCTATCCGCTCTTACTTGCCGGACTGATCACTACGATAGCCGGGGCAACGCCCTACCTGTTGATCCCGTACGATCCTAATATATCCAGTAAAGAAGGTTATTTTATTGTCATCGTATCCTGGCTCATGTGCTGCATTTCCGGCGTGCTTCCTTATTGGTTTTACGGGGGCGAATTCAGCCTGATCAATGCATGGTTCGAAAGCGTGTCCGGCTATAGTACTACCGGCGCCAGTATCCTCAATGATGTGGAAGCCCTGCCCAAAGGCCTGGTTTTTTTCCGCTCCTGTACGGCCTGGATGGGGGGCTTGGGGGTCATCCTTTTCATATTACTCTTTCTGCCCGCCATTAAAAATTTGAAATTTCGCCTGGCCAAGGTGGAAATCTCGCCTCTGGCCAAAGACAATTTCAAGTACCGCACGCAACAAACCATACGCATCATCGGCTGCATATATGTAGGGATGACCGCACTGGAAACCATCTTATTATGTATAGCCGGAATGTCCTTTTTCGATGCCGTCAACCACTCATTCAGCACCATTGCTACCTGTGGTTTCAGCACTAAGAATATCAGCATATTATATTACAACAATATATATATAGAAATGATTGTCACCCTGTTCATGTATTTGTCAGGGCTTCATTTCGGACTTATCTTCCTGCTGGTGAGCGGCCGGTCCAAAGCCTTTTTCAAGTCGCCGGTTATCCGTTTTTATAGTCTTAGCCTCCTGGCCGGAATACTGCTCATGGCTACAGACCTCACGTTCAACAGCGAAGGCTTCCATAGTTGGTGGACAGCCCTGCGATACAGCGCTTTCCAGGTAGTCTCCATCGCCAGCACTTCGGGCTTTGCCACGGCCAACACCAACATATGGCCTATATTCAGCATATTGATTTTATTTTATTTCATGTTTCAATGCGCCTGTTCCGGATCAACGGCCGGCGGTATAAAGGCGGACAGGATGCTGATACTTTTCAAGAGCATTAAGGCCCAGGTCAAAAAAATGCAACATCCTAACGCCATTATTCCTATCAGGATAGGGCAAAACACCCTGGAGAGCGACACGATCAGCGCCGTAGCCATATACATTGTGCTTTACATTATGATCGTATTTATCAGCACCTTTCTTCTTGCACTGATGGGAGTAGATAACATAATGACCTGCTTTTCGGCCTCGCTGGCCTGTATGAGCAATGTCGGTCCCGGTTTTGCAGAAGTAGGCTCTCTGAATAACTATTCCGGCATGATCGCCCCCGTAAAATTTCTGCTGGCCTTCCTGATGCTATTGGGACGCTTGGAGATCTACGGATTTATACTGCTGTTCTTCTTCCGCAGCTGGAAGTAAAAAGAAGAAACTAAGAGAATAGATTAATCTTTGGGAAGGCCGAAATAGGGCCTTGCCGTATCCGGAGGACAAGCCGCCGGAGTATAGGCTTTCAGCATGGCAAAAGGCTGTGCCGGCTTATCTCCGCCAGACTGAAAAACAAAAGGCTTGCTCTCTCCGAAATATTCCCGCAATAATTTGAAGGCCCAAGGTAACAAAGCACCATCCAACAAGCTTTCTTTGATTATGATCCGCTCCGGCTCGGGGTAGGCCAGAAAAAAGCCCTCCTGTCCAGCCACCCTAAGCCAAAGGGCCAAGCCTCCGCTCTGGCGGCATTCCTGTAAAGCATACTCCAGGGCCGGAATACTCCACTGCACAAAATATCCGCTTTTTGCATAAGCCTTTTCCCTTAACCTGAAATAATCTGCCGCCAGCAACGCCTGACTTTCTCCCAGCACACTGTCTGCCATCACCCTCTTCGCCTCTTCCTTGCGGTCCACATAAAAACAAGTGGCATACCCCAGCTTCGCATAATAGTCAAACAAGTCCGTCGAAGCCGGCACCAGCAGTGACGCTTCCACCCCCCGTCCCCGCAAATAATCATCCGCATAGCAAGAGAGCGCCTGGGCCAACCCCTTCCGCCGCCACTGCGGCAGCGTTGCCACAGCATAGACATATGCGACCGGAAAACGGCGCTCAGGTGTTAGCACTTCCGCATCCAGCAGGGTCAGCGACGCCACGGGGGCGCCGTCTGCCACATAGACCAGCGTATTCGTTTCCGTAAAACGGGTAGTAAAATAGAAGCGGAGAAAAGCCTCCTCTTCCCCGAAACACTGCCTCCTGATTTCCATCAGGGCCGGAACATCCTCATATGTTGCAAAACGAATCATTTTTCTGTTAAAAAGTGAGCGGGATGCGCTTGCCTTTCGACTAAATACACTCTACTAAGTATTTCTCCTGCATAAACACCGGATGATAAGACTCCTTGGCCTTGCGCAGGCCCGGATCCCCGGCATCATCTTCACGGTTAACGTAAGTAAAGCCGGCCGCCTGCCGTTGTATAAACTGCTGGTTAATCATCTGATAAGCGCCCTGATATTCCGTAAAAGCCTTTTCTATATGAACAATAAAAGTATCCTCATTCAGCGGCTCGCCGATAGTGAACGCCACCACCCGGCCATCTACCCGCAGGAGCCCTCCTTTTAATCCGAGCTCAAAATACAAGCCAAGCATACGGCTAACCACCGTGGTTTCCATTTCCAGGCTGCCATTCTCAGCACAATGGTTAAGTATACACCACTCCTTGGACATCGCCTCACATTCATTGATATTCTGCGCCGTGATATCCTCATAGCTCCAGGCGTAATTCTTCATGAAGCGTGATACCAGGTTACGCTTGGGTTGGAATTTCCGCCCCGCCAGGGTAGAGAGGTCCTGTACAGTATAAATATAATCCGCAGCATCACGCAGGGCCGTATAATTAAACCGGCCGGGATACAAACGCTCCAATTCCTCTTTCGCCGTTGCACTCACCCCCCTCATAATAAAAGGATAGCCGCGCTCCTGTGCATCTTTCATCATAAGCTCCATCGCCCGGCCGATGTCTCCCAGCCCCCGCGGATAGATATAATTAGGGACGTCAAAAGCAGAACGGGCCAACATAAAATCATCCACACAGGCACATTCCAATTTGTAAAAACTCCCCCAGACCAAAGCATTGGCGAAAGAATATTCGGCGCTACGCTCACCGCTTTTCCACAACAAAGGCTTTAACCATGCAGCATCCGCCACACTTAAAATCTTAAAATCAATCATTCAAAAAAAATTAGCAACTTTGCAAAGATACAATAAAATATTATCTTTGCATACTTAAAAATCACTTGTGAGAAAGGCTTTGACCATATTAATACTCTTGTTTTCTGTGCTTTCCTTCTACGGAACGCCTGTGTCCGAGGATGGACAGCCGCAAGGATTAAATACCACTCTCCCTACATTAACAATAGAAGCATCCTGTATTTCTGCAGATGGAGGAATTGCCACCGAAAAAATGTCGACACCGGCGCCTACCGTTGTTCCGTCTGAGGTCCGGGCAGAATTTTCAAGGATACATCTCAAGAAATCCAATAGTTCGTTATTACTGTACTTTTTTAATATAGAACGGTATCTGGAAGGCATTTCACAACCCTGTGCACTTATTGCTTTCCTCCCCCTTCCCCAAAAGAACAACTACATAAAGCTTAATACACTTAGAATTTAAGCGCTTTCCACACCTTACATTTCCCGTACAAACAATACGGGCGTTTTGGTATTTATGCCCTGCCTCAAGGTAAGGGTATGTTCTGTTTTGTACAAATAAAAAATAACAATTATATGGAAACTTTAAAAAAATCAACGGCTTCAAAAGCCTCTAATCTCTTTGCCGGTCTTACTATTGTTATCTGTTTGATTATTGGATTCATTATCTGGAAATTCATCATGGGTAGCCCTGCCAATTTCGAAGGCGGTGATCCTGTCAACGGCCATCCCCTGCCTGGTAATTTCTTAGGTATGATTTATAAGGGCGGGTACATCGTACCTGGACTTATGGGGCTGTTGCTCATGAGTATAGTATTCTCTATTGAACGTTTCTTCGTGATTACCAAAGCCGAAGGAAAAGGTAGCCTGGACAAATTTGTGAATAACGTACAAGGAAACATTATACAGGGTGATATTGATAGCGCCATGGCCCTTTGTGACAAACAGAAAGGCTCCGTAGCCAATGTAGTACGCGCCGCATTGGTAAAATACAAAGATTCCAGAAAAGAGGGTATTGACTCCGAAAAAGCGGCTGAAAATATCCAAAAAGAAATAGAAGAAGCTACAGCATTGGAAATGCCTGTATTGGAAAAAAATATGACCATCATCGCCACCATGGTATCCATTGGTACCCTGCTCGGACTGCTCGGAACCGTTTCCGGGATGATCAAGGCCTTCTCCGGATTGGCAGTAGCCGGTACACCTGACCAGGCACAGCTGGCCAATGGTATTTCTGAAGCCCTTATCAACACCGCTACCGGTATCGCCACGTCCATCCTGGCCACTATTGCGTACAACTACTTCACGTCTAAGATAGATACCCTTACTTACTTCATTGATGAAGCCGGTTTCTCTCTGACCCAGGCTTACCGGAAATTCAAAAACTAATACCGCTGCATTATGGCAAAAGTAAAAACAGCGAAAAAAAGCACAAGAATAGATATGACAGCCATGTGTGACGTGGCCTTCTTGCTCTTGTCCTTTTTTATCATGACCTCTACGGCCAAACTACCTGAGCCCTATCCGGTTGATGTGCCGGCCAGTACCGTGCAGTCAAAACTGCCCGACTCCAACCTGGCTACTATCACTGTGGGCGAGAACAAGGTGTTTTTTGGGGTAACCGGAAAAGAGGTCCGGAAAGTGATGTTGGAAAATATGGCGGCTAAATACGGCATCAGTTTTACGGCCGATGAAGCCGACGCTTTTTCATTGATTGATTTTTTCGGTGCGGACATCAGGGTCTTGCATCAGCTGATCGCCATGAAAAATGCAGACCGGAACAAGCCGGGCGTACAACCCGGAATCCCGGCCGACTCCACCAACAACCAACTGCATGACTGGATCCTTTACGCCCGTATGGCTACAAAACAGATAGACAACAAAGACCTGGATATTGCGATTAAGGGAGATGCAACAATTGCGTACCCTAATATTAAAAAGGTCATCGACATCCTGCAAGACCAGGGGAAAAATAACTTCTTCCTGGTTACAGGCCTGCGTTCCGATGATTTTTAACCTCTAACAACAAGCATTATGGCTGAATTAAATACAGATAGCGCTAAGAAAGGGAAAGGTAAAAAAGTCCGGAGTAAAAAGATGGATTCCAAGGTGGACCTTACCGCCATGGTTGACCTGGCATTTTTGCTCATCACCTTTTTTATGCTTACTACAACATTATCCAAGCCCCAATCCATGAACCTGGGGATGCCCGACAATTCTGACCCCACTGAAAACAATGAGACCAAAGTGGCCGAGAACCGTACCGTAACCTTACTACTGGGTACCGGTGACCAGCTCATGTGGTACATGGGACAGACCACTCAACCCCTTGAAGGCCCCGAGGTCGTGGACTACGGTAAAAACGGCATCAGGCAAAGCCTCCTGCTTAAAAACAGGCAGATACTTTCTGCGACCCAGGACACTACCAAAGGGCTGATTGTTATCATTAAACCGAGTGAAAAATCACAATACAACCACCTGGTAGACGTGCTCGATGAAATGGTGATTACGCGCATAAAGACCTATGCTATTGTCGATATTACTCCGGATGATATTAAAATCCTCGAAGGGGCAGGTTTATATTAACCACTTAACACGACTATAAATATGTTAAACGCTAAAATAAACTTATACGGACAACGTTGGATTGACACGGTCTTTAACGAGAGAAACAAAGAGTATGGAGCTTACGAGCTGCGTAAAAAATCATCCGCTATTACCGTAAAAGCCTTGATCATAGGAGCCT
Source organism: Bacteroidales bacterium (assembly GCA_031548545.1). Lineage (GTDB taxonomy): Bacteria > Bacteroidota > Bacteroidia > Bacteroidales > UBA932 > UBA932. Next base: position 28,897 of record JAVBQY010000006.1, on the reverse strand, counting down.
TTGTATTTTCCCTGCTGGTTTCCGCACAGCTTATCATCTCAGAAATCCGGAACAGCACAGGGTCTGGTATAAAAACAATTGATGAGAAAGTTACGATGGTAGACCTGTTGCCGCCTCCGGAAGAAACGGCGCTTGATAAATACGTTCCGCCGCCGCCGGTTCAGGAAATCAAGTCGCTCAAAGATGTCAAGAAATTCACGCCTCCCGTAGTCGCACCGGAGAATGAGGTAGTAGAAGAATTGGTCACCCAGGAAGTCCTAAAAACGGCAGATGCCGGTTCTCATGACGTAACAGGCAGCGCCGACGGTGAAATCGTCATTGAAGAAAAGTCGGCTGAGCAAACCGCCATTGTCGAAGATAACGAAATACACCTGGTGCAAACCGTACAGGTGCAACCGGAATACCCCGGCGGACTGGAGAAATTCGATGCCTATATTATCCGGAGCATAGACCTGAGCGATATCAGTACTTCTACGGATTTTCGTATCATTGTGCGTTTTGTGATTGAAAAGAATGGTACGCTGACTGACATTCAGATACTTCGGGACGGAGGCTTTCCAAGTGTTGCCCGGAACGTTGTCCGGGCCCTGGAAAAGGCGCCCAAATGGAAACCCGGTATTATTAACGGCAAGCCTGTGCGCGTGGCGTATATCAAACCTATAATTATTAGAATACGATAATGAAACGATTTAATCAACTACCTTTCAGACAGAAGGTATTTACCGTCATGGGGCTTTGCTTTATTGCAGCCTATCTATTGCTGGGCCTTGCTTTTGTATTCATGAAAGACCTTCCGTTCAACCTTACGCCCGCCACACGGATTGGCTTCGGGCTCATACTCATCAGTTATGCCGTATTCCGGCTGATACGCCTGCATAAAGACCTTGGTTCTTCCAACAGCGGTACCAATGAATAAACTATGCATATTAACGGCGCTGCTGCTCCCGTTGCTGCTGACCTCCTGCGGGTCATGCAGCAACACGCAGGAGACGCCCACCCGCGGAGAAGCCACCATCCTCGTGGATGAGAGCATTTTTCCTATGATCGAAGGCCAGGTCGACGTCTTCGAACATCAGTACCGGTACGCCAAAATACACTTACGCTCCTGTCCGGGCCAGGAAATCCAACAGTTCCTAATCCGCGATTCTGCCCGTATTGCCATCCTTCCGCGTGATCTTACAGACAGGGAACAAACCCATTTCGACAGTTTAAAAATTATCCCGCGGGGAACGGACATTGCCTATGACGCCATTGCCCTGATCGTTAACAGGCAATACAAGGATACGACCATCTCCTCCCCCTTGTTAAAAAACTTGTTGGCCCAAGGTGACGGCTATCATACCCTGGTATTTGACCATAGCCGCTCCGGTATTCTGCAATATATTAAAGACTTTGCAGGAATCACTGCTTTTAATAGCCATATCTATTCTCTTGACTCACAAGAAGCATTACTACGCTATATCGCAGCCCATGAGAACGCTATCGGCTTCATCGGGGTAGACCGGCTATACGAGCACGATACATCGTTGCAAGTATACATAGACCAAATCAGGGTATTGGCGGTTGACCACAGTAAGCCTACACAAAACGACATTGCTGCCGGAATCTATCCTTTTATTCGTAAAATACAAATTATTAATGCCCAGGGAACAAGCGGGCTGGGCATGGGCTTCGCCTCTTTCCTGGCAGGAGACCAGGGACAACGGATAGTACTCAAAGCCGGCCTGGTGCCTGTCACCTATCCCAAGCGTGAAATATTGATCAGAAAAACCATTGAACCATAACAGTCATGAAAAAAATACTGCTTTGCACATTACTTGTATGCCTTTGCGGATTAACCGGACGGGCTCAGTACATTGAAGAAGCCCGAAAGGCGCTGGAAGCCGAACAATATGAGAAGGCGGCGGAATACGCGGCTAAAATCATCAGTAAAAAGCCCAAACTGGCCGAAGCCTATATGATATTAGGCGATGCCAACTATAATCTTTCTAAAATGAGCGCTGCCTATAGCGCCTATCGTAATGCCTATGACCTGGACGACACGAACCTGAGGGCTAAATTACACATAGCCATCATCACCAAAACCACCCAGGCATTCCCCGAAGCGGTAAATATTTTCCACGAAATTATCTATTCTCACCCCGATTATGCTCCGGCCTATCGTGAATTGGCCGAAACTTATTATCTTTGGGCGCTGACAGACAAAAAAGAATATACGGAACATATAGCCGAAGCACTTGTTGCCTATAAAAAATATATGACATTAACGGATAATTCCATAAACGTACGGATGCGCCACGCGGACTTCCTGATTCTAGCCAGGGATTATAAGGAGCTTGAAAAGGAAGCCTTAGCCATGCAACAGATGGATAAGGTCAATCCCAGGATTCTAAGATACCTGGGCTATGCCGCTTACGAAAACGGCAATTATGAGGCGGCGACAGATGCCCTTACGGCCTTTATTTCCAGTGTAGAGCCTGAGCGTGTAACAGGCCTGGATTACATTTATCTGGGCAAGGCCGAAATGCAATTGGCCGTATCTCCCGATACCCTGGTAGTGGATACGACGCGACTCGACAAGTGTATCAGCTGTATAGAACAATCTTTTGAAAAGAACGGGCCTTTTGACGATGAATTCAGTAAGCTGGGGGTAAAACTCTACAAAACCAAAAAATATGACTATGCCGCCCGTTTATTTGAGGTCATCATTCTTAACCCCAAAAGCAGCCTGCTTGACAACCTGTATTTTTCCAATTCCGTATTGTACGCCACCGCTACTCAGTGCGACTCGTTGAGAGCGCTTTACCAGCCTAAAGTACTAAAGGCGGACTCCGTATTTGCTTTAGTAATAAACAAGGCGCCGAAAACACAGGATGCTTATTTCAACAGGGCGCGGCTCAATCGTTACCTCCTCTGTGCATCTGCTGAAAGCAACGCCATAAAGTATTATGAAGAATATATAGCCATCGTCAATGCTAAAGGCGATAGTGAACTGGCAAAAGGCAGCGTAAAGGTGAAATTATCCGAAGCCTATACCAGTATAGGATCTTTTTATGCCGATACCGACCAGCCCAAGGCCATTGAAAATTTTGAAAAAGCCATCAGCGTTGATCCTGCAAATGAACACGCCATCCAATCCCTGAAATTTTTACAGAAAAAATAATCAACAATGACCAACTCCGCCCTTTTTCTCGTTGTCTTCCTCACCGCTGTATCCCTGGTGGTTATAGCACTGGTAATGGCCAGGCTCTTATCTCCGCGTTCTTGGAATCCGCAAAAAGGACAGGCTTATGAGTGCGGTATCCCCACCCGGGGTACCTCCTGGATGCAATTCCGTGTGGGGTATTACCTCTTTGCTATTTTGTATTTGGTATTCGATGTGGAGACCGTATTGCTCTTTCCCTGGGCCACCATTGTAAAAGAGCTGGGAATGGACGGACTGCTCTGTGTTGGTTTTTTTATGCTGATCCTGACCCTCGGATTGGCTTATGCTTGGAAAAAAGGAGCCTTAATATGGAAGTAAAAGATATACGGATCCCCAATATGCAATACGAGGATTTCAACGACAATGAAACCCTCGAAGCCTACGTCAATGAGTTACGGAGCAATGGGGTCAACATTTTTGTCGGAAAAATCAATGACTTTATCAACTGGGGGCGTTCCAATTCCGTGTGGCCGCTCACCTTTGCCACCAGTTGCTGCGGCATAGAATTCATGAGTCTCGGAGCCGCTCGCTACGATTTTTCCCGCTTCGGATGGGAAGTTACACGCAACAGCCCGCGCCAGGCGGATGTGGTTTTTGTCTGCGGCACCATTGTCCACAAGATGGCTCCTGTATTGCTTCGCCTCTACGAACAGATGGCAGAACCCAAATATGTAATGGCCTTTGGCAGTTGTGCTATTGGCGGCGGTCCCTTCAAAAAATCTTACCATACCGTTATGGGAGTAGACCAGATTATTCCCGTGGATGTGTATGTCCCCGGATGCCCTCCCCGCCCGGACGCTATGATTTATGGTATGATGCAACTCTCACGCAAAATAAAAGTACAGGATTTTTTTCACCTGCCCGATCATCAAAAAGAGGAAGAAATACATGGAAGCGCTAAAGAATAAATTATCCATTTTCCCCTTTGCGGAAGTAACGGAAGAAAACGGCCGGCCGGTGATCAGCGTCCCCAAGGATAAGCTGCCCGAAACTGCCGCCCTGCTCTATAACCAGGAACATTTCGATTACCTTATAGATATTGTAGGAATGGATTACGGCGACCGCCTGGGGGTGATTTATTATCTTTCGCCGTCAAAGCAGCCGGAACTGGTTATCGCATTGAAAACAAGCACGGATAACCGTCTGCAGCCCGAGCTTTTTTCTGTTAGCAGCCTGTGGGATTCCGCTAATGTATATGAGCGCGAGGTCTATGACTTTTTCGGTATACGCTTCCTCAACCATCCGGATATGCGCCGCATCTTCCTGCGCAGTGACTGGAAGGGTTATCCGCTGCGAAAAGATTATGATGCCGACCCGGCGCTGAACCCTGTACCACTGGAGAGCGAAGCCTTAGACAATATGGAAACCGTCCCTTCCGTCACCATGGTGATGGGACAGCGCAACGAGCTTAGCCATAAACTCTTTGAACACGACGAATACGTAGTGAATTTCGGACCCCAACACCCCGCCATGCACGGTGTACTCCACCTGCGGGTTTCGCTGGACGGAGAAATCATCCGTAAGATCGACCCTAATTTCGGTTATATACACCGCGGCGTGGAAAAAATGTGCGAAGGCTATACCTATCCGCAGATACTGCACCTGACCGACCGGCTCGACTACCTTTCAGGCACCATGAACCGCCACGCCGTATGCCTGTGCTGCGAAAATGCCCTGGGCATACAGGCGCCGCCCCGTGCACAATATGTACGCACCATCATGGACGAATTGACCCGCATCGCCTCCCATCTGCTGGGCTGGGGCTGTATGTGTATGGACATGGGCTCCATCACCGCCTTTGTATACGGGATGCGCGACCGTGAAAAAATCATGGACATATTTGAAGAAACGGCCGGCGGACGACTGATGGCCAACTACAATACCATCGGTGGCGTGGCCAGGGATATCCACCCGGACTTCCGGCAAAAAGTAAAAGAATTTATTGTTTATATGCGTAAAATGTTGAAAGAGCATCATATGCTATTCTCCAACAACCCCATAGCCCGGGGGCGCATGAAAAACATCGGCTACCTCTCCAAAGAAAAAGCCATATCATTAGGCGCCACAGGCCCCAGCGGACGCGCCTCCGGCTGGCATAACGACATCCGCAAGATCAGTCCTTATGCGGCCTATGACAAAGTAGACTTTGAAGAGGTCCTGCTACCCGGAGGGCTCACCTATGACCGCTATGTGATCCGCCTGGATGAAATCGAACAATCACTGCGCATCATCGAACAGCTGGTAGATAATATTCCGGAAGGGCCTTTCGCCGAAAAAACAAAAGCCGTGATCAAACTGCCGGAAGGTGATTTTTTCCAACGGGTAGAAAACGCCCGCGGACAGTTTGCCGTACATATCACCAGCCGTGGCGATAAAACCCCTTACCGCGTAAAATTCCGTTCCCCCTCCCTGGTACTGGTCGGCGCGCTCAAATCCGTTGCCATTGATACCAAAGTAGCCGACCTGATCATGCTCGGCGCCTCCTTCGACTACGTCATCCCCTGTATTGACCGCTAATCTACTCGCCTCGAGGCTCGCTTCTCTCGGTTCATTATTCATTATTCACTATTCACTATTCACTAAATGCTCTCCGACATAACCCTTTGGATCGACCGTTTCCTCCGCCTGTACCTGAATGACAGCTGGACCCTGGCCGTAGAATTCCTGCTGATCGGTATTGCGCTATTGGCCGCCTATGCCGTACTGGCCCTCATATTGATTTACGTGGAACGCAAGGTCTGCGCCTTCTTCCAATGCCGTATCGGCCCCAACCGTGTAGGCAAGTGGGGGCTGATACAAACCGTAGCAGACATGATCAAAATCCTGCTCAAGGAATTGATCCATATCTCCAAGGCAGACCATTTCCTGTTCCGGGCCGCCTCTTTCATCGTCATCATTGGCTCCATTTGCACCTTCGGCGCCCTGCCCTTCGCCAAAGGCATACAAGCCATAGATTTTAATGTCGGGGTATTCTTCCTGTTGGCCATTTCATCGGTAGGCGTGGTAGGCATCCTGCTGGCCGGCTGGTCAAGCAACAGTAAATACACCATGATCGGCGCCATGCGCAGCGGCGCCCAACTCATCAGCTATGAAATATCCGCCGGCCTCTCCCTCCTCACCGTGGTTATACTTTCCGGCACCATGCAACTCTCCGAAATAGTCGCACAGCAGGCCGACCTGTGGTTCATCTTCAAAGGCCACGTTCCGGCGGTCATTGCCTTCTTTACTTATATCATTGCCGGCCACGCAGAGACCAACCGTGGCCCATTTGACCTCCCGGAAGCCGAATCCGAACTCACCGCCGGCTACCATACCGAATATTCCGGCATACAGTTCGGCTTCTTCTACCTGGCGGAATACATGAATATGTTCATCATTGCCGGCATTGCCACCACCATGTTCCTGGGCGGTTGGATGCCCTTGCATATCCCCGGCTGGGAAGCCTTTAACCAGATCATGGATTACATCCCGTCTTTTGTGTGGTTCTTCGGCAAAACCTTTGCCTGTATCTTCATCGCCCTGTGGGTACGCTGGTCTTTTCCCCGCCTGCGTATTGACCAATTGCTCAACCTCGAATGGAAGATCCTGATGCCTATCTGCCTCATTAATCTGGTACTCATGTCATTAGTAGTAGTATTTTTAAGTTAAGCCTATGAGACTATTTAATTATATAAGAAAAATCATAGAAGGGCTCTGGCATCTTTTGCAGGGCATGTATATCACCATGCTGAACATGCTGCGGAAGAAAGTCACGGAGCAATATCCTGAGAATCGCGGTAAAAAAGTGTATCCGGAACAGTTCCGCGGACTGCTGACCATGCCCCATAATGCAGAAAACCGGCACAAATGCACCGCCTGCGGCATCTGCATGCTGAACTGCCCGAACGGCACCATCCAGGTTATTTCCAAAAAAGAAACGGATGAAAACGGCAAAGAGAAAAAAGTACTGGACCGCTATGTCTACGACCTGGGAAGCTGCATTTTCTGCGCCCTCTGTACCTCGACCTGCCCCCAGGGCGCTATCGAATGGTCCAACCGTTTCGAACATTCGGTCTACAATAAAGAAAAATTAATCAAGCAACTCAACCAGCCCGGATCTTCATTGGCAATGAAGCAGCCGCAAAGCTAATCAATTAATATATTGAATATTTATGAAGACTTGTAACATTTTATTTACACTTTGTAACTCATTACTAACATGATGCCTACTGCAAGCCAGATAACATTTTATATTCTTAGCACACTGATCATTGCAGCCTCTATTCTGGCTGTAACCTCCCGGAAGATGCTCCGGGCCGCCACCTACCTGCTATTTGCCTTACTTAGCACTGCCGGCCTTTATCTGCTACTCAACTACCATTTCCTCGCAGTAGTGCAACTATCGGTTTACGCCGGGGGTATCCTCATCCTTTTCATCTTCGCCATCCTGCTCACCAGTACGCGCGGAGAAAAAGTAGAAGCCAAAAGCGGCAAAAAGTTCCTGGCCGGACTGATTACCGCCCTTGCCGGGATCGTGATTACTACTTTCGTCACCCTGAAACACCAGGTACTCTACAACAGCAATACGACCATTACGGGAGACCGGGAAATGAACATGCGTGAAATCGGCCACGCCCTGATGGGTACGGGGAAATACCAGTACATCCTGCCTTTTGAATTGTTAAGTATCCTGTTGCTGACCTGTGCCGTCGGCGGTATCCTTATTGCACGCAAACGTTAATCTTTGAATTTTTAACTCCTTAATATTTGAATCTTTATGATTCCCATGGAACATTACCTGATTGTAAGTACCCTGATGTTTTTTGCAGGTATCTTCGGCTTTATCACCCGCAAAAACCTCCTGGCCGTACTTATATCCATTGAGCTGATCCTTAACTCAGTAGAAATCAATTTCAGCGTATTCAACCGCTACCTCTATCCGGACCAAATGGAGGGGATGTTTTTCAGCCTCTTCGGCATTGCCATCTCCGCTGCCGAAACAGCCGTGGCCATCGCCATCATCATCAATGTGTACCGCATACAACAGAATATTGACGTGCAGCAGATTGATAAGATGAAGAATTAGACATACAACGAAAGCGCTGAAAAACTAAAAAGATAAAAGGATTATGACGATCACATTATATATATTGTTGTTGCCGCTGCTGACATTTTTGCTATTGGCCCTGATGGGGCATAAAATTAAACCCATGGTGACGGGGATCATCGGCAGTATCAGTATGGCTGCTGCTGCCGTATTGGCTTATATAACGGCGGCCTGCTATTTTTCCGGCGGAGGAAAAGCAGAAGGTATTTTTCAAGGGCTGATACCTTTCAAGATCGAATGGCTGCGCTTCTCCGACAAACTGCATATTGATATGGGCATCCTGCTTGACCCCATTTCCGTGATGATGTTGGTGGTCATTACCACCGTCTCCCTGATGGTACATATCTACAGTCTTGGTTATATGAAAGGAGAAAAAGGATTCCAGCGCTACTACGCCTTCCTTTCACTCTTCAGTTTCTCCATGTTGGGTTTAGTGGTGGCCACTAATATTTTCCAGCTATACATTTTCTGGGAGCTGGTCGGCGTATCGTCCTACCTGCTTATCGGCTTCTATTATACCAAACCCTCTGCCGTAGCTGCGGCCAAGAAAGCCTTCATCGTTACCCGCTTTGCCGATTTGGGTTTTCTGATCGGCATACTGCTGCTCTCCTACTATACCGGCACCTTTGATTTGAGTTTACTGACGGCCGGCAACGCCGCACTGGTGGTAAACTCCATGGCCGGACAATCCTTCCTGGGCCTCTCGGCCGCCTCCTGGGCGCTGGCGCTCATCTTCATGGGCGGCGCCGGCAAATCGGCCATGTTCCCCCTCCATATCTGGCTGCCCGATGCCATGGAAGGCCCCACTCCCGTATCCGCCCTGATCCATGCCGCTACCATGGTGGTAGCCGGCGTATTCCTGGTGGCCCGGCTTTTTCCTGCCTATTTCTTCGCCGCTCCCGATGTATTGAACATGATTATGTACGTTGGCGCTTTCACCGCCTTGTTTGCCGCCGTGATTGCCATTACCCAGACGGACATCAAACGGGTGCTGGCCTTCTCCACTATTTCACAGATCGCCTACATGATGACGGCCCTGGGCGTATCCGGTTATGGCGGACACGAGGGGCTGGGGTATATGTCCTCCTTGTTCCATCTCTTTACCCATGCCTTCTTCAAAGCCCTGCTCTTTTTGGGCGCCGGCGCCATCATTCACGCCGTGCACAGCAATGAAATGAGCGCCATGGGCGGCTTGCGCAAATATATGCCCGTCACCCACATCACCTTCCTTATTGCCTGCCTGTCCATTGCCGGGATTCCTCCTTTTTCCGGCTTTTTCAGTAAAGATGAAATACTGCTTGCCGCCTTTGAACATAACACGATTATATACATTACGCTATGGTTGGTAGCCGGCCTTACGGCATTCTATATGTTCCGCCTTTATTTTCGCATATTCTGGGGAGAGAACAAACAATACGACCATACGCCGCATGAAGGCCCGCTGGTGATGCGTATTCCCCTGCTGCTACTGGCGGCATTTACTTGTCTGAGCGGATTTATTCCTTTCTCCGGCTTTATCAGCAGTGACGGGGCCCCCTTTACCTCACATATTGACTGGAAAATTGCTTCCTCAGGTATTTTCATTGCACTCTTGGGTATCGCTGCCGCCACCGGGCTGTACAAGAAAGCCAATGAGACTCCCCTGAAAATCGCCGGCCGCATGGGCCGTTGCTACAAGGCGGCCGTACACAAATTCTATATGGACGAGCTCTGGCTCTTTTTCGCCCGCACACTGATGATCAAAGGCGTGGCCCGCTGGGCGGATTGGTTCGACAAACGGGCTATTGACGGCCTCCTGGTAGACGGCACCGGCCGTGCGGTAGAAAAAACCTCCTGGTCCGTACGCAATTTCCAGTCCGGCAACGTACAATTCTACGCCTGGGTATTTATTGCCGGCTCTCTGATTGTCGCCCTTTGCGCCCTCCTCATCCCCTAATCTCTTAGTCTCTTACAACTATGAATATCCTTTCCCTCTTTGTCTTGATTCCGGTGCTGATGCTTGCGCTGCTCTTTCTGCGTAAAGACACGGCCTGGATACGCACGGTCATGCTCACCGGCTCCGCTGCGCTCTTGTTACTGTCTTTGGCTTTATTGGCACTGTTTATACAAGAACGGGCCGTATCGGATGCCGCTATGTTATTTGTGGCGGACATCGTATGGTATGCACCGCTGAATATCCATTATTCTGTAGGCGTTGACGGCATCTCCGTGCTCATGCTCTTATTATCGGCCATTGTCACCTTTACCGCCGTATTTTCGTCCTGGCACATGAACCGCGGCTATTTCCAATGGTTCTGCCTGCTGATTACCGGCGCCTTCGGTTTCTTTATCTCAACAGACCTGTTCACCATGTTCATGTTCTATGAAACCGCGCTCATTCCCATGTACCTGCTCGTAGGCGTATGGGGGACGGGACGTAAAGAATACTCGGCCATGAAACTGGCCCTGATGCTCATGGGCGCCTCTACCCTGCTGTTGATCGGCATCCTGGGTATTTACTTCTTCTGCGGAGCGCAAAGCATGAATTATGTCGTATTGGCGCAGCAACATATTCCGCTGGCCCAGCAATACTGGATCTTCCCCGCTATTTTTATCGGCTTCGGCACCCTCTGCGCCCTTTTCCCCTTCCATAGCTGGTCGCCGGACGGTTACGCCTCCGCTCCTGCCGCCGTATCCATGCTCCATGCCGGAGTACTCAAAAAACTGGGCGCTTACGGCTGCTTCCGTGTAGCCGTGTACCTGATGCCCGAAGGCGCCCATGAGCTGGCCTGGATTTTCCTGCTCCTTTCCGGCGCCGGGGTTATTTACGGCGCTTTCTGCGCCGTACGGCAAACCGACCTTAAATACATCAATGCCTATTCCTCTGTGAGCCATTGCGGCCTGATCCTCTTCTCCATCATGATGCTCAACGAAGTGGCTATGCGGGGCGCCGTACTGCAAATGCTCTCACACGGGCTAATGGCCGCCCTCTTCTTTGCAGTGATCGGTATGATCTATGGCCGCACCCACACCCGTGATATACGGGAAATGGGCGGACTGATGCGGGTGATGCCTTTCCTCTCCGTCAGCTACATTATTGCGGGGCTGGCCTCACTGGGTTTACCCGGCTTGAGCGGCTTCGTAGCCGAAATGACCATCTTTGTGGGCTCCTTTGAACACGCCGACCTGTTCCGCCGCACCTTAACCATACTGGGTACCGGCGCTATCGTAATCACCGCCGTGTACATCCTCCGCGCCATCGGCAAGGTCTTCTACGGCCCTGTTATCAACCGGCAACACCTGAGCCTGAAAGATGCCGTATGGTATGACAAACTGTCGGTGGCCTGCCTGCTCTGCGGCATCGTACTCATCGGCCTCTGGCCCTCCGCCGTTACCGGCATTATCAATAACGGATTGCTACCTCTCATACAAAACCTGATACCCTAAGCAAAATGATGGACTTTAGTAATTTTACCTATCTAAACCAGGAAGCCGGACTGATGTTCCTGTTCATCCTCCTGCTGGTCCTTGATATATTCACCAAAGACGGAGAAAGAAAATGGCTACGGCCGACCGCCTGCCTGCTCTTCGGACTACATACCATAGCCGGTTTTTTCCTGTCGGCTACCGGCGAAGCCTTCGGCGGCATGTATGTATCCACCTCTACCACTGTGATGATGAAAAACATACTCAACATCGCCACCCTGCTGGTCTTTATGCAGGGAGGACAGTGGTTGCGCTCCGACGAAGCCCACCGCGGGCGCGAAGGCGAGTTCTATGTCATCACCCTGGCCACCCTCCTGGGGATGTACCTGATGATCTCGGCCGGTAACTTCATGATGCTCTACATCAGCATTGAAACAGCCTCCATGCCCATAGCCTGTCTCGCAGCCTACAACAAATACAAAGAACAATCCGCCGAAGCCGGCGCCAAATACATCCTGATCTCCGCCCTCTCATCGGGCATCATGATGTTCGGCCTCTCCTACCTTTACGGCATGATGGGTACTTTATACTTCAGCGACATGACACCGCTTGTCAGCGCCCATCCGATGATTATACTCGGCTTTGTATTCTTCTTCTCCGGATTGGCGTTCAAGATATCCCTGGTCCCTTTCCACCTGTGGACAGCCGACGTCTATGAAGGCGCCCCCACGGCCGTTACCGCTTACCTGTCCGTAGTATCAAAGGCCGCTGCCTGTTTTGTATTGCTGCTCACCCTCCATCATGTATTCGGTAATATAGAAGTGGTATGGCACCATATCCTTTACGGCCTTTCCATCGTTACGATCATCACCGGTAACCTTTTTGCCATCCGGCAGCATGATATAAAACGCTTTTTTGCCTTCTCCTCTATCTCTCAGGCCGGATTCATCATGCTCGGCATCATGAACGGCGGCGAGCAGGGCATGACTGCGACTATTTACTACCTCTTGGTGTACCTCTTCTCCAACCTGGCGGCTTTCGGGGTAATTGCCGCTGTGGAAAACCAGTCGGGCAAAACCGGCATAGCGGCCTACAATGGCTTCTTCAAACTCAATCCCAAACTGGCCTTCGTGATGATGCTGGCTGTGTTCTCCCTGGCGGGTATTCCGCCCTTTGCCGGCTTCTTCAGCAAATTCTTCATCTTTGCCGCCACGGCCGCAAAAGGTGACTATATCTTACTGCTCATCGCCCTGGTCAATACCGTCATCTCTTTATACTACTACCTGCTGATTGTAAAAGCCATGTTCATCAATCCCGTTTCCACCGAAACCGTGGGGCGCATAAGCACAGATGCCTACGTAAAAACCAGCCTGATCATCTGTACGCTCGCCATCCTGTCGGTCGGCATCTTCAGCGGCATCTACGGCTATATCGACCGCCTGTAAAAAGCTTAGAACATTAGCCCGACTTTCAGGTGCGGAAGATAAAGGGAGTTGGAAAAATTATAGGAGATATCCCCGCCCAGGGCGATAAACATAAAGACCTGTTCACTGAACATCAGGTTGGCGCCTACGGATCCATAAAACCCTCCATGATACTGAGTGGTAGAATTCCAGTCTATTGTAGCCCATGTACGAGCGTCAAATGAGGCCCAGTATATACCCGCTTCGGCTGTTGGTCTGACAAAGCCCTTGGGCATTGTATACTTAGCTGTCAATGCAAGGTTCCAGTTCCAGACCCATTCTTTCCGGATATCCGACTGCCAGGAAATATAAAAGTCGGCCTGTACGCTAAAGGATTTTAAGACCCGGGCATCCGAAAGATAAACCCTTACACCTGCCAGCGGGGAATACGCAACAGAGGTATACTCCCGATAAGCGCTCCCTACCCATTGCATACCGCCGTAAGCTCCCAAGCGGGCCCGGAAACCTTCTCCGGCATGTCCCGGCGTCCTTACCAGCTGGCTCACAGCTCCTCCCGACAGATCATTATATTCCTTTGTAATACGGATCATGGAATGGGTTGAAAAATCAACATCTGCCGCCTTGGCTGCCACCGTCTCCCGGTCGCGGAACAAATGGGCAAGGACATTCTTATAGCGCACATCCTTATAAATGGCTTCCGATTCATTGCCTCCACCTATCCGGTCCGGATTTTGTGTAACCGCCGTAAACTTTCCGGTTGTATCTTCAAAAAAGAAATATTCCTTTCCGCTCTTCCAATCAGTATAATAATACAAATTCAAGCTACCCCGTACCAACAGTTCCAAAAACACGGTTTGCTCCACATTATTAATCGTGATGGTCCGGCTGAAATATAACTCACCGCTTTTTGTAAAACGGTAAGCTGTAATTTCACCCGGAAGAAAAGTTTGCCGGACGCTGGTATCCGAAACTTTAAAAACACAAGCCTTGCCATTCTCTTTCTCTACCCTGTAATCGGCCCATCCCTGCAAAGTATCCCCTTGATTATTCACAATATAAGCCGGAATAAAATTAGACTGCCCCATCAATGGCGAGCAAGTCAAGCTCCATAATAAAATTGCGGCCATGATGTTGATCACCCTGCATGAAAAAGTAGTATTTTGTCTCATCATATCTAATTATGTGAGTACAAACATAGTAAAAAAAACATACATAACAAAGAGAGACAAATTTAAGTAAATTGATAATTTAACAGCTTAAAACAGCAAGAAAATAGACCAAACCGGACGGGGTAATTAATTGCAGAATAAGGAAAAAGATACTACCTTTGCGGGGCAACAAATTTAGCATGAAAAAGAACTTATTAATTGCCGCATTGCTACTGATCAGCAACATCGCCATTTCCCAAGATAAAAACATCGCCTACTACCGGGACAAAGCGCCCTTTCCCCTGCCGGAAGTGAAAGCGCCGGTATTTCAGGACAAAGATTTTTTGCTCACGGCCTACGGCGCCATTGGCGACGGACAAAGCCTGTGTACCGAAGCCTTTGAAAAAGCCATTACCGCCTGTAACCAGGCCGGCGGCGGACGCGTAGTGGTGCCTGCCGGTCTATGGCTCACCGGGCCTATTAAACTACAAAGCAATGTCAACCTGCATGTGGAACGCGGCGGCGTGATTATGTTCTCCAAAGACTTTAGCCTATATCCCATGGCTCCCCTGGGCAACGGCAGTAACTCCATTATATGCACGCCTCCCATCTCCGGCTACAAATTAAAAAATATAGCCATCACCGGTGAGGGGATCATTGACGGCAACGGCGAAGCCTGGCGCCCGGTAAAGAAGATGAAAACAACAGAAGACCAATGGAATAAGCTGTTAAAATCCGGCGGGGTACTCAGTAATGACAAAAAAATATGGTGGCCGACCCAGGAAGCGCTTGACGGCGAAAAATACCTGAAAGACCTGAAAAAAAATAAAGCAGAGCCTGCGTCCGAGGACTATATCCCGGCACGGGTATTCCTGCGCCCCAACCTGGTACACCTAAGCAATTGTGAGAACTTGCTGGTCGAAGGCATCACCCTGCGCAATGCCCCTAAATTTGTTTTTTACCCTACCGGCTGCAGCAATGTAATTGTACGCCATGCCACCATTTTCAACGAATGGTGGGCGCAAAACGGCGATGGCATAGACATCAGCGCTTGCCGGAATGTGGTCATATACCGCTGTAATGTTAGTGTCGGCGATGACGGCATCTGCATGAAATCCAGCGGCGGCAACCGCCAGGACCGCTCCAAATTCAACCTGCAAAACGTATTGGTAGCCGAATGTACCGTCTACCACGGCCATGGCGGCTTTGTAATCGGCAGCAACACCGACGGCGGCATGGAAAACATCTATGTAAGCAATTGCAGCTTCATCGGCACCGACATCGGCGTGCGGGTAAAAAGCAACGCCGGCCGCGGCGGGCTGGTGCATAATATCCATATAGAGAATATCTACATGAAAGACATTATCGGAGAGGCCGTATTGTTTGACACCTACTATGACGACGTACCTGCCGGCACCGATGCCAAAGCCGTTAAAAACACCAAGACCGACAAGGCGCCGGAGTTCACCCGGTTCTATTTCCGTAATATTTACTGCGCCGGTGCGGAAACCGGTATTTTCATGCGCGGTCTGCCCGGACAACCGGTACATGACATTTATTTTGAAGATGCCGTTTTTGCCGTAAAGAAAGACAAAGCATTACAAAATGCGGAAAACATTATTTTAGACAAAAACGTACGCTTTATAACGGAATAATGAAGCCCCTGATCGCATATATCCAACTCACGGCGCTGGCCCTCCTCTTGTCCCTTTTCAGCATTGAAAAGGATAACGGAGCCCTTATGTTGCCGGTGTGTGGGATATATACCGTAGCCGACAGTTTTGATATTCCGGATCACCGGCCGGAGCTGGATCCTACCCTGGACTTCTCTTTCTTATCCACCTCCGAAACCGGCCCTGTAAATACCCTCCGTGAATTCTCCCGTTGCTGGCAACGACTGGCAGGAACCGCCGGCGCATCGCTCCGGCACGGCTTTATTACGGCCCTTCCGTTCGCCGGAGCAGACTTAGCAGTCACCACAGGGCTTAACGCCGACAAAACAAGTAACATATTTATTTTAAGAAACATTCGCATTTAGCCTATATTTTTATTTTCAACTTCTTTTTTAACTATTAATCTTTTGAAATAAAAATATGGGAAATTATAATTCTCTCCGCGAGGCATTTGTAGCCCGGAAAGCGGAGCATAACGTTATTGAAAAATCACCTGTCACCCTGCCCTTACTTATTATGCTGGCCGGCCTCGGACTTATGTTTGTAGTAATTTACGCCGGCATCCTCCTTTTTATTGCGGGCACCGTAATGCTGCTCAAAGCGCCGAAATACCGCTACACTCCCACGCAAAAAGCCGTGGTGTACAAACGGAAATTCTGCAGTGTAACCGATAAGGAATATATACAGGACTGCCTGCAAAACGGAGCGCTCAAACGCAGCTATGAATTCCACACAGACCAGTCCAACGCATTATTACTGGAAACGTACAAAGAAAAAAGCAATAACTTTTTAGCCGTACAATTATTACAGTTTGTCCCCTATGAATACCAGCCGGTAACCGAGCCGCTCTTTTTCCACGGAGAAGAGGCCCAACGGTTGATCAAGGCCCTGACGCTGTAACGCGACGCAACAAAAAAATGAATCAAATTTCGCCGCGGCGAAAATAACCGCGGCGAAATTTCGTTTTTTATTGATAGTTATCTATATTTGTATTAAATTTCGCCGCCGCAAAAATAACGACTGTGATAAAAGCAAATGCTTATGAAGTTCTATAATAGAGAGCAAGAGTTGGAAGTACTGGCTCGTACAAGAGATATTGCATTTAGCAACCATTCTCAGATGACAGCGTTGACCGGACGCAGACGTATCGGTAAGACAAAGCTCATTTTAAAGAGTTGTGAGAATACTCCTACTGTATACCTGTTTATCAGAAGAAGTAATGAGGCTACTTTGTGCGCGCAATTTGCAGAAACAGCAAGCCGCTCACTCAACACATACATTCCTTCTGAGATTACCTCCTTTGTAAGTCTCTTCGAAACATTGATGACAGTTGGACGTAATCTATCCTTCAACCTGATCATTGATGAATTTCAAGAGTTTTTCTATATCAATCCATCCGTATATAGTGGGATACAAGATGTCTGGGACAGGTACAAGGATACTACTCATGTCAATTTCATAGCAAGTGGCTCGGTCTATACATTGATGCACAAGATCTTTATGGAATACAAAGAACCATTGTATGGACGATGTAACAATGTGATCAAGCTAAAACCCTTCACGACGGCTGTCATTAAAGAAATACTCTCCGATTATCATCCCAACTATAAAAACGATGATTTACTGGCGCTATATACGATAACCGGAGGCGTTCCTAAATACATCGAACTTTTACTGGAAAAGGGATGTTTCACCATGCAGAAGATGATAAATGCTGTGATACAGGAAAATTCTATCTTCCTGGAAGAAGGAAACGTTTTGCTCATTCAGGAATTTGGTAAGAAATACGGGAACTATTATGCAATCCTTTCGGCTATTGCAGCAGGAAGAAATACTGCTTCCGAGATATCAGAAGCAGTCGGCAATGCCAGTATCGGAGGTTTACTACAACGCCTAGAGGATGACTATGAGGTCATTGCCAAGAAGAGACCTATATTAGCCAAAGAAGCTACTCAAAGTGTACGGTATGAAATCAGGGACAACTTTCTCCGTTTCTGGTTCAGATACATTGTCAAATATCAGGACTATATACAGACAGGCTTGTTTGATCAACTCGCCGAAATCGTAAAAACCGATTATCCTACCTATTCCGGCTTGACATTGGAACGATATTTCCAGGAGCAGCTCAAAGAGAAACAGATGTATAAAGCCATCGGTTCTTGGTGGGAAACCTCCAAAGGAAAAGGGATGGATCAAAATGAAATAGACATTGTTGCCATTTCAGCAGACTCCCCCAACGTATTTATGGCCGAAGTAAAGCGCCAACGCAAGAACTTCAAGCCGGAACTATTCCAACAAAAGGTGGAAGTTCTGAGAACCAAGTTGTTCTTTAAAGAAGAAATCGAGACGGCTTGCCTGACGTTGGATGATATGTAAAAATCATTTCTTGAGAACAACCTACACCTCTTTCAGCTTTTGAAAGTCCTTCACTTTCCCGAAGAGCACCAGAATATCACCGGGCTCAACCACCGTAGTGCCGTTCCATTGCGGCACTATTTTCTGCACCCGGCGCGATACGCCGAAAATCCTCTCCTTGCCGGCCCGCTTTATGGTAATGAGCCGCAAACCGAAATTTTCCTCAAAACCGATAGTACTCAGGCTTTGCCCCACCAGTACCTTTGGCGCGGTGATTTCCAGGATCACATACTCATCACTAAGGATCATGGCGTGATTAGAGCCCGATAGTTCAAACCGGGCCGCCAGCGCCTCCGCATAATCGCGCTCCGGCGTAAGTATTTCCGTAATTCCAAGCGCCTCCAGCACATTTCGCTGCAAGGGAGAGGTGGCGCGGGCTATAATACGCTTTACATTCTTCTGTTTCAGCATCGCCGCCGTATAGACAGACAACCCGAAATCATTGGATATGGTCACAAAGACCGCATCCGCCGAATCCAGCGGAAGGACACTGACAGACGAACTGTTCTTCACATCAATACGGATCGTGCTAAAGATACTGTCTTTGTACTCTTCAACGCGTTCTTCATCAAAATCAACACCGATGACCTCGTGTCCCATTTCCGTAAGCCGCTGGGCCAGCACCGCTCCCAAGTGGCCTAAGCCGATTACAATATATTTCATAATAATTTAAAAATCAAGGTTATTAAATTTACGGGCCTGCTTCCACTGTCTAAGGCTCAACATGCTTTTACAAGATAATAGTATCCGTCGGATAACTATATTTATTGTGTTGATATTGTTTCACAACACCGGTGAGTACCGTAATGATCCCCACCCTTCCCACAAACATAGTCACAATGAGTACAACCTGGCTGGCGGAACTCAGGCCGGGAGTCAGGTTCAGGCTCAGGCCCACCGTTCCCAGCGCCGAAAACACCTCAAAAATCACATCCAGCCACCGCACCTGCGTCTCATTCGCTATAATAATCATAGAAGCTACCGCCACCCATACCAGAGACAGCGTAATAATAGCAAAGGCCCTGTTGATCGTTTCCGGCATGATCTCCCGCCGGTTGATTTCCAGACGCCGCCGTTGCCGTATCATATTCCAGCAATTTTTCAGGGCGATGGCAAACACCGTGGTTTTGATACCGCCGCCGGTAGACATGGGCGAGGCCCCTATCCACATCAGAAAAATCGTCAACAATATCGTAGCCGGGAGCATACGCCCCAGATCAATGCTATTGAAACCCGCCGTACGCGGTGTCACGGCGCCGAAAAAGGCGCCGCTGAGTTGTCCCCAAAAGCCCAGGCCTTTCAAGGTATTATCCTTTTCCAGCCACCAAAAAAGGAGGGTTCCCAGCACCAGAAGCGCCAGCGTTGACCACAGGACAATCCGCGAAGTGGTATTGATAATCCGCGGACGGTGCGTATAGCGGCGCTGGAGTCCCAGTACCTGCCGCACACTATTTGTAGCATAATGCCGCAGCAGCTTGCCCGTATTAAAGATGATAGGAAAACCCAGCCCGCCGATCACAACCAATAAAGCCACAGTCGTATGCAATCCGTAATTCACACGTACAACAGGATCATACAAATTCCCCTGCAAGGTAGAGAAACCTGCGTTACAGAAAGAAGACACGGCATGGAACAGCGAGAATACGACCTTATTGGGGATGGCGGCCTCTGCCACCGCCGCTATCTGCATATACACAATATAAGCGCCGGCCATTTCTATCAGCAGACTGAAACCTATAATATTATACAAGGTTTTGAGTATCAGCGAGGCGTTTTCTTCACTCGTCAGGTCCCGGTACAACTGCTGGTTTTGAAAAAAAACACCTTGTGCGGAAGACAGGGCGAAAAAGCAGGTAAAAGTCATCACCCCGATACCGCCCACCTGTATCAGCAACATCAGGATCAGCTGCCCCGTAAGAGTGAAAGTAGCGGAAACATCCAGCACGCTCAGCCCTGTTACACAAACCGCACTGGTCGATGTAAAAAAAGCCTCCAGTATGGAAATAGGACGGTGCGTGGCATTGGGTAGCAGCAACAATAAGGCCCCCAGAAAAATAATGAGCAGGAAACTGTATACGAACAAAAGTTGTGGCTTTATTTTCCGGATAGAAGTAGACAACAGCAATTGCGACAAGACACTCAAGCTCAAAAAAACAATAAAAATCACATAGGCCAGGTGCCAGTAAGAAGCGGTAGCCGACTCCGGCAACAAGCGGTAGCTCCCGGTCAGGCTAAAGAAAGTCAGCACGCCCAGCGCTATACAACCGGTCATATACAGCCGTGACCTTGCCTCCCGCCACTTAATCAATAAGTACAGCCCGATACCGGAAAGAAAGATAATATGACTGACACGTGTAAAATAATTAATAATATGCGCATTATGCGCCGCATCAAAACCTATCTCATAGACAACCAGAAATAAAGAAATTATGCAGGCCAGCAATAATGCCGCCCGCATAAAATTAAACAGCAAAGCCGAGAGTTGAAAAACGGTTCTGCGTAAAAGGAATATGAAGCGTTTGAATAACATACCGGTAAAGATACACATTTCAAAGCAAAAGCTATAAAAAACGGCATAGAGAACACCCTATGCCGCCATTAACACTCAGGCAACCATCTTATTTCGTCGTCACCGTCAGCTTCACCTCTATATTATTACGCGTAGCATTGGAATACGGGCAGACCTGATGGGCCTCTTTCACCAACTCCTCAGCCTCTTGCTGCTCCACGCCCGGGATATTAACGGCCATTTCCACCGCCAGCATAAAGCCGCCTTCCGGTTTTTTACCTATACTCACCTTTGCCGTAACACTTGATTCTATACGTTTCTTCCTTAACAGGGCCACATGGCTCAGGGCCTGTCCAAAACAAGCGGCATACCCGCAGGCAAACAACTGTTCGGGGTTGGTAGCGCCACCCGGGCCACCCATTTCTTTTGGAGGACGCACCTCAAAATCCAATTGGCCGTCAGCCGTTTTTACATGTCCGCCGCGTCCGCCTACCGAAGTGGCTATTGCCGTATACAAAGATTCCATAATTTAAAAATTTAAAGATTCAACAATTTTACAATACATATGACAAATACCGTGCCAAACTTTATTTTCCAATGGAAATTTGTTCCAATGGAAAATATATGTATATTTGTGAAAATTTTTAACCAGATGAAACATGTTATCATAGGTGGAGTAGCCGGAGGCGCCACGGCAGCAGCCCGCATACGCCGGGTCGACGAACAGGCGGAAATTGTAGTACTGGAAAAGGGCGGGTATATTTCTTTTGCCAACTGCGGTCTACCTTATTATATAGGCGGAGTGATCGCCGAGCGCGAAAAACTCTTCCTGCAAACACCGGCCTCTTTCGGCCAACGCTTCAAAGCCGACGTGCGCGTCAACAGTGAAGTAACGGCCATCAACCCTGCGGAAAAGACGGTTACCGTATCTCAGGCAGACGGCAAGTGCTATACTGAAACATATGACAAGCTCCTGCTCTCTCCCGGCGCAACCCCCGTACGCCCCCCCCTGCCCGGCATTGAACTGGACGGAATTTTCACCCTGCGTGACATCCCCGACACCGACCGTATTAAAAGCTATATCCGCGACCATGCGGTAAAAAATGCGGTGATAGTAGGCGCCGGCTTTATAGGGCTGGAGATGGCCGAAAACCTGCACCATGCCGGCGCTGCCGTAACCATCGTAGAAATGGCCGGACAGGTCATGGCGCCGCTCGATTATTCCATGGCCGCCCATGTACACCAGCACCTGCTGCAAAAAGGAGTACAACTAAAACTGGGGCAAAGCGTAGCACGTTTTGAACGGAACGGCGCACAATTAAATGTAATCTGCAAAAGCGGCGAAAGCCTGGCGGCCGACATCGTTATCCTTTCCATAGGCGTGCGCCCGGAAACCACACTGGCCAAAGCAGCCGGCTTAAAAATCGGTGAAACCGGCGGCATATGGGTGAATAAATACCTGGAAACCTCCGTTAAAGACATCTACGCGGTGGGAGACGCCATTGAATACCCCCACCCGCTCACCGGAAAACCCTGGCTCAACTACTTAGCCAATCCGGCCAACCGGCAGGGACGGATCGTGGCAGACAACATGGCCCTGGGCGATACCGTAGCATACGAAGGCGCCATAGGCACCGCCATTGCCAAGGTCTTTGACCTGACCGTAGCCTCTACCGGGCTGGCCGCCAAAAAACTGCAACAACTGGGCATTAGCTGCCAAAGCTCAACGACACATGGCAATGCACATGCCGGCTATTACCCCGATGCGCTTCCGCTAAGCATAAAATTGGTATTTGACCCCGCCGGCGGAAAACTCTACGGCGCCCAGTGCGTAGGCTTTGACGGCGTAGACAAACGCATTGACCAGGCCGCACTGGTCATCAAGAAAGGCGGCACTATTTACGACCTGATACAACTCGAGCATGCCTATGCCCCCCCCTTCTCCTCGGCCAAAGACCCCTTGGCTATAGCCGGTTATGTTGCCGGCAATATCCACAGCGGCGTAATGCAAACCATATCCTGGCGCGAGCTCCCGGAAGCACTGCAAAAGGGCGGCTTCCTGCTCGACGTGCGCACCCCCGAAGAATACCGGATGGGCGCTATCGCCGGTGCGGTAAACATTCCGTTAGACGAACTGCGCGAGCGCCTCCAGGAAGTACCCGCAGACAAAGACATCTATATTTACTGCGCCGTAGGCTTACGGGGCTATCTGGCCATGAAAATATTAAAGGCCAATGGCTACACCAGGGTCCGCAACCTCTCCGGCGGTTACAAGACCTACGCTACGGCTACGGCCCCGCTTGAAAAAAAACAAACTTCAACCCCTTCGCGCCCCTCCGGCACCCCAACTATGCACACAGACAACAACACCATAACAGTAGACGCCTGCGGCCTCCAATGCCCCGGCCCCGTACTCAAACTCAAACAACATATGGACAGGATGCAAACCGGCGAACGCTTAGAGATCACGGCCACCGATGCCGGTTTTGCCCGCGACGCTGAGGCCTGGTGCTCTACCACCGGCAATATCCTCATATCAAACACCACCGACAAAGGGCGCTACACCGTAGTCATTGAAAAGGGACAGCCTAAAAGCTGCCACAGCCTCACTTCCTGCGAAGGCAGGGCCAAAACCCTGATCATGTTCAGCGATGACCTGGACAAGGCGCTGGCCAACTTCGTACTGGCCAACGGTGCCGCCGCCACAGGCGAAAAGGTAACCATCTTCTTCACCTTCTGGGGGCTGAATGTCATCAAAAAAGTAAAGAAACCCAAGGTAGAGAAAGATATTTTCGGCAAGATGTTCTCTATGATGCTCCCCTCCCACTCCCTACAACTCAAACTCTCCAAAATGAGCATGCTGGGCATAGGCGACCGTATGATGCGATACATCATGCGCAAAAAAGGCATTGAATCCCTGGAAAACCTGCGCCAACAAGCCCTTGAACAGGGTGTTGAGTTCATTGCCTGCCAGATGTCCATGGACGTGATGGGTGTTCAACGCGAAGAACTGCTTGACGAAGTGACAATCGGCGGCGTAGCCACCTATATGGAAAGGGCCGACAAAGCCAACATCAACCTCTTCATCTAACCCGCATGGAAGCATTGCTCTGCAAAATCCGTGACCTAAACCAGGCCTTGGCGGCTTATGAAACCAACTTCAAAGCCGCCCACGGCATTGGGCTAAACGAAGGCATGGTACTCTGCTCCCTCCACCAATCCGGCGAACTCACCGCCGGCGCCTTATCCGCCCTGCTGGGCCTTAGCCCCTCCAACACCTCCAAGGTCATTGCCTCCGTAGAAAAGAAAGGCTATATCCAACGGCAGCTCCACCACGGAGACCGCCGGCAAATGCAATTTAACCTCAGCCCGGAGGGCCTGCAGCTCCTGCAACACATCAAGCAGGAAAAAACCGAACTCCCCGAGTTTTTAAAGACAATAGTCGTAGGGGCTGCCGGCCTATCAACGAAAAAACTAAAATAATATTCAATCAACAAACAATGAAAAGTGAGTGCTGAATATCCCGATTGAGGGGAAGAAAAAGTAAGGAATTTCTTTTAAATACAGAAAAATGCTATTTCTGTAACTTGTAGACCTGCTCCGCAGTGAGGCCGGTATACTTGATGATTTTTTCTACAGGTTCGTTATCGGATATCATCTGCAGCGCCACGGAAACTTTGGCACTCTCCATACCCTTCTCCATACCCTTTTCCAGGCCTAACTCAAAGCCCTTTTCCGCAGCCGTGTCCAAGGTGTTTTTCAAGTCACGGTACACTTTTACACTCTCCTCATAATCGCCGCGTTCCATGGGGGTAAGCTTCGCAATCTCCGCCGTTTTAAACAGGTGGTCAAATACCTTTTCCTGCAATTTAGCCGGGCGGCTTTGCAAGCGCGGCAGGTTCTTCAGCACATACATCCATTTATCGAAACGGGTTTCCAGCTCAGCATCGGTTTTGTTAAACTTGGGCATTTCAAGGTAGATAAAGGTCAATTTATCATAAAAAACCTTTTTCCGTTGCGTATCCATCAATTTTACCTCATGGTGAAAATAATTGGGATCGGCGGCATCTTCCTCAAACACAAAGTCGAGGATCCCGACAAAATAAATCGCTTTCAAAGAAAAATCCCACTCGTTGCCGATGACCGCCTGCTCCTGTATGGGAAAAGAAGCATAATACACACTACGGTCTTTAAAGTATTTTTGTTCGGCTTTTTGCATCTCTACAATAAACTTTTCACCCCGTTCATTCTCGCAATAAATGTCAAAAATGGCCCGTCGGTTGAGGGCTGCCGGACCCAGCTGCTCATTCCGCAAATAATGGATATCCGTAATAGTACCCTGCTCCTTGATCACCTGATTAAGAAAATCAATGAGCAAATCTTTGTTTACCTCGGCGCCGAAAATTTTCTTAAAACCGAAGTCTGTAAAAGGATTGACATATTTTTCAGTGGCCATAGTCATCATGTGTTATAGATTACGTCACAAATTTACACAAAATTTTTAAATCTAAGGGCTAATAACACAGTAAAACAAGGCGCGAATCCATGATATTTCATTCCCCAAAAAATCTTTACTTTTGTAGATGGAGTTCCACCACTGACAACTATACCTGGTTCCTCAATAGTCGTCCATACCCATCCTTCTGGCAAATTAGAATCTTGCATCTCGCTGTTCATCTTTTAAAACAACTCTTTCGGATTAATCTTCAAAAATTCCGCATAAGGAATCCCCCCTGTGCCGACCAGCAGCATTTTATCGGGATGAAATTTCTCATTAAATACACTCATTCCTTTGTTATCTGCACTGGCGCCGCTTTTCACTTCTAACCCTATTACCTTATCCCCTTTTTCAAGTATGAAATCTACTTCGTTATTACCCTCTCGCCAGTAATGGAGATTATACCTTTCGGATATCGAGTGATTGAGCAAATGAGCGCCCACAGACGATTCAACCAACCGGCCCCACAACTTTGGGTTTACAATGGCAGTCGAATAGGTTTCGTCATCCTGAGACGTTAGTAACGCGTTATTATACACCTGGAACTTCGGGCTGGAAGACCGTTGGCGAATTACACTTCCAGCATATTTCTCCAATCCACCCAACAGACCACAATCAGATAATAATTTAAGATAATTTGCCAAAGTCGTTGTATTCCCCGCATCCTGTAACTGTCCTGTGATTTTTGTATATGACAAGATCTGCCCTGAATATAGGCAGCCAAGTTCAAATAGCCGTTTCAGCAACGCGGGTTTATCCACACGAGTCAGCATCAGAATATCTTTGGAAATGCTTGTTTCTATAAGGGAGTCTTTTATGTAGTTTTTCCAACGCTCTTCATCTTCAATTAATGAAGCAGAACCCGGATATCCCCCAAAATAAATATACTGTTCGATAGACCAACCAAAAGCAGCAGTCATTTCAGCAAATGACCAATGACCAAGATAAAACGTCTCGAACCGTCCGGCCAGCGATTCCGTTAAACCTTTTTGAATAAGGAGACGGGAAGACCCCAGCAGGACAACCTTGATATTTACGTTCTCACGGGTATCCTTATCCCATTGCTGTTTGACAACTTCGCTCCAGTTATCAATTTTCTGAATCTCATCGATCACAAGGAGATATTCCGAAGCGCCGGAGGCTTTCATTTTCAGCCTGGCCGTCTCCCATGCTTGCATTAGCCAAGCCGCGTTAGTTGCCGAGATAGCATCAGCAGACTCAGATACATATGATATGGACAATTGAGACAATAACTGATTTACCATAGTAGTTTTACCTACCTGGCGAGGGCCAAGGATTACCTGAATGAACTTTCTCGGTTCTTCTATTCTTGATTTAACCTGCTTTAAATAAGCACGTTCGTACATTTTTATATAATTTACTCAATACTACAGGCAAATTTACTCAATATTTTCAGATTACCAAAATAAACGGAGCAACTATTTTGAATTATAAAAATTAAGGCATCATTGATTCCAGAAACGTACGGACCTCTACCAATGCCACCGGCGCCGGGCGGAAGCACAGCCGCCGCTCGGCTGCCATCGCCCCGCCCCCCCGACCTTAGGGTGGAGGGGGCAGGCGGTCGCTTGAGGGTGTGATTTTCGTGTCGGATTGCTGCGCTTGAGCGGTGATAAAAAAAACGAAAAAACTAAAATACAGCAGTTGCTATTGGACGCATCTACTGTTAGCGCCGTACGACTTCTCGTCTCCATCGTCCGGATAACTGGTAGAATCTAAGAACCTTAGATAATTACCATCGCTCGTTGTACGTTCAACTTTGCCCCAATAGTAACCTCGGCTACCCTGACCCAATATTGTCCCATCGCCAGCTCTGCGCAATCCACACATTGGCAGAAAGACGCAATTGCTTAGAGACGGGAGCGAGCATGTGCTCGCGCCTTTTCCGTAGAAGCGACCGGCCACGGCGTTTCCGTTTGCGCCTGCAGCCCGCCAAACCGTACCGGCATTATGCAAGGCCACGAACTCAGCCACGGTCGGCAATCGCCAACCCGCGGGGCAGGGGTAGCCCTTGCTCCAACTTGAGGCTGTGCTGGTACCGGATGTCCAATTCGTCATAGTACCTGATGCTGTGGCAGACCACGCCACCGACGGCTTATTCCACTGCACAAAGGGGGTATAGGTATCCGGCCTGTCGGCAAAGACCCAAGCTCCACCCGTGCCGGAGGCGGTGGTATAGGTAGAATTACATCCCGCCCAGGTGGTGGTACCTAAGGTGTAGTTGGGCGCACCACAGGTGCCCATACAAGACTCACTTGCAATCGTCACCACATCACTCATCACAGACCAGCAGCCATCGGGGCTCTGCACCTGGCCCATATAGGTGCCTGCGCCTACGTTGGCCGTCCGCGCCCAGACAAGACCGGGGATATGGTAATTCTTTTCATTCACATCGGGCAAGCCGTACCAGTCGGGCAGGCTAATGGTGGTAAGGGTGCCGGAGCAGACCGTCAGTGTCCCTGCGGTGAGGGTGGGCTTGGGCGGGGTCACCAGCAAGGTAGAGGCCACGGTATTGGAAGTGACGGAGCAGCCGTTAGAGTTGGACACTACTGCATAGACATTGCCGGCGGTAGCGGTAGTAAAGCTATTGGTGGTATTGCCCGTAGCGCTGCCGCCCTGGTACCAGAGGTAGTAGGGCCCCACACCGGACCCCGCGGTAGCCCCCACCGTGAAAGTATTCGTATTGCCTGCACATACGGCAGCCGCTACGGGCTGTGTGCTAATCACAGGTAGGGCGTTCACCATAGCCACTACGGCAGTACGTGAAGCAGAAGTACATTGTGTACCCGTATTGCGGGCCTGTGCGTAATAAGTCATGCTGGTTACCACAGAAGGGCTGTAGGCGGTGTTGCCGGAAAGCAGCAAGGTACCACCCGTAGCGGCGCTGTACCAGTCAATGGTAGCCCCTGCAGAAGGGGTAGCCGACAGGGTGACCACCCCGCTGCCGCAACGCACCGCGCCGCTGCTGCCGGTTACCGTGGGCAGCGCCCCTGCGCAGTCTACCAAGCCGCTGTTGCCGCTAAGGTCGGTATAGCTGCCTACGCGAAAGCCGGCGGGCAGGGTCCAGGAGGCTTCACTCGAAGGAAAGGTCATCGTCCCGCCCGCACTGTTGACTATGATACCGCAGAAAGGCGCGGTACCCACCAGCTCTACTGTATTAAAGCTGCCTGCCACGCCATAGGTAGCCAGGGGCGGATAATCCAGGGCGTAGACACAGGGCTTACTAATGGTCACCCCGGCCTGCGGCGTTACCCGCACAGTCAGCGTAGCGGCCCTGTCCACCGCACGGGCCTGCCCGTCCACAAAGAAGCCGGTGGTATTGCCGGCCACCAACCGCGCCCGGGCGCCCGGCCAGGTCGCCTGCCCGGCGGTCACGGTCGCTCCGGCAATGGGCAATCGCCTAAGTTCCCCACTGGCAGGGTCCTTATAATCTATCAATACCCACACGGAATCCGACCAAGGCGTCACGCGGCCCCCATCCGGCCCCCAGGCGATATCGAAACTCAATGTATT
>JAVBQY010000038.1:0-29510 GCA_031548545.1 Bacteroidales bacterium | reverse complement strand
GCTGAAAGTTTTAATGCTAAGATCAAGGCGTTTAGGACTCAGTTCAGGGGTGTGTGCGATATACCGTTCTTTATCTTTAGGTTAGCTAAAATTTTTGCTTGAAAATATCCCACCAACCATCTTTTTCCCCTGATCCCAAATTTTTGACTAACTATTTTACGAAAAAATGAAACAAAAAAAGAGTGCCCAAAAACTTTTTGGACACCCTCTTTCGGTTTAGTAGCGGGGGCAGGACTCGAACCTACGACCTCCGGGTTATGAGCCCGACGAGCTACCAACTGCTCTACCCCGCGATATTGAACTGCAAAGATAGGTATAATTTCGCAACCGTGCAAATAAAAATGCCCCGCCTATGTTAACAACATGAGGCGGGGCATTCTAAGCGTTCTATTAATCAATTAGATATTGTCTTTACATTTCGCAAATTCAATATCGTTGGCAGCACGTTGCTTCAATGAAGCGTCTTTGCTGTAAGCGTTCTTCAAGTTGGTGCCTACTTCTGTGCAGTTACCTTTGCGGGCTGCGATCACAGCTTTCAGGTAATCAGCCTTAGCAGTGTTCAACTTGCTGAGGATAGTGCTGGCTTTATCCAGGTTACCGGCCATTACGTTAGCCAAAGCTTCGTCGTAAGAGTTGGTATTGCTCAAGCTGGTAGCAGCAGCAGTATAGTTACCGGCTACGATAGAAGTGATACCCAGGTTGGATTTAGCTTCATTGTTTCCGGATTCATTGAATGCTTTTACGGCATCCTGCATACGGCCTTCGCGCAGGGCAACAACGCCGAGGTTATTCTTCACGGCAGCGTCGTTCTGGTTGCTGGCTTTAGCCAAAGCAGCCTTGGCGGCAGCGGTGTTGTTATTCATCAACTGGGCATAAGCCAGGTTGTTGTATGCACGGTAGTCGTTGTATTTCTCAGCGGCTTTGGTGTAAATGTTCACCTTGGTGTTGTTATCATTCACCAGCGTAGCAGCATAAAGCAGGCCTTCAACATCCAAACCTTCAATATTATTATTGTTTACCATGTCAACCAGTTCCTGGTCGGTGTAGTTGGCCCAATCCACTTCAGCAATCATGCGTGAACGGCGCAATTGGGGCAATACTTTATCTTTCAGGATACCGTATACATTAGACATGTTTTTGATTTCGCGTTCACGAACCACAGGGTCGCTATACATACCGAGTACACGCAGGATCAGATCCTTGTCCTGCATATCGGAAGCGGCAACGAGGTCACGGAAACCATCCCAGTCTTCAGAAATATTGGTATGGCTCATAGCGCCTTTTGCTTTTACCTTCTTGGTAAGGTTCTTCAAAGCAGCTTCGGCGGATTTACCACGGTTCACAGCCAGAGGTTCGTTAACGTTCAACGGACCTTCGGGTGAAGCGGCGGAAATAATATTAACACCCTTAGCTTGTTTGCGGGCGTCGTTGTCTACAGAAGCCATGAAGTCCTGCAGCGCTTTAACATCCTGTTTGCTTAATTCGGAGTTGGGGATGTTAGATACATTAACCCGGTAGGTGAATTGAGCTTCCTGTGATTGGGTGATTACTTTCTGGTATTTGTTGGCGGCCAATGAAGGCGTGCCGGCGTTGTCAGCCAGTTTGTAGGTAGCGATAGCGCCATCAGCTAATTTGCGGGCTTCGTCAAAAGGATATACATTATCTTTGTACAACACTTTTGCGCGCAATTCCAAACGGCTTTTTTCCATGCCCGGTTTGTAATCAAACTTTACGGCTTCGGTAATTTTACCGCCGGTTTTAGGGATAACCGTGTTATTGGCTTCAACCTTTTCACCTTGCAACATTTTTACGGGACCGGCAACTTCACCACCTTCATAAACAAGTACGGGGGTCAATTCCAGCATAGCTTTGGGGTGGAAATACTTTTCGGGGAAAGATACGGTGTAGCGGGCCTCGATAACGTCTGCGCGAATTTCCAACACTTGGGGTTCGCATGAAGTAGACACCAAATCAGCCTGTTTTTTCATCTTCTCAGGACTGGAACACGATGCCACTACTAATGCGGCAAATGCCAACATTAAAAGGGAGATACGGTTTTTCATAATTCTTGATATTTAGTTTATTAATTAAAATCCTAGCTTGTTTTAGCTTGCAAAAATACAACTTATCTTCTAATCATCAAAGAAATTAAAATAAAATCTTTGAATATGACCTTAATGCTGCAATAAGCGTGCCAAATCTTCCGGCGTATCCACGGCATGTGTTTCACACTCTGTTTCAGCCACTTTTATACGATATCCATTTTCAAGCCAACGCAGCTGTTCCAACGATTCGGCCAACTCAAGGGGTGAGGGCTCCAGGCGCGCTATAACCCTTAGCACGTCTGTACGATAGGCATACAGCCCGATATGCTTGTAAAAAGTATGCTCCCCGGCCCAGCCGGCAGTTTCCACACCGCGAACAAAAGGAATAGGCGAACGGCTGAAATAAAGGGCTTCACGGCCTTTTCCCACGACCACCTTAGGGGTGTTGGGATTAAAGATATCCTCACCGGGACCAAAACGCTTAACCAGGGTGGCCAACTGCACGTCTTCCGAATCAAAACAATTTATAAGCTGCTGAATTTGTATCGGTTCTATAAAAGGTTCATCTCCCTGAATATTGACCACCACCTCTATTTTTATGTTCAGGTCAAGTTGAATTTTCACCACCGCCTCCGCACAACGATCCGTACCACTACGATGTGAAGATGAGGTCATTATAACATTTCCACCAAAACTTTCCACACATTCCACAATCCGGCTGTCATCTGTGGCCACATATACTAAAGGCAAAATCTTTGTTGCCTGCTCATACACCCGTTGTATCATCGGCACTCCATTGATATCGGCCAGGGGTTTGCCGGGAAAACGCGTAGAAGCGTAGCGTGCGGGGATAATTCCAAGAAATGACATCGTCTTTTAATTTATAAGTGCAAAAGTACATAAAATTTACTATTTGACTATGTATATCTACTATTTTTTGTACCTTTGTAAGTTCATTATGGATCTATCAGTTATAAAACAACGCTTTGATGTCATCGGCCATGCGCCGGGACTGGACCGCGCCCTGGACATCGCCTGCCAGGTGGCGCCCACTGACCTGTCCGTATTGATTACCGGCGAGAGCGGCGTGGGAAAGGAAGTGTTTCCGCAAATTATCCACCAATTCAGCGCACGTAAACATGGACCATACATCGCGGTGAATTGCGGCGCCATTCCCGACGGTACGATAGATTCCGAACTGTTCGGCCATGAAAAAGGCGCTTTCACCGGAGCGCATGACACCCGCAAAGGCTATTTCGAAGTGGCGAACAGCGGAACAATTTTTCTGGATGAAGTAGCGGAGCTGCCCCTGGCGACCCAGGTACGCCTGCTGCGCGTACTGGAGTCGGGTGAATTTATTAAAGTAGGCTCGTCAAAGGTACAAAAAACCAATGTACGGGTCATTGCCGCCACCAATGTCAATGTATTGCATGCCGTCCAAAGCGGCCGCTTCCGTGAGGACCTCTACTACCGCCTCAACACCGTACCGATCAATATCCCTCCGCTGCGTGAGCGGAAAGAAGACATCTACCTGCTGTTCCGCAAATTCGCAGCAGACTTTGCCGAACGCTATCAGATGCCTGTGATCAGCCTGACGCCCGAAGCGCAGGACTTGCTCAGAAATTATTATTGGCCCGGCAATGTCCGCCAACTCAAGAATATTACGGAACAATTGTCCGTTATAGAAAAAGACAGGATTATTCCTGCCGAGAGCCTCAAAAATTACCTGCCCAGCTACAGCAATCCGGCCTTGCCTGTTTTATCATCCGTGGGTAAAGAACCCGCCCAGCAATCCTTTTCCTCGGAACGGGAGATACTTTATAATATCCTCTTCGACCTGCGCAATGATATGAATGCCTTGAAGCAGGTGGTACACGAACTCTCATCGCACGAACGCAGCACGCATAGCGGAAACATCAATATAAGCCAACCGGTGAAAGTATCGGAAAGCCTGGATGCCGGAACCATTACCGACACGGAGGAAATCAAGGACGACAACCTCTCGCTCGAAGAACATGAAAAACAACTGATCCGGACAGCGCTGAGTAAAAATAGCGGCAACCGCAAGCTGGCCGCCGATGAACTGGGCATTTCCGTACGCACCTTATATCGTAAATTAAATGACTACAACCTTGAATAGACAAGCCCTCATCGCCATCATGCTACTCTGCGCCGCCTGCCTGCTGCAGGGATGCAAGGGAGGCTATTCCTTCACCGGCACTTCCATTTCACCCGATGTAAAGAGCGTGAGCATTGACTACATCAATAATATGGCGCCCATTGTTTATCCCTCGCTGAGCAATACCCTGACCGAAGCGCTGAAAGATAAATTCACCCGGAACACCCGGCTGGACCTGGTTCCCTATGACGGAGACCTGCATTTTGAAGGGGAGATCACCAATTACGATGTCACCTCCATGGCCGTTACGGCCAATGAAGTTGCCTCTACCAACCGACTGAATATCACCGTAAAAATACGTTTCACAAACAATAAGGACGAAAAACAAAGTTACGACAAGTCTTTCTCCAACTATGCCGACTACCCTTCCTCACAGACACTGGATGCCGCGCAGGCGCAGTTGGTAGATGAAATCGTCCAGAAATTAGTAGAAGATATTTTCAACGCTGCAGTAGCCAATTGGTAATGAAGATCAATCAATTTTTACAACGCCTCAACCCCACTCCTCCGCCGGCAACCTCCGGTGACCTGCAGATTTTGGAACAGTTTACCAAACAGTACCCCTGGTGTGGGATTGGCCACCAGTTGCTGCTGGAAGTCCTGCAGCAGCACGATGACAAACGCTTTTCCTTTTATAGCGCCAAGGCCGCTATATATGCCGTCCACCGGGACCTGCTGTACCGGCGGCTCCAGCACATCAGGCAACAGGCGGCAGCTCAGACACACTTAAACAGCCTTGATGACGACCTGATCACCCTGGATATGTCCGAGAGCGCCCTAACACCTCCGGAGCCTCAACCTCAACCACAACCACAGCCGGCAGCAGCTCCGGCTCCCGCAGAACAAGCACCGGCCGTCCAGGCCCATCAACCGGCAAAACCGGCCTTTTATAATCCGGGGGATTATTTCGGCGGTGAAAATTACGATACCGAACCGGTCTCATTTACCGATCCCATCAACCGTTTTCTTGTAGAAAAACCTCAGTTGCGGCCCGTAGCCAGTGCGCTCAGTGAAATCAGCCTGCCCGAGGGGCTGGAAGACCGCGAAGCGGCGCCTGTAATTATCGACACCCGCGACATAGACGACATTGTGACCGAAACACTGGCTCAAATTTATGAAGATCAAGGATTTGTCACATTAGCCATAGCCGCTTACGAAAAGTTAAGTTTGCGAGAACCAAAAAAAAGTACTTACTTTGCAGCCCGTATTCAAAATTTGAAATTTAAACTTAAATCTTAAAGGTATATGTACACATTTGTAGCTGTATTGATTATCATAGCCGCCGTATTACTGACGCTGGTAGTATTGGTACAAAATTCAAAGGGCGGCGGACTGGCAGCCAATTTTGCCACCGGCAACCAAACCTTTGGCGTACGCCAAACGGCCGACTTCTTAGAAAAAGCCACCTGGACATTAGCAATCAGCATATTAGTACTTTGCCTGGCAGCAACAGCCCTCTCTTCATCTAATGCGACCACCAGCTCAGACATTCAAAAACGCCTTGAAAACGTACAATCGGCTCCCGGACAGCCCGAATTTCCGGTAAGCCCCCAACCCGAAGAAACACCCGGCACCACAACACCGGTTGAATAATAATCTATTTTAAACGCCAACAGGAAGCCGTTCTTTGAAAAGAACGGCTTTTTTGTCATTATAAAGTCTGTCAAAAATGCCATATTGTCACTTTCCCGGCTTTGGCACTCTATTTGTATACTAGGATTAGTACAATTTTACGCTTCTAACTTTAATGATTCTAAAATAAACATCTAAATAATTAACATTATGAAAATTAAACCCTTAGCAGATAGAGTGCTAATAGAGCCCGCAGCGGCCGAAGAAAAAACAGCCAGCGGATTGTACATTCCCGACACCGCCAAAGAAAAACCCCAACGTGGTAAGGTTATCGCTGTAGGCAGCGGTAAAAAAGACGAACCTATGGAACTTAAAGTGGGAGATGAAGTGCTTTACGGAAAATATTCCGGTACGGAAATCAGCATCGATGGTAATGAATACATGATGATGCGCCAGGCCGATATCCTCGCCGTAGTATAAATCCGGAACCGTTCGCCTACGAATCATAATTAAACAAATCAACCAATAAGCAAACAAGCAATAATACAATGGCAAAAGAAATCAAATTCAATATCGAAGCCCGCAACCTGATGAAAGAAGGTGTGGATGCATTGGCCAACGCAGTAAAGGTAACCCTGGGGCCCAAAGGCCGCAATGTGGTCATTGATAAAAAATACGGAGCCCCCCAGATCACCAAGGACGGGGTTAGCGTAGCTAAAGAAATAGAACTCGAAGACCGTTTCGCCAACATGGGCGCACAAATGGTTAAAGAAGTAGCCTCCAAAACAGCAGACCAGGCCGGTGACGGCACCACTACCGCTACGGTATTGGCGCAATCTATCATCAATGTCGGACTGAAGAATGTTACCGCAGGCGCCAACCCTATGGACCTGAAGCGTGGTATTGACAAAGCGGTGGGAGCCATTGTGGCCAACCTGCACAAACAAAGCGTAGCGGTAGGCGATGACCTGGCCAAAATCGAACAGGTCGCCACCATCTCTGCCAACAACGACAGCAACATCGGCAAACTCATTGCAGAAGCCATGGGTAAGGTGAAGAAAGAAGGGGTGATCACGGTGGAAGAAGCCAAAGGCACCGACACCGAAGTGAAAGTAGTAGAAGGTATGCAGTTTGACCGCGGTTATATCTCCGCTTACTTCATGACCGACGGCGAAAAAATGGAAGCCGTATTGGAAAATCCGCTTATCCTGATCACCGACCGCAAGATCTCTACCATGAAAGACCTGATGCCGGTACTGGAACCCGTAGCGCAAAACGGCCGCTCCCTCCTTATCATTGCTGAAGATGTAGACGGAGAAGCCCTCTCTACCCTTGTGGTAAACCGCCTGCGCGGCACCATCAAGATTGCCGCCGTAAAAGCACCGGGCTTCGGCGACCGCCGTAAAGAAATGCTGGAAGATATCGCCATCCTTACCGGTGGTGTGGTCATTTCCGAAGAAAAGGGCCTGAAACTCGAAGGCGCCCGCATGGAAATGCTCGGCAAGGCAGAAAAAGTAAGCATTGACAAGGAAAATACGACTATCGTTAACGGTGGCGGGGACAAGAAAAACATCGAAAACCGCGTATCACAGATCCGCAAACAGATGGAAACCACCACCAGCGATTACGACCGTGAAAAACTGCAGGAACGCCTTGCCAAATTAGCCGGCGGTGTAGCTGTTCTTTACGTAGGCGCCGCTACCGAAATGGAGATGAAAGAAAAGAAAGACCGTGTTGACGATGCCTTGCATGCTACCCGTGCAGCCGTTGAAGAAGGCATCATCCCCGGCGGCGGTGTGGCTTACATCCGCGCCATCGAAGCCCTTGAAACACTCAAAGGCGATAATGAAGATGAAAACACCGGTATTC
This sequence comes from Bacteroidales bacterium, assembly GCA_031548545.1. Classification (GTDB taxonomy): domain Bacteria; phylum Bacteroidota; class Bacteroidia; order Bacteroidales; family UBA932; genus UBA932. The sequence continues at coordinate 21,845 of JAVBQY010000038.1, read as the reverse complement.
AAATCGTAAAACGCGCTGTCGAAGAACCCCTCCGCCAGATCGTTGAAAACGCAGGGATGGAAGGTAGCGTAATCGTACAAAGAGTGAAGGAAGGCAAGGCCGACTTTGGCTACAACGCCCGCACCGATAAATACGAAGACCTCTTTAAGGCCGGCGTAATTGACCCTGCCAAAGTTGCCCGTGTGGCCCTGGAAAACGCTGCTTCCGTAGCGGGCATGTTCCTGACCACCGAATGTGTGCTGGCAGACAAGAAAGAAGAAAACCCGATGCCGATGGGTGCTCCCGGCATGGGCGGTATGGGTGGCATGATGTAAAAAATACTGCTCCCCGAACACAAAAGTGCTGATGAACGACAACATTCATCAGCACTTTTTTATTGCCCACATGGACGATCAATCAACCTAATTTATTCCTGTTTCCGGAGGCGTAGGGCAAACTGTTTTCACGGACGCTTTATAAGCATATTCACCGGCCGCCCGCATCACCAGCTTATCGGTTATGCAGAAGGCAATATAAAATAGCACCAGGGCTATTAATATCCAATTACTTTTTTTGATTTTCATAGTAGTCATTTTTTATTGTCAGGATAATTCAATGCACAAAACGCCTCGTAACGCGCTTTCATCTCTTCCATTGGAAAACGGAGCAGGTACATCTGCCGGAAAAAGACCGGAAGGCTCTCCGAGATAAAAGTTTGCTGCTGCAAAGCCAGGGTCTTTTCAACGGCTTCTTCCGTAAGGAAAAACCCGATGCCGCGTTTGATCGTAATAATACCGGCCGACTCCAAATACTCATAGGAGCGCACGATTGTATTAGGATTTACTTCAAGAGCGACCCCCAGCTCCCGCACCGAAGGGATACGGTCCCCCGCACCCCATTGCTGCGTCAATATCCGCTCACAGATATAATCAACTATCTGCAAATAAATAGCCTTATGATTAGTAAAATTCATTTCTCCTCCTATAATTCCTGTTCTTTTAACTTCAAAAAAGCTGCCGCCCATAGCCCCAGGGTTCCAATCCAAATAAGCAGGCTCTTCAACCTGATCCACCAGGTGGAGTACTCAAAAAAGGCCATAGACCAGGCGCGCTGGTTTTCCCGGGGGACATCCGGGATAGTATCCGGAAACAACATCCCCATCCACTTATCGGTCAGCAAAACCAGCACTACAAACACAATAATCAGACCAAATGTTTTTTGCATCTTTGCAGTACTAAACCAGATATTACACAAGAAAAACAAAGATTGGCCGGCATAAGCAAAAGTCACCATCTCCAGTACAGCCCTAAACCGCACAGGCGGCATCTCCAATAAACAAAAGGCCCCTTCCCAGGGATAAAAAGGAGACAGGCAGACATCCAAGAGCATAATGGAGCACAGCACACCCAAAGGCAGCAGTACGGCACTGTAAATAAACATCGACAAGAATTTTTCCGGGGCCGAGGCCGGCAACATAAAATAGCCCACCCCCTTTATCCGGTGGTTATGCTGCTTGTAGAGCAAAAAGGATCCAAAGGCCAGAGCTGCCAGTCCCAGTAAAATAAACAGGATTAAGCGCCCCAGCTCATAACGGCTGAAAGAGGCTTCCGGGATCAGAAAAAGCGAGAGGGCAAAGGCAATAAGGCCTAAACCCAGGGCTCCCAATATAAATGTCTGCAAAGGCCGGCGCAAATCAATGGCGTCTTTCCGGAGTACCTTTACAAAACGGTTCCACTCAAAAATATTTTTCATAATTACTTAAGATTAGGCGTTTGCTGTTGATTTGAATTTTTCTTTCTGCTTCATCACCGCAATGAATAACTCTTCGATATTCATGCCGCCGTCACTTTCCAGAAGGCGGGTGATTTCTTCTACCGTATGATTGAGCAATACCCGATTGCGATCCAGTATAACGACCGGGTCTATCAGATTTTCCAGGTCGCGGACCTGATGGGTGGAAATCACAAAAGTATTCTCGTCCGTTGCCGCTCCCGCCACCAGCTTACGGAAGCGGGCTTTTGACGGGATATCCAAACCATTGGTAGGTTCGTCCAGCAAAAGCAGCTTCGTATTCAGAGAGAGGCCAAAGGCGATCATCGCCTTTTTCTTCTGTCCGAATGATAATGCTGTGAATTTTTTCCGGCCGTCGACTTCCAGTTCTTCCAAATAGTCTCCGAAGCGCCCCTTATCAAAGCGGGGATAAAAACGGCCGGTGCTCTCGGCAAAAGCATTCACCTTAATTACAGGGACGGCAAAATCTTCCGGCAGATAAAAAATTTCTTCCAGAAAAGCCGGTTCCCTCCGGTAGGGGTCAAAGCCAAACACCGAGCAATCACCCTGCCGGGGGAATAGCAAACCGGCTATAATCCGTAACAGTGTGGTTTTACCCACTCCATTCTCCCCCAAAAGACCGTATATTTTACCGGGTTCCAGGGCCAGGGATATCCGGTCCAATACCAGATTACGACCGTATCCGAAATTTAAATCATTAATTGTCACCATATTCATAGTGTATTAGTATAATAGTACACTGCAAATGTAATATCATTTTCTTTAGTCACAAAATTTTTTGCAAAAAAAAAAGAGGCCATAAGCCTCTTCGTTCTGATAATCAAATTTTTATTTTTTAGAACTATTTTTTCCTGTAATCCAGTCCACAATTTTTGCCGTATTGGGTAACTCTTTCGGCGGAACCATGCCCACCAATTGCCCGTGTTCGTTAATCATGAATTTCTGGAAATTCCATTGTATAGCGGCATCCATCACACCATTTTCACTTTTCGTAGTCAGCCATTTATAAATAGGATCCATAGCTGTGCCGCTTACTGCAATCTTAGCCATTAACGGAAAAGTAACATCATATGTTAAACTGCAGAATTCTTTAATTTCTTTATTGCTTCCAGGCTCCTGCCCGCCAAAATCGTTGGCCGGAAAAGCCAGCACCACAAAATTATACTTTTCGCCATACTTATCATACAACTCCTGCAATTGTTGGTATTGCGGAGTAAGGCCGCACTTCGAGGCCGTATTTACCACCAGGACTTTTTTTCCTTTCAGATCGGACAGATTGAATACATTTCCATCTATATCCTTTGTACTAAAATCATAAAACGATTTCTGTTGACCGAATGCAAGGCCGGAGAGCAATAGTCCGGCAAATAATAGTATCTTTCTCATATTTATTTTCTTTTTACACCCAAGTACACCGCAAAAAACATGCCACAGCACAAAAAAGGCCCAACCAATTACAGGTTAGGCCTTTATTATTTATCCGGCAAATAACTATTTCAAACCGCGCTTCACCAGCAAGGCGTCACCATTCGGATCCTTGCCGCGGAAAGCCCTGTAAAGCGCCATGGGATCTTCACTTCCGCCTTTTTCCAGCACATTGCTGCGGAATGCTTTGGCAACTTCCGGATTAAAGATATCTCCGGTTTCCTCAAAGGCCTGGAAAGCGTCGGCATCCAGGACTTCTGCCCAGATATAGCTATAATAACCGGCTGCATAACCACCGCCGAAGATATGGGTGAAATAAGTACTGCGGTAACGAGGGATGATGGCATAGGTCAAGCCTATTTTATCCATCGCGGCCTTCTCAAATTGCTCCACATCCTGGAGATCCGCCGTCTGCAATGTGTACCAGTTCATATCCAGGATAGAGGCAGCCAAAAATTCCGTGGTTACAAAACCCATATTGAATTTTCCGGCCTTCTGTATTTTTTCAATCAAGGCATCGGGAATCACTTCTCCGGTTTGGTAATGCTTGGCATACATTTTCAACACCTGGGGATGCATAGCCCAGTTTTCGTTGATCTGTGAAGGCAACTCCACAAAATCACGCAGCACATTGGTACCGGCTATTGACTGGTATTTGCATTTGGTCAGTAAACCATGCAGCGCATGACCCAATTCATGGAACAAGGTTTCCACCTCATCTATATTCAACAGGGAGGGTGCATCGGCCGTAGGTTTGGTAAAGTTACAAACATTCACAATAACCGGTCGCACATCACCATGCTGTTCACGGATGTTATTCATCCAGGCGCCGGAACGTTTGCTGGCGCGCGGGAAAAAGTCGGTATAGAAAATGCCCAGCTCACTGCCGTCGGCATCCTTCACTAAATAAGGCGTAGCTTCGGGGTTGAATTTCGGAATATCAATCTTTTCAAAAGAAATACCATACAATTTATTGGCCACCATAAAGGCGCCCTCCACTACATTTTCCAATTGGAAATAAGGGCGTACTTCTTCTTCGCTCAGGTCGAATTTTTCTTTGCGCAGTTTTTCGGTATAATACCACCAATCCCACGGTTCGATACGGTCTTTCTGGCCCATAGCGTTGGCTATTTTCTGCAGCTCGGCCAGTTCCTGCTCGGTCACCTTCTTAGCGGGCTCCCAGAGTTTCTGCAAGAAAGCGTTTACCGTAGCCGGATCCTTGGCCATACGGTCTTCCAGGGCAAAAGAAGCATAATCGGCAAATCCCAACAATTGGGCTTTCCGGTAAGACAAAGACGCTATTTTCTGCGCTACCTCTTTATTATTAAAAGCATTATTGTGATTAGCTTTGTGCGAGTAGCCCTCAAACATCTGCCGGCGCAGGTCGCGGCTATCGGCATACTGCAGGAAAGAAATACGGCTGGCAGCATCCAGGGTAAATACCCATTTACCTTCCAGGCCTTTGGATTTAGCCAGTTCGGCAGCAGCCTGTACAGCAGCAGCAGGCAGTCCGGCCAGATCGGCTTCCTGATCCACGACCACACGAAAATCATTATTATCGCCCAATACATTTTGTCCGTACTTCACGGCCAAAACGGACAACTCTTCATTGAGTTTACGCAGGCTGGCCTGATCTTCCGCGTTCAGGTTGGCCCCGGAACGGACAAAAGACTTATAGGTCTTCTCCAACAGACTGGCAGATTCAGCATCCAGGTTTAACTGGTCTTTTTGCTCATACACAGCCTTTACGCGGGCAAAAAGTTGGGCGTTCAAATAAATATCGTCATAACTTTTCGACAACTTGGGGGAGATTTCTTCTTCTATGGCCTGTTTCAATGAGTCGCTATCCGACTCCGTCAAATTGAAAAACACGCCGGACACCTTGCTCAGCAGCGCTCCGGAATTATCCATAGCCACAATGGTATTCTCAAAGGTAGGCGCTTCGGTGTTGGCGGCAATGCTGTTAATCTCCGCCTGCATCTGTTCAATACCTTTTTCAAAAGCCGGCAAGAAATGTTCATTCTTAATCTCATCGAAAGGCGGAACGCCGTAAGGTGTCTTCCACGCTGTAAAAAACGGGTTGGTAGTGCTCGTCCCGCAAGAGCCCAATATGGCTGTCATAGCTAAAGCAATTAAAGATATTTTTTTCATAAAGATTTAAAATTTAGGCCGAATTTACGAAAAAAAATCCGAATAGCCAGCATATCCCCACAGATAGGGATAAGCTCCGCCAAATTTACCCATTTTTGGCGATTGTCGTTTTTCCATGCTCAGCCTACCTTTGTACTCCTTATGAACAACAATGCCAAAGCGCCGACTGAATAAATACATACCTCTCATTATCTGTCTGTTAATCGCATGCACAGAAACAAACGCCGCTACACCCGGCCCGTTACCAAAAGGCCGGATTAAAGGAAAGGTTATTGACTCCTATACAAAGTATCCCATAGCCTTTGCCACACTCCTGATCAAAGAAACCGGGGTCTGGGCCTCAAGCAATGAACAAGGCGACTACCTGCTGCAAAACCTCCCACAAGGAAAATACACACTGGAGTGCAGTGTATTAGGTTATAAAACAATCCAGCACCCCATCATAATTTCCGGCGAAATGGCTAAAATGGACTTTGCCTTGCAGGAGGATAACCTTCAGCTCGAGACCGTCATTGTCTCCGCCCAACGCACCGGCGGCCTGCATACCGGTTCGCTGATAGAACAAGCCGCCATTGAGCATGTACAGCCCTCCAGCCTCTCGGACATCATGCAACTCTTGCCAGGCTACGTCACACAAAACCCCAACCTCAACGAGGTCAACAGTATCGTCATCCGCGATATGAACACCAACGAACATACCAATGCCATGGGCACCGCCATCATTTTAGACGGCGCCACCCTCAGCAATAACAATAACCTGCAGTTTGACAGAACAAGCCCGCAGCAGAATACCGGCAGCGCCAACGCTTATTACGGTTCCTCTGCCGCATCGGGCGTCGACACCCGGCAGATCCCTACCGACAATATTGAATCCGTGGAAGTAATCCGTGGCGTGGCCTCCGCCGAATATGGAGACCTGACCTCCGGCATGGTGATCGTAAAAACAAAAGCCGGTTTCACCCCCTGGAGCATACGGCTTAAAACCGACCCCGCCACCAAACAAATCGCCGTGGGTAAAGGCTTTAAGCTAAAAAACAAGGGTGGAGCGCTGAACTTCGATGCCGACTACCTCTTGTCTTACGGCGATACACGCAGCACCTCAGAAGCCTATCACCGTTACAATCTGAAACTTGGCTACAGCAACATCTTGTTCAGCCAATCGGCTAACCCGTTAAAGTTCGATGTCAAATTACACGGCAACTATGCTAAAATGAGTAACGAGGCGGATGCCGACCGCTTTCTCGACGATTATCAGGCGGCCGAAGACCAAAGCCTGCTTCTCACCACCAACGGCACCTGGATGCTTAACCGGCCCTGGATCACCAACCTCAGTTTTACACTTTCAGGAAGTTACGGAAAACAAACAACAAGGCAGAGAATCTACCACGGCAGCTATAGCGGCGCCCGCTTCACCAATGCGCTGGAAACAGGCGAAAGCATAGGCTATATCATCCCCGCCGGCGGCTATTACAGTGATGAAAGCGTACAGGGATTACCCTATGACTTCCAGGCGAAAATCATGGCTACGCAAAATGGTTCTTACGGTCCCCTAAGCAATTTTATAAAATTGGGAATGGAATGGGTGAGCCAGGGGAACCACGGAGAAGGCAAGACTACCGATCCGTTGAAACCCTATAATCCTAACGGATCGCCGCTGCGCACCCGCAGCTATAAGGATATCCCGGCGCTGAACCGCTACATTCTCTTTGCAGAAGACAAACTCACCCTGCCGCTGGGCAGCACAGTCCTTGAGCTGCAGGCCGGATTAAGATTGACCAACATACAACCCGACGGACTATTCAACACCTCTTTCAAATTTAAGCTGGAGCCCCGTTTCAACGCCGGATACACCCTATTGAAAAACAGCATGGGCTTTAATAAACTAAGCATCCGCAGCAGCTGGGGCATGCAGAGCAAAATGCCCACGCTGATGTACCTTTATCCGGACCCTGTCTACCTCGACAAATCTTCTTACAGCTATAACGACCCGGCCAACAGCTATACGCTTAGTGTATTCTCCACTAAAAAAAATGAGGACCTCAGCAATCCTGATTTGAAGACCCCTACCAGCTACAACTTTGAGGCGGCGGTGGATTTTGACCTTGAATTACTCAACGGCAACATAGCCTACTTCAACGAGCGCCTGCGCGACGGGTATTCCTTCCAACGCAATTACCAAACCTACAGCTACCGGCAATATAACGGCGGTCAGGCTTCCGGCGCCTTCCCGGTATATGAAAACGGAGAAGTGCGCGTGAACGGGAACCCGGTGGGCTATAAGACAGACACCGTGTTTATGGCCTACAACTTACCGTCCAACGGCATTAACTACAACAAGTGGGGGATTGAATACAGCGTAAAGTTCGCTCCGCTCAAGGCCATTCGCACCACTATAGAAATCAACGGAGCTTACATGCATATCAAACGCTTCAACAGCAATTTGATGTCCGACCATTCCGCCCTTATCGTGCGCAACAAAGAATACCCCTATGCAGGGATCTATGGCGGCGCCACCACAGTGTCCAACGGCAGTATAGACGACCGGCTGAATATGAGCATACGTTTCATTACCCATATTCCGGCCATCCGCATGGTGGTTACCCTCACCGCCGAGGGGGTATTTATAGACCGGACCCGCAGCATCAGCGAATACAACGGAGAAGTCATGGCCTATTATTATGACGACAACGGCCATAAGATAACAGGCGAGCAGGTCTATGATGACAACACCCATCTCAAATATGTAAACCCGCTTTACTATGTAGATATGCACGGTAACCGGCAGGACTTCACCGAAGCGATGGAAAAAGACAGCCGCTACGCCGAGCTCATAGCCCGCAACAACTACGCCAATGTGTTCGCTGCCCGCTCTTATCCATTCTACGGACTATTGAACCTGCGGATAAGCAAAGAGTTCGGCCGTTGGGCTACCGTCTCCTTTTATGCCAACAATTTTTTAAACATAGCCGGACGTGTGAAAGACTCCGTCCGCGAAGTCTACGTCAACCAAAACATCCCGCTGTATTTCGGAGCGGAAATCAAGTTATCATTTTAAAATTATCAATATGAAAAAAACATTATTCTTTTTGTTTCTATCCGCCGCCATTATAGTCACCGGCTGCAATAAAGAAGAAAGCACGCCGGCCACGGTCATTATACAGGCCGCTGCTCCCGCAGAGCTACCCGACCTTGACCTGCAGATCCTGACCGTTACCTTGAAAAACAGTGCCGACGGCGCAGTGTACACAGGGCACTTTGATGCCAACGGAAAAATAGCTTTTACCGTAGACCAGGGCCGCTACACGGCAATAACCAGCTATTCAGGCGCCTTCAACATCAATGGCGTTACCAGTGAATTTACGCTGGCCCTCAACGGTGTAAATGGCGGACCGGGCAACACAGTGGAAATACCACTGGTAGTCAGCACGTCCGGCGACATCATCATCCGCGAGTTCTATTTCTGCGGCACCAAAACAGCCGCCGGCGCCAATTATAATAAAGATAACTATTTTGAGTTGTACAACAACAGCGACCATGATGTCTACCTGGACGGACTTTGCTTTGCCAGCGTTTACCCGTACAACAGCAAATCCTCATCAAATTCCTGGGAAACCAACGGGCTGACCTTCCTGCCCACCGGCTATAGCACCATATGGCAATTCCCCGGCAAGGGCACCGAAAACAAATTGGCCCCGGGCGAAAGCCGTGTTTTGGCGCAGAACGTAAAAGATCACACCGTAGACGCACCTACCAGCGTCAACCTCTCCGGGGCGCACTGGGCGCTTTATCACGAGCAATACACCCAACAAAGTGTGCCGCCCACAGGAACCCCCATCCTTAACCGCCTGACTTCAGGGCTGGGTACCGCTTATCTCCCCTCCCTCACTTCCCCTGCTATTGTGATTTTCTACCTGCCCATGGGCGCCGATGCCTATGTAGCCGACGAAGCCACCTACTACCAGTACGAACCCGGCAAATCAAGCACCAAATACTGGCACATCCGCAGCGAGTGGATTATTGACGGCGTAGAATGCCGGGAAGAAAACGCCAATGTGATCCGCCGCCTGCCCACCAGCGTAGATGCCGGCTACACTTATGTAAGCAATGGTTCTTACGCCAACAAATCCGTAAGCCGCAAGGTGAAAGAAGTAGTTAACGGCCGTACGGTTTACCAGGACACCAATAACTCTTCCAACGATTTTACGCCCGACGCAGCGCTTAATCCCCGTACCAGATAAACAATGCTGCGACCGAAACAATATATTACATGGTGTGTTATCGCGCTGAGCCTGCCCCTGAGCCTGCAGGCCCGGCGCGACACCCTTGTGGTAAGCCCCGCCCGCTACGGAATCTCCGAGTTACAGAAAGACAATCTCTGGCTGGCCGGAAATAATGCCGCCGGATTGATCTATACAGCCCGCAATGTATCGTATGCCGAAGCTTATGCGGGGTATAAGGAAGGTGCTTTTAAGAATGTCTATGACCCCGCTTACGGCAATAATGCGGGACTGAACGCCGGATCCTATTTTAAATTATCCCCTGTTTATTTGTACGGAAAGGCAGGCTACGACTATAGCCATCAACGTGAAAGCCAGTGGAACGGGCTGTTAAACCCCTACTCCACCCCTTTTCTCATGGCCGATTCTATTCCCGGCAACTACAGCCGCGAATTATTTTATATTGACGGCGGAATGGCAGTTCCCTTATCCGCCCGATGGACTGCAGGCGCCTATCTACATTACGCCACAGCCGCAGGCGCCAAAAGCAAAGACCTGCGCAACAAAAACACCTACATGAATTTCAGCTTGCAACCTGCCATCCTGTTCGCAACGGGAGATTTCAGGATAGGAGCGAATTTCACCTACAACCGCACCACAGAAAATGTAGACTACACGTCAATGGGCAATAACCAGCAAAGTATTTATATTTACTTTTTTGAAGGCATGTGGTATTATAACCGCGAAGCGTACGGTACCGGCACGGAAAAAACACGTGTAAAGACAGACGAAAGCGCAGGCGGCGGAATACAGTTCCAGTTCAACCGGCCGGTCCTTGATTTCTATACGGAAATACACTACCTGCATACGGCGCAACACCAATGGTATGGCGAGCGTGAGTTCGGTGACGTTACGGTAAACGGTATTGACCTGCACGCTGTAGCCGGCATAGGCCGGAAACATTACCTCGAATTAAATGGCCGGATGGAAAACATGAAAGGCTACGATGTCGTACAACACCGCGAGTGGCATGAGCCCAGCCAAAGTTACCGGTGGTTTACCGATTTCACCAACCTGGCCTACACCCGCAGCAGCCTCTCCGGAGAACTTTCCTATACCTTCCGGCAACAACATACGGATCATAGTACCGACTGGGAAATAAAAACAGGAGCCAAGGGGCTGTGGTGCGACATGCAACGCAAACTCAATCCTTACACCGGCGAAAACTGGCAATACATACAATTCTTTGCACGGGCTATGAAAAAATGGTACTGGAAAACGCAGGCTGTCCAAGTCGAGTTGATGCCTTATTACGGCACGGGATCCGGCAGCCCCTTAACCGGTAGCGGAACTGAGACCGGAGGACTGAAACAACTGACAAGTGCACTGCAACAGGAGTTCAACTTCATGACGGCCACCCGCGCCGGCATAAGCCTGAACCTTCGTTATTACTACGGACAATGGTATGGCGCCTTCATGGCGGATTACGTACAGGCCACCGGCGGAGACCTGCAAGATAAGCACCGTTTACAATTGGCATTAACTATAGGAATACAATTTTAATTTATAACAATGGACGCAATTATCCAATGTGAAAACATTACCCATTACTACGGCAAGCGCCTGATTTACGAAGGCCTCAATTTTGAAGTGCCGCAGGGAAAGATATTGGGACTTCTGGGCAAGAACGGCACCGGAAAAACCACCATTATCAATATCCTGAACGGCTTCCTGAAACCCCGCTCCGGCGAGTGCCGCCTCTTCGGCGAGAGCATGAAAAAGCTCACTCCGGCGACCAAAGCGCGGGTAGGCTTGCTGATAGAAGGGCACATTCAACACAGCTACTTCAATGTGGAACAGATAGAGCGCTACTACAGCCGCTTCTTCCCGCACTGGAAAAAAGAAGCTTACTATCACCTGCTGAAAAAATTACAGGTAACCAAAACACAAAAACTCAGCACCATGTCTTGCGGACAGCGCTCACAGGTAGCCTTGGGACTCCTCTTTGCCCAAGATCCGGACCTGATGATCCTTGATGACTTTTCTATGGGCCTGGACCCGGGCTATCGCCGCCTCTTTGTAGAGAGCCTCAAGGAATACGCCGCCAATGAGGGAAAAACGGTATTCCTCACCTCACACATTATCCAGGATATGGAATTACTGATAGACGATTGTATGATCATGGACTATGGCCGGTTGTTACTGCATTGTCCGCCGGCCGAAATCATCAACAACTTCCGTCGTTTCAGATTCACCAGTCAGCAACCGGTAATCGCCGGCAGCAAAGATAAACTCTGGAACACCGAACAAGTAAGGGGCGTGTGGGAAACCTACTCCTTCCTGCCCAAAGAAGAGGTGATCCGGGAATTACTGGCGCAAGGCGTACAGCCCGAAGGTTTACAGGAAGAAACCCTCTCTCTCGAAGATGCATTTATTGGATTAACCGGAAAATATTAATTATGATCAAGTCTATATTTTACAAAGAATGGATTAAATCACGCTGGGCTTTACTGGTATTGTTCTGCGTGTTTGCAGGCATGATGGCCTACGCATTGATGAGTATGACGCGGGATATCCGTGTCAATGGCTATGGCGAAGTGTGGGAAATGATTGTGCAGAAAGGCCTCACCCACGTGGATTATCTTAAATTCCTGCCCCTGTTGGCAGGCATCTGTTTAGGCATTGTGCAATACGTTCCGGAAATGGCGAATAAACGCCTTAAACTTACCCTGCACCTGCCCCTGAAAGAAAGCCATATTATATTGTCCATGCTGGGCTTCGGCATTTTATACCTGGCTGTTTTGTTCACGCTATGCTACCTTTTCACCGGTATAGGCATCGGCCGCTACTTCAGCCATGAGGTGGTAAGCTGGAACCTCGCCGCCCTGCAACCCTGGTTATGGAGCGGACTGCCGGCCTACCTGCTCACCGCCTGGATATGCCTGGAACCCGTATGGAAACAACGGATTGTTAACAGTGTGATCGCTATTGCCGTCCTTTTCCTCTTTTATTTTAATGTACTCCCCGGCGCTTATGCTCCTTTTCTGCCCTGGCTCATCCTATTGACAGCATTGAGCATTTCTTTCTCATTCTATTCATTGATCAGGTTTAAAGACGGAGAACAGTAGTCCATGAAAAAAACAATTTATACCATTATTTTATTGGCGGTAAGCACCGCCCTGCTCTCATGGGCCGTACCGGCCATTGTAAAGGTGGCCACCGCTACCTCCGACCGCTATCCCTTTGTTTACTATAGCTCCCTGCAACAACGTTTCATGATACGGGAGACCGTCAAAGGGAAGCTGGCACACTCCGACACCAAAGGTCTTAGCTATACCCGCGAACAGTTTGACTCACTTACGCCCCTGCTCAGTTATCGCCAGCTGATGCTGACCGGCACCATGCCCGACAGTATATTAGGCGTAGCCGTAGAGCCACGTTTGCTTGCCTCTAAAAGCGTCATCTGGAAATACAGCCCGCGTGACATTCACCGCCCGGACATAGGACTTTACCTGATGTATGAAGCCATGTCGGGCCGCACGACACTCGATCCGCCTGTAGATGTATTCCGGTTAACCGGCAAGATTGAGTTCATTGATAAACTCACCAACAAAGTAAACATAGACAAAAGTCAGGCTTTCCAACAACGGATGACGGAAGAGGGATTTCATTTTCCGGCGCAAGGCGTATGGGGTAACCTCTCCGCCCGCAAAGCGTATGACGAAGGCTATTTCGTACTGGACAGCGAGGGACAGCTTTTCCATGTCAAAATGGTCAACGGCCGTCCTTACGTACGCAATACCAACGCCGGTGAAAACATCGACATTGTATACTTTGACATCCTGGAGGTGGCCGACAAAAGTATCTACGGCTTTATCCTCAGCCGCGAGGGCGCCCTTTACACCCTCAATGCCGACGGATACGGCACCTCTAAATTCGATATCCCCAATATCAATATTGACGAAGACGGCATCATGCTTATGGGAAACCTCTTTTATAAGATGGTCAACGTAACCACGCCCGAAAATTGCACTTATTATGTACTGGAGGCTCAAAGCCTGCAGCAACATGACCGGCCTTATACCGTCAACGCCCGCTACAACCCATGGGAAATGGGCAGCACCATCTTCTTCCCGCTAAGTGTCAACCTGGGCAACAAATATACCGATTATGTACAGCCTACCTTACACTTTGCCGGCCTCACGGCCTTTATTGCCGGGCTGGTTATGGCTGCAGGCTACACACTGACCCTCGGACGCAAAGAATCCGGCACCTTGCGTATCGCTAAATCTCTTCTTATCTTTATAACCGGCATTCCCGGGTTCCTCGCCAGTTTAATCATTAAATAAAATACAATATGAAAAAGTACCTTTTAATTATTCTTGCAGCCGCCGCTTTCAGCGCCTGTAACAACAACCCCACCAAAACCACCGGCAATGACACCGCCGAAAATGCAAGCGCCACCTTTGCCGATGTAAAGAGCATGACCGTTGAACAACTGATGGCCGAAGCCGAAAATTTTGTGAATAAGCCCGTAAAAGTATCCGGATTCGTGATGCACACCTGTAAACACTCCGGCCGCCGTTGCTTCATTGCCAACCCCGACCAAAGCCTCACCCTGCGCGTGGAAGCCAAGGGCAAAATCGGCGGGTTCAACCGTGAATTGGTAAGCACAACCATCGAAGTAGACGGCATCCTGCGTGAACGCCGCCTCACCACCGAAGAAATCGACAATATGGAAAAAGCCATTGCCGAAAAACGGCTCAAAGATGACGGTTCCGAAGATGCCTGCAATGCCGAAACCACGAATGTAAAGAGAATGCGGACCTGGATGCAGGAACACGGTAAAGATTACTTTGCGCTTTATTATGTCGACGGTGAAGATTTTCGTGAAATAAGATAACCATAACAAACAATGGCACAACTGATTAACAAGCACTCTAATAAATATTTTTATAAAGTAATAAAAAATTGTATCTTTGTGCCCCAATTCGGGGTGTAGCGCAGTTGGCTAGCGCGCCACGTTCGGGACGTGGAGGCCGTGTGTTCGAGTCACATCACCCCGACAAACGCTTGACTATCAAATAGTCGGGCGTTTTTTATTTTTACAAACAACCCTTTACTTGCCGTATAAAAAAACAGCGCCTCTTATTGCTAAAAGACGCTGCCTGCTATATCACGAGCTATATACTATACGCTATTGCACAATCGTCATTTCCTCTATCAGGCGCTTGGCGCCGGCATATTTATCGATAATGAAGAGTACGTAACGGATATCTACACTGATTGTCCGTTGCAGCGCCGGTTCAAAAGCAATATCACCGCTCATGGCTTCCCAGTTACCGTCAAACGCACAACCGATCAATTCGCCACGGGCATTCATTACCGGGCTGCCGGAGTTTCCCCCTGTGATATCATTGTTGGAAAGGAAGCACACCGGCATTTCTCCATTTTTCATGGCATAGGGACCGAAATCTTTGGTTTCATACAAGGTCTTCAGCTTCTCGGGCACCACAAACTCCCAGTTGTTGGGGTCTTCTTTTTCCATGATCCCTTTCATCGTCGTATAGTAGTTGTAGAGGACACCATCGGACGGACTATAAGACAGAACATTGCCATAGGTCAGGCGGGTGCTTGAATTGGCATCCGGATAGAAGACCCGGTTAGTATCCATTTCCATGAGGCCGGCCAGGAAATGACGTCGGCCACGGAGCAATTGGTATTCATAGGGCTCCACACGGGTACTCAACACCGTATGGCTCTGTTTGATGGAGACCGCCAATTGGTAGGCCGGATCTTTCTCCAACTTTTTGGTATCCGGTTTTCCGGTGAAAGCCATCAATTTCTCCTCACTTACGAAAATAGAGCCGGCAAACAAGTCATCCACATACTTATCAAAATTGCCCTTGTACTTCTTGGCCGCTTCCGTCAATACTGAAGGCCACTGTGTTTTGTCCACCTTTGTTGTAAAGGTGGACAACATGGCTTTCGCCACTTTCACATCGGTGGTCATGCTATAATCTTTGTAGAAAGCGGTAGCAGCCCGGAGCAGTTGCTCTTTGGTTTTGGCTATGGCTTGCTCATCTTTGGATTGTAAGGCTTTCAGGTAAGCGTCCGCCCGGCCGGCAAAGGCTTGCAGTTCAATAACCCTTAGTGCTTCCGTGTAATACAACAATACCAGACGGTCTTTTTCGCGGCCGGCCACTGCTTCCCGGATATCTTTCAGGGCCGTTTGATAACCGGCGTTGTTCACCTGTGCGGTAAATTGCTCAAATTGTTTTTCTATTTCCTGCTTCTTAGCGATTACATTCAGTTTTTTCAATCCACGGTTCATCCCTATGGAGTTTTTCCAATAATTGGATGACATGGCATATTTAGAGGCATACTGGATATTAATTTTCGGATCAGCCAGCATATCCTTAAGCATCACTTCCTGTCGAATACCACGGATGGCGATACGGGTGACATTCTCTACGTCCATCATCTGCTGTACTTCCCATGAGGTCATATAACGGTTCGTACGGCCCGGGTAGCCCATAATCATGGCATAATCGCCCTCACTCACTCCGCCCAGGGAAACATTCAGGTATTTTTTCGGTTTATACGGTACATTTTCGACAGCATATTTGGCCGGATTGCCCTCCTTGTCCGCATACACGCGGAACATAGAAAAATCGCCCGTATGGCGCGGCCACATCCAGTTGTCCGTATCGGCGCCGAACTTCCCGATAGACGAAGGCGGGGCGCCTACAAGGCGAATATCTTCATACACCTTGTACACAAATAAATAATAAGCATTTCCGTTAAACATGGTGTATACCATAGCGCGTATGCCCTTGGCTGGATCATTGATACCGGAGATCATGGCCCTGGAAAGTTCCGTCACCTTTTCGCTGCGTAGTTTCTCATCGGTAATAGCAGCTAGCTCGGGCAGGATTTTCGCCGTCACATCTTCTATCCGGTCAAGAAACTGTACCGTCAGGCCCGGTGTAGGAATTTCTTCCTCCAGGGTCATGGCCCAGAAGCCGTCTTTCAGATAGTCATGCTCCACTGTACTATGTTGTTGGATCGCACCGTAACCACAGTGGTGATTGGTCAGCAAGAGGCCCTGCGAAGAAATAATCTCGCCGGTACATCCGCCGCCAAACTGGACAATGGCATCTTTGAGGCTTGAATGGTTAATATTGTAAATATCATCTACAGATAAAGTTAAGCCATCTTTTTGCATGGCCTGGGAATTAAGTTGCTGTAGAAAAGGCAATAGCCACATTCCCTCGTCGGCCGCGGCAGGCTTGGCCCATAACAAGGCGGCGCAAAGTAGCGGAAAAAATAATCGTTTCATTCTTATGATTGGTTTGTTTTATATTAAGTCAAGTTCTACAAATATACAAAAAATAACTTAAAAGAGCGCTAACTGCTCCTCCTTCAATTTAAAGCTCAGGCGGTGATGAGGGCTATGGCCATGAAGCTTAATAGCAATACGATGGGCCAGGGTGCCATAGCCCATATTTTTATCCCAGTCATAGGCCGGATAGTCAAGCGACAGCCGGCACATATACTCGTCACGGTGGGTTTTAGCCAGGACAGAAGCGGCGGCAATAGAAGCATAAGTAGCATCCCCCTTGACAATACAGGCATGAGGGGTATCTCCGTAGGCTATAAATTTATTACCATCCACCAATATAAAATCCGGACGCAGGGTCAGGCCGTCCAACGCCTTGTGCATAGATAGAATAGAAGCCCTGAGGATATTCACCCGGTCTATTTCTCCGGGGCCCATTTGGGCTACACTCCAGGCCATGGCCTCTTTTTCAATCACCTCCCGCAACTGATCCCGGTGCTTCTTACTCATCTGCTTGGAATCATTCAGCAGCGGATGATAAAAATCCGGCGGCAATACCACGGCCGCAGCAAAAACAGGCCCCGCCAGGCAACCGCGCCCGGCCTCATCACAACCGGCCTCCAGCCGGTCTTTTTGCAGGTATGGCTTCAACATTTCTTTTTTCATCACTCAAAGATACTTATTTGGCACAGATTTTGCAGCTTGAATAGGTGAAATTTTTAAACATTAAAACAATGAAATCTTATATACTAACCCTTTTAGGAATTTTAATTATGGGAACAACATCTGCTTCACCGGTTTTAGTAAAAGCCAATGCCGCAACAAGTCAAATCAAGTGGGAAGCCTCTAAGATAACAGGCAGCGCACATCACGGCACAGTCGCGCTCAAAGACGGCCAATTGAGCATAGACAACGGAAAGGTAAGCGGAGGCACCTTTACCATCAACATGCAAAGTATCCTTAACGAGGACCTGAGCGGCGACATGAAAGCAAGCTTGGAAAAACACCTGAAATCCGATGATTTTTTCGCAGTGGACAAATACCCCGTTGCTACACTGATATTAACTAAAATCACCCAAAAGGACGGAGATAACTACAGCGTTACCGGACAACTCACTATCCGCGAAAAAACAAATCCCGTAAGCTTTGACGCCAGTGTAAAGACCAATAGCGACGGAAGCAGCAGCATTACCGCCAGGCGTTTCTCGATTGACCGCACGCAATGGGAGATTATTTACGGCTCAGGATCATTTTTCAAAGGGCTGGCCGATAAGGCCATCAACAATGAGGTATATTTTGAAGTAAGTATCAATACGGTAAAGTAAAAACAAGAAAAGTAAAAAATAAAGAAAGAGACCGCAAAAGCGGTCTTTTTTTGTATATTTGCCATGTATAAAAGAAATAAGCATGACACATACAGATTACCTGCTGGAAGCTATTGCTTTGGCAGAAGAAAATATAAACAAGGCCGGAGGCGGGCCTTTCGGCGCCGTGATTGTAAAAGGAGAGGAAATCATTGCCCGGGCGGCTAACAGTGTAACCACCAGCAATGACCCCACGGCCCATGCCGAGGTAAACGCCATACGCCAGGCTTGTAAAGCACTGGATACCTTCGATCTGTCCGACTGTATATTGTACGCCAGTTGCGAACCCTGCCCCATGTGCCTCTCGGCCATTTACTGGTCACGCATCACTGAAGTATACTACGCAGGCGATCGTTTTGACGCCCAAAACGCCGGTTTTGACGACTCTTTCATCTATGACGACCTGGATAAACCAAATAGCGAAAGGAGGGTGAAAATCGTACAGTTATTGGCTGAAGAAGGAAAATCACCAATGGCCCACTGGAAAGCCGATACGGAAAAAGTGCCCTACTAAAGGACCGGCCTTTATTCCGCGGCCCTACCGGTTAATACCGGGCGAACCTAAAAAAAGCGGGGGTCTTTCAAAAGAAAGACCCCCGCTTATCATTTATCTCCTGCGCGAGCTTAGTTTACGGATTTGATTTCTACTTCAACGCCGCTGGGCAATTCAAGTTTCATCAAAGCATCTACGGTCTTGGCGGCAGTGTAAATATCGATCAGACGGCAGAAAGAGTTGAGCTCAAACTGTTCGCGTGATTTTTTATTCACAAAGGTTGAACGGTTTACGGTAAAGATTTTTTTGTTGGTAGGAAGGGGAATTGGTCCGCTCACTACAGCACCCGTAGCTTTCACCGTTTTCACAATCTTATCGGCCGATTTGTCAACCAGCATATGATCGTAGGATTTCAGTTTTATTCTTATTTTTTGGTTCATACGTGTTCAATTTTCAATTTTCAATGCTCAATTAATCCTCGTCCTCATCTTTCTTACGGTTGCCTGATTTTTCAATCACTTCCTTGGCAAGGTTGGCGGGCAACTCAGAATAATGAGAAAACTCCATGGTGCTGGTAGCACGGCCGGATGACAAGGTACGCAAGACGGTTACATAGCCGAATTGTTCGGAGAGGGGTACTTTAGCCTTCACTACACGTGCATTGCCTTTAGAGTCCATGCTGGTGATCTGTCCGCGGCGCTTGTTCAAGTCACCGATAACATCACCCATATAGTCTTCCGGAGTAACTACTTCGAGAGACATGATGGGCTCCATCAAAATGGGCTGGGCTTTGGGCAACGCATGGCGGAATGCCGCGCGGGCGCAGATTTCGAAGGACAAGGCGTCAGAGTCCACTGCATGGAAAGAACCGTCTTTCAGCACCACTTTCATAGAGGGCAACTCAAAGCCGGCCAGTACACCATTGGACATAGCTGATTTGAAACCTTTTTCCACCGACGGGATAAACTCGCGGGGGATATTACCACCCTTCACTTCATCAACGAACTGCAGGCCGGTAACGCCCTCATCGGCAGGAGAGATCTCTACAATAATATCGGCGAATTTACCGCGACCACCGGTTTGTTTCTTGAACACTTCACGGTGATTTACGGAACCACGGATAGCTTCCTTGTAGTTCACCTGAGGAGCGCCCTGGTTGATTTCCACACCAAACTCACGTTTAAGGCGGTCAACAATGATTTCAAGGTGCAACTCGCCCATACCGCTGATAATCGTTTGACCGGTTTCATGGTCGCTACGTACGGTAAAGGTGGGGTCTTCTTCGGAAAGCTTACCAAGGGCAATACCCAATTTATCAAGGTCTTTCTGTGTTTTGGGTTCAACCGCCAGACCGATCACAGGATCAGGGAAGGTCATTGATTCCAACACGATCGGGTGCTTTTCTTCGCATACCGTATCTCCGGTACGGAGGTCTTTGAACCCTACGGCGGCACAGATATCACCGGCCTCTACAAACTCAATGGGATTTTGTTTGTTCGAGTGCATCTGGTAAAGGCGGGCCACACGTTCTTTCTTGTCGGAACGGGTATTGTACACATAGGTACCGGCATCCAGTTTACCTGAATAAGCACGGATAAATGCCAAACGGCCAACGAAGGGGTCGGTTGCAATTTTAAACACCAGTCCGCAGAAAGGCTCTTTCGGCTCCGACTTGCGTGTTTCTTCCGCTCCGGTTTCAGGATTGGTACCTGAGATATCACCCTTATCAAGGGGGCAAGGCAGATAACGCATTACCGCATCAAGCAGGAATTGTACGCCTTTGTTTTTGAAAGAAGAACCGCAGCAGGCAGGGACTACCGCCATATCAATGGTAGCCTTGCGCAGGGTTTCAATAATTTCTTCTTCGGTAATAGAGTCGGGGTTTTCAAAGAATTTTTCCATCAGGGCATCATTGTATTCGGCAATGCCTTCGATGAGTTTACCGCGCCATTCTTCCACTTCGGCTTTCATATTGGCGGGTACTTCTTTGATCTCATAGTTCACCAGTTCTTTGGGATCTCCGGTGTAATAATAAGCTTTTTGAGCAATCAGGTCTATAATCCCCTCAAATTTTTCCTCGGCACCGATGGGCAGACAGATAGGCAGGGCATTGGCGCCCAGCTTGTCCTTCATTTCATCGAGTACGGCCAGGAAGTCAGCGCCTACGCGGTCCATTTTATTAATGTATGCCAACTTTGGAACGCGGTATTTGTCGGCCTGGCGCCATACGGTTTCCGATTGAGGTTGTACACGGCCTACGGCGCAGAAGGTAGCAATAGTACCATCCAGCACACGCAATGAACGTTCCACCTCCACGGTAAAGTCAACGTGGCCCGGGGTGTCAATAAGGTTAATCTGATAGGTTTGTCCCTGATAGTTCCAGAAAGCGGTAGTAGCAGCTGAGGTAATCGTAATACCACGTTCCTGCTCCTGTACCATCCAGTCCATCGTGGCGGCACCTTCGTGCACTTCCCCGATTTTGTGGGTTTTTCCGGTATAGAATAAAATACGCTCCGACGTAGTGGTTTTCCCTGCGTCGATATGCGCCATAACGCCAATGTTTCTTGTATATTTTAAGTCTCTCGCCATCGGGTTTCTCCTTAAAATCTAAAGTGTGCAAAAGCCTTATTGGCTTCGGCCATTTTGTGCATATCTTCTTTACGCTTGAAGGCGCCACCTTCTTCATTGTAAGCGGCCAAAATTTCGGCGCTCAATTTCTCGGCCATGGACTTACCGCTGCGTTTGCGGGCGTAAAGCACCATGTTCTTAATACTCAATGAAATTTTTCTGTCGGGACGCACCTCTGTGGGAACTTGGAAGTTGGCACCTCCCACGCGACGGCTTTTTACTTCAACCTGCGGGGTAATGTTTTCAAGTGCTTTTTTCCAAACATCGAGAGGAGCCTTTTCAGAATCTTTCATCTTCTCGCCGACCATGTCAATGGCATCATAAAAAATGCCGAGGGCGATACTCTTCTTCCCCTGAATCATCAGATTGTTTACAAACTGTGTAACAAGTACATCTCCGTACTTGGGATCAGGAAGCAGAATCCTCTTTTTAGGCTTCGTTTTTCTCATTTGTTT
>JAVBQY010000039.1:0-17216 GCA_031548545.1 Bacteroidales bacterium | reverse complement strand
CTGGTACAGTGCAGCAAGCGGAGGTACGCTGTTACACGCTGGCAGTACGGTATATGAACCTTCCATTACGGCTGCCACTACCTATTACGCCGAGGCGCGGCACAATAGTACAGGCAGACTTTCTACGAACCGTACCGCCGTAGTGGCTACTATGTATCCGACTTTCACCCCCGGCGCTATTGCCGCTAACGGGCAAACCCTCTGCGCCGGCGCTACACCGGCGGCCATCAACAGCACTACGGCGGCCTCCGGTGGGGATGGGGTAATCACTTACTCCTGGTACAAGAACGGCACGCTGATAGCAGGCGCCACGGCGGCCAATTACACCCCGCCGGCAGCCGATGCTGCAGCCAATACGGCCACCTCAACCCTCACCATTACGTATACCCGCCGGGCCAAGGACAATACCTGTAATACCACCCCTGTGGTGAGCGCAGGAACCTGGAACATGGGCGTACTGCGCACACCGGCTAAACCCACCCTTAGCGCAGGTACACTGACAGTTTGCTCCGGCGCCACCACCACTATCAGCCTGCCCGACTGGTACGGCTTGCCCAACGTGACTGAAAGGAACTACCATATCCCGGGTATTGTCTGGGCGCGCACGGCCAATGTAGGCGCCGGCACCTACAACGGTCAGGTGCAGAGCCCAGAGGGGTGTTGGTCCGCTTACAGTGATGTGATAACAATTACTGCGATCTCTTGTACCGGCGGAGGTTGTGATTATCCGGTATTGCAAGTAGGCACCACCACCTGGGCGGGCTGTAACTCTACTTATACCACCGCTTCCGGCACGGGTGGCCAATGGGTCTTTGCCGACAGGCCGGATACCTATACCCCCTTTGTGCAGTGGAACAAGCCGTCGGTGGCCTGGTCTGCGACGGCTACGGGGGCTATGACTAATTGGACGTCCGGTACCAGCACAGCCGACGGCTGGAGCAACGGCTATCCTTGTCCAAGCGGATGGCGCTTGCCGACAAATACCGAGTTCCAGGCCCTGCATAATGCCGGTACGCAATGGAGTGAGGCCGGAGCTAACGGTAATACAGTGGCGGGCCGTTTTTATGGTAGCAGTTATACCTCCTGTAGCCTGCCTACACCTGTAAATTGCATCTTTCTGCCTGCTGCATTCGTCCGTGACGCCAGTGATGGCACACTCCTCAATGAGAGTAGTCGCGGCTACTATTGGTCCTCTGTGCAGTCCGATATCACACTCGGCTACCGCCTATTCCTCAGTAGCAGCAATAGCGTTGCGACGACCGGCAGCAATAAGGCCATCGGCTGTTCGGCCAGGTGCGTGCGCTGTGATGATGCCAACTGCGGTCCTACGCCCGAGCCGCCTAATCCGGATCCTTCTGCTTGTACAACTACCACGGGTAGTATGCAGACTGTAGCGCAATCCAGTATTAACGCTATGACTACCGGACAAACGGTTTGTTTAAAGGATGCCCGTGATGACAAGACATACCGTGCGGTAAAGATGCCGGACGGCCGCCTGTGGATGGCGCAGAATTTGAATTTTACGGGGTACACGGATAAATCTGTTACTTTAACCTATGCTACAACAGCTGCTTCTCCGCGTCTCGGAACTCCGGGTACTTATGCAATAGGTTATTATTGGTGTTACAACTCTGCCGCGGCTTGTGATACCTATGGAGCCCTGTATGCTTGGGAGACGGCGATGTCTCGTGATGGGGTTTATGGTGGCGCAGGTACAGGTACAGGCCCTAATAGTTGGAAGGAGCCTACGCTATATTGTTCTACCGGTCCTTGTTCCAATAACGCTAATGTTGAAGGTCGGGGAATTTGCCCGCCGAACTGGCATGTTCCGACAGATGCGGAATGGGGTACATTGCTGAAAAGTATTGATGGGAATAGTGCGCATACGAGCGGCACGGGGACTATTGGTACGGCAGGAAACGTTAGCCGAAGTACGCAGCGGGGGACCGCCACCGCATTGAACCCGCTATGGTCGGGAACTCGTGTTTCCAGCAACACAACTGGCTTTAATGTATTCCCCGGAGGGCGACGATATCAAGATGCGTCTGGTGGCTTTAATGGCCTGGGGAGCAATGCTCTATTTTGGAGTTCTTCTCTTATAAATTCGGGTAGTCCCTGGTATAGAAAATGGTTGTATGATAGTGATGGTATTGAGCGTAAAATGTATTATCTGCGCGGGGATGGCGTCAGCGTACGTTGTTTAAGGGATTAAAATAAGCCGGCACCTCAAAAAATGGGGTGCCGGCTTTGTTATAGCTAAAAGTCCAAGCCTATTGTTGCTCTTTTTTCTCTACCTTTTTTACGTCCCTGTATTCAAGCCCCTCGTTGTAGATCTTCATGGCGCGGAGGCTCATGCCCATGCTGGAGTAACCGCCGTCGTGAAAGAGGTTCTGCATGGTAACCTTGCGGGTGAGGTCGCTGAAGAGGGCGATCACATAGTCTGCACATTCTTCGGCCGTGGCGTTACCCAGGGGTGACATCCGGTCGGCAAAGTCTACCAGGTTGTCAAAGCCCATGATGCCGCTACCGGCGGTGGTCATAGTGGGCGACTGCGACACGGTGTTGATGCGGATGCGTTTCTCGCGGCCGTAGATATAACCAAAGCTGCGGGCAATGGATTCGAGCATGGCTTTGGCGTCGGCCATGTCGTTATAGCCGTAGAGGGTACGCTGGGCGGCCACGTAGGAGAGGGCTACTACCGATCCCCAGTCATTGATGGCGTCGAGTTTGCGGCAAACCTGCAATACCTTGTGGAATGAGATGGCCGAGATATCAAGGGTTTGTTGGAGGTAGGCGTAATCCAGGTCGTCATACGTGCGTCCCTTGCGTACGTTGGGAGACATACCGATGGAATGCAACACGAAGTCGAATTTGCCGCCAAGCTGTTCCATCCCTTTGGATACTAAGTTTTCAAGATCTTCTATTTTGGTGGCGTCGGCCGGGATGACGATGGTGCCGCAACGCTGGGCCAGCTCGTCAATGTTGCCCAGGCGCATGGACACCGGGGTGTTGGTAAGCACGAAAGAGGCGCCTTCTTCATGGGCGCGTTCGGCTACTTTCCAGGCGATTGATTTATCATTCAAGGCTCCGAAAATAAGCCCGCGTTTTCCTTTTAATAAATTATACATAAATTTTAATGTGCTAATTATTAGTGATTATTCGTTATTCGTTATGCGTTGTGCATTATTTATTTGCACCGCAAAGATAAAAAAACTATTTTTATAGTCCGAAATCTCGCTAATTTTAGGGTTGTTTTTGTGAATAACGGGAAAGATACGTACAATACCATTGCAGCGCCGGCTACCGGACTGTATAAAGATAAAGGAAGTAAATTCCTGGCTTATGCCTTTCCTGTCGATACCGAAGCCGAGGTAAAGCAACATGTTCAGCAACTGAAAAAAGAGTTTTTTGACGCCCGTCACCATTGCTATGCTTACCGTATAGGACTTGCAGGCGAGCAGTGGCGCGCCAATGACGACGGTGAGCCCTCATCTACCGGCGGAAAACCTATCCTGGGGCAACTCTTGTCTAACGAGTTGACCAATATTCTGGTTGTAGTGGTGCGTTATTTCGGCGGCATACAGTTAGGCGTACCCGGCCTGATCCATGCTTATCGCAGTGCTACGGCTGATGCCTTGGAGCATGCGCAGGTGGTGGAGAAGACGGCCATGGAAACACTGACGATCAAATTTCCCTACCTTGAAATGAATAATGTGATGAAACTGCTGAAAGACCAGCAACTTGATATCCTGGAGCAGCATTTTGACAATGATTGCGAGATGAAAATCGCCGTGCCCTTGGGGAAGAAGGAGCGGGTAATGGCTTTGTTGCCGGTAGCCCATCCCTGACGCAATACAATACAGGAGTTTACTTAAATATTTAAATCTTTGAATTTTGAAATCTTTAATCTCTATCCACGATTTTACCAAGGCCGAAATGCTCCACATTATGGAGCGGGCTGCGGAATTTGAGCGGGACCAACACCAAACCCTGTACCGGGGCAAGGTGGTGGCGGCTATTTTTTTTGAACCGTCTACCCGTACGCGGCTGAGTTTTGAAACGGCAGCCAACCGGTTGGGCGCGCGCGTGGTAGGCTTTTCAGATGCGGACAATACCAGTGTGACCAAGGGCGAAACTTTAAAAGACACGATCATGATGGTGTCGAATTATGCCGATTTGATTGTCCTGCGTCACCCGCTTGAGGGGAGCGCCCGTTACGCCTCGGAGGTATCAAAGGTACCTGTGGTAAATGCCGGCGACGGGGCCAACCAGCACCCTTCGCAGACCCTGCTTGACATGTATTCCATACTGAAAACACAGGGCCGGCTGGACGGTTTGACGATTACCATGGTGGGCGACCTGAAATACGGCCGTACGGTACATTCATTGTTGCAGGCTATGTCGCATTTCAATACCCGCTTTAAATTCATCGCCCCGCCCGAATTGCAGATGCCGGTGGAATACAAGCGCTATCTGGATGAACGGGGGCTTGCTTATACCGAACATACGGAGTTGGCGGAGAATATTGATGATACGGATATCCTGTATATGACGCGTGTACAGCGGGAACGTTTCCAGGATCCGATGGAGTACGAAAAGGTGAAAAATGTATATGAGTTGAAAAACAGTATGCTTAAAAACACCCGCGATACCATGCGTATCCTGCATCCGCTGCCGCGTGTAAATGAGATTAATGCCGATGTGGATAATAACCCCAAAGCCTATTATTTTGAACAGGCCCGCAACGGCGTTTTCACCCGTATGGCTATTATTGATTACTTATTAAGTTGCTAAAAGATTATGGAACAAGAAAAACAGCTCAAAGTCAGTGCGATAAAAAATGGAACCGTCATTGACCGCATTCCATCCTCACAGTTGTTCAGGGTGATAGAAATCCTTGGCCTGGAGCACTGTGACGGGCAGATTACCTTTGGTATGAATCTTGACAGTAAGCAATTGGGGAGCAAGGCCATCATCAAGATGTCCGGCCTTTTTTTTGAAGACGATGATATTAACCGTATCGCCCTGATTGCTCCGGAGGCCAAGTTCAATGTGATCCATGATTATGAAGTGGTAGAAAAGCGTCATGTCTCTACGCCCGAAATGATTGTTGGAATAGCTAAGTGTTTTAATCCCAAATGTGTAACCAATCATCAGCCGGTGACAACCCGTTTCCGCACCCTGAAAACGGAGCAGGGTGTAGCGCTGCATTGTCATTATTGTGAGAAAATTACGGATGCACAGCATCTTAAAATCATCGGAAAGAAAGATGATATATAATAAATGTAATAAATGACGTTCTTCTTTCAGATTGAAATCAAAAAACGGGAAATTATAAATTAATTCTCGTTTTTTTTGTTTTTATGATAATAATTTGTACTTTTGAATCTTGTTTAAGGACTATGCAATAAATCTAAACATCATAAATTTACCCTAATCATGAAAATTGTACACAATTTCAACGCTGGACCCTGTGTCCTCCCTAAAGAAGCTGTTAATGCCGGTATCGAAGCCCTGAAAGACTTCAAAGGCAGCGGTATGTCTGTTATCGAAATTTCCCACCGTACCAAAGACTGGGAATCTACCATGGCAGAGTGTGTGGCTTTGTGGCGTGAGTTATTGAATATTCCTGAAAACTACAAAATTATCTTCGTAGGCGGTGGCGCCAGCACACAATTCATGATGGTGCCCTTCAACCTGCTCGAAAAGAAAGGCGCTTATCTTGAAACCGGCGTATGGGCCAAGAAAGCTTATGCCGAAGCAAAATTGATTTATGGTGACAAAGCCCTAAAAGTGGCTTCTTCTGCCGATCAGAATTTTAGCTATATCCCTAAGGGCTATGAAATTCCTAAGGATGCAGACTATTTCCACATTACGACCAATAATACGATTTACGGTACCGAAATCCATACGGACATGGATTCTCCCGTAACCCTCGTGGCCGATATGTCATCAGACATCATGAGCCGTCCGGTAGATGTAACGAAATACGGCATGATCTATGGCGGCGCCCAAAAGAATGTGGGTACTGCAGGTGTTACTTTCGTGATCGTTCGTGAAGATATCCTGGGCAAGGTAAGCCACGTGATCCCCACGATGGTAGACTACCGCACGCACATCAAAGAAGACTCCATGTTCAATACGCCGCCCGTATTCCCCATCCTGATCATGAATGAAACCCTGAAATGGGTGAAAGCCAACGGTGGCGTTGAAGGTATGTACAAACTCAATGTGGAAAAAGCCGCTTTGTTGTACAATGAAATCGACCGCAATCCTATGTTCGTGGGTACTGCCGCCAAGGAAGACCGCTCATTGATGAACATTTGCTTTGTGATGAACAAAGGATATGAAGACAAGGAAGACGCTTTCATGGCCTTCGCCAAAGAACGCGGTATGGTAGGTATCAAAGGACACCGCTCTGTAGGTGGTTTCCGCGCTTCTACCTACAATGCCTGCCCGCTGGAAAGCGTAAAAGCATTGGTACAATGCATGCAGGATTTTGAACAGCAGTACAGTAAATAGTCATATCAATTTAAGGGCAGGCCTCGTGTCTGCCCTCTTTTAACCCCCAAGAACAACATGAAAGTATTAGTAGCAACTGATAAGCCGTTTGCTAAAGCAGCTGTAGACGGTATCCGTAAAATCGTAGAAGAAGCAGGCGCACAACTGGCCCTGCTCGAAAAATATACCGACGTGAATGACTTTTACAAGGCGGTAGCCGATGTAGACGCCCTGATCGTACGTTCGGACAAGGTGACCGCCCAAGTGATTGAGGCCGCCAAGAACCTGAAGATTGTAGTACGCGCCGGCGCCGGCTTCGACAACCTCGACCTGGCCGCCTGTACCGCCCGCGGTATCGTAGCCATGAACACCCCGGGGCAGAATTCCAATGCCGTAGCCGAATTGGCGTTGGGTATGATGGTTTATATGGCCCGTAACACCTTCCAGGCAGGTACCGGGTCAGAACTTAAAGGCAAGAAGCTGGGTATCCATGCTTACGGCAACGTAGGCCGCCTGGTGGCTATGATCGGTAAAGGATTCGGCATGGAAGTATATGCCTTCGATCCTTTTGTTACGAAAGAAGCTATTGAAAAAGATGGTGTTAAAGTATGCGCTACCATTGAAGACCTGTACAGCACCTGTAACTATGTATCACTGCACATTCCGGCCAACGACAAGACCAAAAAGTCTATCGGACACGCCCTGCTTTCACGCATGCCTAAAGGCGGTTGCTTGGTGAATACTGCCCGCAAGGAAGTAATTCATGAAGAAGAACTGGTACAAGTGATGACCGAGCGCGAAGACCTGAGGTACGTATCTGACGTGGCTCCCGACAATCATGCCGATATGCAGGCTAAATTCGGAACCCGCTATTTCGCAACGCCTAAGAAAATGGGCGCCGAAACTGCCGAAGCCAATATCAATGCAGGCCTTGCCGCAGCCAACCAAATCGTTAAATTCCTGAAAACAGGAGACAAAACGTTCCAGGTAAATAAATAATTGTTGATCTGTTGATCTGGTTATTTGTTGATTTGAAATCGTTAGTCAATAACCAGACTGGCAAATACACAAATAAGCAAAGAAAAAATGGTAAAAATTAAACCTTTTGCGGCCATTCGTCCGCCCAAAGAAATAGCCAAAGAAGTGGCTTCACGCCCCTATGATGTGTTGAATTCTGTTGAGGCCCAGGCCGAAGCCGGAGAGAAATCCCTGCTGCACATCATCAAGCCTGAAATTGATTTCAAGCCCATTATTGATGAGCATTCTCAGGAAGCTTATGATAAAGCGGTAGAGAACCTCAAAAAATGGCAGGAAAGAGGCTGGTTGAAGCAGGATGCTAACGAGATGTATTACATCTATGCACAAACTATGGACGGCCGTACGCAATATGGCCTGGTAGCTTGCGCCAGCGTGGACGACTATCTCGAAGGACGTATCAAAAAGCATGAGTTGACCCGTAAGGATAAAGAAGAAGACCGCATGATCCACGTACGCATTCAGAATGCCAATGTGGAGCCGGTGTTCTTTGCCTATCCCGATGTGAAAGAAATGAATGACATTGTGGAGAATGTCGTAAAAAACAAGCCGGCCGAATACGACTTTGTTGCTGAGGACGGTTTCGGACATCATTTCTGGGTGATTGAGGATGCTGCCGTAAATAAACGCATTACTGAAATTTTTGCGAACATTCCCGCTATGTATGTGGCCGACGGTCATCACCGTAGTGCAGCTGCCGCCTTGGTAGGACAAGAGAAACGCAAACAAAACCCCAACCATAAGGGTGATGAGGAGTACAACTTCTTTATGGCGGTAATTTTCCCCGAAAGCCATTTGAAAATCATTGACTACAATCGTTTGGTGAAAGATTTGAACGGACTTAGCCCCGAACAATTCATGGCTAAACTGCAAGCGTCATTTGATGTGGTAGAGAAAGGTGCGGACATTTATAATCCTTCCGGCCTGCATAATTTTTCTATGTACATCGGCGGTAAATGGTATTCACTGACCGCTAAGCAAGGCACCTATAATGATGCGGACCCCATTGGCGTGTTGGATGTAACCGTATTGTCCAACCTGGTGTTTGATCAGATCCTGAACCTGGGCGACCTGCGTGTATCTAAACGCATCGACTTCGTGGGCGGTATCCGCGGTTTGGGTGAATTGAAAAAACGCGTTGACAGCGGCGAGATGGCTGCAGCTTTCGCCCTCTATCCCGTATCCATGAAACAACTCATCGACATTGCCGATACCGGTAATATCATGCCCCCGAAAACAACCTGGTTTGAGCCCAAGTTGCGCAGCGGCCTGACGATTCACAAACTGAGTTAGTCATTGCAAATTGCTAAATAATAAAGAAGGTGGCCGGATTTTTCTCAGGCCACCTTTTTATTTTCGACAGGAACTAATGTTCCAAATAAGATCGTATTAAGTTTTTCCTGATGCCTGTAGGGGGTATTTTGCAGCTAAACCATTTATGCAAAGGAAAATCAAAGCCGATATCATGCATGAAGTTGTAGGTTGCTTTATGCAGTCCTTTGCCTATGCCCTCCATATTATAGTTTTGTCCGTCCTTAAAAGCAATGGCGTTGTTGGCGAAAGGCGCCGGTTTTATCATAGCGGTTGTAGCGCCGAATTGCTCCGGATGTTTGCCCGAGGGGCTATGTACTGTCATGGCGTAACGATGCCAAAAGGCGGATTGGATCAGCCCCGGTTCAAATAGCTGCCGGACAATTTCCAGGGAGTCGATCGTTTCCTGCAGCGTTTCCGTAGGAAATCCATACATTAAATAGGCGTGGATCATAATGCCCGACTGCGTGAAATTGTAGCAGGTTTTTGCGGCCTGGGCGATGCTGACTCCTTTATTCATTAGGTCAAGCAGGCGGTCCGAGGCGGTCTCGAGTCCGCCGGATACGGCAATGCAACCGGCTTCTGCCAATAAATTGCACAATTCCGGCGTATAGGCTTTTTCAAAGCGGACATTGCCCCAGAAACTGACATTGAGTTTGCGTTTTATAATTTCCAGGGCAATGGCTTTTAATAAGGCGGGAGGCAGGGCTTCATCGGTAAAATGGAAGCCCGATTGCTGCGTTTGTTGCATAATGGCTTCCATCCTGTCTACTACCAACGTGGCTTGCGGTGCATCGTAACGTTTAATGTAATCAAGCGTCGTATCGCAAAAGGCGCATTTAGCCCAATAGCAGCCATGGGCGACCGTCATTTTATTCCATAGTCCGTCCGTCCATAATTTGTGCATGGGGTTGGGCAGTTCTATCATCGAAAAATAGAGGGACAGGTCCAGGCCGGAAAAGTCCGGCAGGCCGGTTTCTGCAAAAGGAATATTGACACTGTCGTTACCGCTGTACACTAATTGATGTTCGTCGTTGAGGTGAAAACAGCGGATCAGCTCGCCTGCCCCGCATTCCTTGTTCAAGTAACGGATTAATTGCAATAAGGCCGGTTCTCCGTCATCCAGCAATAGGAAATCTACGTAGTCGAAAAAGCGCTCGTCCGTAATATTTCTTAATTCGGTATTGATATAGCCGCCTCCAAAGGCGATCTTTATGGCCGGATGTTGTTGTTTGATGTATTGGGCGCAGCGCAAGGCGGAAAATAAACATCCCGGGAAGGGGATTGAAAAGCCGATCAGTTGGGGTTCGGATTGTTCTATTTCTTTCTCAAGTAATTCCAACATCCAT
The DNA here is from genome assembly GCA_031548545.1 of Bacteroidales bacterium. Classification (GTDB taxonomy): domain Bacteria; phylum Bacteroidota; class Bacteroidia; order Bacteroidales; family UBA932; genus UBA932. The sequence continues at coordinate 7,020 of JAVBQY010000039.1, read as the reverse complement.
TTTTCGATGAGACAAAAGGAGGGATGTTGTAATGCGGCGTATAGGGCGTCGAAGGTGGGCGCCGTATCGGCTATGTGTTCGGCATAGCGGATCAGTCCGAAATGCGGATTGATGTTTTCGCGGATATGGTCGGCTATGTCTTCGAGGTAGAGTGTAGTTAAGTGTTTGGCCCTATCTATAATACCCAGGTTGCCGAAAAGCCAGTCCAGGTCCGTTTCATTGTTGAAGCGCGCCCCTTCTGGTAATAAGGTTCCGGCGACGATGCGGTGGGCCAGCGTGTTGTCCTGGCCACGTAAAAAGCGCATGGCCGCGTCAATGGTGTCTTGGTATGCTTCGGGAAAATCGAGTTCCTTTAGGCCCCGGGAAGAAAAAATCCGGTGGGCCAAACGGATGCCTAAATCGGTTTGGGCAACGTCCAGTCCTTTGCTTTTCAGCCATCCTTTCAGTACCGTAGTGGCCGGGTAAGGCGTATTGAGTTGGGTGAAAGGCGGGGTTATGAGGAGGGTTTTCATGCAGACGGTTTAATAGTTCTGAATAACGCGGTCAATCAGATGCAAAGATGTGGAATATTTATGGCATATACACATTTTATTGAAATAATAAGCGTTTTTCGTTAAATTTGTATCATCTAAAAGCTAAGCTATGAAACAATATCTCGCTGTTTTTCTTTTATCCGCTGTACTGACAGCCCATGCACAGCCTAAAGACGCTGTGAATGTCACGTACTCGCCGGATTCAACCCATGTGGCCTATACGTATAATCATGATTTGTACACCCTCCGGCTGTCGGATAGCCTGCAAACCCGCCTGACCTTTGACGGCAGCGAGGTGATCCTGAATGGCTATGCCTCCTGGGTGTATATGGAAGAGATCTTGGGCCGCAAGGGCGCTTACCGGGCTTTCTGGTGGTCTCCCGATAGCAGGCAGCTGGCGTTTTTCCGTACGGACGACAGTGCGGTGCCGGAGTTTGTGATTACCGACAGTCCGGGAAAGCACGGCTATGTGGAAACTATGCGTTATCCCAAGGCGGGAGATCTTTTGCCGCAGGTGAAGGTAGGTATGGTCGCGCGCGAGGGAGGCGCTGTGAGCTGGGCGCAGACGGAAGAGGCCGGCGACTATTATTTTGGCCTTCCTTATTGGCGCCCGGACAGCAAGGCCCTGTGGTTGCAGTGGCTGAACCGGGGGCAGGACCACTATCGTTTGTTGGAAGTGTCGTTGCTTTCGGGTGCAGTGCGGCAACTATATGAAGAGCGGCAAACCGGCTGGATTGCTATTGACAAGGAGCCGCGGATACGTTTTTTATCCTCGGGCAAGGGCTTTGTCCAGTTGAGTGATAAGTCGGGCTGGCAGCATTTGTATTTGCATGACATGGAGGGGAAGGAGGTGCGGCAACTTACCGCTGGCAGTTATACCGTGCTGGATGTACTGAAAATAGACGAAAAAGAAAAAACTGTATTTTTTACCTGTTTTAAAGATAATATAGGATGTGTGGATTTTTACCGCGTAGGGCTGAATGGAAAAGGTTTGCAACGCTTGTCTTTCGGTAACTATAACCATGGAATTGAACTTGCTCCCGACGGGCGGCAGTTCGTTACTACCTATTCCAATGTTTCCACTCCGCCGGCTAAAGGTACTTATACCTTGATGGGGCAGCTGGTGAAAACGGAAAAAGACAGTGTGCCGGTTTCTCCTCCTGCGGAATTTCAGGTAGTCAGGTCTGCCGACGGGTTGTTTGATCTGCCGATGCGGATTATTCTGCCTGAAGCCATGGAGGCGGGTAAACGTTATCCGGTGGTGGTCGCTGTTTATGGCGGCCCCGACCATCTGCAGGTGCGCAATACCTGGGCTATCTCCACACCGGAACAAATCAATGTGTTGCGTCGCGAGGGGGTGATCCAGGTATGGGTGGACCACCGTGGCAGCGGCCATAATGGCAAGCTCGGACAACACTATATGCACCGTCAACTCGGCCGCTGGGAGGTGGAGGATTACAGGCAATGCGTGCAGTGGTTGGTGGATAACCGGCAGGCGGACCCTGCAAAGGTGATGATTACCGGATTCAGCTATGGTGGTTATATTACGGCCTATGCATTGATGACGGCGCCGGAGGTCTTTACCCACGGAATAGCCGGCGGCAGTGTGACGGACTGGGAATTGTATGATGCCGTCTACACGGAGCGTTACATGGATGCTCCGCAAGACAATCCGGAGGGGTATAAAGCCGCTTCCGTGCTTACTCATGCCGGAGGCCTGCAAGGACGCTTATTGCTTACCCACGGTTTGTGTGATGAAAATGTGCATGTACAACAGACTTTCCAGCTGGTAAGCGTGCTTCAGGATGCCGGGAAACCATTTGAACTGATGATTTATCCCGAAAGCCGGCACGGCTACCGCAAGGATAAACGGATATTCAGCCGGCAGGAAGACCTCCGGTTCATCTACCGTTATTTATTGGAGAAACCCATGCCGCTACCGGCGGCGAAATAGGCTGTCTATTATTTGGCTGGGTTGAGCGCCTTGTTCAGTACATATACATATTCGTCTACCGTCCGTTTGGCATAGGCCGTAGCCGGGGCGTTCACTTCAAAGGCGTGGTAGGCGCCGGGGTAGAGGTGGAATTCAGCCGGTACCCCAGCCTGCGAGAGACGGAACATATAATCGGCCGTGTCATCGCGGAAGGGATCCAGCGTGCCTACGCAGGAGTACGCCGGCGGCAGTCCCGCCAGATTGGTTTCCCGGGCTGCTGCCATGTAAGGCGTCCGCTGTGAGGGAGCTATATGGCCGAGGTAATACTCCCAGGCCTGCACATTGGCGTCGTTATTCCATACCTTGTGGCTGAAGTCTTCAACATGGGCCGGTGTGGTGCAACGGTCGTCAATCATCGGGTACATAGGCATCTGAAAGGCAATTTTCGGGGCGCCCATATCGCGGGCTTTCAATACGACAGCCGCGCAGAGTCCGCCTCCGGCACTCACGCCTGCTACGGCAATGCGTGCGGTGTCTATTCCCAATGCAGTGGCATTGCCGGCCATCCATTGTAGTCCGGCAAAGGCATCATCAAAGGGAGCAGGATAGGGGTCCTCGGGGGCTGTGCGGTAATCCGGCGCCACCACTACGGCGCCTACTTCTTTCACAAAACGGATACTTTGTGCATCATCCTGTTCAGGTACGCCAAAAAGGTAACCGCCGCCATGTATCCAGTATATGCCTGCGGCATTAGCCTGCCGGTCTACCGGCTCATAGATACGCAGGCGGAGGGAGTCCTTGCCGTCTGTCGTACCTATCTTAATGTTGTATATCTTTACGGCCGGGTCGCAGCTGCCGGCGATCTGTTTGAAGCTGGCCTTGAGCGCGGATAAACCTTCGGGACTTAGATCTATATCTTCGTTATCTACATAGCCTGCGAGCAGGTCTGGATCAATCCGTTGTTCCATTGGAACGGTTGCCGTTACTACTGTCTTGTTGGCAGCGGGTTGTCCGCAGCTGCAGAGCATAAACAGTGCACAAGCTGTTATAGTTAATGATCGAAGCGTTTTCATCGGTAGTTATTTTACGGCGATTTTCGCCCAGCTGTCTTTCAGGGTTACAGTACGGTTAAATACAAGTTGTTCCGGGGTACTGTCCTTATCGGCAATAAAGTAGCCCAAGCGCTCAAACTGTACGTTGGTGCCGGTTTTCAGGTTTTTCAGCGATGGTTCCAGGTAGGCCTTGCTCAGCTTCAGCGATTCCGGGTTCAGGTAGTCTTTGTAGTCTTTGCCTTCCGGAATATCATCCATATGGGCCTCGGTGAACAACCGGTCGAAGAGGCGCACCTCTGCCGGTACGGCGTGAGACGCCGATACCCAGTGAATCGTGCCTTTAACCTGGCGGTTGCTCGTTCCGCCGCTGCGGGTTTCGGGATCATAGGTGCAACGCAGTTCCGTTACATTGCCCAACTCATCTTTGACTACCTCTTCGCACTTGATAATGAAGGCGTATTTCAGGCGCACTTCATTGCCCGGTGAGAGACGGAAGAACTTCTTCGGCGGGTTTTCCATAAAGTCATCCTGCTCAATATACAGCTCGCGCGAGAAAGGCAACTGGCGTTTGCCGGCGCTTTCGTCCTCCGGATTATTCACGGCGTCCATCATCTCTACCTTGTCTTCCGGGAAGTTGGTGATCACTACTTTTACCGGGTTAATCACCCCCATCACCCGGTTGGCGCGTTTGTTCAGGTCTTCGCGTACACAGAATTCAAGTAAAGAGAGGTCTATCATATTGTCGCGCTTGGCCACGCCTACCTTTTCGGCAAAGGCGCGGATACTTTCCGGCGTATAGCCGCGGCGGCGCAATCCGCAAATAGTGGGCATGCGCGGATCATCCCAATCGCTTACGTAATTGTTTTTTACCAGTTCCAGCAGCTTGCGCTTGCTCATTACCGTATAAGTAAGGTTGAGGCGGGCAAATTCGTATTGGTGTGAAGGGAATATGTCCAGTTGTTCTATAAACCAGTCGTAGAGCGGGCGGTGTACGTCAAATTCCAGCGTACAAATGGAGTGCGTGATTTTCTCAATGGAATCGCTCTGTCCGTGGGCGTAATCGTACATCGGGTAGATGCACCATTGGTTGCCCGTGCGGTGGTGGTCGGTGTGGATAATGCGGTAGAGGATAGGGTCGCGCATCAGCATGTTCGTATGGCCCATGTCAATCTTCGCGCGCAGGACTTTGTCCCCGTCTTTGAACTCCCCGTTTTTCATACGGGTGAACAGGTCGATGTTTTCTTCCACGCTGCGGTTACGGTACGGACTTTCTTTGCCGGGATTGGTTACCGTGCCGCGGGTCAGGCGGATTTCCTCCTGTGTCTGGTCGTCTACATAAGCCAACCCTTTGTTGATCATTACTACAGCCCAGTCGTACAGTTGCTGAAAGTAGTCGGATGCATAAAACTCATTGGCCCAGTCAAAGCCCAGCCATTTCACATCTTCCTTGATGGAATCCACATACTCCGTATCTTCCTTTACCGGGTTGGTATCATCAAAGCGGAGGTTGGTTTTGCCACCGTATTTCTTTGCCACTCCGAAGTTCAGGCATATGCTTTTTGCATGTCCGATATGCAGATAACCATTCGGTTCCGGCGGAAAACGGGTGATAATACTTTTATGCTTGCCCGATGCCAGATCGGCTTCGATAATCTCTTCCAAAAAATTCAGTGTACGCTCATTGGCGGTTTCGTTCACGGGAGTGCTCATATAATTGATAATAAATTGACTGACAAAGTTAGAAAAATGGACTGAGGTATGCAAAAATAAATATACGATTTCAAAAAAAATAGTAACTTTGCCCGCTCATTTAGACAAGTAAAGTAGTATGAAAGTAGCTATTGTTGGTGTCAGCGGTGCTGTCGGTCAGGAGTTTTTGCGTGTTCTTGAAGAACGTAACTTTCCCATGGATGAATTGTTGTTGTTCGGTTCCGGACGCAGTGCCGGGTCGAAATACACCTTCCGCGGAAAGGAAATTATAGTGAAGGAGTTGCAACATAATGACGACTTCAAGGGCGTGGATATCGCGTTGACTTCGGCCGGTGCAAGCGTGTCTAAGGAATTCGAGAAGACTATTACAAAGCATGGCGCTACGATGGTTGACAATTCCAGCGCTTTCCGTATGGACGCCGATGTTCCCCTGGTGGTACCCGAAGTGAATCCGCAGGATTGTTTCAATGCGCCCCGCCGGGTGATTGCCAATCCTAATTGTACTACCATACAAATGGTCGTGGCCCTGCATGCCATTGAGAAATTGTCGCATATCAAACGGGTGCATGTCTCCACCTACCAGGCTGCCAGCGGCGCCGGAGCTTCTGCTATGGCCGAACTGGAAGAACAATACAACCAACTGGTGAACGGCCGGCAACCGACGGTTTCCAAATTCGCTTATCAATTGGCTTATAATCTAATTCCTCAGGTGGATGTGTTTATGGAGAATGGCTACACCAAGGAAGAGATGAAGATGTATCATGAAACGCGCAAGATCATGCACTCCGATATTGCCGTCAGCGCCACCTGTGTACGTGTACCCGTGATGCGCGCCCACTCCGAGTCTATCTGGGTGGAAACGGAACGCGAATTGAGCCTTGATGAGGTGCGTGCAGCCTTTGCCCAGGCCGAAGGTATTGAACTGATTGATAATCCGGAAAAGAAAGAATACCCCATGCCCTTGTTCCTGGCAGGCAAAGATCCGGTGTACGTGGGGCGTATCCGTAAAGACCTCACCAATCCCTGCGGCCTTACCTTCTGGAGCGTGAGCGACCAGATTAAAAAAGGTGCGGCGCTGAATGCCGTACAGATCGCGGAAATATTGATAAAAAATAGTAGCAAGTAAAAGAAAGTACACGCACTATAAAAGATAAGTGTTATTTTTACTACCTTTGCCTCTGTAATTGTAGTTCTTTTAAATATTGGGGATGTTCTGGTTTTGACAGCAAATGGAATCGGAACGTAAGCATGCCGAGCGTTGTGATGGTGGCTCGTAAATCCCAACACACAAGCCATTAACTGGCGAAAATAATTATGCACTCGCTGCGTAGTCTGCCAAGCATACTACCTTAATCCGGCCGGCCAAGGTTGTCGGTCCGACGAGTATCCCGCTCCGCCGTTTGGCTCTTTAATGACGGGGCATATGGGGTATCAACCCTTTAGAGCTGGTTGCGCCGACGCTGCTATAGCGCAATGAGAAAACAGCAGATAAGAAACAGGTAGGTAGCTTTTGTCCGGCCTGTTTACGAAAACCAATCAAAAGATAAGCATGTAGAAAGCGTTTGGATAGTTTGTTTGGACGCGGGTTCGACTCCCGCCATCTCCACGATAAGCATTGATAATCAATGATTTATAAAATTTACACCCAGTTATGAGGGTGTCCAAAAAGTAAAATGGACATCCTCTTTTGTTTTTTGTTTCGGAGCGTTTTTTCTGATAAAAAATCTGATTTCCTCAGATTTTCGCCCATAGCGCATTTTGGTGGATATAATCCATCCTCATAAGCTGGGAT
>JAVBQY010000015.1:0-109869 GCA_031548545.1 Bacteroidales bacterium | reverse complement strand
CTGGTACAGTGCAGCAAGCGGAGGTACGCTGTTACACGCTGGCAGTACGGTATATGAACCTTCCATTACGGCTGCCACTACCTATTACGCCGAGGCGCGGCACAATAGTACAGGCAGACTTTCTACGAACCGTACCGCCGTGGTGGCGACTATGTATCCGAGCTTCAACCCCGGCGCTATTGCCGCTACCGGGCAGAGCCTCTGCGCAGGCGGGACTCCCGCCCTTATCAGCAGCGCTACGGCGGCCTCCGGTGGGGATGGGGTAATCACCTACTCCTGGTACAAGAACGGCACGCTAATAGCCGGGGCTACGGCGGCCAATTACACCCCGCCGGCAGCCGATGCGGCGGCCAATACCGCCACCTCCACCCTCACCATTACGTATACCCGCCGGGCCAAGGACAATACCTGTAATACGACTCCGGCAGTAAGTACAGGAACTTGGAGCATGGACGTACTGCGCACCCCGCCACAGCCCACCCTCACTGCAGGTACACTGACGCTCTGTGAGGGATTCACCACCACCATTAGTCTGCCCGACTGGTACGGATTGCCCAATGCGACTGAAAAGAACTACCACATATCTGGCATTGTCTGGGCGAGCACGGCCAATGTAGGCGCCGGCACCTACCAGGGGCAGGTACAGAGCCCCGAGGGCTGTTGGTCTGTGATGAGTGATGTGGTGACGATTACATCCAGTACGTATTGCGATCTTAGGCCGTGTACAGCTACTACAGGTAGTATGCAGACTATAGCGCAAACCAGTATTAACACTATGACTACCGGACAAACGGTTTGTTTAAAGGATGACCGCGATAACAAGATATACCGTGCGGTAAAGATGCCGGACGGCCGCCTGTGGATGGCGCAAAACTTGAATTACCGGGCGGGTTTGGTTCATGCTAATGGTGGTGAACCACAGATCGGTAGTCCCGGCTCCTATTCTATAGGGTATTATTGGTGTTATGGCAACTCCACTACAGCTTGTGACACTTATGGTGCCTTATATTCCTGGGAGACGGCGATGTCTCGGGACGGGGTGTATGGGGGTAAGGGTACGGTCACCGGCCCAACCAGTTGGAATAATTCATTGACAACCTGCCCTACCGGCCCTTGTTCCAATAACGCCAATGTTGACGGCCGGGGCATTTGCCCACAGAATTGGCATGTTCCGACAGATGCGGAGTGGGGGCTTATGTTACAGGCAGTTGACGGGAATGCCTCACACAACTCAAATTCAACCGGCACTATTGGTACTGCGGGCAGCTTCACGAGAACTACAACCCGAGGTACCGCTACGGATACTTCTCCGACTTGGACAGTAGGTAACAATTCGACAAACTCGACTGGCTTTTCGACCTTGCCTGCGGGCTACCGCAATTACAATGACGGCACGTTCCCTAATCGTGGTGCCCACGGGTACTTTTGGAGTTCATCAGTGAGCAGTATAAGCAACGCTTGGGCTCGGCGCTTCAATTACCAAGACGACGGAGTGTACCACTATAGTAGCGCCCGTGCGCTTGGCTTTTCCGTACGTTGTCTTCGCGATTAGGAACCCTTTTATTTTGTGTTTTCCCGCTATGCCTTCAGCCACACGAGCATAGTCGCTGCGAAAATCGCTGCTTCAAGCGATAGTCTGTTAGTCGTTTAACTGTAAATTGTCTTTCTCTTAATCACTTTCAATAACATGAAGAAGATTTGTTTATTGCTTAGTTGCTACTGTTGACAGGGTTGTTGGCGGCGCAGTCGGTAACGGTGATCAACTGATTTAAATCACATTCCCGCTTCACAGTGCGGACAGGAATGCTGTGGCGGGACTGCATTTCTTCGCCGGATTTGAACTCAATGGTAATGCGCCCTTTACTTTATCAAGGGAAATTCTTTTATGCCATAAAATCAAATGTTTAATGGCGCTTCAAGTGAGTTTGTGAAATTACCTGTTATTTCTTCCGCTCCGGCACGTCGATGCTGGGTTTCTTGCGGAAAACAATCTTCGACTCCTCGCCCTTGCGCAGGCGCTGGATGTTTTTGCGATGGGTGGCCACAATAAGGACGGCTGCGGCTATGCTGAAAAGCTTGAGGGTGAGCGTTTCTTCTACATTCCACCATTCGCCGAAAACGACGATGACCAGGAAGGGGAAAAATACGGCCGAGATGATGGAACTGAGTGATACGTAGTGGGTAATCAACAGGCAGAGGGCAAAAATGATAAAAGTTACCAGCATGGCGCTGGGATGGATGGCGGTGATCACACCGGCTATGGTAGCCACGCCCTTTCCGCCTTTGAATCCGGCGAAAACAGGAAAGATATGGCCGAGGACGGCGGCCATGCCCAAGGCGATCTGGAAACCCACGAAAGCATTGGTTTCCGGTTCGTAGCCGGCTAAGAATACCAGCGATACGGCGGCAGCGCCTTTGGCCATGTCCAGTATGAATACCGGCAGGGCGGCTTTCCAGCCCAGCACCCGCATCATATTGGTGGCTCCGGCATTCTTGCTGCCGTGGTTACGCACATCGGTCTTGTACAATAAATTCCCTACCCACACGGCGTTGGATACGGATCCTAACAAATAAGCGGCTATGATAAGGCCGGCATGCAATAAAATGGTTCCTAACATGATCAACATTTTCAAAAAGCGTACAAAGGTAATAAAAAAGTATTGAGTGCAGCATATTTGATGCTAAAAGTCGTATCTTCGTAGTATGATTTATCCGTCTAATTTTGAACAAAAGATAGGCTTTGACCGTATCCGTGAACGGGTTGCGGAATATTGTACCACCATTGTGGGCCGTACCAGAGCCGGGGAGACGCCTTTTTACACATCGGCTTCGGAAATTGAAAATCTCCTGGCCCAGGCCCAGGAGATGCGTACCATCTTGTTGATAGAAGAGGGATATCCGGACACTACCTATGTAGATGCGGCGGGTTTCCTGAAAAAACTGCACATTGAGGGTACCTATATAGAAGTGCACGAGATGCTGGTCTTGAAACAGGCCCTGGATACGGTGGGGGGCATTACCTCTTTCTTCAAGCGTTGCAGTGATGAACTCTATCCGGCATTGAAGGCCCTGGCCTCCGGAGTGGTGGTTTATCCTGCCGTATCGCAGCGGATAGACACGATCATCAACAGGCACGGTGTGGTGCGGGATAACGCTTCGCCTGAGCTGCAGCACTTGCGCCGCTCCATTCACGAGAAACAGAGCCAGGTGGCGCGCCGCATGATGGCTATCCTGAAGAGTGCGCAGGCCGAAGGCCTGGCGGAGGCCGATTCGGAGATTGTCTTGCGTGAGGGCCGGGCTGTGATTCCGGTAGCCGCTATGAACAAACGCAAACTCAAGGGCCTGGTCTATGATGAGAGCGCTACGGGGAAAACGGTGTTTATCGAACCCATGGAAGTGGTGGAGATGAACAACGAGATCAAAGAACTCCATTATGCCGAGCAGCGGGAAATTATTAAAATCCTGAAAGCCTTTGCCGATTTTTTACGTCCTTATCTGGAGGATGTCAAGGCGGCTGCCGATTTTTTAGGCGAGATGGATTTTATCCGGGCCAAAGCGCGGCTGGCGGTAAACATGGCGGCGGTGAAACCCCTGGTGAACGCCGGTCCGCTGATTTCCTTGTACGATGCGCGTCATCCCTTGTTGGAACAGGCCCTGAAAAAGGAGGGGAAGGCGATTGTACCCCTGAACCTGCATCTTGACAATGAAAAACATATCCTCCTGATATCCGGGCCTAATGCCGGCGGAAAATCTGTCTGCCTGAAGACCGTGGGCTTGTTGCAATATATGTTCCAGTGCGGCTTCCTGGTACCGGCTTCCGAAAATTCGGAGCTGGGCGTATTTAATGATATTTTTATAGATATAGGTGATGAGCAGTCTCTTGAGAATGACCTGAGTACCTATAGTTCTCACCTGCTTAACATGAAGAATTTTTTGCGCAACGCCACGGCCCATACCCTCGTCCTTATTGATGAGTTCGGTACGGGCACCGAACCGGCGGCCGGCGGCGCCATTGCCGAAGCGGTGCTTACACAATTGGTGGAGCGCCATACCTTCGGGGTGATTACCACCCACTATACCAACCTGAAATATTTTGCCACCACTAACCAGGGCATTATGAACGGTGCCATGCTGTTTGACGTACAGAAAATACAGCCTTTGTTCCGCCTCGAGACCGGTACGCCGGGTAACTCCTTCGCCTTTGAGTTGGCGCGCAAAATAGGCCTGCCCGAAGAGGTGGTAAAACTGGCTGAAAGCAAGGCGGGTGACCAATATGTAAACATTGAGCGCAACCTGCGCGATATTGCCCGGAACAAACGTTACTGGGAAGAAAAACGCAGCCGTATCCGCCAAACCGACAAACATCTTGAAGATATTACCACCAAATATGAGGGTGAACTGACCGAGATACAGCACCTGCGTAAGAGCATTATCAAAGAGGCTAAAGAGGAGGCCCGGCGCCTGCTTGAAGAGGCGAACAAACGGATTGAACGTACTATCTTTGAGATCAAAGAAGCGCAGGCCGAAAAAGAAAAGACCAAAGCGGCCCGCGCCCAGGTGGAAGGGTTGAAAAAACAACTGCAGGAAGAAGAGCAGGCCGCCATTGATCAGAAAATAGCCCGTAAGATTGAACAGCTGAAAGAGCGGCAGGAGCGGCGGGCGCAGAAAAAAGCGGAACGCGGGCAACAGGCCGGCGTGGAAGCGGCCGTACCGGTGGCGGCAGTGGAAAGGCCGCTGGCCGTGGGTGATAAAGTGAAGATGAAAGGGCAGGATGGGGCAGGGGAGATCCTTAGCCTTACGGCAAAAAAAATGAGCGTGGCTTTTGGTAATATTATCATGCAGGTGGCACCGGAGCGCCTGGAGCGTATCTCGGCCAACGAATACCGCAAGCAGACCCGTCCGGCGACAGTGCTGCGTAGCAGCAGCGCGGTAAATATCTCGGAACGCAAACTGAATTTTAAACCCGCTATTGATGTACGGGGCCAGCGGGTAGAAGAGGCGATAGACAACGTAAACCACTTTATTGATGAAGCGATGATGGTGGGCTGTGGCGAGGTGAAAATCCTGCATGGCAAAGGTACCGGCGCCCTGAAAGAAGAGCTCCGCAAAATACTGCGTACTATCGGCGGCATTCGCTCCATTGAAGACGAGCACGTGGAGTTCGGCGGCGCCGGCATCACGGTGGTTAAGTTTGAGTGATGGCAAGTCCGGTTCAACTATCTAATGATTTAAAAATTTAAGCATGCAAACCGCTTTATCCCTGGCATTTTCTCCCTGTCCCAATGATACTTTCATGTTTGACGCCCTGGTGCACCACCGGATAGACACCTGCGGCCTGGACTTTGACGTACACATTGCCGATGTGGAGACGCTGAACCATGCCGCCATGCGTGGGGAGTATGATATCACCAAACTGAGCTACCACGCCTATGCTTATGTAGAAGACCGCTACGAGTTACTGCCTGCCGGCAGCGCCCTGGGTTTTGGGAACGGGCCCTTGTTGGTAAGCCGCGAGCCGCTGGGTGATAACCTGTCTCCGGATTTGCGGGTTGCCATTCCCGGCCGCTATACTACGGCTGTGGCGTTGTTACAGGCCGCTTATCCCCAACTGCAAGACAGGCGGGAATATGTTTTTTCGGACATTGAAGGCGCCGTGCTGCGCGGTGAGGTAGATGCGGGCGTGCTGATCCATGAGGGGCGCTTCACCTATGCACAAAAGGGATTGCATCTGATCGCCGACCTGGGGGCGTTGTGGGAACAGCACACCGGCATGGCCATTCCCTTGGGCGGAATTGCCGTCCGCCGCACGCTTCCGGAGGAGGTGCGCCTCAGTCTGGCTCGCTTGTTGCGCGAGAGTGTGCTATATGCCCGGTTGCAGCCGGAAGCCGGGGCAGCTTTTGTCCGGACCCATGCCCGGGAAATGGACGAGGCGGTAATACGCAGTCATATAGCTTTATATGTTAATGATTTCTCTGTAGACCTGGGTGAAGCCGGGCGCCGGGCGGTAGACTACTTCTTGAAAAGGTTAAAAAACAACAAAAATTAAGACTCCAAATCTTGCAGCGCGCAAGACTTGCCTTACTTTTGCTTCCAATAACCTATAAGTTTGCCTGTATGAAAATGAAGCATTACGTTTGGATAGGCGTTTCTCTCCTGTTTGCACTCCTTATCTTGTTGCTCACCTATCTGTTTGTTCGTCTCAGGGAGGATGCCCTGAAAATTAATATTTCCTCATTGAGCGTCGGCGCTGCGGCCTTGGATGGCTGTGTCAGGGTAGAAACCAATGCGGACTGGGTGGCAGTGGCAGAACCGGATGACAGCTGGTGTAAGATAAGCCCCTACACGGGCGGTCAAGGTGTGTCAATGTTGAAATTTTCTTTGTCCGCCAATACCCTTCCGGATAGCCGGGAAGTGAAAATCGTTTTTTATTCCTGTAATCACAAGGCCGAACTCTTGTTGAGACAGGAGGCCATGCTATGCGATGGTATAATGGCTGAAGACTCTCTGGCCGTAAATCAGCCTGCTGAGCTTGTAAACCCGGCGCCGGCTCCTGCAACCCTTACTGTTGCCGCCAAAACGGGGAAAAAGCCGGTGCTTGTATCGCAGCCGGAGTCTGTAAAAAAAACAGAGGTGACGAAACAACAGCCGGAACCCGCAAAGCAACCTGAGTCCACAAAACAGCCGGAACCTGCTAAGCAGCCGGAATCCGTAAAGCAACCTGAAGCCACAAAGCAACCGGAGGTGCCTGCGAAGCAGCCTGAACCGGTAAAGCAACCGGAGCAGGTAAAAGTCGTGGCAGAGGTAGCGCCGGCAGCTTCCGATATAACGCCTTGTGAACGCCCTGCCGTACAAGCTCTTCTCGCTTCGGCCAAGGGGCTTTGCAAGGATGATGAACAGGGGGTGGTCTTTAGTTTGTCCGGTTCGGAAATGAATATCTCCTATCGTTTATATAAAGATGGTGTGGCCGTCAGTGGTTTTCTGCCCGGTAAGGGGGGGCGTATTACATTCCCCGGCTATTATAAAGAAGGCGTTTATACGGCAAAGAGCGTGCGCACCTCCAGGTATTGTGAAACCCTTATGGGAAGCGGGGTGGAAATCAAACGTTATAATGATTTTACGCCCGGTAGCATTATCCCTTGCAACGAAAGTGTTGCCGCAGGCGTTGATCCTTCGCCAATTAAGAACCAGATTCCGGCCGGCGGCGGTGACGGTGAGATTGTGTACCAATGGTACATCAACGGCCGGGCGATTCCCGGAGCCACAGGTGCAGCTTATAGTCCTAAAAGTGTTTCGTACAATGCTACTTATACCCGTAAGGCGCATGATGGGACCTGTAGCCGTTCCTGGGAGCCCTCCGGGGGAGTGGCGGTTATTCAAGTCGCCGGACTTTAAATTTCAGGAAATATAAATTTTATATAAACTTATTGATAAAAATAGGATATGGCGTCGGAAAAATAGTTATTTTTGCAGCGGACCCCCAAAAAAATAACTAACACTTCTGAAAAAATGAGCGCTTTTCGACTCCAGGCCCTGAAAGAGTTTGCCACCCGCCGGGCGGAACGTTTTTACCCGATTGACAGCCGGCTGTCCGATTCCTTTGCCATCAATGTATTTGATCGCGAGAAAATGAAAAAGTATCTTTCGGCAGATGCTTTTGAATCTGTGCGTGCCGCTGTAGAAGAGGGTAAAAAGATAGACCGTAAGATGTCCGATCAAATTGCCGCCGGTATGAAAACCTGGGCCCTGGAACGTGGCGCCACGCATTATACCCACTGGTTCCATCCCCTGACCGATGCTACGGCCGAAAAACACGAAGCCTTCATTGAACCCTCGAAAGCCGGCGGAGCCTTTGAAAATTTCCGCGGAGAATTGTTAATCCAGCAGGAACCCGACGCGTCGAGTTTTCCCAGCGGCGGTCTGCGCAATACCTTTGAAGCCAGGGGATATTCGGCCTGGGATCCCTCTTCTCCCGCCTTTGTGATCGAAGATACCTTATGTATACCTTCTATATTTGTCGCCTATACCGGTGAATCCTTGGATTTTAAAACACCGCACCTCAAATCCTTACAGGAATTGGAAAAGGCGGCCGTACAGGTTTGTCAGTATTTTGACAAGGAGGTTAACCGGGTGCATGCTACCCTGGGTATTGAGCAAGAGTACTTTGTGATAGATGATGCCTTGTTCCGCGCCCGGCCCGACCTGATGCAGACTAACCGGACCCTTATGGGGCATAGTGCGGCTAAAAACCAGCAACTCGAAGACCACTATTTCGGCGCCATTCCCTCGCGTGTGATGGCCTTTATGAAAGACTTCGAGGTGGAGGCCTATAAATTGGGCGTTCCGCTGAAAACGCGTCACAATGAGGTGGCGCCCAATCAGTTCGAATTCGCTCCCGTGTTTGAAGAGGCCAACCTGGCGATTGATCATAACCAGATGATGCTGATCTTGATGCGGCGTATTGCCAAGAAACATAAATTAAAGGTGATCTTTCACGAGAAACCCTTTGACGGCGTCAATGGTTCCGGTAAACACTGCAACTGGGCTTTGAGTACCAATACCGGGGTTAACCTGCTGAGTCCCGGCAAGACCCCGCGCAACAACCTGCAGTTCCTCACCTTCTTTATCAATACCATCCATGCGGTATATGAGCACCATCACCTGTTGATGTCATCCATCGCCTCCCTGAATAACTCCCATCGCCTGGGGGCGGGTGAGGCGCCGCCTGCCGTGATGTCCATCTTCCTTGGTAAAACCCTGAGCGGCGTACTTGACGAATTGGAGGAGCGTGTGACCGACAAGAAGATGACGCCCGACGAAAAGGCAACCCTGAAGTTGGATGTGGTGGGCAAGATTCCGGAAATTTTGCCGGATAATACGGACCGTAACCGCACCTCACCCTTTGCATTTACAGGTAACCGTTTTGAATTCAGGGCTGTCGGCTCTTCGGCCAATTGCGCCTGGCCCATGCTGATCCTGAATACGGCGGTGGCCCGCCAGTTAAAACGCTTTGCCGTGGAGGTAGACAAATTGATCGCTACCGGCCTGAAAAAAGACGAGGCGATTTTTCATGTACTACGCACGCTGATCAAGACTTCCAAGGCGATCCGTTTTGAAGGTAACGGCTATTCGGCCGAGTGGATAAAAGAAGCCGCAGCGCGCGGGTTGCGCGGTGTCAAAGATGTTCCTTCGGCCTTCGATGCGCTGTTGGAAGAATCATCCCGTGCATTGTTTGAAGAAATGGGCGTATTCACCGCCAAAGAAGTGGAGGCCCGGCATGAAATCCTGAATGAAATCTTTATCAAGAAACTGCAGATCGAATCGCGGGTGCTGGGAGATTTGGCCATCAACCATATCGTGCCTACGGCCATCCGTTATCAGAATCTACTGATTGAGAACCTGCGCGGGCTGAAAGAACTCTATACCGCGGCTGAATATGATACACTTACAGGACCTCAGGTGGATTCCCTCCGGGTGATTTCCGGTTATATTATTGATATTCGTAACCAGGTGACAGCCATGACGGAAGAGAGAAAGAAAGCCAATGCTATAGATAATCTGGACCAACGTGCGGCAGACTACTCAAAGCTGGTGCTGCCCTATATGCAAAGTATACGTGATAGTATAGACCACCTCGAAATGATCGTTGATGATGAACTCTGGCCCCTGCCCAAGTACCGGGAACTGTTATTTTTAAGGTAGCTTTTCCTTAATACTTACTCCCCGTCTTTTTACTTGATACTATTTTTTGTACCTTTGCAGGAATGAAAAAAATACTGCTATATGTTTGCCTGGCGCTGCTTTTCCTTAGCGCCTGCAGTACCAAGGCCAAACTTGCCAAGGCTGACCAGGCCTTTGAAGAAGGGGCCTATTACAAAGCGGCCGATGCTTACCGGAAATTGCAATCCAAGGTAGCTCCGGCGGACCAGGAAAGGGTGCGTTTCCGCTTGGGCGAATGTTACCGTATCTCCGGAAAATACAAGGAAGCGCAGACCGCCTATGCCCTGATGTTCCGCCGCCGTACGCCCGCTAATGAGGAAGTCTACCTGCGCTACGGACAGGTTTTATTGGCCGGCGGACAGCCGGACAAAGCTAAAGAGCAACTCCTGCTCTATAAAAAATATGTACCGGACAGCCCTTTTGCAGACTCCCTGCTGCTTGCCGTCGATCAGGCAAAAGACAGTGTAAAACAGGATATACTATATACCGTTAAGGCGATGGATGCCCTCAATACGCGGTATAGTGACTATGCTCCGGCCTATGCTTCGGGGGACTACGAAATTCTCTATTTTACTTCTGCACGTAAAACGGGCAACCGAACTTCTAAGAAATATGATGTCACGGGCGAGTCTACCAGCGATATTTTCTCTTCGGCGATTAACCGTCGCGGACTATGGGGCCGTGTAGAGCCGGTGAGTGAGGTGCTGAATACTAAATTTGAAGATGGCGCACCTGCCTTCAACAGCGCTTACAACCAGCTTTATTTTACCCGTTGCGGAAAGGTCAGCCGCGAAAAAAGAGGTTGCTCCATCTACCTATCCGAACGGAAAGATGACCAGTGGAACGAACCGCAAAAACTCCCTTTGGCCGACGATAGCCTTACGGTGGCTCATCCTTCTTTGTCCGAAGACGGTCTGACCCTTTACTTTGCTTCAGACCTGCCTGCCGGTTATGGCGGTATGGATATCTGGAAAGTGACCCGCGGCGGTGAGTCGGATAACTTTGGAGAACCCATTAACCTCGGTCCCCAGATCAATACCTCCGGCAATGAAATGTTTCCATTCAGCCATGCCAACGGGACCCTGTACTTTTCTTCGGACGGGCATCCGGGGATCGGCGGCCTGGATATCTTTAAGGCTACGCCTGCCGATAACAGCTGGCTTGTAGAAAATGCCGGGCAGCCGCTCAACTCGCCGGCCGATGATTTTTCTATCATTTTCGAACGTGATAATGACCGTGGTTACTTTTCCTCCAATCGTAAGCCCGGTAAGGGAAGTGATGATATTTACGCCTTTGCCGGTGCGAAAAAAATAGTGGAATATTATTTCAGCACCGTAGTGAAGGACCTGAAGACCGGCCGCCTGTTGCCGGGCGCCGAGGTGCGGCTGGTGGGTAATAACGGCTCAACCCTGCGGCGTCAGACCGAGGAAAACGGCACCGCGGAATTCCGGGTAAATCCCGCTACCGACTACCTGGCCGTCGCTTCCGTAAAAGGTTACCTGAACCAGAAAACCCGCTTCAGTTCGGATGGATGGTCGGAGAACTATACCCTTCATGACACCTTGTGGATGGTTCCGACCGATAAGCCTATTGAGATCCCGAATATTTTCTTTGACTTTGCCAAAGCTACACTGACAGACGATTCCCGTACGGCGCTTGATTCGCTGGTGATGATCATGAATGATAATCCTACCCTGATTATAGAATTGCGCGCCCATACCGATAGCCGCGGCAGCGAGGAGTCCAATTACGTCATGTCTCAACAGCGCGCCCAGGCAGTGGTAGATTATTTAGTAGATCATGAGATTGACCCCGGGCGTATTGAAGCCGTAGGTTATGGTGAGGTCCAACCCCGTATAACGGATGCCGGTATTGCCAGGCGTTACCCATTTTTGCGGGTCAATACCAAACTCGACGATAAATTCATCAACAGCCTGAAAGATGAACAACAGCAGGAAGACTGTCATGCGCTGAACCGCCGTATAGAATTCCAGGTCCTGGGTGACAATTATCACGGTGCCCGCGGCCTTTAATTATTCATTATTCACTATTCATTATTCATTACTCATGAATTCCCGTTATGACCAACGTGGCGTTTCGGCCTCAAAAGAAGATGTCCACAACGCCATCAAAAATATAGACAAGGGCTTGTTTCCAAAAGCCTTTTGCAAGGTGATACCCGATGTGTTGACCAATGATCCCGACTACTGTCTGGTGATGCATGCCGATGGGGCGGGGACCAAGTCCTCCCTGGCCTATGCTTACTGGAAAGCTACCGGAGACCTGTCGGTGTGGCGCGGTATAGCCCAGGATGCCATTGTTATGAATACCGATGACCTGCTTTGCGTGGGCATCACCGACGGCATACTGCTGTCCTCTACCATAGGCCGCAACAAACACCTGGTTCCGGGAGAGGTAATCAGCGCCATTATTCAGGGAACGCAGGATTTTCTGGATGAAATGCGCCGTGTGGACGTGCACATGCACCTTACCGGCGGAGAAACCGCCGATGTGGGAGACCTGGTGCGCACTGTGATTGTAGACAGTACGGTAACCGCCCGGATACGCCGCAGCGAGGTCATCGACAATGCGAATATACAGGCCGGCGATGTGATCGTAGGCCTTGCCTCCTACGGACAAGCCACCTATGAAACCGCTTACAACGGAGGGATGGGCAGCAACGGGCTTACCTCGGCGCGGCATGATGTGTTTGCCCACGAGTTGGCGGCTGCTTACCCCGAAACTTATGATACCGCTATTCCTGAAGCACTGATCTATTCCGGTACCAGAAAGTTGACGGATATAGAGACCCGTACAGGGATGACTTACGGCAAATTGGTTTTATCGCCCACCCGTACCTATGCTCCCGTGATCCGTGAGATACTGGCCGCTTACCGGCCGCAGATCCACGGTATGGTGCATTGTTCCGGCGGCGCACAGACCAAGGTCCTCCATTTTGTTGAGCAATTGCATGTGATTAAAGATAACCTCTTTCCCATACCGCCGCTGTTTGATGTGATTCAGCAGGAGTCGGGCACTGATTGGAAAGAAATGTACAAGGTGTACAACATGGGCCACCGTATGGAATTATACGTACCGGCTGCCATTGCTGCAGCGCTGATCGCCATAGCACAAAAATATAACATTGACGCCCGCGTGGTGGGCAGGGTGGAAGCCTCTGCTGAAAAGCGCCTGACCATCCGCAGTGAAAAAGGAATATTCGAATACTAGTCTATGAATATCGGCCCCATTACATTCGATCAATATCCTTTGTTCCTCGCTCCTATGGACGAGGTGACCGATGCTTCGTTCCGTTTTGTTTGCAAGCATTACGGCGCCGATATGATGTATACGGAATTTGTTGCGGCAGACGGACTGATCCGCGATGCGGCGTCTACCGTAGCCAAGATGAATATCTACGACTATGAGCGCCCGATCGGCATACAGATTTACGGCCACCTTATGGAGCCCATGATCGAGGCTGCCCGTATCGTAGCGCAGGCCCGCCCGGATGTGCTTGATATCAACTTCGGCTGCCCGATGAAAAAGATTGCCGCCCGTGGCGCCGGTTCCGGTATGATGCGTGAGCCCGACAAGCTGGTGGAAATGACCCGCCGGATTGTAGAGGCGGTTGATGTGCCGGTCACCGTAAAGACCCGTTTGGGTTGGGACGAAGATAGCAAAATCATTGTAGAGCTGGCGGAGCGCCTGCAGGATGTAGGTATTGTGGCGTTAACCATTCATGGCCGCACCCGCGCCCAGGTGTACAAAGGCGAGGCCGACTGGACACTGATCGGCGAAGTGAAACGCAACCCCCGCATGAAAATACCCATCATCGGCAACGGTGATGTAGACTCTCCGCAGAAAGCCAAAGCCATGTTTGACCGCTACGGGGTCGATGCCATTATGATAGGCCGTGCCACCTATGGTCATCCCTGGATATTCCGGGAGATTAAACACTATTTAAGCACCGGAGAATTATTGCCTGAAATGCCGGTGCCCGAGCGCGTGGCTTTGGCCAAGCTTCACCTTGAAAAATCAATACAGGAAAAAGGCCTCAAGACCGGAGTCTTGGAAATGCGCCGCCACCTGAGCAATTATTTTAAGTCCTTGCCGGATTTCCGTGACACCCGCGCCCGCCTTGTAACGGAAAACGACCCGGAAAGGGTCGTTTCTATACTTGATTACATATTGGACCGTTGGGGCCAATATTAAAAGCTGCGGGTTACTTGTCTATTTCTTATAGGCCGCATTCAGTCCGTTCAACACATCATTGGTGATGTTGAGTGAGGCGCTGCCTTGCAGTACGCTGTTGGTCGTTCCGCTGGTGCTGAGAATTAAAGAGTAGTTGTGCTCTTTATTATAGCTGGTCAGGAAATCCTGGATAGCCACATAGATACGGCGCAGCATTACGGCTTCTTCTTCGGCCATTTCGGTACGGAGCTTTTCGGCATACTGTTGCAGGTTTTGCTGTTTTTGTTGCAGCTGTACCTGCAATTGTTCGGCCTGAGAACGGGTCACCAGTCCTTTTTGTACCTTTTCCTGGAAATCCATTGCTTCACGTTCGAAAGACTTGCCTTTTTTCGTCAGGTCTTCGTCTGCGGCTTTGGCTTTCTTTTCAAATTCACCGCGCAGGTCATGGAACATATCATATCCGTTGACCAGAGAGTCAATCTGGAGGTATACCACGCTGCCGTCTCCGGCTACCGTTTCATCCGATTTGTTCGCAGTAGCCACGGAAGATCCGCCGATGCCGCAGAAATAGAGAATGTACAATCCGATGACAGCTGCTGCCAGCACCGCGTTCACAATGATAAAGGTCTTTTTCATATTATTTTCGTTGTTATTTGTTTATTCACTAAGGCGACTGTCTCTGCGGCGTTTCCAGCGTTTATGCGACCAGAGCCAGTATTGCGGGTGCCGTTGGATACTCTCTTCAAGCAGGCCGGCGAACGTATGGGTGATGGCATGCTCGGGGAGTTCTCCGGCGCGTTCACAAATCGAACTAAAAGTGAGGTGGTATTGCCCGCGGCCTTTACGCAGGATCTCCAGGTATATTACCGGCAGGTCAAGGTGAGCCGCTGCTTTTTCCGCACCGTTATAAAATACGGTTTCCTGGTTCAGGAAAGTGGTCCATCCGGTGGCTGACAGCGAGGGAGCCTGGTCTGCTATAAATATATAGGTGCGTTGCTCTTTGCGATGGGTCAGCATAAACTTCAACAAGTGCTGCATCGGGATGATTTGGTCATTGTTGAAATGCCGGCGTATTTTTTTCATCAGCAGGTCCGACACGCCCAATTGCTCTTTGTACGCAATCATAGGATGAAGGAAGAGGCCTAATGTTCCTATATATTCCCAGTTACCGTAGTGTGCGGCTATCAGGACCAGGCTTTTACCCTCCTTAAGATAGCGTTCCGGCAGTTCGATGTTTTCAAAGGAGACAAGCCGCTTCACCTTTTTTGCCGGAGTGCCCAGCATGTACAGGTTCTCAAAAAACATATCGGCGAAATAGCGGTAGTACTGCCTGGCGATGCGCTTGATTTCCCTGTAATTTTTTTCGGGGAATGACCGTGCCAGGTTGGTATACACTATCGATTTGCGGTACGGCAGCAGGTAATAAATAAAAAAATAAAAGCAATCGGCCAATACGAACAATATCCGTTTAGGCAGCCATGCCAACGGATAAATGATGCATAACAACAACCAATAACCAATTGCGGTGAACATAGAAACCAGTTAAATAATTCTGCAAAGATAGCAATATTTCGATTTTTTTGGCTATCTTTGCTTTAATTCTTAACTTTTAACCTTAAAAAAAATATGTTTAAAAATCAACCTAAAGGATTAATCGGTGCGGCTTTGTCCAACATGGGCGAACGTTTCGGTTTTTACATTATGATGGCTATCCTGCTGTTGTTCCTGAATAACAAATTCGGGTTTACCGGCTCGCAGGGCTCCCTTATTTATTCGATCTTTTATGCCTCTATTTATTTCCTGGCGCTGGCCGGTGGTATTATTGCCGACAAGACTAAGAAATACAAATCGTCCATTCTGGTCGGACTGATCCTGATGTCGGTTGGTTACCTGTTGCTGGCTATTCCCACGCCTACGCCGGTGCAGAATAAAGGCCTGATCCTGGTATTGACCTGCCTGGGGCTTTTCTCCATTGCCTTTGGTAACGGTTTGTTCAAAGGCAACCTGCAGGCGGTGGTAGGGCAGTTGTATGACAACCCGCAGTATGCCGAAAAACGCGAAACAGGCTTCCAGATCTTTTATATGTTTATTAACATCGGCGCTATGTTCGCTCCGCTGATGGCTGTGGGCCTGCGTAACTGGTGGGTGCAGAGCAACGGCTTTAAGTTCAATGCCGATCTTCCTTCGCTTTGTAACCAATACCTTTCCGGAACGATCTCGCCCGAGGCGTCGACCCGTTTTACGGAACTGGCTGCCAGTGTCGGCGGTAATACGGCTGATATGACGGCTTTTGCTAATGATTACCTGAATGTCTTCATGACCGGTTACCACTATTCCTTTGGTATTGCCATTGTGGCCATGCTGATCTCCCTGGTGGTTTTTCTGTTCAATAAGAACCGTCTGCCGGATCCCGGCGCCAAGAAACATGAACAGCACTCGGCCGCTTCCGTACAGATGGATGTGAAAGAAATCAGACAACGTATGTACGCCCTGTTCGCCGTAATGGCCGTGGTGATTTTCTTCTGGTTCTCTTTCCATCAGAACGGACAGACCCTGACTTTGTTTGCCGACGGTTTTACCCGCCTGCTGAAACTTAACCTCGGATTTACTACGCTGGAAGGCGCTGAGGTGTTCCAGGCGTTTAATCCTTTCTTCGTTGTATTCCTGACCCCGGTGGTAATTGGCTTCCTGGGCTGGTTGAAAGCAAAAGGAATTGAAATTTCCACCCCCAAGAAAATTGCCATCGGTATGGGTATTGCCGCCCTCGCCTTCGTGGTAATGTCCCTGGGTTCATTCGGTCTGCCTACCGAAGCTGAGCGTAAAGCCATGGGTGGCTTGGATGATGCTATGCGTGTAACCCCTTGGTTGCTGATCGGTACTTATCTCATATTGACGATCGCCGAACTGTTTATCAGTCCCCTGGGTATCGCTTTTGTGTCTAAAGTAGCGCCTCCCCAATACCAGGGTATCATGCAGGGTTGCTGGCTCAGCGCTACTGCTGTGGGTAACCAGCTGCTTGTTATTGGTGTGATCCTTTACAACCAAATTCCCATCTGGGCTACCTGGTGTGTATTTGTGACCGCCTGTCTGATCTCCATGTTTACCATGCTTTTCATGCTGAAGTGGCTGGAGCGCGTGGCAAAATAAACATATTTAAATCAAGACGATATAGGGGCCGGAATTTCCGGCCCTTGTTGTTTATAGCAAAATGTTTTCTACCTTTGTAAATCAACAAACTATCCACCCTTATGATAAACCTTAACCTCTGGAAAAACGATCCCTGGCTTGAGCCTTACCGGCAAACGATCTTTCACCGGCATGAACAGGCGCTGATAAAAAAAGCGGAATTGACTTACGGACACTCCGGGCTTTCGGCTGTTACCAATGGTCACTTATATTATGGACTGCATCCTACGGCCGATGGTTGGGTCTTCCGTGAGTGGGCCCCTGCAGCCGCAGCGCTTTATCTATTGGGTGATTGTAACAACTGGAAAAAAGATCCTGCATACGCCCTGCAACCCATAGGCAATGGCAATTGGGAAATCAATCTACCGGCCAAGACCTTTGCTCACTTGTCTCTCTATAAACTCCTGGTGGAATGGGAGGGCGGGAGCGGATTGCGTATCCCGGCCTACGCTACCCGTACGGTGCAGGACGAGCATACCAAACTCTTTTCGGCCCAGGTCTGGGCTCCGGTGAGCGCCTACCAATGGCAACACGCCCAACCTTCACGGGTGGACAACCCCTTGATTTATGAAGCGCATATCGGCATGAGCGGAGAGGAGGAAAAGGTGGCCTCTTACACGGAATTTCGTGAGCAGGTGCTGCCCCGTATTGCAGCCCTCGGCTATAATATGATTCAATTGATGGCCATTCAGGAGCACCCTTATTACGGCTCCTTCGGTTATCAGGTGTCAAGCTTTTTTGCCGCCAGTTCGCGCTTCGGTACGCCCGACGAATTGAAGGCCCTGATTGATGCCGCCCATAGCTTGGGAATAGCCGTGATCCTGGATGTGGTGCACTCGCATGCCGTACGGAATGAGGAAGAAGGCTTGGGCCGTTTCGATGGTAGCTATAATCAATATTTCCATGACGGAGAGCGGGGTGAGCATCCGCTTTGGAATTCCCGTTGCTTTAACTACGGCAGGGCGGAGGTGATTCATTTTCTCCTTTCCAATCTCAAATTCTGGATGGAAGAATACCGCTTTGACGGCTTTCGTTTTGACGGGGTGACCAGTATGATTTATCTGGACCATGGCCTGGGCAAAGCCTTTACCCATTACAGCCAGTATTTTGACGGCACACAGGATGAGGAGGCCCTGACCTACCTTACGCTGGCCAATAGCCTGATTCATGAAATCAATCCGGCTGCGGTAAGTATAGCCGAAGAGGTGAGCGGTATGCCGGGCCTGTCAGCTCCTTTTGCAGACGGCGGGATGGGTTTTGATTTTCGCATGAGTATGGGGGTGGCCGACTATTGGATTAAAATTATCAAAGAGAAAAAAGATGAAGAGTGGAATGTGTCCGACATGTTCTATGAACTCACCAACAAACGCGCCGACGAGCATACGATCAGCTATGCCGAGTGTCATGACCAGGCTATGGTGGGTGACAAAACCATTATATTCCGTCTGATTGATAAAGAAATGTACACGGCCATGAGTGTCTTTCAGCAGAGTTTGATCGTAGAGCGCGGCATGGCCCTGCACAAGATGATCCGCCTGCTTTCGCTGGCCACGGCCGGTGACGGTTATTTGAATTTCATGGGCAATGAATTCGGCCATCCGGAGTGGATAGATTTTCCGCGAGAGGGAAACGGCTGGAGTTATAAATACGCCCGCCGGCAGTGGCATCTGGTAGATGATACCACCCTGCGTTACCAATACCTGAGTGCCTTTGACAAGGCCATGATTACGCTGGCGCGCCATGACGGTTTCTTTGCGGAAAAACCCCATTCCCTTTGGGAGCATCGCCCTGATCAGGTGTTGATTTTCCGCCGTGCTAACCTTGTGTTCATATTTAACTTTCATCCGGTAAAATCATATGCCGATTACCGCTTCGAGGCGCCGGCCGGAAAGTATGTTACAGCGTTGGATAGTGATGCGCGGCAATTCAACGGATTCGCGCGCGTGGACGACGGTCTGGCGCATTTTACCCTGCACGAAAAAGGGAGAAATTACTTGCAATTATACCTTCCGAGCCGGTCGGTGCAGGTGTTAACCTATCATGAATAAATTATTTTTTTTGTTGGTAATTTTTGATTAAGTAAAAATAAGTTAGTAACTTGCGCCCTTAAAGTATTAGGTTATGGCCTATTTGAAATTTAACAAGGCAGAATTAGTAAACCTGGAATATGCATTACGCCGCGAAATGCTGGCGACAAACCAGGCGGGTGGTTACATTAACACCACCATCGTATGTTGTAATACAAGAAAATATCACGGACTATTGGTCGTGCCCATTGAAGAGTTTCAGGGTGATCGCCATGTATTGCTTTCGGCATTGGATGAAACGGTGATCCAGCACGGACAGTCGTTTAATCTCGGTATACACCGTTATGCCGGCATGTATGAACCCAGAGGGCATAAATACATCATTGATTTTGCCTATGAACCCATCGCTACGATTACGTACCGGGTAGGAGGCGTTGTGTTGAAAAAGGAAATTATGCTGGTGCACAATGAAGACCAGTTGTTGATCCGTTATACCCTGGTCGAAGCCCATTCGGCTACAATCCTGCGCCTGAAACCTTACCTGGCGTACCGCAATGTGCATGCCCTGACGCGGGCCAACATGGCGGCCGATACCCGTTCCGAAAATATCCCCGGCGGTATCAGTTCCAAACTCTATAACGGTTTTCCAACCCTGCACATGCAGTTGAATAAAGCCAACGAGTTTGTTAATGCTCCGGACTGGTATTACGGCATAGAATACATGGACGAGGTGCGTCGCGGATACAACGGGCATGAAGACCTCTTCGTGCCGGGTTATTTCGAATGTTCTATCAAGAAAGGCGAAAGCATTATTTTTTCCGCCTCGGTAAAAGAACATCAGCCGGCTTCTTTAAAGGCTTTATTTACCAAAACGCTGGCCGTTCGCGCTCCGCGCAACAGTTATGTCCAATGTTTGAAGAATGCCGCCACCCAATTTACATCCCGCCGCGGAAAGGTGAATGAGCTGATGGCCGGTTTTCCTTTCTATGGCATGAAGAGCCGTGATACGCTGGTAGCGCTTCCCGGCCTGACCCTGGGGCTTAATCGGGATGAGAAATTCTGCAAGGCTGTTTTGGACGCCCTGTGCACGAAGTTGGAGCAAGGCCGTTTTGTGGATGTGGATAAAAACAATGACACCATCAGCCGTCCGGTAGACGCTCCGCTCTGGCTCTTCTGGACCCTTCAGCAATATGCCGCGGCGGTGCCCGGTACTGATATATGGAAAACCTACGGTAAGAAATTAAAAGAAATCCTCGAGGCTTATGCCTGTGGTGCCCATGATGATGTCCGCATGCATGATAACGGTCTGGTATGGGCCGACGAGCTGGGTAAGCCGCTGAGCTGGATGGATGCTGTGGTGGACGGTAAGCCCGTTACGCCGCGTCCCGGCTACCAGGTGGAAACAAATGCCTTGTGGTATAATGCCGTTTGCTATGCCTTGGCCTTGGCCAAGGCCGGCAAGGATAGTAAATTTGTCAAACAATGGACTCCGGTTCGCGAAAAAATAGAACAAAATTTTTATCCTGTTTTCTGGGTGGTTACCCGCAATTATCTGGCAGACTATGTAGGTCCCGAGGGACAGAATACCTTTAGCCGCCCGAACCAGTTGTTTGCCTGCGCCCTGCCCTTCAGCCCCCTGAGCGAAGACGCCCAGCGCGCTGTGATTACAGCCGTGGAAAAAGATTTGCTGACGGCTAAGGGGCTCCGTACCCTTGCTCCCCGGAATCCCCTGTATGTGGGCCGTTATGAAGGAGATCAGGCTGCGCGTTATAAGGCCCAGCATCAGGGAACCGTTTACCCCTGGTTACTGCCCTTCTACATTGAAGCCAATTTGCGCTTGCTTGGCCCGCAATTTGTAGCTAAAGCGAAAGAACTGGCCGATGGATTTGAAGAAGACATAACCATTCACGGCCTCTGTACTATTGCCGAACTTTATCACGGCGACCCGCCTCATTCTCCCCATGGCTGTATTGCTCAGGCCTGGAGTGTGGCAGGGATATTACGAAGTATGCAATTAATAGGAGGATACGAATTATGAGAGTATTGATGTTCGGATGGGAGTTTCCCCCCCATATTGCCGGAGGGTTGGGTACCGCTTGTTATGGTCTTACCAAGGGTTTGGCTAAGAATGGGGTGGATGTATTGTTTGTAATGCCCCACGCTACAGGTGACGAAGACCAGAGCGCCGTTCGCATACTCAATGCCAGCGATGTGGAGACCCTGGCTGATGTTACCAACCTTGAAGAGTTTTGGAAACACGTCAATTTTTTGGAAATCGGTTCCAACCTGGTACCCTACCTTACTCCCGAAGAATTTGAACAGGTGGTAACCTCCAGCCTTAAAGGTACAACGGAGAGCCATCACCTGACCTTCGGCCGCAAATACACCTTCTCCGGAAAATACGGCGCCAACCTGATGGAAGAAGTGGCCCGTTATGCCGTGGTGGCGGCTTCTATTGCACGCCAGCAGGAATTTGATGTGATCCACGCCCATGACTGGCTTACCTATGCCGCCGGCATAGCCGCCAAAAAAATATCGGGCAAACCCCTGGTTATCCATGTCCACGCTACCGAGTTCGACCGTAGCGGCGAGAATGTCAACCAGCAGGTTTATGATATAGAACGGGCCGGTATGCATGCCGCAGACCGGGTAATTACCGTGAGTAACCTTACCCGCAATATTGTGATTAACCGTTACGGGGTAGACCCCTCCAAGGTGATCACCGTACATAATGCGGTGGACTTCCACAGCTATTCGGCCATGGAAGTGGAACGTGGTGTAAAAGAAAAAGTAGTGACTTTCCTTGGCCGTATTACTTACCAGAAAGGGCCGGAATATTTTATCGAAGCGGCAGCCAAGGTGCTTAAGCAGCATGATGATGTGCGCTTTGTTATGGCTGGTAGCGGAGATATGCTCAACCGTTCCATCCGCCGGGTGGCCAAACTGGGCATCGCCACCAAATTCCATTTTACCGGCTTCCTTCGCGGAGCGGACGTGCAGCGTATGTTCGCCCACAGTGACGTCTATGTGATGCCGTCGGTTTCAGAGCCTTTCGGAATTTCGCCCTTGGAAGCCATGCGCTCCAATGTGCCTACTATTATTTCTAAACAGTCGGGTGTGGCCGAAGTACTGAAGCATGCCATTAAAGTTGATTTCTGGGATGTCAATGCCCTGGCCGATGCCATTCACGGTTTATTGGCTTATCCCGCGCTCTCAAACATGGCTATCCGTTGCGGACTCGAAGAGGTGAATGCGCTGAAATGGGACAATGCCGCTTTCTACATAAGGCAGGTCTATGAATCGGCTGTTTCCGGGAAACCTTACTATTGTCAGGAGTAAAAATTAGACCTTTACATATTAGGTATAAATATAAGATCGCGTTATGAAAAAAACACTGTGTTTTTACTTTCAAGTACACCAGCCATTGCGCTTGCGCCAATACCGCTTCTTCGATATAGGGAAGGATCATTATTATTATGATGATTTTGCCAACCGTACGATTACCCGTAAGGTAGCGGACCGTTGTTATCTTCCGGCCAACAAACTCATGCTGGAACTAATCAAGGAATACGGCAAACAATTCAAGTTGGCTTTTTCCATTTCGGGCCTGGCTATCGAGCAATTCGAAATGTATGCCCCGGATGTTCTGGAAAGCTTTAAAGCCCTTGCAAAAACGGGCTGTGTGGAGTTTTTGGCAGAGACCTACGCCCACTCCCTTGCTGCGGTAAAAGATCCGGCGGAGTTTCGTGCGCAGGTGGAAGAACATGCCGCCCTGATCAAAAAACATTTCGGACAAAAGCCGGTCACCTTCCGCAATACCGAATTGATTTATTCCGATGAAATCGGAGCTATGGTGGCCGATATGGGCTATAACACCATGATCACCGAAGGCGCTAAGCATATACTCGGCTGGAAGAGCCCCAATTATATTTATAACAATCCGGTCAATCCCAAGTTGAAATTATTGCTGAAAAATTATGTTTTGAGTGATGATATCGCCTTCCGTTTCTCCGACCGCGGATGGAACCAATGGCCGTTGACGGTGGAAAAATATGTCGATTGGTTGAATGTCGCCTCCAAAAAGGATGACCTCATCAATCTCTTTATGGACTACGAAACATTCGGAGAACACCAGGGTGTGGAAACCGGAATTTTCGCCTTTTTACGTCACCTGCCCGCCCGTGTTTTTTCCAATTCCAACTTCGAATTCCTTACGCCTTCCGAGGCCTCGGTCAAACATCAGCCGGTAGCGCCGCTTCATGTTCCTTTTGCCATTTCATGGGCGGACGAAGAGCGTGACCTCAGCGCATGGCTCGGCAACGAATTGCAGAATGAAGCCGTAGCGCAATTGTACCGTCTCGGTGAAAAAATAAAACCGCTCAAGGATAAAAATATCTGGCAGGAATACCGGCGGCTTCAATCCTCCGATCACTTCTACTACATGTGTACTAAATTCTTCTCGGATGGCGCAGTACACAAGTATTTCACGCCTTACGACACCCCCTATGAAGCCTTCATGAATTACATGAATATTCTGAGTGATTTCGCTGCGCGTGTTGATAATACTGTTGAAAAAACACCGCAAAAAAGTGCGCGCGTGTCAAAAAAATTACTAACATTGCAGTCAAATTCGAAAAGAGAACCAGTAACCCAATTAGAAAATACAAATTTTATGAAAAAAACAACTCTCAGCGCTCTGGCAGCAGAAGGTCCTCTGCCCGGCGTAACCGTTGAAAAGGCGGCCAAAAAACCTGCTGCTAAAAAGGCAGTGACAAAAGCCGCTCCTAAAAAAGCCGCTAAACCCGCTGCTAAGCCTGCCGCTAAAAAAGCCGCTAAACCCGCCGCCAAGCCTGCTGCTAAAAAAGCCGCTAAACCCGCTGCTAAGCCTGCCGCTAAAAAAGCCGCTCCTAAAAAAGCCGCTAAGCCCGCTGCTAAAAAAGTAGTGAAAAAAGTAGCTCCTAAGAAAGTTGCTAAACCTGCTGCTAAGCCCGCTGCTAAAAAAGTAGTGAAAAAAGCCGCTCCTAAAAAAGCCGCTAAGCCTGCTGCTAAAAAAGTAGTGAAAAAAGTAGCTCCTAAGAAAGTGGCTAAACCTGCCGCTAAACCCGCTGCTAAAAAAGTAGCTCCTAAGAAAGTGGCTAAACCTGCTGCTAAACCCGCTGCCAAAAAAGTTGCTAAAAAGAAATAATTAGCAGTTTTATTGGCTGGTCCAATTTTAGATACAAAGTCACAGCGTTTGCTGTGGCTTTGTTGCTTAAATAGCATAAATGAATTTTTAGATTTATCCTTTATATGAAAGAAAAAATACAACCGGATTTTTTATTTGAAGTAAGCTGGGAAGTGTGTAACAAGGTAGGTGGTATCTACACTGTTGTGGCTACTAAGTCGTTGAATATGAGTAAAGAGTTGGGTAATGGTCATATCCTGATCGGACCTGACGTGTGGAGGGATACCGAACAGAACCCTGATTTTACCGAAGATCCCCGTTTGCTCCGTTCCTGGAAAGCCAAGGCTTCGCAAGAAGGCTTGCGTGTACGCATAGGCCATTGGAATGTAGCCGGAAGCCCTATTGCGATCTTGGTTGACTTTACCACTTTCATTTCGAAAAAAGATGAGATCTTCACCAAGTTTTGGGAAGTCTATAAACTCGATTCCATTAACGGACAATGGGACTATATTGAGTCGGCCCTCTTTGGCTATGCGGCCGGTAAGGTAATCGAGAGTTTTATTAATTTCAACCTCAATCCGCGTCAGCGCGCCGTGGCCCAGTTCCACGAATGGATGACCGGCGCCGGATTATTATATCTTAAGATGCAGGCGCAGCAGGTCGGTACTATCTTTACGACCCATGCTACTGTATTGGGCCGTTGTGTTGCCGGTAACAACCTGCCGCTATATGATAAAATGGAGGCCTACATTCCGGAAGAAGTGGCCCGCCAATATAATGTTACAGCCCGTCACTCTCTTGAAAAGGCAGCCGCTAATGCAGCCGACTGTTTTACTACCGTGAGTGATATTACCTCCCGTGAATGTAAACATTTCCTCGGCCGTGAGGTGGACATTGTAACCCCCAACGGTTTTGAAAACAGCTTTACACCGTCAGAAGATGAATATCCCGCCAAACAAAAAGAGGCGCGCGCCAGACTGCTGGAAGTAGCAGGCGCGCTTACGCAGAAAACTTTTGCGCCGGATACTTTGCTGGTAGGTTTGAGCGGTCGCTATGAATATAAAAATAAGGGTATCGATGTGTTTATTGATGCCATGGCCCAGGTGAACCGCAGTGAAAATGTAAACCGTGATGTGCTGGCCTTTGTGATGGTTCCCGGCAGCCACCATGGTCCTAATAAAGAACTGCTGCATAACCTGCAGCAACCGTCAGCCGCCCATGCCGCAGGCGACCTTCATACTACCCATTACCTGAATAATGCGGAGTACGATGCCATCACCAACCATTGGAAAGAAAGAAACCTGAACAATGGAGCCGGTGACCGGGTTACCTTTATCTTTGTTCCTTCCTACCTTAACGGCAATGACGGTATATTCAATATGCCTTACTATGACCTGCTGGTAGGCCTGGACCTTACGCTTTTCCCCTCGTATTACGAACCCTGGGGCTATACCCCGTTGGAAAGTTTGGCGTTTAGTGTGCCTACGCTTACCACTTCCCTGGCCGGCTTCGGCCAATGGGTAAATACCCATTACCAGGGAGAACACCAGGGTATTGAAATTATCCCGCGCAACGATAGCAATTATGATGAAGTAGTAGCCGGCGTTACCCAAAAAATCAAGGCTATGCTGAATCTTTCCGCTGCGGAAATGAAAGCTGTAAAAGCCAATGCCAAGGATGTGTCTACGATCGCCCTGTGGGATAATCAAATCTCTTATTACAAAAAAGCAGCGGCCTTGTCTTTGGAGAAGGTGCTGGAGCGTTTGCCTGAAATTCCCGTACAGGCCGAAGAGCACACCTCTTACCTTGAAAAGCAGGTGTCCATCAGCCGTCCTTCCTGGAATGCCGTGATGATCCACCGCCGTATTCCCGCCAAACTGGCTGCCCTGGAAGAACTGTCCAAGAATCTTTGGTGGTGTTGGAATGAAGATGCCGTGAGCCTCTTCCGCTCCATTGATCCCGATTTGTGGGAACGTTGCGAGTTCAATCCCATTGCCATGCTGGATAAAATCCGTTTCCAACGGTACCAGGAATTGGAACAGAACGCCCAATTTGTGGAACAACTCCGGCAGGTGCACGCCCGCTTTACCGCCTACATGGCCGGAAAGGACGAGATGAAGAAGCCCAGTGTAGCTTACTTCAGCATGGAGTATGGTTTACATACCTCCCTGAAAATTTATTCCGGCGGCTTAGGGATCCTGGCCGGTGACTACCTGAAAGAAGCCAGTGATAAGGGTACGCATATTACCGCTGTCGGTTTGTTATACCGCTATGGCTATTTTACCCAGAAACTTTCCTCGGCCGGAGACCAGGTCTCCAGCTACGAAGCGCAGGATTTTATGAAGATTCCCGCCTCGCCGGTACATGACCAAGACGGCAAATGGATTACCGTAAGCATAGCTTTCCCGGGCCGTAATGTCAACGCGCGTTTATGGCGGGTGGACGTAGGCCGTGTGGAACTGTACCTGCTCGATACCGACCATGAAGAGAACCTGGCCGAAGACCGCAGCATCACCTACCACCTCTATGGCGGTGATTGGGAAAACCGCCTGAAGCAGGAAATCCTCCTGGGTGTGGGTGGTATCCGCGCCCTGCGCCAGTTGCATAAAGATATAGATGTTTACCACTGCAACGAAGGCCATGCCGCTTTCATCGGCCTGGAACGCCTGCGTGAACTGGTCGTGAATGAGAACCTGACCTTCGCCGAAGCCATGGAAGTCGTGCGCAGCTCCTCGCTCTTCACTACCCATACGCCTGTGCCTGCCGGCCATGACGCCTTCCCTGAAGATATGTTGCGTACTTATATGTCACACTATCCGGATCGCTTAAAAATCAGCTGGGGTAAGATGATGGGGCTGGGTAAGATCAATGCGGCAGACCATAACGAAAAATTCTCCATGAGTTATCTGGCCGCCAACCTGTCTCAAGAAGTGAATGGGGTGAGCTGGCTCCATGGCGAGGTGAGCCGTGATATTCTTAAAGACCTCTGGCCGGGTTACCTGCCGGAAGAGTTGCATGTAAGTTATGTGACTAACGGGGTGCACTATCCCACCTGGACCGCACCCGAATGGAAAGAAATCCAGGCGGAGGTATTTGGTGAGGATTTTAAAACCCATCATTATGACAAGAGTTGTTTTGACGGAATTTATAAAGTAGATAACCACCGTATCCTCGACACCCGCAATAAGTTGCGTAAACGTCTGATCGGTGAAATCAAGCGCCGTTTGTCCGACTCCTCAGCCATGACCTACTTTACTCCCCGCCAGGTGGTGGATGTAAAAGAATCCTTGCGTGATGACGTACTGACCATCGGCTTTGCCCGCCGCTTTGCGACCTACAAACGCGCCCATCTGCTCTTTAAAGACCTGGATCGCTTGAATGAGGTGGTCAACAATCCGGAGAGGCCCGTACAGTTCCTGTTTGCCGGTAAGGCGCATCCTGCCGATAAGGCCGGACAGGACCTGATCAAACGTATTGTGGAAGTCTCCAAGATGCCTCAATTCATCGGTAAGATCGTATTTGTACCCAATTACGACATTGAACTGGCCAAATTCCTGGTACAAGGGGTAGACATTTGGTTGAATACGCCTACGCGCCCGCTTGAAGCTTCAGGTACCAGCGGTGAGAAAGCCGTGATGAACGGTGTGATGCACTTCAGCGTACTCGACGGATGGTGGGTAGAAGGCTACCAACCCGGCGCCGGATGGGCCCTGCCTATGGAGCAAACCTATGAGAACCATGCCTTCCAGGATGAGTTGGACGTAGAAACCATCTACAATATGATTGAAGATGAGATTGCTCCGATGTTCTACAAGCGTGACAAAGATGGTGTTTCCGTAGAGTGGATGAGCCAGATCAAGAATACTATTGCCAAGGTAGCCTCCAACTTTACGACCAACCGGATGTTGTGTGATTACGAAGACCGCTTCTACTACAAGCTGGCCGAGCGCCACGCCCGCCTTGTCCGGGAGGACTATGCAGAGGCTACGGAAATTGCCGAATGGAAGAAGAAAGTAAGCCGTGAGTGGGAACACATCGAAGTCCTTTCCGTAGAACACGAAACAGGACATGAAATGTACGCCCTGGGTAAGGAAACAGAAGCTTCGGCCACCCTGTTGATCGGTTCCCTGGATCCTGAGGATATCGGTGTGGAAATAGTGATTGCCGAGAAGAAGAATAATGAGCAATTCGTGATCAAATCAACCTATGAGCTCAAACTGGTTTCTCAGTCCAACGGACAGGCCGTTTACAAGGCAACAATCCTGCCCGACGAGCCCGGTATGTTCTATTCCGCCGCCCGCATTTACGCCAAGAACGCCAAGCTCCCGCACCGTCAGGACTTCGCACTGGTGAAGTGGTTGTAGCCAATAAGCGGAAACGCTGTAAATAACAAAAAACTGATGATGGAAGAAATTCGATCATCAGTTTTTTATAACAAAAAAAATTAACGGCGGGGATAATGGGATAAATGATCGACTTAGTAATATTGATTGTAACAATTAAAATATATACCTCATGAGAAAAATATTAGTTATTATTATTTTAGGCATTGCCGTGTCGCCCATTTTTGCTCAAAGTCAGTCCGGGATGCAACAAGAGCGGGAGTTAATTGTTGGAACCTGGCTTTCAGAAACAGGCTCAAAATGGAAGTTAGAGTTTCTTAGTGATGGAACCTGCATCCAATATAGCGATACCCGAATATTAGAAACAGATACTTATAAGCTGTCTAACGATAGCCCCCAGTGCGGAGAAGAAGTATTGGCAGATGGCCATGCATCCTATTTGTCTCTTATTGACCGGGCGACACAGGACGAGATGTGTTATGAGATATACGGATTAACGGAAGAATATCTGAACATTCGTCCGTTAAATAGCGGAAATTTTATACTATTTGTCAAGCTTCCTTTTCCCTTGTCTGAGATTAAAGCGCTTGATCGCCCCTTGCAAGCGGAGGAGAACGTTACAGAGGAAATAAAGCATCTATAAACGCTGTATGCCTCTGCTTCCGTCGTTGTTGACGGTGATGCGGAGTTTCAGGGTGTCCTCCGGAAGGAGGTCTTCTACCAGCTCCGGCCACTCAATCAGGCAGAGCTGTCCGCTGTAAAAATATTCTTCATAGCCGAAGTCAAAGACTTCGGCTATTTTATTGATACGGTAGAAATCGAAATGATAGACAGGATCACCTGATGGTAGGCGGTACTCATTCACCAGGGCAAAGGTGGGGCTGTTGACCCGGTTGCTGATGCCCATAGCGGCGCAGAGGGCTTTGATCAGGGTGGTCTTTCCGGCGCCCATACCGCCGTAGAATGCGACGACCCGGTGTGCGCGCACCAGGGGCAGGAGCGTGGTGGCTGCAGCCGGCAAATCGTTGATGTTTTTAATGACTAAGGAGTCCATTGGTCAGGTATTGGGTGTTGAAGAACTCAAGATAGTCTACGACGGCTTTGCTCTTTTCCAGTAATTCCAGATTGCCCGGGGTGATCAGCATCCGCCGGAAGTTTACGGGATCAAACTGCTCCAGCGCCTTGTCGTCATAGAGGCCCAGGGCATAGTCAATGGCCGCATCACGGGTGCCGAACGTTTTTACCAGCAGTAACATGTAGCCGTTGTGGAGGTCGGTGATACTGACATCATAGTTTTTGTCCAGGAACTGGTCTACATTGTATGACTCTGTGCTGAAAAGAAGTTCGTTGCTGTTTTGCCGGCTGTCAAACAAGATGGCAAAATAATGCGCCCCCTTATCCGCTGTAAAAATGGTCTTTGCCTCTGCCGGGGTAGCCGGGGTGGGGGTGATGATTACCTGGCCCGGGGTCGGGGTGTATTGCAGGGCGTTGGACTCCAATCCGGCCAGCAGTTGTGTCGCTGTTTGGGCGGTTTCGGAGCCGGGGAAATTGGTGGTGATGGCCGTGAGGGCTTGTTTATAGGCGCCGATACTGCTGGTTTTGGCTGTGCAGAATGCCTTGAGCAAGGCGATTTGCGCCTGTATGAAGTTTTGCGGATATTGTGTGCTGATTTGGCCGGCCAGTTCGTTGGCTTCGGCATAACGGCCTTGGTTGTAGGCGGTAAAAGCCGTTTCGTAGAGGCCTTCTATTTTTTCCTGCAAGGCCCGCTGTTCCTGCATATAGTTGGGGTTGACCACCGACTGGGTGAGGGGCGCCTGCGGGTAATGGGTCACCATGAGGTCTTTGTACCGCATGCTTTGGCTGGTGCTGCCGGCCTCATTATACAGCTTGTAAAGGTAGTAATAGGTGGAGGCCATATATTCGTTTTCCGGATAACGTTGAATCAGTTCTTCAAAGGTATTGATGGCCTTTTGTGCTTCATGCACATCGTTCATGTAAGCCTCGCCCAGGCGGAAGAGGGCGGGGCGTAACTGGTCATCCGAAGTCTTCATCAACTCGGGGGTGAGGGGCAGGTCACGGGTGTAATATTCGCGTGTTTTGTTGGAGGGCGGTTGTATCGCCGGATCCGTATTCAACGGCTCTTCTTGTTCATTGCTCAGTGCGGCCATTTCACTCCGGTCTTTCCGCCGCCAGTTGTCTTCCAAGCGCCGCTTGCCCCAACGGATGTTAAAAGCGGCTGTCCCTGCATTGATGGAGTTGGGATTGTAGAAATACCATTTGCCGGTATTGCCGTCGCTACTATAGCGTTGCTGTTCTTGCCGGTTTACAAAAAACTGGCGTTGCTGTTCGGCTTCCGCAGCCTTTTGTTCGTCTTCGGTGACTTTCTGAATAGCCTGGGTGATCAGTTGTTCCCGCTCGCCGGCCGGGAGTTTGGCTATGCGTTGCAGGCTGTCTTCGCGGTGTACGATTTCCCAGTTCAGCGCCAATTTTTGAAGAGAGGCCGTACGGGTGGCAATTTCATTGTAGCGCGGATAGCCGGCACCCAATATTTCAGCTGCCGCCGAGAGGTGCTTATAAGCTTCCGGATAACGTTGCCGGTTGTAGTAATAATCGCCCAGCGCTTCATAGGCCAGCCCGTTCTGGCGCGGGTTCAGCGACTCGGTACTTACCGTAAGTTCCAGGTAGGCGATGGCTGCGGAGTCGTTCCCCATTACCTGTTCCACCCTGGCCAGCGCAAAATAAATACGGTCTAAGTAATCTTCATTATGCGGGTCTTTGGCCATCTTCAGCAGGTTCTTTTTCATGAGCTGCGCTTTTGACGGCTCAAAAGAGCCGGCCAGCAGCAATTCGGCTGAAAATTCCTGTTCGTAGTCATTGGTGGTGTTGATTATTTCTTGCAGGTGTTTGGTGGCTAACGTGGGGTTATTTGTATGTCCGTACAGGTAAGCCAGGATGAAGTGGTAGCGGATCCGGTTGGACTTGTGCGGTTCATCATTCACCGCCAGGCTTAGCTCCCGGCAGGCGTCTTCGTAGTTGTTCTTTTTGATGTAGTAGTTGGCGTAGGCGGCATGCAGGTTGGCTGTGTTAACTTTGGACAAGGCGCCGGACTCGCGCGCTTCGGCCAGTAATTTTTCCACCCGGTCCAATTCACCGGCATTGGTCAGGGCTACCGCCTGCCATAATTTTGCTTCCGGAATGGCAGAGGTCTTGGGGTATTCCAGTAACATGTAGTCGAATAGCGTGATGGCCTGGTCATATTTCTGGAGGTAAAGGCTCGCCTTGCCCATGAGCAGGTAGGCGTCATCCACCACCCGGTTGAATTCCCGTTGGTTATAGAATTCGCGGTCTTGCTGGGTGGATTTGCCTGTGGGCTTTTTCGGCTTGGCGGTAATGGAATGTTGGGTAATCAGCTTGGAACACTTGTCAATGGTGCGGTCCATCTCGCTGGTTACCTGATTGGGAACGCCCTCGAAGGCAAATACAAATACCGGGAGCAGTTCGTTATAGTCAGGCGCCGGAAGGGCTTCCGCCTTCTTTACACCCTGTTTGAAACTTTCTGCGGCGTTGAACTTTACGTTGAATTCCGAGGTTACATTATGATAGGCGCGATTGGTCCAGTTGTTCTTTTTGGTAGAACATCCGGCGAGCAGTAGTAGTGCACAGCTTGTAATAACCAGGTTACGTAGCATTGTCAAATCAAAAGACCAAAGATACGAAAAAAAATCATATGCCCCACCCTTCGCGGTCCAGACTCCTGTATTGGATGGCTTCGGAGAGGTGTTCATTGCTGATGGCCTCGCTTCCGGAGAGGTCGGCAATGGTACGGGCTACTTTTATTATACGGTCGTAGGCGCGGGCGGAGAGGCCCAGCTGCTCCACTGCAGCTTTTAGCAGCTGTTGTCCGCCGACATCAAGCCGGCAGTGTTGTTTCAGCAGCCGGCCGCTCATCATGGCATTGCAGCGGACCTCCGGTTCGCCGGCAAAGCGTTGGGCTTGCAGGTTGCGGGCGTTGATGACCCGTTGCCTGATTCCGGCGCTGCTTTCGCCCGGGCCGTCAGCCGTCAGCTGCTCAAAAGCTACCGGTACGACTTCTACGTGCAGGTCTATCCGGTCAAGCAGGGGCCCGGACAGGCGGCTCAGGTACTTATTGACGGCACCCGGCGGGCAGCTGCAGGCTTTTTCCGGGTGGTTGTAATAGCCGCAGGGACAGGGGTTCATCGCGGCTACCAGCATAAAATTGGCCGGGTAGTCCACACTGTAGCGCGCCCGCGCCACGGTGATCAACCGCTCTTCCAGCGGTTGCCGCATCACTTCCAGTACACTACGGTGAAATTCGGGCAATTCGTCCAAAAATAATACCCCGTTATGCGCCAGGGAAATTTCGCCCGGTTGAGGATAGCTGCCGCCACCCACCAGCCCTATGTTGGAGGTGGTATGGTGGGGCGCCCGGAAAGGCCGGCGGCCAATCAATCCGCTGCCGCTGTTTATCTTTCCTGCCACCGAATATACCTTTGTTGTTTCCAGCGCCTCTTGCAGCGCCATGGGCGGCATGATGGACGGCAGGCGTTTGGCCAGCATGGTTTTACCGGAACCCGGAGCGCCTATCAGCAATACATTGTGTCCTCCCGCCGCGGCGACTTCCAGGGCCCGCTTCACGTTTTCCTGCCCCTTTACATCGGCGAAATCCAGTTCCCACTCCTGCCGCTCTTCTTCCAGTAGTTGTTGTATAGCTATGGTGGTTTGTTGTAATTGTGCGCCGCCATTCAGGAAATCGACTACTTCTTCCAGAGAGTTTGCTCCGTAGACCGCTAAGTCTTCTACCACGGCTGCTTCGCGGGCGTTGGCCGCCGGCAGGATGCAGCCTTTGAACCCTTCGGCCTTGGCTTGCAGGGCCATGGGCAGGGCGCCGGTAATGGGCCGCAGTAGGCCGTCAAGAGAGAGTTCTCCCATGATCATGTAGTGCGGCAGTTGTTCCGTGCGCAGCTGTTCTGCCGCGGCCAGCAAGCCTACGGCCAGGGGCAGGTCATAGGCCGATCCTTCTTTGCGGATATCGGCCGGCGCCATGTTAATTACAATTTTACGTCCGGGCAATTGATGCCCTATGTTACCCAATGCTGCGCTCACGCGGTATTGGCTTTCTTTTACGGCATTGTCCGGTAGGCCGACAATGCAGAACCCGAAGCCGGGGGTGGCGTCGACTTCAATGGTAATGGTGGTGGCATTCATGCCATAGCAGGCGCTTCCGAATATTTTGGTCAGCATAAGAGTGATGGTTTAATATTAATGCTGCAAAAGTAACCGAAAAAAACGGGAGGACAAAATTTAACCTTCGGATGTTTCCGGATAGGGATCCGTGTCCGGCTCCGCCAGGGGCATATTTCCATCAATCAGAAATTTGATGTAGGTGATGGGGAGGCCTTGTTTGAGGAAGAGTTGTTCGTAGTGGGTTTTGATGGAGAGCAGCTCGTCGGCGCGGCCTGTGCCGTAGATGTCATTGTTGGCTTCGATCAGCGGTAGGCTGTTGCATGCGACCAGGGCTTTGGTGTAGGTGTGGAGCGCCTGGCTGTCGGTCTTGAGTTGGACGATACCGCCTGGTTTAAGAAATTGGCGGTAGCGATGCAGGAACATGGTTGATGTGAGCCGCTTGCGGTAGTTGTTGGGCTGGGGGTCGGGGAAGGTGATCCAGATCTCATCGACCTCGCCGGGGGCAAAAAAAGACGCGATAAAGTCTATACGGGTGCGGACAAAAGACACATTCGGCAATTGCTCTTCGGTGGCTGTTTTGGCGCCACGCCATAAACGCGCTCCCTTGATATCCACCCCGATGAAATTTTTTTCCGGGTATTTACGGGCCAGGGCTACGGTATATTCTCCTTTTCCGCAACCGAGTTCAAGTACGATGGGCCGGTCATTGTGAAAGAAATTTTCGCGCCAGCGGCCTTTCAAATGGAAATCTTTGTGAAAAATACTGTCGAACACCGGTTGGTGTAAGAGGCTGAAACTTTCGTTTTCTTTAAATTTTCTGAGCTTGTCTTTTCCCATTCTCTTTTATTTTCTATCGTCTTCTACCCGTAATCCTACAGCGCCTATTCCTTGCAGTGTGTCTGCCCGCATGCCGTGGCGGATGCTGAACTGGTAGTCGCCCGTTTGCTGGAACCGTACCTGTGAGCGGTAGAGCAGGCGGTGGTCACACCAGTGGCTGCCGGTTTTTCCGAGCCAGTTGCCGCGCTGATCGGCCAGTTCGTATTGTACGGTGTCTGTTTGTACCTGTCCGTTGGGCGCCGTAGCGGTGACAAAGAAATAAATATTGCTGAAAGGATAGTCGTCGGTATTGCGGAGCGTAAGTATCAGCTTGTAATACTTCAGGCTGTCGGATACGGGCAGGCTGAGGTGTGCAATGCCTTCCCTGGGCCAGCGGGCGTCCGGAAAGGCCACCTGTTGTTCGTAGCAGGGAGGAGTGCTGCAGGCAATGAATAATGAACAATGAATAATGAATAATAGACAGCAGGTAAGCCGGTGTCGTTTATTTTTCATTGTTTTGGCCTCCTTGCTGTTGCGTTTGCTGCGGCTGCTGCGGGTTGTTACGGGGTTCACGCGGACCGCGGTTTTCGCGGGGCGGACGATTGTCCCGGGGCGGGCGGTGGTTGCGTGGTTCACGCTGTGCTCCCGGTTCGCGGTTTTCGCGCTGCTCGCGTGGCTCACGATTTTCACGAGGCTCCCGGTTGTCATGCCGGCGT
Organism: Bacteroidales bacterium; assembly: GCA_031548545.1. GTDB lineage: Bacteria > Bacteroidota > Bacteroidia > Bacteroidales > UBA932 > UBA932. The sequence goes on along the minus strand of JAVBQY010000015.1, from coordinate 74,501 downwards.
TGGTTGTTACTGCGGGGTGGGCGCGGTCCGCGTTCCTGTTGGTGCGGGGCTCTTTCACCCTGTTGCGCTTGTTGTGGTTGTTTTGGCTGCCGCTCGGCTTGCTGTGGCTTTTCACCCTGGGGAGCCCGTTCGCCCTGCGGCCTGTCTTGCCGTTTGTCCCGGGACTCTTGTCTCTCGTCTCTCGTCCTGCCGGAAGGCCTCCTGTTATTATTGTTTTTCTTCTTTTTATCGAAGCGGGTAATACTGTCCTCGCCTGCGGAGCTGATAAAATCAGGTGCGGCCGGCGTATTGATGCCGCCGCCTTCTACCAGGTATTCCACTTTCTCGCCGCGGCGGTTGATCTCTATGATTTCTTTTACCCGTTCTACCGGTACCGGAGTGAGGTTGACGGCGCTGCGGGGGTCAAAACTGAACCACATAATGCCTTTCAGCACATCGGTCTTTTGCCAGTAAGCCAATCCGTCTATGGTGTCCAGCGGGTTTTTAACGGAGGGGAAGCCTCTTTGCGCTTCGACATAGGTGGACACTTCATAGTTGAGGCAGCATTTTAATTTGCTGCATTGTCCGGCCAGTTTCTGGGGGTTGAGGGAGAGTTCCTGCAACCGGGCGGAACTGGTGTTGACAGACATGAATTCGGCAATCCAATGGGCGCAGCAGAGCTCGCGGCCGCATACCCCGATACCTCCGATGAGTCCGGCTTCCTGGCGGGCGCCGATTTGCCGCATTTCTATGCGGATGCGGAACTCGTCGGCAAAAATCTTAATCAATTCGCGGAAGTCGACCCGTTCGTCGGCAATATAATAAAATATAGCCTTGGTGCCGTCACCCTGGAATTCCACATCACCGATTTTCATGTTGAGGCGCAGGCGCCCTGCAATCTGCCGGCTTTTGATCATCACCTGGTGTTCGCGGGATATGGCTTCCTGCCATTTTTCAATATCGGCCGGTTTGGCCTTGCGGTAAATTTTTTTGAATTCGTAATTTTCCGCTTTGATCCGGCTGCGTTTGAGTTGCATATGTACCAGGGCGCCGGTGCAGCTGATAATGCCGATGTCATGTCCGGTGGCGGATTCTACGGCTACAATATCGCCTTTCTGGAGGGGCAGGTTGTTGACATTGCGGTAAAAGCCTTTATGGGTGTTTTTAAAACGGATCTCGAAAATATCGTATTCGCGGTCGGGAGGCAGGTCGCCGAGCCAGTCGAATATTTTCAGCTTGCAACAACCGTCGGTCGGTGTGTAAGTGTATTCCTGCTGCTCGTTCTTTTTGGCGGTGAAGCCCCTTTCCACATTTATTATTTTGTTTTCGGTATTGTTCATCGAATGATATATAATGATAGATAACTTACAAAGATACAAAAAAATATTGTAAATGGCCGGATTTTGATTATATTTGTCATTATAATTTGTAGAAAAAACAAGGGGTTTGGCAACTACTGCAATTGTCATATTGAATTGGAACGGACGGCATTTTCTGGAAAAATTCCTGCCCTCGCTGCAGGCCCATAGTGTGGGGCCGGATCTTTCTTTGGTGGTTATAGATAATGGGTCCACCGATGATTCCTGCGATTTTGTCGCGCAGCATTATCCGCAGGTGCGGTTGGTCTGCCTGGACCGGAATTATGGTTTTACGGGCGGTTATAACAAAGGACTGGAACAGGTGAATGCGGATTATTTTGTTTTGCTGAATTCTGATGTGGAGGTGACGCCGGGTTGGCTGGAGCCTATGCAACGCCTGATGGATGATGATGCGACGGTCGGTATATGTATGCCGAAGATCCGTGCGTATGACCACCGGGATGCTTTTGAATATGCAGGGGCGGCCGGCGGGTTTATAGACCGCTTCGGTTTTCCTTTCTGCCGCGGACGTATACTCACCCGTATCGAAGAAGACAAGGGACAGTACGATGAGCGGCGGGAGGTCTTCTGGGCGACGGGCGCCTGTATGATGGTGCGCTCCGCCTTATACCGGAGCCTGGGTGGCTTTGATGATACTTTTTTTGCCCACATGGAAGAAATTGATTTTTGCTGGCGGGCGCAGCTTTCCGGTTTCCGGGTACTGTGTGAACCGGCGGCCATGGTTTATCACGTGGGCGGCGGTACATTGCCCAATGACAATCCGCATAAGCTGTACCTCAATTACCGCAATAGTTTGTATATGCTATACAAAAACCTTCCGCACCGGAAAAGGCCTTTTATTTTTGGGGTGCGTTTGGTGCTGGACGGCCTCTCTGCCCTGGTCTACCTGATGAACGGGAAATTTTCTTTCTTCAATGCCGTATGGAAGGCCCATATGCATTTTTGGAAAACACGGCGGCAGCTGAAGGTTACAACATCCGTAGCGCCGGCAAGTGTCGCCGGGTTGTACGGCCGGAGCATCGTGTGGGATTTTTTCCTAACCAAAGGCGGTAAGTTACGGTTTTCCGACATTGACAAGCACGCGTCACTTATCAACCGGGCCTGAGCGACCAATAAAGCCACTCTTCACTTATAACGCTTTCAGCGCCTGTTCCAGTTTGATGCCGCGTGAGCCTTTCAGTAGTACTACGGCGCCTGAGGGCAGCGGGTTGTTTTGCAGCCAGGCATTGAGTTCCTCTACATTGGCAAAGGTCCGGTAGAGGTGCGCGTCCTTGACTTTCATAAACTCCAAGCCTACAAGCAAGGACTGGGTTAAGCCTTTTTCCTGTAATAAATGTATGAGTTGCCGGTGTTCGGTGTCCGATTCGGTGCCCAGTTCCAGCATGTCACCCAGAATTAGCCATTTGTTGTCTTCTTTCAGTTGTGCAAAGTTGTCTATGGCTGCGGCCATACTGGTCGGATTGGCATTATAGGCATCCATGATTACCGTATGCCGGTCGGTGCGGGAGAGCTGCGACCGGTTGTTTGAGGGGACATAAGCGGCAATGGCGCCGGCGGCTTCTTCCGGTGTAATGCCGAATTGCCGGCCCACAGCCAGGGCGGCCAGTACATTGTCGGTGTTATAACTGCCGATGAGCTGGGTATTGATCCCGGGGTAATCTTCCACCTGTAAACGAAGAAAGGGGTGTTCGGCGTTGGAGGCCAGTAAGGAGGCTTTGTTGCGGCGGACACCGTATTCGACCGTTCGGACCGGCTGCCGTGCGGCCACCATCTCGCAAAGGATAGGATTGTCGTTGTTATATAATATGGTGCCGGCGCTGCGGCTCAGGTAGTCGTACAGTTCCCCTTTGGTGCGTTTCACGCCTTCCAGGGAGCCGAAGCCTTCCAGGTGGGCTTTGCCGACATTGGTTACTAATCCGTAGTTGGGCTCGGCGATGCGGCAGAGTACGGCAATTTCGCCGGGATGGCTGGCACCCATTTCCACTACGGCTATTTGTGTGTCGGTATCCATCGTCAGTAGGGTCAGGGGAACGCCGATATGGTTGTTCAGGTTGCCCTTGGTGACTCCGGTACGGTACCTGACAGCCAGTACGCGGGCCACCAGTTCCTTGGTCGTGGTTTTTCCATTGGTGCCGGTGATGGCCACTACCGGCAGGTTCAGTTGGCGGCGGTGGTACAGGGCCAGCTCCTGCAGACAACTGAGCACGTCTTCTACCCGGTGCAGCTGCGGATGCGCCGGAAGGGCCGGATCATCCACTATGGCGTAGGCCGCACCGGCTTCCAACGCTTGCAAGGCAAAGGCATTGCCGTTGAAATTTTCACCTTTCAGGGCGAAAAACAAACAGCCGGCAACAATGTTGCGGCTGTCGGTACTTACTATCCGGTGTTGGCGGAATAGCTGGTATAAATGTTCCATTGCTTATTTTCTGCTCTTTTTGTATTTTAACGGAGAACCTACCCGGTCCATTGCGCAGCGGAAACCAATGTCTACGGCAGAGTGATTTTCATCGAAGAAGCGGCGGGTGCCGGGGCTGAGCCAGTAGGGACGGTCAAGGAAAGAACCGCCTTTGTATACACGCGCCTGGTCATTGATCAGGCTGCTCATACCGGTATTGTTTTGGCCGGATCCTTGTCCGTACATGCGATTGGAGTTGGCTGCAGTTTCGGGTGTTGATCCGCTGTTTTCTTCGGAATAGATAGACGATAATTGGTCGCCGTCACGGTAATTCCGGTTGTCGCCTACGCTGTAGTTGTAACGGTTGGGGTCATAGCCCAGGGTGTCGTAACGTATCCGGCCCAATTCATCTTTAGCCTGTACATTGCCCTGTTCATCACGGGCTACATCGGTAAACACATTGCCGCGGAAAGGGCGGAAGTCTTCTACGTCTTCTGAGCTGAGCGGGCGATAGATGTCGGCTACCCATTCATTCACGTTGCCGGCCATGCAGTATAGACCAAAGTCATTAGGCGCATAAGAGCGTACGGGCGCCGGGGTAGCGAAGCCGTCGTTCAGGGAGCCGGCTACACCCATCATGTCACCACGGCCGCGTTGGAAATTGGCCATGAACTGGCCGCTGTTTTTGCGGCTGCTGTTGCGTAATGAGCTGCCGCTCCAGGGGTATACGCGGCGTTCGGTAGAATGTTCGTCATAGGTAACGCCGATGGCGGCTACGGCGGCGTATTCCCATTCGGCCTCGGTCGGGAGGCGGTAGTTGGGCAGCAGGATGCCGTCGTCGAAAGCAACCCGCCGGGTAGCTTTTTTATCACCACTGGAGAGATCCGGCAGGTTTTTGTTTACCACACCTTCATACTGGCCTAACAGGTAGGCCTCGGTATTGAATGAGTTGGCGTTTTCCTGGGTCAGGTCCATTTTCAGGATACCTTTTTCTATTAGCAACAGTTCGTTTACCCGGTCGGTGCGCCACAGGCAGAAATCATTGGCCTGACGCCATGAAACGCCTACTACGGGATAATCATCATAGGCCGGGTGACGGAAATAGGTCTTGGTATACGGTTCGTTGAACGCCATCGGCCTGCGCCATACCAGTGTGTCGGGCAGCGCATTTTTGTATACATCCGGATAAGCGGTATACACCCGGGCCAGCCAATGGAGGTATTCACGGTAGTCCACATTGCGTACTTCCACTTCATCAATGTAGTAAGAATCAACCGTTACTTTGCGGGGGGCGTTGTTCCAGTCGTAATAAATGTCATCCGTAGAGCGACCCATTACAAATACTCCGCCTTCAATGAAGACCAGGCCGGGACCTGTTAACTGTTCGGTGGCTTTTTTTACCTCAAATCCGCCGGATTTGGGGTCGTTGTATTTCCAGCCGGTCGCATTTGATCTGCTGTTGTTGAAAGACGAGGGCGATGATTTACATCCTGCTAATCCGGTACTAAGTGCCAGACAGCTAAGTATGAATACGATTTTATTGAACTTCATAACTGTTTTCAAAAATAATCTTTAAATATTAACAGTCTGCAAAGATAATTATTTAATTGAAAATAGATAGTCTTCAAATTGTTTTTTATTACAAATAACAGCCGCAGGTGGATTGGGTCCTCCACTTTTTTTTGCGGTTGGAGCGTTCCGGCGCAGCATGATTATTTCTTAAAGAGAAATGAACAAACACCTCATGCGATACCCCCTGCCATCCGTTGAGGCTGTTGCCGGCTACAATGAAGTCCAGGCTGTAGCCTATCCGGAAATTACTGGTAATGAAGCCACCCGATAGAGATATATTGCTAACCTGCTGTTGCAGCGCGGTTTTGATCCCGCCGCCGGCAAATAAGGCGCCGGATTGGAGCAGTATCCCGGCATTAATATACTTGTACTCCAACTCCTGGCTATACAATATATAAGGAGCCAAACTGAAGGCGCTGAAGTCCGCCCAGTCGGCAGGACTGATCTCTGTGCCTGTTTCCTTGCCCAGGTTCCATACATATTTGGCGTGCAGTGTGAATTTTAGCGCGCTGCCGGCGCTGTCCGTCCCGACCGGACTGTTGACGGGCTGTTGCGCTCCAAGGTGTTGTATGCTTGCGCCGGCTTCCAGCTGTTGGTAGCGCATCAATAGGCCGGCGGAAAAATCTATCGTGTTGAACGTGTATGGTTCATACGCTTCCGGTGAGATAGGGGAGGGCATGCCCGTAATGTCTATCCCGTCGGGGAAAGTCAGGGTCTGGAAGTCTTTCCGCCGGTTGTGGTATACGGCCTGCAGCGCCGGCCTGAACTCCAGTTCCTCATTGATTTGCAATGCAAACATATAGGAGAGGCCAAGGCCGGTTTGCACCAGTTGCCCGCCGGCAGCCCTGTCATTCAGGAGGTACAGGCCGAATCCGCTTCTCCAGCGGTCGATGAAAATATCCGTCTCTATATAATAAGTAGTATAGGGGGCTGCGGAGCCGGTATATTGACTACGAAAAGCGGCCCCGGCATGGTAATCCCCAAATATTCCTGTATATGAAGGATTTGTGTATAGCATGCCGGCGTAAGGATGATTAAATACGACATCTTGGGCATAGGTGTTGAAACTGTCCGCGAATAAAAAGGCCAGTAAAATTGTAATATAATTTGTATATTTGCCCATGAGTAAGCAAATGTAAGAAAAAATAATAAAAGTTAACAGCTTTATAAAAAATTAACACAAGCGCTGGCTTCCTCCGTAAAAATAGCCCTAAATTTGTGCAAATATAAACCATGATTCATGGAAATGACAAATTCTTTTCTGAAAAAGACGGCCTTGACCGGGTTCGTTTTTCTATTTTGCATCTTATCTACTAAGGGGCTTTTTGCACAAAGTAATCCGGTAACGGAAAATGTTCCGTTAAAATATGCGATGCCTATCCTCACCGTTGCACCTGATGCCCGGGCGTCAGGAATGGGGGATCTCGGCGCCGGAGCCATGCCTTCGGTGAATGACCAGGCTTGGAACTGTTCCAAGTATGTATTTAATGATGCGCAGTCCGGTATTTCATTGTCCTATGTACCCTGGATGCGCAATGTGGGGAGTTCCAATATTAACCTCTTGTTTCTGACCGGTTTTTATAAACTTGATGATAAGCAGTCACTGGCCGCCTCTCTGCGTTATTTTTCTTTGGGAGACCTGCAGTTTGTCGGCTCACAGGGGGAGCCTATCCGTTCTGCCAGTCCTAATGAATTTACCTTAGACCTGTCTTATTCCCGGCTATTGGGGGAATACTTTTCCCTTGGCGCCGCTTTTCGTTACCTGCGTTCGGACCTGGTTGGCGGGTATTATAACGACCCTAATTCCCCGGCAGAAATTTCCGCCGCCAACGGCGCTGCCGCAGACCTCGGCTTTTACTTTATGGCCCCTCAACGTATGGGCCGTATGATGACAGAAATCACGGCCGGTGTATCCATTACCAATATCGGTACGAAGATGGCTTATGCTTATGATAAATCCACAGACAAGTCCTATTTTCTGCCGACCACCCTGCGCCTGGCCGGCGGCTTGAAAATGGAGCTCGACTATTACAACGAGTTGGCTGTTTCTTTGGAGCTTAGTAAATATCTTGTGCCTACGCCCCCTGTACGCGATGCCTCCGGAAATGTTATAGAAGGTATGGATGACAATGTTTCCGTACCCCAGGGAATGATCCAGTCCTTTTATGATGCGCCGGGCGGTTTCTCCGAAGAGATGCGTGAAATCATGTGCGCTGTTGGGGTAGAGTATATTTATTCGCGTATGTTCAAGGCCCGCGCCGGTTATTACAATGATCCCAAAAATGCACAGCACCGTTATGTTACTATGGGCGCCGGCTTGGTGTACACCATGTTTACCCTGGATCTTTCCTATATGATCCCTGTGGTCTCGGGTTTCCAAAGCCCTTTGGCCAACACCGTCCATATTACCTTTTCTGTTGATTTCGGAAAAACCCAAACACGCAGAAGTTTTGAACGTTATTAAAAATAATAATATACTATGAGTATCCGTATAGGTAACGGTTATGATGTACATCGCCTGGCTGAGGGTTTAGACTTCTGGCTGGGCGGTTGCCGTATTGAGCATAGCAAAGGTGCCGTGGCCCATTCCGACGGAGATGTCCTTATTCATGCCCTTTGTGATGCACTGCTTGGGGCCTTGGCCTTGGGTGATATTGGAAAACATTTTCCGGATACGGATCCGCAATACAAGGGGATTGACAGTAAGCAACTGCTTTCGGAAACGATGCGTCTGGTCCGCAGCCAGGGCTATGAGGTGGTGAATATAGATACTATAATTTGCCTCCAGCGTCCTAAGGTGAAAAATTATATTTACCCGATGCGGCAATGCCTGGCCACCGTGATGCACCTTGATGAAAGTCGGGTTTCCGTTAAGGCGACTACTACCGAGACACTCGGTTTTGTGGGACGAGAAGAGGGGGTGTCCGCCTATGCGGTGGTACTCCTGGAAAAGGGCGTATTATAGGCTGAGCCTATGTACAGCCTGTTCTTTTGATTTCCTATCTGTCTGATTATTTGTCGTAGGTAGAAAGGATTGTTGCCTTTTTAATGATTTTTTTTGCAGATTGACAAAAAAAATATACCTTTGCAGTCCGTTTTTGGCGAGGTAGCTCAGCTGGTTAGAGCGCAGGATTCATAATCCTGAGGTCGCGGGTTCGGGTCCCGCTCTCGCTACAAAACAAAGAAGCCTTACTGTTCAAGTAAGGCTTCCGTCATTTATACCTCCTATATGTTTTTAATGGATCAGCTGTAAAAGGGGGAGTCAGGTGTAAAAGTGGATTGGCGGGAGAGTAGTAAAGATGTTAAATGTTTTGTTACCTTTGTGATAAATAGAGGTAATTATTATGATTCAGCTACAAACATACCAATCTCCCTGCGGCGATTTGCTGCTCGGCGCTTATGGTGACCGGCTTTGTTTGTGCGATTGGCCGGACGAAGCGCGCCGTAAGTTGATTGATGAAAGAATACGGAAAGGCTTGCATGCGGACTACGCCTTTAAAGCGTCGGAGGTGCTGGTGCGGGCTATGCTTCAGTTGGACGAGTATTTCAATCAAAAGAGAAGAACCTTTGATCTTCCGTTGTTGTTGGTCGGTACTGATTTTCAGCAGGCGGTATGGAATAAATTGCTGGAAATCCCTTATGGGACAACGATCTCTTATGCCCGGCTTTCGCAGCGTTTGGGCAATATAAAAGCAATACGCGCAGTAGCTGCCGCCAATGGAGCCAATGCTCTTTCTATTTTTATCCCCTGCCACCGGGTGGTTGGAAGTGATAATAAACTGACAGGCTATGCCGGCGGATTAGCCGCTAAGCGGTATTTGCTGGACCTGGAATCGCCCGGGCTTTTATAATGCTATTACGATAGCAGTAGGCGTAAGTTGGAAACAAAGAGGCTCACGGCCATCGCCATTAGAATAATTCCGAAAAATTTCCGGAGAATATAGATGCCCCCTTTTCCGATAATGCGTTCCACTACTGTTACATTCCTCAATACCAGGAAAACAATCAGCATATTGATCAATATGGCCACAATGATGTTCTCCACACTGCACTCTGCGCGCAGGGTCAATGCGGTGGTCAGTGTGCCGGGGCCTGCTACCAGTGGAAATACGACAGGCACCAGGGTGGTATAACCGGAAGGGCCATTGTTGCGAAAGAGCTCTATATCCAAGGTCATCTCAATAGCTAAAGCAAACAGTACCAGGGCGCCGGCCATGGCGAAGGAGGCAATGTCGGTGTTGAAAAGATGTAAGAGCCCTTCGCCGGCAAACAGAAACACGACCAGGATCAGCAGTGAAAGCAATGCGGCTTTAGCTGCACTCACCTTTCGTCCGGAACTGTTGAGGTCCATGATAATAGGGATAGAGCCGGTGATATCAATCACCGCAAACAGCACCATAAAGGCGGTGGCAATTTCTTTGATCGCAAAATGTAATTCCATAGGTAAATACAAAGGTATAAAAATTTTAGTTCATAGCTTCCAGTAAGGGAAAGATATTGTTGAAATATATACAGATGTCTGCTACGGCCACCGAAAAATACAAGTTATGCACCACCTGGTTCATGGACGGGATAGAGAGGATACCGTCTTTCCGCCGTAATTCCGTGTAGGAGCCGTGCAGTAACTTGGTATGGGTGTAGTATGAACGGTTTTTTTCCAGATGCTCCAACACTTGTTGAAGTATATCTACCAATGGCCGTTCGTAACCGTTTTCTTTGCAAAAATTAAGCCCGTGTTCTATACAGTAGGCTTTGGCGGAGACTTCAAACATGCACCTCAGGACAATACAAAAGGCTTGAGGGTGAGTGTTCACGTTTAGTGTTTTCAATTCGTTGAGCAGCAAGGCTACTTTATGACGGTAAACGCCCCGGGGGGTAAATTGTTCCAGTAGCTGTGCTACGGATTTGGGGTCATTGCTCGGGAACGCTTGCGGACGCAGAGATAAATCGCCGCAGGAAATGCTTATTCTCCTGTGGTCTATTTTTATCTTTAGTTTCAACCTCCGCGCCTTGGCCAGTTTATATACATGGCTATGCGACATAATCAGATGTGCAACTAATTAATAAAAAAGTAATACAGTTTTATTTATCAGTGAGTTGTGTGGGTTATGCTACGAATGCAAAAGTAAAACAATTTTTTAGCATAGTAAAAATAAAAATGTTAAAAATTAACAAATTTATATATTGCGGATAAAATCATCCAGGCTTTTGTCGTCGTCTTCCAGTCCGAATTTTTTCTTGATGCGGTAACGGTGCATGCGAATAGATTCGGGTGAGACATTAAGCATTTGCGCTATTTGCTTGGTCGACATTCCAATGCGCAAATAGGCGCATAGACGTAAGTCATTTTCGGAAAATTCTTCACTGTAACATTTGATACGGTTGAAGAAGTCCGGGTGTACCTTGTCAAAATGTACCATAAAACTGCTCCATACCTTATTTATGTTGAGGTTGTTTTTGATGATCTGCCGGGCTTCTTCAATGGCGGACGGGTCGCCGGGCAGTTTCTCTATAAGCTTTCCTATTTGCTGAAGAATGTTGTTTTTGCTGGATAATGCCAGGGAGAAAGACGAAAGTTCCCGGACATGTGATTCGATCCGCTCTTCCTGCAGTTGCCTGATTCTTTTGTCCGCCTCCAGTCGTTCTTCCAACTCTCTGTTTTCTGCGGCCTGTAGCAGCGCCTGTTGTCGGCTGTAGCGCTGTTGTTGTTTGAATATGACAAGTAAAGAAGTGATTATAAGTAAAATACATATTCCTGAAATGATAGTGACAATATAACGGCGTTGATTGAGTTTTAGTTCTTGATCTTTAATGATGATTTCTTTTTTTGACGCCTCCAAAAAGAATGAGACATAAGCCTGGTATGCTTCAATGAGGTTTGAATTTTGTAAATTTTTAATTTTTACACTATTATACTCTTTGAGGTAGTAATAGGCGCTGTCCATGCGGTGGCGTTGTTCATGTATTAAACTCATGCCGGGTAGTATTACTGCAATCAGATTTGGATTTTTGGTATTGTATGCCAGCTTTTTAGCAATAAGAAAGTTCTCATAGGCCTTTTTTGTATTTTGACAGCTAATGTAATAAGATCCCATGTTTTGATATAAGGATATTAAAATCAGCTTATTGTCTATTTTGCAGACTTTCTCTTGCGCCTGTTTGTAATGAATGTATGCTTTATCGTACTCTTGTTGGGCGTCGTAAATAGAACCCATATTCAGGTAGTTGATGATAATCATTTCCATAAACTCAGTTCCTTTCAGCTCTAATTCATACGAGAGTTGCTGCAGGGAGTCTATGATGTTGATAGGTGCTTTTAATTGAAAATAAATATAATATAGATTGGATTTGGTTTGGTAGTATTCTTTCCGGGACGGATTGGTGTATTGTAAACCCTGTGAAAAACAATCTTGAGCCATTTCCCAACTTTCAATGACACTATATACACGGCCGAGCAAGAGCAGGCTTTTTGAGATAAATAAGCTGTCTTTTTGTTTTTGAAAGTATTCTAATGAGTTTAATGCCATCGTGAAAGCATCGGCGTAGTTTCCCTGGGTAAGCCGGCATAGCGATTTGGCATACTGTAATTGTGCGAGATAAAAGGGGGTGTTGGCGGTGTTTTCATGTAGCAGCTCCTGCTGGACATAAGCGGTCAGGGTCGAGTCGTAGATTCCTTGCTCGTATAAACATTCGGCCTCCCTGTATAAATACCCACCCTTGAACTCACAGGAGGAGGGTTGTTCTTCTGCCAGCTGTCTCAGCTGTGAAAGGTACTCATATTCTTGATTTCTGCTCGAATAATTGTAATAATCAGATAATTGGGCGATGGAATCAAACCGGTGTCGCAGTGCTGCAGGTGTTTCGGCTGAAAGAGAAGCGATTGAAGCATAGCTATATATCAGCAGGAGTAAAAAATTTTTAATCATAATTTTTCATTTTTCAGGAAAAAAATGTTTTAAACATGCAAAAAAAGGCTTTACAAAGGTAGTATTTTTTCGAGGAAACGGCGTTTAAATTGTAAGTATTTGATTTTTAATTGTTTTATTTTTTATTTGTTACGTTTTATATATGCCGGTTTTCAGGTCTTATTAAAAAAAGTACCTACTTTTACATATGTAATACGAGATAAATTCTAAAATTTCGAACAATAACATTAACCAAACTTATATGTGTTTTCTAAAAAGACTATTAGTACTGACTTCCATAGCTTTGCTATTGGGGGTACAAGCTTTGTATGCACAAGTGAGTAAAGGAGGGACGCCACCTTCTTTTATTAATTTACAGCAAACCGTGTCGTCGGTACAGCAAACTGCTCAACAGTTGGCTGATACCTTGCCTGTATTAGATTTTCCGGTCTCTTTTGATATTGATCAGTTGAAGGCGGAAGATGAAATCAACCAAAATTACGGATGGCCTGTGCGCCTTGGTGTCTCTATTCCGGCTAATGACCTGAATATGCTGACAAAGGGCCAGTGGTCCGAGTTGCCGGACGGTCGTCGTATTTGCCGGTTGGCTATCCGGGCCAAGGGGGCTATTGCCTTAAGTGTGTATTATAAGGAGTTCCGCCTGGCTAAGGGTGCCTCCTTATACATATATAATAAGGAGCGGACCCATGTGATTGGCGCTTTTACCGATGAGAACAATCCGGCCGGTGGTGTTTTTGCTACCGAATATACAGCCGGAGACGAATTTATTATGGAGTATGTCGCCCCCGCTCCGGAAAAAACAGCGGCGACCCCCCCGGCTAAATTCAAGTCGCCTTTGTTGATGGTACCGACTACCATGGCTGGGGAGGCTTCCAGCAGGATTATTATAGCTGATATCGGTTATGCCTATTCGGATAAGGTGGTGGTACGCAAGAAAGATCCCTCTATTATCCCTTCGGTGAATGAGTCGGGCTCTTGCATGGTCAATATCAATTGCTCGGAAGGAGAAGACTGGCAACGTGAGAAGAATGGGATCGCCCGCCTGGTGATATTTATCGGCGGCGGACAGTTCTTCTGTTCAGGATCCCTGGTCCACAATACGGCGAAGGACTTTACACCTTATGTTATTACAGCCTATCACTGCTTTGCCGATGCGAATGCTACCGATATTTTGAAAACCCTTTTCTATTTTCACTATGAGCAGCCTACCTGCAGCAACAGTTCTTTAGAGCCGGCCTCTAAAACAATAGCCGGGGGGACACGTTTACTTTCTATTCCTATAAAAGATAATTCCGATGGAGCATTACTCGTTATGAATGAGCGTGTCCCAATTGATTGGGACCTCTACTGGAACGGATGGGACCGTCGGAATATACCTATGGAAAAAGGTGCGACGCTGCACCACCCTGCCGGTGATGTGATGAAAATTTCGACCGTACCTATCGCTGCGGAAAATGGAACATGGCCTGAAACCAAAGAGTACCCCAGAGGTGGGCAGAATGCACACTGGATGGTGAAATTTGCCCAGACTCTACATGGCTACAGTACGGTGCAGGGAGGTTCTTCCGGTTCCGGCCTTTTCAACCAGGAACATCGTCTGGTGGGAACCCTTACCGGGGGAAATGCCAATTGTGACGCCCCCACGCAGGATACCTATTATGGAAAGCTATGGTGGCACTGGGACCAGTCTACGGATACTACGCAACGGGTAAAAAAATACCTGGACCCGATCGGATCCGGCGCCGAATACATGGACGGCGAATTCCTTACCGGAAACAAGAGTGCTAACTTTACAGTAATGGAAACAGAGGTGTATGCCAGTGAGGCTGTGCATTTCCTGGATCTTTCATATGGAGCAGAGAGTTGGTATTGGGAGTTTCCCGGCGCTGTCCCGGCTACCTCTACGGAGCGTAATCCGGTGGTTACCTATACCACTCCGGGCGTTTATTCCGCCAAACTGATCGTAAACCAAGGTACGGCCGATGAGTTGTCACGCGAAAAGAACGCTGTGATTATTGTCCGGCAAAAAACACAGCCCTGTCCTGCAGAAATATTCACCCTGGGTACAGGAACAGAGAAAGCAGTATTTCCCTTAGGTTTGACGAAGCTGCAACAATACTCCGCAGCTGTTTACCAGCGTACGGAAATGAACCGTTCGGGCCTGATTGATTCTCTGGCCTGGAATGCCGGTTCCGGAGTGTCTGCACCCCGTAATCTGCGTATTTACTTGAAAGAAGTAGATGCGCCGACTTTGACCCCTGCCTCCTGGAACGATGCCATAAATGGCGCTGTTTTGGTATACGAAAATAATACGCTGACCACCACGTCGGGTTGGAATAAGTTTAAATTACAGACCCCCTTCATGTATACCGCTACCAGGCATCTGATGGTGTTGGTTGCCACACAGGCGGATGAAGCCGGCAGCGTATCGTCCGACTGTTATTATAGTGTAGTGGCCGACGGCCATATGCAGTGGGAATCCGCCGTCTCCGGACCGGTAAGCGGTAACGGTACGGTGAATGACCACCGTCCTAATATCCGTATATTCTTTGCTGCCGGTACCTGTGGACGTGTCCCCGAAGCCAAAGTACAGATGCTGGGCAATCCTTTCTATGAACAAGCCTTTGATAATTATGAGTTTCCGCCGAATAATTGGATTGTTACCAAACCGGGAGCAGCTCCCAGCCAATGGATTTTAGGAAATATTCTAAGTAACCCCTTTATTCCGGACAACGGAGGACAGAGTAAGGCCTCTGCGGTGGTTGTCCCAGATCCCCGCCCTCTGGATACCTGGTTGATTTCAGAAGCCCTGGCGCTTCCTGCAGCGGTGAGTACTATACAGTTTTATGTCGGATTTAACGGTTATAAAACCGCCGAATTGCCTTTGGTTTTCTATATTTCTACGGACAATAAAGCGACATGGAAAGAAATTTGGCGCACACCCTCTGCCTATATGGATTGGAGCTGGATAAAGGTGGTGGGTAACATGAGCCAATATGCCGGACAAACCGTGCATTTTGCCTGGCGCGCTTATGGTGACGGTGGTGGAGACTATATCGGACTCGATCAGATTCAATTATTTGAAGATTTGGACCGCCTTTCTGTATATGAAGGCGATGTTGTATATTTTACGGATAAGTCTTCCGGTCCTCCGGTGCACAGGAGTTGGAGTCTGCCCGGCGCTACCCCGGCTTCCAGTACGGAAGAGTCGTTCAAGGCCGTGTATAATGACCAAGGCGTATATGACGTTACCTTGAATGTACAGAATAACCTGGGTACGGCTCAGGCCCGGCTCCAGGATGTGATCACCGTTACAGCCCGTAAACCGATGGCCCGTTTCCATGCCAATGGGGGCTATACCCGTTTTACCAACTATGGCCGTTTTATTCCGGTCGGAGGAAGTCTGCACTATAGAGATTCTTCCTTACATGTACCCAAACAATGGGCGTGGGAATTTGAAGGCGGAGCTCCGGCTACCGGTTCGGCTAAAAATATGAATGTCACCTATCCGACTTCAGGCGTGTATGGTACGAGGCTTACGGTGACCAATGTACATAGTTCCGATGATACCCTGGTGGACGCTTATGTAAAAGCCGGCGGCATGGACAAGATATGGAATATGAAATTGGGAGACCGTGGGGTTTCTAACTATACATATGGTGAAGAAGGAGATGGTTATTTAGCCGGTACCTGCATCATCAAGACCGATAAATTTGCAGAAGAATTCAGTGCGCCGCAGGTACCCATCAGCCTTTCATCGGTGGATGTCCGCTTCTTTGTGAACGGTCCCAAGAAAGCCGGAGAAAAGGTGACCCTCGAAATTTATAATACCTCCACCCGTATGCAAGGCGGGCCATTCAAACGCCTGGCTTCAGTGGATATACCTATTGCGGATATCAATCCCGACGGTTATACGACGATTAACCTCCCGGAGCCTTTGACCCTTTCCGGTATTTACTATGTGGCTATTTCCGGTTTTAGCACATTGAAAACACAACTTTCTGTGGCCACTTCGGAAATCAGCTATTATAGTACGAATTCCGCCTATGCCTATCATCTTGATACCTGGTATACTATGCCTTCTTATGCCGGTAGCGGCATCGGCGTTGCATTGAATATTGTTCCGTCGATTACATACCTTTATATGGAGGTGGGGCCCCAGACTAGCTATTCGAAAGCATTTGACGATACCACTTCCGTTCAACTGACGGTACGCTCCAATGAGCGCTGGACCGTTACTACGGAACAGCCCTGGATCCGTTTGGATAAACAAGCGGCTTCGGGTGATACAGCCTTGAATTTTAAATGTTTTGCTAATGCTGATAATAAAGACCGCCATGGCGTAATCGTATTGAACCTCGGTGATGTATTATACAAACGTATCTATGTCACGCAAACTACGGGTGACTCCATTGTGGACTTGTCTGCACAGCTGATGACTTCAGACTATGCATCGGTTGACCTGAAGTGGGGCTCGGCATTGATAGCGTCCACTCCGAAAGTTGCTGCGATGGCTATGGCTGCTCCCGCAGGCAAGAGTAAGCAGGTATTTACAGGCGTACAGCCCGGCATGGAAGATATAACATTACTGTCCGGCTCCGCTCCTTACGGACCTTCGGAGGTGTTGCGCTGGCATGACAACACCTACGCCCGCCAGTTCTATTACAATGGCGCTAAGCAGTTCCGTATTGCCAGTTTGTTCTATCCCGAAGATATGTCCCAGTACCATGGCGGAGCGCTTGATGTGATTGAGTTTTATCCGAATGGTCCCGGGGATTTCCGCTTGATGTTGTACCAGGATGAAGTACTCGTATTGGACTCTGTCTTAACTCATGTACAAGCTAAAATGTATAACCGTATAGATATTAGCCGCTACGGATTACAGGCGGATGCTACTAAATCTTTGCGTATCGTATTGGATATTCTGGCGCCGGCGCTTTCGGGTGTGGCCTCATTGGATGCAGGTCCTGCCGTAGAAGGTAAAGGTAACCTTATTATGAATAATGTGGCTACCGGTATATGGGCGCCGCTGAGTGATTTTGACGGTTTTGAAACCGCCGGTAACTGGATGATCTCAGCCTATGTGAAAATGAAAAATCCTGCCGGCAGCTATTACCGTATTTATCGGAACAACCAGCTGATTCAGGAAACCGATAAGAGCAGTTATATAGACCAGCGTTTAATCGTTGCCGGTACACATTGTTATCGCGTGAGCAAAGTCTCTACGGTAAATAATGTTGAAGGCAAGAAGTCCAATGAGGCTTGTGTCCTGATTAAGCCGGTATTGGTGGCCGCTGCTTTAGGCGTATCTCAGGATTACGGATGGCCATTGCCTACCCCTGAGGATTTATCTAAAATCACCGCCTGGGACTTTGGCGCCGTGAATGCCAAAATTACCAAGCAGCCGACGCTTAGTGTCCGCAGCGATATTCAGGCTACTTCTCCTGCCGGCGTATATCCCGGCGGTATACAGATTGAAGGGCTGGAAGTCGAAAATCAGCAAAACTATAACATCCGTTATGTTTCTGCACCTTTCACCCATCGTCCGCGGCCTATATTGATCAGTGATGCTGCCGGAACCCAAAAAGCCTATGGCGATCCGGATCCGGCTTCTATCCCTTATACCGTAGATATGTTGGTGCCTGGCGAAAGCCTGGCAGGAGAGCTGACGCGTAAAGCAGGCGAAGGTGTCGGCGAATACCCGGTGGAATTGGGTACGCTGACCTCTGAAAATAATCCGAACTATAAGGTGAGTATCTCTTCGGATATGCGCTTTAAGGTTGTTCCGCGCCCGATAATCATTGTTCCTGACAACAGTGTCAAAGCCTACGGTGACCAGGATCCTTTATCTTTGCCTTATACCGTTACCAATCTTTTATCATCCGAAGGCCTGAATGGCCAGTTAATGCGCGAACCCGGCGAAAATGTCGGTGAATATGCTATTATGCAGGGACAATTGGACAATCTGCGCAATCCTAATTATGATATCAGTTTTAAGACCGGGCGTAAGTTCCTGATTACTCCGCGTACTTTAACAATTATTCCGGATGCAGCAGGGAAAAGCTATGGAGAGGTTGATCCTGTAATTACCTATAAAGTGGAGAATGCCCTTGGCGCTATGAACATGCAGGGCGGACTTTCTCGCGTACAGGGTGAAAGCAGCGGACAATACGCCATCATATTGGGTTCTCTCTCCGGTGGCGTTAACTACAACCTGAGCCTGCGTCCTTCGGTGTTCAATATTCTTCCTGCCTCATTGTTTGTTCAGGCAGATAACCTTTCTATTGCTGCCGGCAGCCTGTTGCCTCATCCTACCTATACTATGCAGGGTTATCTGGCGGCAGATGAGGCGGACCTGCGCGGAATCCTTGACAACGCGATTTACATTGATGCCGATAGCAAACCTGACGCCGGTGTATACAAGATTCTTTTTGACAGTTATTTTACCCACAAGAACTATAAAGCGACTTTTGCGCCCGGTCAGCTGACCGTAACGGCGCGCCCTGTCTCTGCTTTTATCCCGGGAAGTTCCGATAGCCGGAATGCAACCTTTATGCCGGAAGGCGCTGTATACCTGCAGGTATTTTCAGGTAATGGCGTGCTCGTATATGAGGGCTCCAAACCTTGGGATGGCAATACCAAACAAGCGAAGGCTGCTGCCGGTATCTACTATTATGTTGCTAAACAAGCCGACGGCACGCTGTTGAAGGGTAGTGTGGAAGTGTATAATCTGTAAAGAAACCAAGAGATAAAAAAGTAAACAGCTCATGAAATCACAATCTATGATATATAAACTGTTGGTGCTGGCAGCCTTGTCTGTCAGCGCCTTTACGGCAGTCGCACAAACAACCCTGCTGAACCAGCAATGGAACTCACGTGTTAACCGTAATCCTGCTGCTGCTGCTTCGGGGGTAGAGGCCTTGAATTTTTCCTTGTTTTACCATTCACAATGGTCTGGCATTGAAGGGGCTCCGGTTACTACCTTGTTTAATGCCGATACTTATTTGAAAGGAATCAATTCAGGTTTAGGCCTTACGGTTTCTTACGATCAGCAGGGGCTTAGCCGGAGCAATCTGAATGCCATGTTCTCGTATGCTTATCTGGTGCATTTGAATGAAAACTGGAAACTCTCCCTGGGCTTGTCCGCCGGTTTTATGCACATGAATAATGACCCTTCTAAAAACCAATTTGCTTCTGATGCGGACATGTCGATACCTGCATATAAGGTAAAGAAATTTACACCGGACTTTAACACCGGCGCCGAATTGTCATGCAAAGGATTTACTGCAGGATTGGCGCTTGACCATCTCCTGTACGGTAATCCGGGAACCTTTGATGACCCGCAAACTCCGCGTGAATTTTACATGTATGCCCAATACAATTTTCACCTGAATACAGATATGTCTTTGATGCCTCAACTTTCCTGGTATTACTTCTCCGGAGTAGCTACGAATACCATAGACCTGGGCGCCGTATTCGCTTATCGTAATTTCCTGACCGTGGGTGCCAGCTGGATGGTAAATAATGCTGCCGTTTTTATGGCCGGAGTAGAATTTTCCGGCATACAACTGGGCTATGCATACCAAATGAGTGTAGGCGATGTGGCTCAGTTGTCAAAGAGTACGCATGAGTTGATGCTCCGTGTAAAATTGGATTATAAAAAATAGGCCCCGGCCATAAAAGATTTATCTCTATGAAAAAAATATTAAGTTATATTATTCTTGCCTGTGTCACCTTCTCTGCGTCGGCGCAAGACGGCGTAAAACATGAGTTCGTGTTGCGCGGGGCTGCGGGAATGAGCAGTTTGAATTATACAATAAGCCAGGGTACTGTGAGCGGCGGTTTTGGTGCGGGCGGTGGATTGGCGTACAATTTCTTTTTTAACCAATACCTGGGCCTCGGTACCGGTTTAGAGTTCGGACTGTATAATGCCAAAGCAAGTTTTTCCAACCTGCAGGGGGCTTATACCGCCTTAGACAAGCGCGAGCAGGAAACCTTTACATTTCAATATGCGCTGAAAAATTTTGAAGAGCAACAGTCGGCCGCCTTCTTGACGATACCCCTTTTGCTGAACTATCGCTACAACAGTTTCTATGCTTCTGCCGGCTTGCGTATAGCGATACCCCTGTCTACCACGTATAAACAAACGGCATCACAGCTGCAAACCTCCGGCAGTTATCCGGATGGTAATACCTACGGAAGCCCCCCAGTTCCGGAAGCCGGTTTTATCACCACCACGGCTTATTCCGCATCCGGTTCCATGGATTTAAAAACCAGCTGTATGTTGAGTCTTGAGGCCGGTTGGAAATGGACCCTGGCGGATAAGTGGCGTTTATATACCGGACTGTACTTTGATTACGGACTGAACGATATACAAGGCGCCAAGGATAAGAATCCGGTGCAATACCAGTCTGATAAACCCGCCGTATTGCTCGCCAACAGTGTGGCTAACTCTCATTTTGTACAAGACATCCATACGCTTTCTTTCGGTCTGCGTCTGGGCTTGGCTTTTGGAAAGAGTGCTAAAAAGTAACTATGTCGAATAAATAATAGAACCAGCGTTATGAAAAAAATATCACAGATAATTTTAACCCTGCTGTTATGGCATCTCATGCCTGTAAGCTTGCTGGCCGGCGGTGCTGACGACTTTGCCGGAGGTGACGGGTCCGCAGCTCATCCGTACCTTATTAGCACGCCTGCCCAGCTGGATAGTGTTCGCAAATATATGGGGCCGGCTAATGCCCACCTGCACTTTGCTTTAACTAATGATATCGATCTGGCCGAAGTCAGCAACTGGCGCCCTCTCGGGTTGCTTGGCGCTAACTATAATGACGACGAATTGGTTTTCTTCGGACATTTTGACGGCTGTGGGCACGTGGTACGTAATATGAAAATCAAGTCTATTCCGTCCGACTCATTGATCCTGAGGAAAAATCTGGGCCTGTTTGGCTATGCCAAAGCCGGCTCCAGCATCCGGAACCTGGGGGTTGTGGACGGCACTATAGAATTTAATTCCACATCGGCCGGTTTGTTGTGCGGCGCCGGCGGGCCTGTCATTGAGAATTGCTATACTACCGGTAAGATAAAGGGCGGTACACAGATGGGCGGTATAGTCGGTTACTACCTGACACTCGATAAGATCGCTCCGGCAGTCATGCGCAATTGCTACTCTATTGTGACAATAGAATGCCGCAATGCATCTAATAGCAATGGTTTCTGCGGCGGTATTGCCGGTAACGCCACGTTAGTGACATTTAATCATTGTTTCTCCTTATGTAATATCAGCGGCGACCGGGCGTATGAGGTCGGCGGTATCGTAGGGATGGCTGCACGAAGCAAGGTGGAGTATTGCTATAGTTTCGGCCGGCTTAAAGGCTTGGCCCGTGTAGGCGGGATTAACGGTTACCAGTTGGAAACAACCTATGTCAACGGCTGTTTTTCTTCGGCTCAGGTATTGACATCACCTTATACGAAAGATTTATTGGATGACTATGTACGCAATAGCTTTGGCGGTGTAATCGGCGCTATGTACTCAACCCTTGAGGTGATCAAGGAATGTTATTATAACAAAGATATATATGCCGGTGACGGCGTAGGGGTAGATGCTTCCGGCCTTTATAAGGATGGCGCGGCCAGCCTTACAACTGCGGGCATGAAGAAAGAAGAAAGTTGGGAAGGCAGCGGTTGGAAATTCGGCCCCCGCTGGTCTATTTGGGAAGACCGCAGTTTTCCTTATTGGGCAGAGCAGGGGAGCCCTGTTGAAATTACGATTGCCACACCGACTTACATTGAGGGGAATTTTAATGTCGAGGATATGCCGGATAAAGTGGTGTTGTATAATTCCGCATTGCAGGCCATCGGTGAACTTTCGGTCAATATCAGCGGGCAGAGCTGGCGCCTGGACCTGGAAGAGCCATTAACGGTAAATGACCTGGTATATGCCATTGCTTATATTGACGGATATCCGTCAGTGCCGGCCCAGGCCCGTGTCGCCAATACTTACTTTGCCGGGGGAGACGGATCAACGGCTAATCCTTTCCGTATACAGACAATTGAACAATTAAGAAACCTTTCCTATTATATGGGCCCTGCATTTGCAGGCCTCTATTTTGCCCTGGATAATGACCTGGACCTGGTTGCGGAAATGGCTTGGAAGCCTTTGCGCGGTGCGGATTCTGATGCCTTCTTCGGCCACCTGGACGGACTTGGCTATAAGATTAAAAACATGAACATGGTTGACCCCTTATCCGATAGCCTGGCCTTATTCCGGGTCCTGGGCAGCGGCGCCGAGTTGAAGAACCTGCAATTGCTGGGCGTAAACGTCGCCGGCCGTAATGTGGTCGGTACGCTTTGCGCCGTAAATAACGGCACTATTTCTCATTGTTTTGTCATGGGACGTGTACAAGGGGCAGACCGTGTAGGCGGTTTGTGCGCGATCAACAATAAAACTATTGATAACACCTCCGTGATGTTAACCCTTGAGGCTTCCGGCTCAGTGGCCGGGGGGCTGTGCGGTTATAATACGGCTACCGGATTGATACAAAAATCATACGCCACCGGCGATGTCTCCGCACAGGCCGATGCGGCCGGTTTATGCGGAAGCAATGCGGGCGTTTTGACGCTTGCTTACGCTTCCGGAAAAGTTACGGCGCCTGCAAGTAAGGCCGGTTTGTGTGCTATCAATTCCGGGACGCTGACCTTATCTTATTTTGATAAAGAAAAAGCCGGTACGGACCAGGGTGTACATACAGGGGATCAAACCGGTGTTACCGCCCTGACGACAGAGGGTGCAAAGAAAAAGACCAGTTATAGAAACTGGCTCTTCTCCTCGGCTGCAGCCGACTGGGCTATTTGGGAAGGCCATTCTACCCCGTATTTTGCACGGCAGGCGGCCCCGCCCGTGATCACCAGTGTTACCCCTACGAAGTTGACCGGTATCAGCCAGGCGGCTCCTGCTCCCGATAGCATTATCGTGTATAAGAATTATGAACGCATTGCGACTTGTATTCCGGGAACTACTTCCTGGGAGATATCATTGTCCGGTTTATCCCTTCAGGTTACTGATGTCTTGTATGCCGTAGCCAGTATGAAAGGTAAAGCGCTTTCTTCACCGGCCCTGGTACAAAATATGCCTAATGATGTACGCTTAAAAGAACTGTCCGTAACGGCCGGCGCGTTGATTCCTGCTTTCACACCCGATGTGTTGGAATATAGGGTTATGCCTGTAGGACAGACTGTAGGGCAGACTATAATTACAGCCGCAGCTTTTAATGCCGGCGCCAGTATTAAAGGTGCGGGCAACCGTGTCCTGTATGTGGGGAATAATCGTTTGTCCGTAGAAGTTACGGCAGAAGATGGCGTAAGCGTACAAACATATGTGATTAATGTCTTGCGCAAAGATAATAACTATGTGCCGGGAACAGACGCCGGCCTCTTGCAATTGAATGTGACCGCAGCCAATGGCGGCTCTCTCATCCCAGGGTTCACGCCTGCTACCACTGCCTATGCGGCTGAGGTGCCGGCTTATGTGGACCGGGTGACGGTGACCGCCGTAACGAGCCATCCTTATGCTGCAGTGAGCGGTACGGGAGTGTTTACACTTAATCCGGGCGCTAATACCTTTACCGTAACCTGTGTTGCGGAAAACGGTACGACACAGCAGGAGTATGTGATCAGCATTACTCGAAAGGAGGTGTCCATGACCTTGAGCGATAATGCCGATTTGACTGCTCTGGCATTGGACCAGGCCGTATTGTCTCCTGTGTTCAATAAAAACAACGATCAGTATACGGCCCGCGTAGCGGCCTCCGTAGCCTCTTTGCGCATCATGGCCGCAGCGGAGTTTAAAGGCGCGTTGGTAAAAGGCGCCGGCCTGCAGACCTTGGCTGTCGGGCGCAATATTTTTGTTATAGAAGTAATTGCGGAAGATGCCCGGACCAAAAAATATTATACGATTACTGTAGACCGGGCCGTTCCGGCCGACGCCGAATTGCAGCATATCAGCGTGGGTGCAAGAGTCTTCAGCGTTAATGAGGGGCCTGATTTCGTCTATGTGGCCGAATGCGGCGTCACGGCGGTTAATGTAACGGTTGAGGCCAATGACGGCACAACAATATATATCAACGGAAAACCGCAGCCGTATACAAGCGTACTGCTTCCTGAAAGCGGCATTGCCACACTTGATGTGAAGCTGGTTTCAGCCGATCAGTTGACCAGCCGGCAGTATACGCTGAGGGCAATGCGTTCATTGCCTGCTTCGGCTGTTAAACTGCGCTGGAATACCATTTTGTCCTTGAGCAATAATCCGGTGGAAAATGGCGGTCACCAATTTGTTTCTTATCAATGGTACCGCAACGGGTCTCCTGTGACCGGCGAGACCGGCCCTTACCTGCGCAAAGACGGTGCCGCATCGGAATATATTGTGAAAGCGTATACTGCGGAAGGCTATGAATTGCACTCTTGCGCATCGGTCCCTGCACCGGCTCCTGCGGCCATGAACATAACCGTGTATCCGAATCCGGCGCCGGCCGGCGGTGTGGCCTATATGAGCCTTTCCGGTCAGGAAGAGAGCCGGCTTACAACCGTTAAGTTGTTTACATTGCAAGGCCAATTAGAACAGCAATACTCGGTTTACGGAAGTGAATATGCTTTAACAATGCCGTCTCACCCGGGTGTATATATATTACAAGTGCTGGACGGCCAGCAGCAGCTTGCAACGTTTAAAGTACTCGTATATTAATTTTATATGTTTTTAATCAGCTAGAAAATATGAAAAAAATAGCAGTGTATGTATATGTGATGGCACTTTTACTTTGTGCCGGCTGCCAGTCAAAAGAGGACCAGTCTTTGAACAACGCCCCTTTTCTGGAACTGTCTACCGATCATTTGAGTTTTATCAATGATTATACCGGAGAGCAGTCGGTAACCGTAAATGCCAATATTCCCTGGTCGGTAATTGCCGATAAAAGTTGGTGCAAACTGTCTTCTGTATACGGAGAGCCGGGCCGTACGCGTTTGCGGGTTGCTCCGGACAAGTATAACGGATTGGAAAGCCGTACGGCTAATCTGACATTTACAATGGATGGAGTAAGTCCCAAAGTGTTAAAAATTACACAGCTGGGAGAGGCGGAAGAGATCGTTCTGTTTGCTCCATCCGTTACGGTTTCCGGTGATATGGTCTTTTTACAGGTTGCCCTGACGACCAATGTAGGCAAATTGAATGTTACGGTTCCGGAGGCGGTGCGTTGGATCAGCCTGGAGTCCTCTTCACAGGGAGCCGGCGCTTCTGAAGTGGAGAAATTGCTCGCATTTACACTTACTAAGAACAATACCGGGGCAACACGGGAAGCCCGGATTACTTTCAGCGGCGGTAACGCTCAACCTGTGGTATTGACCGTAAGCCAGACCCCGATGATGCAAAAGGTGCTGAATATTGTTGAAGCCAACGTTGATCCGGAAGTCGCTATGCGGGCCAACGGTATGAAGATTACTTTCCGGGTGGAGAATACGATTGACTACTCTATCCGTTATGAGGGTGATTTCCTGCAGGAGGCCTCCGCGTCTAATGATGAATATGTCGTAGACCTCCTGGCTAATCCCGGCTCCGAAGAACGGACAGGGCGCATTATTGTAAGCCAGGATGAAGAAGATGGTCTGGTGGATACCTTGATCGTACGGCAGTTGCCTGCCGGCGCCGAATTTGAGGGGTCCCGTTATCTGGATAGTATGGCCTTGATGTCTTTATACAAGGCTATGGATATGAAAAATTGGGAGCCGGTAAAAGGTGTCAACTGGGCTTTCACTCCTGAGCAATCTATGGAGAACTGGCGTGCTATCAAGTTAAATGCCCAGGGGCGTGTTGTCGCCTGGTCTATGAAGGGGATGCAAAAGTCAGACTCTACCTTCCGGTTTAGTATTCCCGCAGCTATAGGCGACCTGCCTAAAGTATCCAAAATCGTTATTCATAGCTGGAACCTGGCCAATATACCTGTGGAATTGGGCAATTTATCCTTGTTGGATACCTTACAGTTAGTGGGTAACCTTACGGGTACCTTGCCTGTCAGGCTGGCTGATGCTAAGGCCCTCCGTTATTTGAGTATATCGGGCAACGTGCAGCGAGATCCGGACGCTTCAACGACTGTAGAACGCCGTTGTAACCTGGCCGGAACCATTCCGTCTGCTTTCTATGACCTGAACGAATTGCGTGTTCTGCGTATTAACTATTCAAAAATAGAAGGTACCCTATCGGACGATATCTCCAAGTTGTCAAACCTTGAAGCGCTGTATGTAGAGAACAATCAGCTAACGGGCCAGCTTCCGCTCGGATTGGCGCAACTCAGTAAACTGGAAGGTTTTGTTGCGCGAAACAATCACTTGAGTGGTGCTATACCCTATGTTTATGGAAATTTATCGGAACTGAGTGTGTTGGTGCTGGATAATAATCAGTTGAGCGGTAGTATTCCGGGCCTGTTGTGTAATCTGCAAAAGCTGGAAGTACTCTATTTGTATGCAAACGAACTGAGCGGCAGTATCCCTGAGGAAATAGGCAATATGACGGCGCTTGTTGAATTCGTAGCACATGAAAACAGCCTGAGCGGCAGTATCCCTGAGTCCATCACCCTATTGCATAATCTGCAGAGTCTGGTGATCTATGCTAATGCCTTGTCAGGCCGTATTCCCGCAGACATCGGCAATATGACCAGTCTATCGGTGTTTGTGGCCCATTATAATGGCTTGACCGGCGCTATTCCTGCCTCTATCGATCAGCTTTCTAAATTGAGGACCTTTATTGTGGCCGTTAATAAACTTTCCGGCACTGTTCCGGCAGGCCTTGTATCTAAATGCATGGCTGATCCGCAAAACTTCCTGATTTGCCCTCAGGATGGTACTTACTTTGACAATTATTCATGTAACAATTAATTTTAACTCCTAATTATTATGAGAAAACTGCTTCTGCTATTGGTAGGCATGGTTTTGGTCTTCCAGGCCTGTAAAAAAGAAGATCCGTTAGCCTTGAATGTGCCGGATGTGAATCCTGTGGTTGCCCCTAAAGAGGGCGCTACTGCGAGTTTTAATGTGTTGTCCAATGCCGACTGGATAGCCCACAGTAACGCAGCCTGGTGCACGCTGAATGGGAAACAGAACCTGGGTGGTAACGGAGACCTGAAAGTGAATGTTGTTGTGGCTGGAAATACAGGCTATACATCCCGCGAAGCTGTGATAACCATTTCTGCGCCGGGCGTTACGAATGTATATACAATTAATGTATCCCAGCAAGGCGTTAATCCTGCGTTCACGGTAAGTACTCCTGCCGGTATTGCCCAGGCAGGCGGAACGACGACTATGGTTGTGACCGCTAATGTAAGTTGGACTGTTGCGCCTGAAACGGCTTCCAGCTGGTATACGGTATCGCCTTCAAGCGCTACAGGATCGGCAACGGTTACCGTTACAGCCGTATCTAATGATCATCCGGAAACCCGCCGTGTCAATCTGGTGTTTACGCCTGCCCAAAGCTTACCTGCAGTGACAAAGGAAGTCGTACAATTGGGCGAAAATCCGGCCCTGGAGCTCAGTCCGTCATCCGTATCGGTTGCAGGTGCGGAATCAATGGTAGAGTTGATTGTGACCAGCAATCTTGACTACACAGTAACACCTAACGTATCATGGATTGAGGAAGTTGTACTTCCTGCCGCCACCGGTGCCCAACCGATGACCGTAGTGAGCAAAACGGTAAAACTCAAAATCCTTACCAATAACGAGGCTTCTCAGCGTCCCGGAACGGTAAGTTTTACCGCCGGTACGGTTACGGCTACTTTTAGCGTATCTCAGGCCTCTGTAAAAGTGGAAGCCGCCGCGGACAGCGTGGCCCTTAAGATGCTTTACCGTCTTTCTACCTCGGCCGCAAGTTGGAGCGCCGCCATTGCCTGGGATACCACGGCTTCTTATAAGACCTGGAGAGGGGTAACTACTGACGGAAACGGTCGTGTAACCAAATTGGCCTTGGGTACGATCGGAACATCGGCACCCGGCTCATCTCCGGTAGCTATCACGGAAACGATGGATTTTGCCCCGCTGACCGAACTGACGTCCCTGACTATTGCTTTGCGTCAAGGCGCCGTTATCCCTGCCACCTTGGCAAGCCTGCCTAAGTTAGGCTACTTACGTGTTAAATACTGCGCTACATCAGGAGTGGCTGCGGCAACTGTTCCTGCCAGTATCTACAATATTGCCAATTTGCACTATTTGGAATTGAGTTCGTTCTCCACCTCAAGTTCAACCTCATTTCTTAGCGGCGCTATCAGTGCGGATATACATAAGCTTAATAAGCTGGACACATTGATTCTGACGGGAAATGCCATTAACGCACTTCCGGCTGAAATCGGTCAGTTGACCAACCTTCTGGTGTTTGAAATGAAAAATAACTGGGCCAATATCAGCTTGCCTAATGAAATTACTTCGTTGACCGCACTGAAAAAGCTGGATTGTAACCAGGCTAATATCAATGGCGCTATCCCCGCTCAGATTGGAAACCTGACGAACCTGGAATACCTTGATTTCGGGACGAATAAATTTTCTTCAGGCGGCGCTACGGTGACGCTCCCGGCTTCTATTTGTCAACTGACGAATTTGAAGACGTTGAACCTCTCCTCTGCCAAACTGACAGGGAGTATTCCGTCGGATATAGGTAACCTGACCAACCTGATAACGCTGAACCTTTCCAATAATAAGGAAACTACGGGCTCCGGTTCGGCCACCGTAGTTACTTTCGCCGGCTTTACAGGGGACCTGCCTGCCGGTATAGGTAACTTGACAAAGCTAACTTCCTTAAATATCAATAAAAATTCATTAGAGGGTGTCTTGCCGGGTGCTATGGGCAGCCTCCAGGCTTTGACCTCTTTGAATATTATGGATAACTTATTTACAGGAGTAGCTGCGGGTTACGGTAGTTTGAATCTCGCCTCATTGAGTTTCCAGAATAACCGCCTGACCAGTTTGACGGAAACCAATTTCCCGAATGCAACGAGTATTAATTTTCAGGATAATTTATTTACTGCAGATGGCTTCCCGGCCAATATTACTGCGCCTAAGCTTACTTCTGTTGTGTTGACTAATAATAGATTGTCCCATCTTCCTGCCGGGGTGTTAAGTATAGCGTCGCTTACCAATCTGACCTTGGGGGGCAACCCTTATACTGCCGTAGATATGGCCAATGACAACCTTTCACAATTGACTAAATTGACCAGCCTGAACCTGAGCAACTGTCCTACATTGACGGCTATTCCTTCTTGTATGAAAACAGCGGCTCCCTCTTTGGCTACATTAAACATGGATAACTGCGCCGTATCCTCTATCCCGGCAGATGCCGATTTATTTGTTACGATTAAATCACTGAGTTTGCAGAATAACAATATGACCGTATTACCGGATAATATCAAGAAGTTGCCGGCTTTGGAGTCAATAACTCTGAGTAATAATAAATTAGCGGCTTTTCCGATGGCTTTGGTAGATACAGCCAATTCTAATTTTGAAACGACCTTGAAAAATATTACCCTCTCTAATAACTTGATAGCAGGAGTGGTTCCTGTAGAGTTGAGTCGTCTTAATAATTTGAATGTTTTGATGTTAATGGGTAATAAGCTAACAGGAACAGTGCCCTTTGCCATATTTGACAAGACCGTAATATTCGTTACCTTTAATGTGATGTCTAATCAATTAACCGGTTTCGACTTTCTTCCGACGGACCCGGATGCTGCAACCAAGATGTTAAAAATTACGCCAGCAATTCAGTATAGATATTTCTGTCCGCAGTACGACTCGAATGGATCGACACAGTTAAATCCTTGCCCGTTCACTGCCTATGGCTTATAATACAGTGCGGTAAACGGAATCAGTTTGATAGCTGGTGTCGTTTTTCGTAGATCATGAGACAGCTCACTTTCTAAAGTGGGCTGTCTTTTTTTGTTACGATAAGATGTAAGATTTATCTCTTTTTTTTAAAGAAATTCACCAACAGGGCGGCGCATTCTTCTTCCAATATCCCTTTCTCTACAATGGTCCTGGGGTGTAAAAGCTTTGTGCCTGCCAGGCTATAGCCGCGTTTGGCATCTGAGGCGCCATATACAATGCGTCCCACCTGGGCCCAGAAGAGGGCGCCGGCGCACATCACACAAGGCTCCAGGGTTACATAAAGGGTGCAATCATTAAGGTATTTTCCGCCTATGGCATGGGTAGCCGCCGTAATGGCCTGCATTTCGGCATGTGCAGTAGGGTCGTTGAGCCGCTGGGTGAGGTTGTGGGCCCGGGCCAATATGCGTCCTTCAGGGCTTACAATAATAGCGCCAACAGGTATCTCATCCTCATTAAAAGCAAGTTGTGCTTCTTTTAGCGCTTCGCGCATGAACTTTTCATTCCTTTCCATACTGCAAAGATAATGAAAATTTTTTCAATTGATTATCAGCTTTTTAATGGTTTTTATGAAAAATAAATAGTATTATGTGATACAAGGTATTGATATTTATTTATATATTTGCATTACCAAAGTAATTGAAAATTTTAATAACCTCATACTATGAAAAAGGTAGTTACAGTCAACATCAGTGGATTTTGCTTCACAATTGAAGAAGACGCCCATAACAAACTCAGCCGGTACCTTGATGATTACAAGGCCAGTTTTACCAATAAACCGGAGGCTGATGAGGTCATGGAAGATATTGAGTCGCGTATTGCCGAGATCTTCCGTGAACAGACGCCGCAGCCCCACCAGGTGGTAGACATGGCGTTGGTAGACAAAGTGATCTTAATTATGGGGATGCCTGAGGGGGCTGCCGGTTTTGAGAAAAACCGGACAAGCGGATCTCCTCAGGAGGAGCTCCGGCCCAAACGCTTTTACCGCGATCCCGATCATCAGGTTTTCGGGGGGGTATGCAGCGGGCTGGCGGCCTACTTCGGGCTGGACATCGTAATTGTACGGGTCTTGTTTTTAGCCGCTCTGGTAGCCGGTTCATTCGGTTTCTGGGTATATATTATACTGTGGATTGTAACGCCCAAGGCGGTGACCATTGCCCAAAAACTCGAAATGCGGGGAGAGCCGGTAACCGCTGAAAATATTTGGAACTATGCAAAGAAAAAAACTTCTAAAAAATAGCTTATGACTACCGTAGAAACAACAATCAATACAGACAATGTAAAGGCACAGATGCGAAAAGGTATTCTTGAATACTGCATTTTGCTGATACTGGCCCGCAATGATGCTTATGCTACCGCTATTATCAATGAGCTGAAAGCGGCCCAGATGATCGTCGTAGAGGGTACCTTGTACCCCTTGTTGACACGACAAAAAAACCAGGGACTGCTGAGCTACCGTTGGGAAGAATCACCCCAGGGACCGCCGCGGAAGTATTACATGATTACCGAGAAGGGCCGGCAATTACTGAAAGAGCTGGACGCTTCATGGGAAGAATTAGTGACTACCATTAACTCCATCCGATAAATCTTACAACTATGAAATCAACTGTAAAAGTAAGCATAGGCCGTTTGGCTTTCCATTTGGATTCAGATGCCCACAATGTGTTGAAAACCTACCTCGACCGGCTCGAGAAGCACTTTGCCGGCAAGGAAAGCGGTAAGGAAATCGTGTCGGATATAGAGGGACGCCTGGCAGAACTCTTGTCGGCCCGCCTGACCCAAGCCGGACAGGTGGTTACCCGCCCTATAGTAGATGAGGTGATCGCCATTATGGGCATGCCCGATGATATGGAAGACGAAACCGCCACAGCTTCTCCGTCGGGGCCGGAACTCCGGCCGCCTGTGGCTTTCCACCGTAAACGCCTGTATCGCGATATTGATTATAAGGTGATTGGTGGTGTGTGTAGCGGCTTGGCCAATTATTTCGGTATCGACGCTGTGTTTGTACGCTTATTCTTCGTTCTGTTTTTCTTTAGCTTCTTCTTCTGGCACGGACTGGCCGGTACGGCTATGCTGACCTATCTCATCCTTTGGGTTGTAGTGCCCGCAGCGCGTACGGACAATGAAAAGTTGAAGATGCGCGGTAATGCCAATCCTACCGTGGCCGAGATTGAGCGGAAAATGCTGGAGGATGCGTATCGTCCGGCTGAAAGCTCTTTTCTTCGTCTGCTTAAATTCTTTGGCCGCGCTATGTTGGTTTTCTTCGGGATTATTATCCTGATTGTAGCGCTTGTCGGCTTTTTGTTTGTGCCCTGGTCGCTGTGCATGTTTGACTTCATTCCCCATATTCCGACCATTGACTTATTGAATTATGTAAATATCAGTGCGCCGTTATGGGTCTTGAAATTATTGCTCGGCGCCGTATTCCTGCTGCCTTTGCTGGGCTTGATATATCTTGGTGTGAAAGCCCTGGTGGGCTTTAAAGGAAAATACAAGGTAGGCCTCATCATGTTCCTGCTATGGTTGGTTTCGCTGATTAGCCTGGCTTTGCTGGTGATACCCACCATCAGTTCGCATGCGCAGTGGACCAACCTGCAGGAAGACGTAGTGGTGGAAAGTCCTTGTGATACCTTGTATGTCAACTTGCCCGAGCAATACCGCCATATGGGAAATAACATGCTGGTAAACTATAACCACGAAGAGGGTTTCCTGGCGTTCTGGACCGGAGATTCGGCCCGGAATACCGTCTTTTATCTACTGCCGGCTGTGGATATTCTACACACCAGTGACACGGGCAATATCCGGATCAGTTATACCCGCCATGCTTCGGGCCGGAACGAGTTGGAGGCCAGGGCGCGGGTAGCAGCCATGCCTTCTAAATTCCTGCTGCAGGATTCTTTGTTGTTACTGGAGCCTTTTATTTTCGACAAGAAGAATAATAAATGGGATGGTGAAATGGCCGCTATAAAAATCTATGTGCCGCAAAATAAACGGATACAACTACTATTATTGAACGGTGACAGCGTTTATACCAAAAAAACATTCCATTGGCATTTGCGTGATTACAAATACGAATGGAACGTTTTTAACTGGGACGATGTGGACTTTGACTAAACCGTCGTTCGTATCGCCAATTCTTTAAGCTGCGCCTCGTCGATCTTCGACGGGGCGTCCAGCATCATATCCCGGCCTGCATTGTTCTTCGGGAACGCAATGTAATCGCGTATGCTTTCCTGTCCGCCGAAGAGGGCGCACCAGCGGTCAAAACCAAAGGCTATACCTCCGTGAGGCGGCGCTCCGTATTTGAACGCATTGATGATGAACCCGAACTTGTATTGCGTTTCTTCAGGGCTCAGGCCCAATACTTCAAACATACGTTGCTGTACCTTGGCGTCGTGGATA
This sequence comes from Bacteroidales bacterium, assembly GCA_031548545.1. GTDB lineage: Bacteria > Bacteroidota > Bacteroidia > Bacteroidales > UBA932 > UBA932. The sequence continues at coordinate 40,944 of JAVBQY010000015.1, read as the reverse complement.
CGGATAGAGCCGCCGCCCACTTCGGTACCGTTGAGCACAAAGTCATAGGCGTTGGCATTTACCTGCGCCAGTTGCGCTTTGTCCTGACTGTAGAACTTGTCCATATCTTCGGGCTTGGGCGAGGTGAAGGGGTGGTGCATGGCGTAGAAACGCCGGGTTTCTTCATCCCATTCCAGCAGCGGGAAATCGTACACCCAAAGCGGCGCATAAACATCATTCCTGCGCAGCCCCAGGCGGTTGCCCATTTCGATACGCAGGCTGCCCAAGGCTTCCTGGCATTTCTTTTTGGCGCCGCAGAGGATCAGGATCAGGTCGCCCTCCTTGGCGTTGAACATAGCGGCGATTTGCTGCAATTCTTCGGGGCTATAGAATTTATCCACGCTGGATTTGATACCATCGGCTCCGAGGCGGATATAGACCAGCCCGGCCATGCCTATCTGCGGCCGTTTTACCCATTCGGTCAGTTCATCAAGCTGCTTGCGGGTATAAGCCGCGCAGCCTTCGGCGCAGATCCCGCCGATATAGCCGGCATTGTCGAATACAGAGAAATTCCGGCCTTTTACCCTATCCGTAATGTCTACCATCCGCATACCGAAGCGGATATCGGGTTTGTCGGAGCCGTAGTATTTCATCGCATCAGCATAGCTCATGCGGGGGAAGGCCTCCGTCATCTCTACATTGAGTACGTTTTTAAACAGGTTTTTAGCCAGCCCTTCAAAGGTCTGCAAGATGTCTTCGCGTTCCACGAAAGCCATTTCACAGTCTATCTGCGTGAATTCCGGCTGACGGTCGGCCCTCAGGTCCTCATCGCGGAAACAGCGCACAATCTGAAAATAGCGGTCATAACCACCCACCATCAACAATTGCTTGAATGTTTGCGGGCTTTGGGGGAGGGCATAAAATTCGCCCTGGTTCATGCGGGAGGGGACCACAAAGTCTCGGGCGCCTTCGGGCGTCGACTTGATCAGAAAGGGCGTTTCTATTTCGAGGAAGTGCAGGCCGTCAAGGTAGCGGCGGACTTCCTGCGCCATGCGGTGACGCAGTTCCATGGCCTTGCGCAACGGATTGCGGCGCAGGTCGAGGTAACGGTATTTGGCGCGCAGCTCTTCTCCGCCGTCACTTTCGTCTTCTATGGTAAAGGGGGGCGTATCGGCTGCGTTGAGGACGCTGATTTTGCTGACGATTACTTCAATCTCGCCGGTAGGTATTTTGTTATTCTTGCTGCTGCGCTCCACGACGGCGCCGGTTGCTTGTATTACAAATTCACGGCCTAATGCAGCTACTGCATTTTTTACTTCGGCGCCGGCATTGTCGTTCACCGTTAACTGGGTGATCCCATAACGGTCACGCAGATCCACGAAAGTCATCCCTCCGAGGTTACGTACGCGCTGTACCCAGCCTGCCAATGTTACTTCTTTTCCCTGATGTTGGAGGCGCAATTCGCCACATGAATGAGTTCTGTACATATATTTTATAAATCTTTTTTGTAGTATTTTATGCTCTCGGGGTTTTGGCGCCCGTCCCAGATGTCAAGAATTAAGAGATACTGTTTGCTAACTTGATAAAATAAGTGAAGATGTGCTATAAATAAAGCACGCACATGTTCATTGTTTATTTTTTTTCCCATGAAGGGTTGACTTTGGCATAGCTGTAATTTTCGCTGAATAATACTATGTAGCTGTTGACTATATAGATTGCTGCCATTGTGATTGGTGTAATAAGATAGAATGACATTCAACTGTTGTTTAGATCGGGGAGTCCAAACTAATTGTTTTTGAACCATCCTTCTACCTCCTTTATTAAGTCCTCGTTGCTGATTAGTTCTCCACGGGCTATTTGTTGTAGAGATTCTTGAATACCAGCTTTCTCTTCCGGACTCAGTATGTAGACACCGTTTTTATCAAACTTGTCTGCAGGAATGTAGTCATTTTCGTCTTTCCAATCTAATTCTTCTATGTCTGTGTGCTTGTTCATCTCAGCATAGTGTTTTTGTTGTGCGAAAGGCGGCCAGGCGATCTGCCCTTTCGTAGGAGGAGTGGTTCTCATAAATAATTAAAAATTAAGGGTTAATAATTAAAACTAACAGACAAAGATAAGGATATTTTTGAAAAAAAAGTAGCAAGACTAAACATTTTCGTTCGTCTTGCTACGCTATTATTCATTAGGCGACTACTATAAAAGACTATAGGCCACGGTGAGCCCAGCCATTACAATGGCCACCATGCTCATGAGCTTGATCAGGATGTTGAGGCTGGGGCCGGAGGTGTCTTTGAAGGGGTCGCCTACCGTATCGCCCACAACGGTGGCCTTATGACAGTCGCTGCCTTTTCCGCCGTGGTTGCCTTCTTCTACAAATTTCTTCGCATTGTCCCAGGCGCCGCCGGCATTGGCCATGAAGATCGCCAGCACAAAGCCGGAGGAAAGGCCGCCTACCAGGAGTCCCATCACACCGCTTACGCCGAATATCAGGCCGGTGATCACCGGTGCAATGATGGCCAGGAGCGAGGGAAATAACATTTCACGCTGGGCGCCTTTGGTCGAGATCTCTACACAACGGGCGTAATCAGGGGTGGCTTCACCGCTCAATATCCCTTTGATTTCGCGGAATTGCCGGCGCACTTCTTCGACCATGCTCTGGGCGGCGCGGCCCACGGCATTCATTGTCAATCCGCAGAACAGGAAGGCCATCATGGAGCCAATGAAAGCGCCGATCAGTACTTTAGGGTTCATCAGATTGATCTGATAATAGTTCATGAAGTCTACGATAGTCGCCTTGGCAGTTTCTACCTGCATGCTGGTACCGTCGGGCAGGGGAATGGATAGGAATTCCTGGCCTATACGTTGGAATCCGATTTTAATTTCTTCAATGTAAGAAGCCAGCAGGGCTAAGGCAGTCAGTGCTGCCGAGCCGATGGCAAAGCCTTTGCCGGTAGCCGCTGTCGTATTGCCCAGCGCATCAAGGGCGTCAGTACGCTTGCGCACTTCCGGGCCGAGGTGGCTCATTTCGGCATTACCGCCGGCATTGTCGGCAATAGGGCCGTAGGCGTCGGTGGCCAGCGTGATTCCCAGGGTTGAAAGCATACCCACAGCGGCGATGCCTATGCCGTAAAGGCCCAGGCTCAGGTGGTGTGCGCTCAGCATATTGGCCACATCAAATTCTATGGCGCAGAGAAAAGCCATGATGATGGCTACGCCAATGGTAATTACAGGGATGGCGGTAGATAAGAAGCCCAAGCCGATACCGGAGATAATGACCGTGGCCGGACCGGTAGTGCCGCTCTTCGAAATGTTCTGCGTGGGCTTATAAGAGTGCGAAGTATAATATTCGGTAGCCTGTCCGATGATAATACCGGCCAGCAAACCGCTGATTACCGAGAAGGACATGCCTATCCAATTGTCCATTTGCAGGGCGTACAGGATGCCGAAAGTAGAGACGGCAATGAGGAAAGAACTGACATTTACGCCGCGGCCCAGTGCGCCGAGCAGTTGTTTCATGCTGGCGCCTTCTTTGGTGCGTACCAAGAAGATACCCAGGATAGACAACACAATGCCTACGGCGGCAATCAGCATGGGTGCGAATACGGCTTTCAATTGCATCTCGGGCGCCATGAAATAGGCCGAAGCGCCCAAGGCCGCGGTGGCCAGGATAGAGCCGCAGTAGCTTTCATAGAGGTCTGCACCCATACCGGCTACGTCACCCACATTGTCGCCTACATTATCGGCGATGGTGGCCGGGTTGCGCGGGTCGTCTTCCGGAATGCCGGCTTCCACCTTACCGACAAGGTCGGCCCCCACATCCGCCGCTTTGGTGTAAATACCGCCGCCTACGCGGGCAAAGAGAGCCTGGGTGGAGGCGCCCATCCCGAAGGTCAGCATAGTCGTGGTGATGACCACCAGCTTTTGGGCGTCACTTACCTCTTCTACGAAGTGGTTTAAGATAATATACCATAAAGAAATATCCAGCAGGCCGAGCCCTACAACCACTAAACCCATCACGGCGCCGGAGCGGAATGCCACGCGTAGGCCGCTGTTGAGTGAGCGTTGGGCTGCGTTGGCCGTACGGGCAGAGGCGAAGGTCGCCGTTTTCATACCGATAAAGCCGGCCAGCCCCGAAAAGAATCCGCCGGTAAGGAAGGCAAAAGGCACCCAGGGGTTCTGTACGCCCAGGCCATAAGCCAGGTAGGCGAAAAACAGGGCCAATACAATAAATACAATGGAGACCACCTTATATTGTTGGCGCAGGTAGGCCATAGCGCCTTTTCGTACGTGGAGGGCTATTGTTTTCATGGTGTCCGTACCTTCGCTTTCTTTCATCATATTGCGAAAGAAATACCAGGCAAATGCCAGCGCCAGAACGGATGAGGCGGGAATAAACCAGAAGAGTTGTGCGGGGGTCATAGGCGTAGTGAATAATTAATAGTGAATAATGAATGATTGGGGGAGGGGGTTAATGTATGATGAGGCCTGAGGGGGAGAAGGGGCGTTCGTCGGAATAAAATTCGTGACGGGCAGGCGCTCCCGAGGTGTTCAGCAGGCCATGCTGCTCCAGCAGGCTTTTCACCCGTTGGGCTACGGCCGGCGCCGGATCAAGCAGCACGACCCTGTCGCCCGTTATTTTCCGCAGGGCAGGGACAAGGAAAGGGTAATGGGTACAGCCCAGCACGATATGGTCGGCGCCGGCCTCCAGCAGCGGGTCTACATAACGGTGCAGCAAGGCGTTCATTTCCGGCGTGTCGATCCGGCCGGCTTCTATCAGCTCTACCAGTCCGTCACCCGGCTGTTCTATGATTTTAACATGGGCGGCGAAGCGTTCCGCCGTTTCATTGTATAAGCGGCCTTTAAAAGTTCCGCGGGTAGCCAATACTCCCACTATGCCGCTTTGTGAATGCAAAGCAGCCGGCTTTACAGCCGGCTCCATGCCTACAAAGGGTACATTATACTGTGCGCGTAAATAATCAATAGCGGCGGCTGTCGCGGTATTGCAGGCCAATACGATAAGTTTGGCTTGCCGGTCCAATAACCAATCCGTAATATGCGCCGTCCGGGCTATGATCTCCTCCTGTGTCTTGGGGCCGTAAGGGCAGTAAGCCGTGTCGGCATAGTACACAGTATGCTCCTGCGGAAGCAAACGGTTCACCTCACGCCATACCGACAATCCGCCGATTCCGGAGTCGAGTAAGCCGATAGGAGCCGTGTACATATGCTTATCTTTTAGGTGCGGCGCCGGTAGCAGGACGTGCGGTCGAGGGAAGAACCTTGGTGATATTCAGTTCTTTTTTCACCAGGGGCAGCAGGTCGATGCTTTGCTCCGGATTGAAGTAAGAAAGGCTGCCGCCGCTGAGGTCGAATACATAAGTAAAGCCTTCGCGTTTAGCCACGGTTTCAATAGCCTTGTTGGCTTTTTCTATTACCGGGCGGAGCAGTGTCTGGTACATTTTCTGCAGGTCTTCCTGGGCGGTCTGTTGAAATTCCTGAGACCGTTGGCCCAATTCCTGGATTTCGCGCATTTTGGATTCTTTGATCGCATCGCTCCAGGTATTTTGTTTTTGCTGGAAAGTATTGTACTTGTTGTTCAGTTCCACCTGCATGGCTTCTACCTGATCTTGTAATTCTTTACCATAGTTCTCAAACTTCACCTGGGCTGAGTCGCGTTCGGGCATCAGGGCTACCAGTTCCTGGGCATTGATATGTCCGAATTTGAAGTTCTGGGCAGCCGCGCTACCGCAAATAACAGCCAATACACTCACTAAGAGAATTTTTTTCATAACAGATTATTTATGTTTTTATTTATATCCTAATTTGGCAATGACCTTATCACTAATGTCATATTTGGGGAGGGTAAAGATTACGGACGGGTTGTTGGCCGTGTCGATGATCAGGGAATAGCCGTCATCCGCCGCCACATCCTTCACCGCATTCATCACTTTATCCTGTATGGGTTTCAATAATTCTTCACTTTTTTTACTCAGGCTGCCGTCCTGCCCAAAATATTTACGTTGCAGTTCCTTTACCTCTTTTTCCTTATTGATGATGTCGTCTTCACGGCGTTTTTTCATATCATCGGTCAGCAGCACCTTGTCATTCTGGTAGGCCTTATACAGCTCTTCGATTTTCTGGTAGCCGGTTTCTATCTCTCCCTGGTATTGCGTACGCAGGCGCTCAATCTGGCCTTGCGCCGTCTTGTATGCGGGAATTTTGTTGAGAATTGTTTCGGTATTGAGGTATCCGACTTTTTGTGCCGACGCCGTTCCCAGCGTTCCAAGCACTATTGTTAGAAGAATAAGTATCCGTTTCATAATATTATTCATTATTCGTTATTCATTATTCACTTTTTTTACATCGGCATACCGAAGGTGAAATGTATCTGGCTGCCGCCTGCGTTGGGGTAGGTGGGTACGTTATCGAAGCCGTAGCCCCAGTCTATACCCAGGATACCTACGATGGGCAACATCAGTTTGACGCCTACGCCCGCCGCACGTTTAATGGCGAAGGGGTTGAACTTGTCAAACGAGGACCAGGCATTACCGCCTTCAAAGAAGACATAGCCGAAGATATTGGCCTGGGGTTGCATGATGATCGGATGGCGCAACTCCAGCGTAAATTTATCATAGATATGGCCGGCATAAGCGCCGTTGATACGGGGTGTGATAGAGGAGTTGGCATATCCGCGGAGGGCTATATTTTCCTGGCCGTAGCGGCTGAAACCGCCCATGCCGTCACCCCCGAGGATGAAACTTTCAAAAGGAGAGTAGCCCCAATCTTCGCTATAGTACCCCAGGAAACCGAATTGGGCGCGGGTCATCAATACCAGGTCTCCCACCAGCTGGGTGTAAACGGCGGCTTTAAATGTCCATTTGTGGTATTCGATCCACTGGTATTTGTCCTGATCGGACATGCCCTTGTAGTTCTTGCCCGAGAGCAAAGAATAAGGCGGCGTGATTTGGAGCCCCAGTGAAAAATCCGAGCCCTTGCGCGGGTAGATGGGCTGGTCGGTAGAGTTGCGGCCTAAAATAATGCTGAAGCTAAGGTTGTTGGACGTGCCGTCCGAAAACAGGAAATAGCCCTGCCAGTTGTTCAGTATATAGTGTTGTAACGACGCGCCGGTATAGAGGGTGAAGTACGAGTCCGGCCATTTGAGGCGCTGTTGTATCCCTGCGGAGAGCCCCCATGTTTCCAGAGACTGGGTGGCCGTCTGGAAGTAGTAGGACGCATTGGTCTCGCGGGTATAATACGCGGATACGGAAAGGGCTGTCGGTTTACGGCCGCCGAGCCAGGGTTCCATAAAGCTGATGGACGCTGCGGTATAGTAACTGCCGTTGGTTTGGAAACGGATGGCCAGCGTCTGTCCGTCGCCCGAGGGGATAGGCCGCCAGGCGCTTTTCTTAAAGATATTCCGGAGAGAGAAGTTTGAGAATTTGAAACCTACGGTAGCAATAAAGGTATTACCGCCGTAACCGCCGGAAAGCTCCACCTGGTCATTGGATTTTTCTTCCACGTTATACGTAACATCCACCGTTCCGTCCCGTTCGTTGGGCGATATTTTATAGCCTTCGGGGGACATTAATTTTTCCGCATCATAGTTCTGCGACTGCGCCAATTCACGCAACGAACGCTCAAAGCTGGTCTTGCTGAAGAGGTAGCCGGGCCGCGTCCACAGCTCCCGGCGGATGACATGCTCATTGGTTTTATTATTTCCCGTGATAATGATCCGGTTGAACGTGGCTTGCTTTCCTTCGTAAATACGCATTTCAATATCCACGGAGTCACCCACGATATTCACCTCTACCGGCTGCACGTTAAAGAACAGATAACCCTGGTCCATGTACTGGGTGCTGACCGACATTTGGTCGGAATGCAGCATCTTGTCCATCGCTACGACATCATAGACATCCCCTTTTTTGATGCTGAGAATATTATCCAGCGCCGAGGAGGGAATGATGGTGTTACCCACCCAGGAAATATTACGGAAGTAATAGCGTTTCCCTTCATCAATGGTAATGTCAATGCCCAGGCGCTTGGGTTTCATATAGAATACGGAATCCGAGCTGATCACCGCGTCGCGGTAGCCCTTCTCGTTGTAATAGCTGATGATGCTTTCCTTGTCGCTGGGGTATTCCTCGTCTTTAAATTTCTTGCTGCTGAAAAGGTTCCATAAGCGGGCATCCTTGTTTTTCATCTTACCCCTGACTTTGGAGTCGGAAAGGTTTTCATTGCCGAAAATCCGGATGCTGGAAATGGTAATCTTGTCCCCTTTTTTAATGTCAAATGTAACCTTAACGGCGTTGGGCACCAGGCTGTCGTTTTCCTGGATGATGTCTACTTCGGCCTTACGAAAACCTTTTTCCGAAAGGTAAGACAAAATAAGGTCTGTCGATGTTTTGAGGAGGTAGTCCGAAAGCTCGCTGCCGCGCCGCAGGTGCAGGCGCTCGCGCAGGTCGGTTTTCTCCCCTTTCTTTACGCCTTTGAAATCCCAGGCGGATACGCGCGGCCGCTCGGTCAAATGGATGTCTAAGTAAATATGGTCTCCCACCACCTTGGTGTAGGTGATGGCTATGTCCGAGAAATAGCCCTGCGCCCATAATTTTTTCATGGCAAATGAAATATCATCGCTGGGCAGGACGATCGTATCCCCCTTTACCAGGCCCGTGAAGGACAATATCTGTTCGGGGTTGAGGTATTTGATGCCGGAAACCGTGATGTCGGCGATTACAAATTGTTGGGGGTGCGCCTGATCAAATTGCAGCGCCGGTACTGCAGTTGGCCTGGCGGCCGTAGTATCGGCTGCTGCCTTATTGTCCGCCGGTTCTTGCGCCCCGAGATTTGGGCCGGTAAATATTACCCACCCAATTAATATAAAAATCCGGAGAGCGTATCGTGTAAGGTTGGTCACTTGCATTTTTAAAAAGAATAATCTTACAAAGGTAGAAAAAAAAGCTTAATTAGCCTCGTTAAGCTAAGGCTTGTTCGTGTTTTTTACTTGATCGCCGGTTTTACCAAAGCGTCTTTCGCGCGTATTGTATTCATTTATAGCGTCTAAGAAATGATTTTTACGAAAGTCAGGCCACAATACATCACAGAAAAACAATTCGGTATAAGCCATTTGCCAGAGCATGAAGTTGCTGATACGTTTTTCGCCACCGGTACGGATCAGCAGGTCGGGTTGCGGGAGGCCTGCGGTAGATAGGTATTGCTCAAAAACGGCGGCGTTTGGTGTCGTTTCGCTGCCGCCATCTTGCCGGTGATCTGCCGTATAGCGTTGTACTGCCTGCAGGATATCCCAGCGGCCGCTGTAGCTGAGGGCCAACAGCACCACCAATCCTGTATTTTTTGAGGTTTCGTCTATACACCATTGCAGTTTCTCCTGTACGCTTGGCGGTAAGCTGGCGGTATTGCCTATGCAGCGGAGCTGTACATTGTTTTTGTTCAGTCCGGGGGTTTCTTTGCGGATGGCCTCTGCCAGCAGCTCCATCAAGCCGTCGATCTCCTCTTGCGGCCGGTTCCAGTTTTCTTCCGAAAAAGTATATAGCGTCAGGTAATCTACTCCGAGTTCCCCGGCCGTGGTGATGGCCGAGCGTACGGCCTCTATGGCGTTGCGGTGCCCGAAAATCCGTTTCAGCCCCTGCCGTTTGGCCCAACGGCCGTTACCATCCATGATGACGGCTACATGCGAGGGGATAACTTGTTGATTGTCCTTGTTCATCTCTTGTATTTATTGGTGCAGTATGCCTTTGTAATCGCGTCGTTTAGGCGCCTTGTAGCGGTCCGAGTGGCAGGGTATGGTCTGTTTGATATGATAGCTGAGGGTGATGCCGAGGGTGCCGATCCAGTCATTGTTGATCAGCGCATTGTGGTTCGGATCTACGCCTGTATAATTGTCGATTTTATCATAAAAAGTAATACGCCACAGCCACTCCGCCCCCAGGGATAAGCGCGACGCGACGCACCACTTGACCCCTACGCCCACCGGGATGTCGAATATAGGCTGCAGGTCACGGCTAAGCGTAAAAGCGCCTATGCCTACCATTAACATGGGGGTGAAACGTTCCCGTTTTTTCAGGTTTACCGGATTATAAGGGAGAAATTTGAATTCCATCATAGCCTCTACATAGGCCCAGGGGCGTTTGAAGGCAGAGACGCCGGGTGGAGGATCACTGATGTTTGCAGGGTCTCCTTTTATATAACCGGCGCCGACCTGTCCGCGGACAGAAAAATATTGCTTGAAATTGTAACGGTAGAATGCACTGCCGTAAGCATGCGGGGATAGCAAAGGCGTGAAGTTGGGATTAAAGTCGCCCATATAATACGTCGCGCCAAAGCCGATTCCGACCTCGTGTACATTACGCTGGTAGAAGCACTCGGAGGCATCCTGCGCCGCAGCCGTTAGTCCCAATGCCAACAATGGCAGAATTATGATTTTTTTTAAAACGTGCATTTTTAGTTAGACGGGTTAATCACCCTAAAGTTTAATCAGGTGTGTTTCTTTTATCGGTGCCCCAGAGTAGTTTTTCATGAAGTGTGGAGAAAAAACTACAGCCGTGCAGCCGGATTGTTTTTAATGTGAAAGGCGCTTTTTTTATCCAGATTTCTGCGCCGGAAGGAACTTCGTAGAGCCGGTTGTCCAGGCTGACCACGGCCGTATCATGCCGCGTGAATACCTGTAGTTGGAGCTGTGCCTGGTCGTCAATTACCAAAGGCCGGGTGCTGAGGTTGTGTGAGGCGATGGGGGAGAGCAGCAGGCTTTTGGTGGCGGGCATCATAATGGGACCGCCCACACTCATGGAATAAGCGGTAGATCCGGTAGGGGTGGACACCAGTAATCCGTCCGCCCAATAATCAGGCAGTCTTTCGCCATTGAGCCTGACCCGTATGCTGATCATGGCCGGCAGGTGTTTTTGTATGCCTATTTCATTGAGTGCGTAAGGAATATCAGTATCCGAGAGAAAGGCGCCGGAAATATGGAGCATACTGCGCTCTTCCAGCGTGTAGTTGTTGTTTAGCAGGGCGTTGATCGCCTGTTCCGATTCTTCGAGCGGGATATTGGAGAGAAAACCCAGCCGCCCGGTGTTTATTCCGAGTACCGGAATGTGTGTACCGGCCACCAGCAGCACACTATCCAGGAAGGTGCCGTCACCCCCCAGGCTGATCAGGTAATCCAGGTCTGCGGGTAACTGTCCGCAACGGATAGTCGGAAGGCTGAGCTCCGGTAGTTGGGCCGCCAGCCGGTCACAGCAAAAAACGGCGACTCCTTTTGCCTGCAGGTTGGCTATAAAGCGGCGCGCTTCCGGCAGGTGTGTCGGGGCTAATTGTCGGCCGTTTATAGCTATTCTCATGTTTTTAAATATTTTATAAAAAAATCAGGGGGCCAATGCCCCTTTTGTTTAAAAATTTTCGCTAAGATAGGTTTTTTTACTGGATTTAAAGGTGTATTTTTGCAATGAAATGACAAGATTAAGCGTAAATATTAATAAGGTAGCCACCCTTCGTAATGCCCGCGGCGCTAATATGCCCGATGTGGTACAAGTGGCATTGGATTGTGAAAAATTTGGTGCACAGGGTATTACGGTGCACCCCCGGCCGGACCAGCGCCATATCCGCTATGACGATGTGCTGGCCCTCAAGCCGGTGTTGCAAACGGAATTTAATATTGAAGGTAATCCTACCTCCGAATTCATAGAACTGGTATTGCAAGTGATGCCCGCACAGGTCACCCTCGTGCCGGATGCAGCCAATGTGTTAACCTCCAGCGCCGGATGGGATACGGTGAAGCACCTGCCCTTTTTGCGGGATGTTATTGCCGCTTTCAAGGCCAAGGGTATCCGGGTTTCGGTGTTTGTGAACGCTATTCCGGAGATGGTTGTCGGAGCGGCGAAGGCCGGTGCGGACCGCGTGGAACTGTATACCGAGCCTTATGCTGCTTTTTACCCGACGAGTCCGGAATTATCCGTGGCTCCTTTTGTCCTGGCGGCCCGCACGGCGGCCGAGTGTTCATTGGGTCTGAATGCCGGTCATGACCTGAGCCTTCAGAACCTGCGCTACTTTGCGCAACAGGTGCCCGGTTTACTTGAGGTCTCCATTGGTCATGCCCTTATCAGTGACGCGCTCTACCTTGGACTGGAAGAGACGATCAAAAGGTACCTGGGCCAATTAGAAAGAGACTAAGAAATTAAGAGACTAAGAAACTGAGAGACAGATACAGGTTCTTGCCAAAAAAATATATAAGATGAAAAAGATTTTCGTATCCGCACTTTGCTTATTCCTGGCTGTTGGGGCCTTTGCCCAGCAATTGCCTAACGGCGTTATTGTTTACGCCCTGCCCAAAACCACCCTCCGGATCACCGCAGAGGCCAGGCGTGAAGTGTTCACTGCCGGCCCGTACGCCAAATTCGCCCCTAAGTACCTGGGCCTGGAGGTTCCGGTGGAGAACAGGGAAACATGCACCCTGCGTTCCGTAGACCTGCAGTGGCTGGTAGAAGCCGATGCGACACAGACCTATACCGTCGCTGTAAAAGATAGCAAGGCCGCTACCAATTTCTTGACCATGACCGCTACGGGGCTGGTGGCCCTGTTTGAAAATGCGGCCGCAGCGCCTGCGCCCTGGCGTTTCGCCACCGCCGCCCGCGAGCAGGATTTCCATAACCGCGGACCTGAATCTAACCTGGCCAAAGAAAACAGCACTTTCTATAAAACAGTGAAAACCGACAATGGTTTTGAGCGCGTCCCCGTACAACAGAGCCAGCTCGTTGAAAAAAATATTGAACGCCGCGCCGAAGAAACCGCCAATGCCATTTATACCCTGCGGAAGAAACGTATGGAGCTGATTACCGGTGACTCCGATAATATCCCCTCCGGAGACGGTTTGCGTGCCGCCCTGGAGGCCATAGATGCCTTGGAGCGCGAATACCTGAGCCTTTTTGTAGGCAAATCCTCTTGTGATACCCAAATCGCCTCTTTTGAGGTGATTCCGGATCCCGGCCAGGCCAAACAACTCTATGTGGCCTTTCGCCTGTCCGATACGCAGGGCCTGGTCGCCTCCGATAATATGGCCGGCCGGCCGGTGGTACTCGACCTGACTCCCACGGCAAGGGTGGGCGCCATGCCCTCCAATGCGGAAGATACGGATAAGGGCAAACGCGTTTGCTATCGCATTCCGGAAGTGTGTCAGGCCCGCCTTATTGACGGCCAGAACACCCTGCTCCAGCAGCGCGTTCCTGTTTACCAGCTGGGCAAAACGATGACTTTCCCTTTATAAACACTATTTTATTAGAGGCTAAAGCCCGGCTACAGACTACTTTTCTTCAGTTGGGGCCACTGTTTCTGAAAATCTTCCCAGCCGATTGTTTTGTAATAATCTTTGGCAAAATACACCAGCAGCGGGAGTATATCTTCCGGACCCTGGTAGCCCGGTACGGTGGAAAGCAGTTGCATGCCTTCATTGATATAGGCCATGCTCGGATAACTCATCTTTCCCTGCATCAGGGCAATCGCCAATTCGTGCGCCCTATATTGCGGGTTATAGTGAAAGGTGTTGCCTCCGAAGGTAATGGCTTCCTTGGTCGTCTCCGGATTAAATTTCACCGGATAATAATTGGCATTAAGGTAAGCCGCCACAGCAGGGTCTGAGAATGTTTTTTTATCCAGGGTTTTGCACCAGCCGCACCAATCGGTATAGAGGTCTATGAATAATTTCCGGGGCGCCTTTTCATTCAGCCTGATGGCTTCTGTCATGGTGTACCACTTTACAACCGTGTTGGAGCTATTGTCATTGGCCGGTGTTTGGGCCGAGAGGAGGACGCTTGTGCCTGTCAGCAGGAGGAGGCTAAGGAAAATATTGCGCATAAATCTGTTTTTTAATGTAATTTGACCCCTATCAGGTGCATGAATTCTTCGCGTGTACGGGGGTCTTTCATGAAAGCTCCCGTAAAGGCCGACGTGGTGGCCACTGAATTTTGCTTCTGTACGCCCCGCATCAACATGCAGGTGTGGGCGGCTTCAATCACCACCGCAACCCCCAGCGGGTTCAGCGTATCTTGTATACAGTCGCGGATCTGTACCGTAAGGCGTTCCTGTACCTGCAGGCGCCGTGCGAAGGCGTCGACCACCCGAGCCACCTTGCTCAATCCTGTAATATACCCGTTAGGAATATAGGCCACGTGCGCCTTGCCGTAAAAAGGCAACATATGGTGCTCACACATGGAGTATACCTCAATATCCTTGACCAGCACCATCTGCCGGTAATCTTCCTTGAAACGGGCCGAGAGGAGTATTTCCGATGGGTTGAGGTTTTCGCCGTGAGTGAGAAACTGTATGGCCTTGGCCACCCGTTGCGGGGTCTTTTCCAATCCGTCGCGTGTAACATCTTCGCCTAACAATTCCAGTATGGCCTTATAGTGACGGGCCAGCGCTTCGGTTTTGTCGGGGTCATATTTGTCGATTTTTTCGTACATATCCGATTTTTCACTATATTGGCGCAAATATACGAATAAAATATGAAAATTCTCCTTACCGCCGCCACGCCCGACGAACTGCTGGCCGCCCGCCAGGCGGCTGCCGCTTTTCCCGAAATGGACCTTAGCTGCGCCGTTACAGGCATCGGTGTTGCCGCCACGGCCTATCATACCTTGAAATTACTGCAATCCGAGCCCTTCGACCTGGTCATTAATACGGGTATCGCCGGCAGTTTTAACGACCGGCTGGCCGTCGGCGCCGTTTGCCGTGTTGGTAAAGAATATTTCGGAGATACCGGTGTGCGTACCCCCGAAGGCTTTTCTACCCTCTTCGATGAAAACCTTCTCAATGCCGATACCTTTCCTTTTCGTTCCGGCGCCCTTCATGCGGCTCCTTATAACCCTTTTCCCGCAGCCTATGCCGCGCTGCCGGAGGCTACCGGCGTTACCGTTCAAACGGTCAGTGGGGCCCAAAGCCCGATAGAGGAATTGCGCAGCCGCTTCACGCCTGATATTGAAACCATGGAGAGCGCTGCTTTCTTTTATGTGTGCTTACAGGAGAAATTACCCTTCCTGGCTTTGCGGGCTATTTCCAACCGGGTCGAACCGCGTGATAAAAGCCGCTGGAATATACCCCTGGCCCTGAATAACCTGACGGAAGCCCTGCGTAAACTCTTGCCGGAGTTTTAGGCGTTCTCCCCGCATCCGCAACATCCGCTGCAGAGATTTTCTTCCTCCCCGGCTTTGGTGTTTTTTTTCCCTTTCCATTCGCGGTCACGGAGTATCTCATCCTGCTTGGTACAACGTATACCAAGCTTGCGCATGTTTTTATTACTGCCGATCTCTGTTTCCGGGAATTTTCCGTTTTTCTTAAGGAGGATATTCAGCGCCAGTCCGGCAAAACAAATGGCCAGCAGGATTACAGATATTAATATAACAATTAAGAGCGTGTTCATGGCCGATGATAATTTCATTGGGCTTGCAGGCCCGGTTCAATGTTTAACTTTTCATTGATCAGTTGCAAAAACCATGCCATCTGCTCTTGTGGGGTCATATTGCTATTGTCCAGCAAGAGGGCGTCTTCTGCACGGCGCAAGGGGGTTACGGCGCGGGTGGAGTCTATCCGGTCGCGCTCCACCACATTCCGCAGGATCTCCTCAAAAGAGACCTGTTCGCCTTTATCCGTAAGTTCCTTATAGCGTCGCCCGGCCCTTACTTCCGGATCGGCCGTCATGAAAATCTTTAACTCGGCCTGGGGGAATACCACGGTGCCGATATCACGCCCATCCATTACAATACCCTTCTCCTTGCCCATCTGTTGCTGTAGTAATACCAGGTGTTTGCGCACCCCGGCAATAGCGCTCACCGCGCTTACATGGCCGGCTACGGCAATGCCGCGGATCTCGGCTTCTACATTCTCGCCATTGAGGAAGGTGGTGTTTTCTCCGTTTATGTGCTGAAATGTGACATGAATGTCGGGGATTGCCGACAACAGGGCGGCTTCGTCGATAGCGCCGGAGTGGTCAATCATGCCGTGTTGCAGGGCGTACAGGGTTACTGCGCGGTACATGGCGCCGGTGTCTACATAGATATAGCCCAGGCGGGCGGCAATGGCTTTGGCAAAGGAGCTTTTGCCGGTCGATGAGTGACCGTCAATTGCAATAATTATTTTGAAGTGAGCAGTTTCCAATGTGATTTATTTAAATAGTGCTTACAAATATACAATTTTTTTCGTATCTTTGTTTCCTATGCGCGTGGCGATATTTGATATGGGTACGAATGTCTACAATCTGCTCTTGGCGGAAGTAGAACAGGGTCACTGGAATACAATAAGAGTGGCCAAGCAGGCTGCGCGTTTGGGGGATGGCGGGCTGTCCGGCGGCATGCTTACCCCGAAAGCCTTTGAAACCGCCGCCACAGCCATGCAGGCCCTGATGCGGCAACTGTACCTTTGGGGGGGCGCGGAGCAGTGTTATGCCTATGCCACCTCTGCCGTGCGCGACGCTAAAAACGGCGCCGCCTTTACAGCCTACCTGAAAGAAAAATTCGGTCTCTATATACAGGTGATCAGCGGAGACCGTGAGGCGGAACTGATCTACAAAGGCATCTGTTCCGGCGCCCGTCTTACGGAGACTCCGGTGCTGATGCTGGACATCGGAGGCGGAAGTGTGGAGTTCATCATCGGCAATGCGCATGAAATATATTGGAAACATAGTTTTCCTTTGGGCATGGCGCGTTTGTTGGAGCGTTTCCGTCCGTCGGATCCCATAAAGAAAGAAGAAATTGCCGCTATAACAACTTATCTGGAAGAAGAGTTGGCCTTGCTGTGGCAAGCGATAGGGCGCTATAAGCCGGATTCCCTGATCGGCTCTTCCGGTTCCTTCGATAGTTACAGGGCGATCTTAAGCCATGCCGAGGAAGAAGAGGCGGACACGCCTTCTTACCCCATAGACCCGGGCGCTTTCCGTAATTTGCATAACAGCTTACTGTCGCTAACGACGGCAGAGCGACTGCAAATCAAAGGGCTCTCGCCGATAAGGGCGGATTTTATCGTGCCGGCCGTGCTGCTTACGCAACTGGTCATCGACAAAATAGCGGCCCGTAGCATAATGCAATGCAGCTACTCCCTGAAAGAAGGAGCAGCCAGTGAACTGTCCCATTTATAACCCCGTAATATTTAAATCTGGAAATGAAAATACTGGTAGTAGATGACGAAAAAAGTATCCGGAATACCATGAAGGATATCCTGAGCTATGAAGGACATGACGTCTTATTGGCCGATAAGGGGAAGGTAGCGCTGCAAACGGCGGACGAGGCTTCCCTGGACTTGGTTTTTTGTGATATAAAAATGCCCGAAATGGACGGTATGGAGGTGCTGGAAAAATTACAACAGCAACACCGTGAATTGCCGGTTATCATGATTTCCGGACACGGGACCATTGATGCGGCCGTGGAGTGTATCCGGAAGGGGGCCTATGATTTTATTGAGAAACCGCTTGACCTGAACCGCATCCTGATTGCAATCCGGAATGCGACGGAGAAGACGGAGCTGGTAAAAGAAACCAAAGTGCTGAAACGTAAGGTGTCTAAAGTCCCGGAGCTGATCGGTACTTCGGAGGCCATGATGAAAATCAAAGATATGATAGAGCGGGTAGCGCCTACTGAAGCCCGCGTAATGATTACCGGCTCCAACGGTACGGGCAAGGAATTGGCGGCGCGTTGGCTGCATGAAAAAAGCACCCGCTCCGCGGCGCCTTTCGTCGAAGTGAACTGTGCGGCTATTCCCGGAGAACTGATAGAAAGCGAACTCTTTGGTCATGAAAAAGGCTCATTTACTTCGGCCGTGAAGCAGCATAAAGGTAAATTCGAACAGGCCAATGGCGGCACCTTGTTTCTTGATGAGATCGGGGATATGAGCCCCTCCGCACAGGCCAAGGTATTGCGCGCCCTGCAGGAAAACAAGGTGTCCCGTATAGGCAGTGACGCCGACATCAATGTGAATGTCCGCGTGGTGGCCGCTACCAATAAAAACCTTAAACTGGAAATAGAGCGCGGCGCCTTCCGCGAGGACCTTTATCACCGCCTGAGTGTGATTGTAATGCACATGCCCTCCCTTTCGGAGCGGAGAGACGATATTCCCTTACTGGCCGAGCATTTCATCAAACAAATCTGTGAAGAGTACGGCTATGCCAAACGCAAAATCACGGCCGAAGCCGTGACCGAACTGCAAAAATATCCGTGGACTGGTAACATCAGGGAGTTTCGTAACGCCCTGGAACGGCTGATCATCCTTTGCGATAAAAATATCGGTATAGAGGATGTGAAGACCTATGTGAACCCGCTGTTCTTATAATTTCTTATTCCATACGCTGCTGCTGCCCTGCGCCGTAGGCATCACCACCATGTCGTTGATGTTTACATGCGCCGGCTGCGTTACGGCAAACCAGATCACTTCGGCAATGTCCCCTCCGGTCAAGGGTTCAAAGCCCTTGTACACAGTGTCCGCCCGCTCCTGGTCACCCTTGAAACGTACCAGTGAAAACTCCGTTTCCACAGCGCCGGGGCAGACCTGGGTCACCTTGATATTGTGCGGCAACAAATCAATGCGCATCGCCTTGCTCAGGGCGTCTACCGCATGCTTGGTAGCGCAGTAAACATTGCCGTTCACATAAACTTCCTTCCCGGCAATGGAGCCGATATTGATGATATGGCCCCGGCCGCGTTTGACCATGAGCGGGGTAATTGTACGGCTTACATACAGCAAGCCTTTAATGTTCGTATCAATCATCCGTTCCCAGTCATCCGTCACCCCTTCCTGCAGCGGGCTAAGCCCCACGGCAAGTCCTGCATTATTCACCAGGACATCAATCTCCTGCCACTCTGCCGGAAGATGGCCCAGGTACTTTTCCACTTCATCGAGGTTGCGGACATCGAAACATAAGTCCAATATTTCAACGCCGTATTCGTCGGTCAGTTGCTTACTCACCTTATTCAGCTCGGCTGCCCGTCGTCCGGTGAGGATCAGCCGGTATCCGTTTTGAGCGAACTTCACGGCCGTTGCTTTTCCAATGCCGGAAGTGGCGCCTGTAATCAATGCAATTTTTTTCATAGTATTTATTAGGTATACAAATTATATCTGTTCTGTGGCGCTACGCAGGGTCCAGCCCTGGCGGCCGTCCATCAGTTGTATGCGGGTCCATTCTCCCAGGCTTTCGAGGAGGCTGACTTTGGTTCCCTCATGCAATATAAAAAGGTCTTTGCCATTACTGTCCGGCGAGCTTTTTACTGTGGTTACGGCGGCCATGATGATGGCTTCCGAACGGTCCAGCAGCGCCGCTTGCTGGTAGCGGGCGCAGGTAAAGCTCCCGGCGCTGAGCAGCAGGGCCAGCACGGCGGCAAAGAAAGAGACCTTGCGCAGGGGGATACTGTCTGCAAAGAAAAATAAGCCGGCCAATACAAGGCAGGCGGCCAGTAGCAAGACAGACAGCCAGGCCCAGGTATCGGCGCCGGCCATGCCGTGTATGCCTTTGATCCAGGTCGCCAGGAAAAATTCCGGCATGGCCTCGATTTTGTCGATTGTCATGGCCCTGGCCATTTCCAGGTTGTAGAGGGCGTCGTTATCGCCGGGCTCCAGTTTAAGGGCGCGTTCATAGTAAAGCACCGCTTTGCCCCATGCTTTTTGTTTGTAATATACATTGCCGAGGTTATAGAACAGTTCATTGGATACGAGTCCTGTACGTTCTATCGCCTTGTAAGCCTCTTCTGCAGCGGCATAGTTTCCGGTAGCATAAGCCTCGTTGGCCTTGCCCCACATTTCGCTTTCCGCCGTCTGCCCCTGCAGCGTTACGGCTACTGGCAGCATAAAAATGAATAATAAGCAGTATCTGATAGTTCTCATTGTCATAATCCTGATCCCTTAGTTTCGTAGTCTCGTTAAAACACTTGTTCCAATTTACTGATCATCCTGATGGCCTCATCATATACCTTCTGCATTTCGGAGCGGCCGGAGCCCGGTGCGTAACGGGCAAATTCACAGTCTTCAATCACATGCAGGTAGGCTTCGATATCTTCTTCCTGCGCTTGTTTTTCGCGCATCGCTTCCCGGGCTTTCTCGCGGGAGAGGTCGGCCACTTCCAATCCTGTTTTGTCTGTCAGGTACCCCCAGAGCGCGCGGCTTAATTCATCGTAAAAAGCATTTCCGTTACCATCCTTGAGGAAGACCCCGGCGGCTTTAAGGCGGCGTCTGGCCATTTTATTGGCTTTGCGGTGGCGGGTAAAGACCTTGTCCTGTGATTTCTTGATGTGCTGCTTCAACCACACATAAATGCAGATAAAACTTGCGCAGAGGAGCGCCAGTAGCAGCCAGTAAGCGGCAGAGCAGAAAAACAACTGTCCTGCTTCCGACAATTTCAGCGTTCCGGTTTTAATATACCGGATATCGCTTCCGAGTGATTTTACCGACTGACGGTTGAGGCTTGCCACGGTCGTGGCGCTTCCCGCATTCGGATCCTTACTTGCCCCCAGGTGCAGCCCCTTGCTGCGGAGGCTTACGTATTGTTTTTTCTGAATATCGAAATAAGAAAACTCTACGGCAGGAATGTCAAAACTGCCCTCGCTGCGAGGAATGATGGGATATTCAAAGGTTTTGCTTCCGGATATGCCGGCCGCCGAAACTTTGGAGTTATCGGTGGTTTTGATATCATAGACCTCGAAATGGGGAGGAAAATTCACGTCCGGGGCTTCCATGAGTTTCAGGTTGCCTTCTCCGCTGATTTTCACCAGGAGGTTGATCGCGTCATTGGCTTGTACACTGTCGCGGTTAAAATGGGCGTCCAGTTGGAAATTACTGCCTACGGCGCCTTTGAAAGAGGCCGGCGCCCCGGCCGGCAACTCATTCACCTGCAAAGAGGGGCTGGCCGATACAATGTGTTTGCGGATACTTTGCGGCGTATCGAAGAAAGAGTCAAATATACTGCGGGCCTGCGTGTTGCCACGTACCTGCAGGACGCAGGTGACTTCAAACGGGTCAATCTTTATGCTGCCGGTTTGCTGCGGATACAATACGTAGCGGCGCAATACGGCGGCATTGTATAATTTGCCGTTTACATTCTCCCGCTGAAATTGCAACTGTTGGGCGGATTCCACTTCCTGGCTCCAGAAGCCATTAAAAGAAGGGAACTTTACCTCCTCGAATCCGGCGATATTCATCTGGCGCGTGTAGAGTTTAATCGTAGCGATCACGTGTTCGCCGCGATAGACGGAGCCTTTGCTGAGGCTTATACTTACAAATGCATCGGTCTCGTCGGCCCGGCTTGCCGCAGCGCCGGACTGGCCTTGTTGTTGCTGCTGGTTGTTCGTTGCCGGTACGGCGTCGCTGCTTACCACATCAATGTTGAACCCCTGGGTCTGGTACTGTTTGCCATTGACTGTCGCCTTGGCGCTGCCTATGCTAACCGAACCTTCTTTGCCGGCCTGCAGTACATATACGAAACTGACCGTTTTGCTGTGGCTTGTTTTTCCGTTGATGATTTGAATGCTTTGGCTGCTGGAGCGTGACGGCCCGGCCAGTACATTAAGCCCGCCGAAATCCGGCCCGGTGTAATTATCCGGCTCCTCATTAAGTGAGAAGGACACGCGGAAAGCCTCACCCGTGGCTACCACCCGTGGCGCTGAGACGGTGAACGATACCTCCTGGGCCCATGCAGCTGTTATAATGAATAATGAATAATAAATAATGAATAATATTTTTTTCATAATATCCTACCGATAGATGATCTCTTTACCAATTCTTTTCTGTCTTATATTGTCCGACCGCTTTGGCCTTTTCTTTCTTTACCTTTTCCTGGGTGTCTTTTTCGTCGGCCTGTACCGCATCTAAGATCTGTTGCGCCTGTTGCGGCGAGATTTTGGGTTCCCGGCCCTGTTGCGGCTGGTCTTTCTTATCCTGTTTGTTGTCTTTATTCTGGTCCTGATTGTTTTGGTCCTGATTGTTCTGATCCTTGTTCTGGTCTTTATTCTGATCTTTATTTTGGTCTTGCTGGTCTTTGTTCTGGTCCTGATTTTGATCTTTGTTCTGGTCTTGGTTTTGGTCTTGGTTTTGCTGGTCCTTTTGCATCATTTCCTGGGCGTAGGCCAGGTTGCTGCGTGTTTCATCATCGGCCGGGTTGAGGCGTAAAGACTGCTTGTAGGCCGCCACGCTTTCTTTCCATTTTTTTTGCTGCAGACTCGCATTGCCCAGGTTATGCATTACCCTGGCTTTGTTTTCCCTGCTCATCAGTACATTGGGGCCGGCCAGCGCTTTGAAAACCTGCTCTGCCTGTTCATACTGCTGTTGCTTATAAAAGGCGTCGCCCAGGTTAAACCTGGCGGCCAGTGATGTCGAATCCGCTTCCAGTGCGCGGCGGTAGGCGATTTCCGCCTCATTGAAGGAGCCTTCCTTATAGCATTTGTTGCCCTGGCGCACGGCGGCTTTGTCGGCCTGTGCAAAGGCGCCCAACGATAGCAGCAGCAAAGGTAAAAATAATAACAGACGTTTCATACTAAGCTTCTTTTTTTGTTCTGAAAATATCAAAACTGTTGGACCATTTATTTTTACGTTCGGTAATAAAAGTTTCTGCGATAAGAAAGAACAGGGCGATGGCAAAGAGATACATAAACTGTTCATTGTATTCGGAAAATACCACACTGCTCATTTCCTGCTTATCCATTTTAGCAATTTCATCCAGCACCTTATCCAGCCCCAGGTCGGCGTTGGTGGCGCGGGTATAGGAGCCGTGCCCGGCCTCGGCGATTTCCTGCAGGCTGTTTTCGTCGAGGCGGGTTACCACAATGTTGCCGTCCTTGTCTTTGAGCATGCCGCCTGCCACGGGGATGGGCTGTCCTTCGGGCGAGCCTATACCAATGGTATGCACTACGATGTTTTGTTCATAGGCCTGCCGGGCGGCGCTTACCGGATCGTCTTCATGGTTTTCGCCGTCGGTGATGATGATCAGCGCGCGGCTGCGGTCGCTTTGCAGGGTGTATGAGCGCATGGCCAGGTTAATGGCGGAGCCGATGGCCGTACCTTGTTTGGGGATGATATCCGGAGAAATGGACGAGAGGAAGATCTTGGCGGATACGTAATCGGCCGTTACCGGCAGCTGTACATAAGCGTCTCCGGCAAATACAATGAGGCCTATGCGGTCGTCTTTCAGCCGGTCTACCAGTCGTGAAACGGCTTGTTTGGCCCGTTCCAACCGGTTGGGTCTAAAGTCCTGCGCCAGCATGCTGTTGGATACGTCAAGGGCTACGATCACTTCCACGCCGCGGCTTTTCACCTCACGCATTGCGGCGCCGATTTGCGGACGGCTCAGGCCGATGGCGAGGAAGAAGACGGCGAAGCAGAGCAAAATCAGCTTGAACCAGCCGCGCCGTTTGGACACGCCGGGCATAAGCGGCGCCATTACGGCGATATTTCCGAAGCGCGACAAGGCCCTGCGTTTCAATCGTAAATGAAAGATGTAAACGATTACCAGCGCCGGAATCAGCACCAGTAGCCAAAAATATATTGGTTGTGCAAATTGTAACATTATGGTATCCGTTTTAAAATGACCAATCGTAATAAGAGTTCCAGCAGGAATGCCGCCAGGGCGGCCAGGGCGAAGGGCATGAATTCTTCTTTGTAGATAGACAAGGCGTCCACCGTAACTTTGGCCTTTTCCATCTGATTGATTTCATTGTAAATTTCTATGAGTTTAGTATTGTCTGTAGCCCGGAAATAACGTCCGCCGGTTTGTTCGGCGATCTGTTGCAAGAGGGCTTCGTCAATCTCTACCGGTACCTGTTGTATCATCACACCGCGCTCGGTCATGAACGGATAGGGGGCCATCCCCTTGGCGCCGATCCCGATGGCGTATACGCGTATGCCGTAAGTCTTGGCTATTTCAGCCGCCATCAGCGGCGCTATTTCGCCGCGGTTGTTCACCCCGTCCGTCAGCAAGATGATCACCCGGCTCCTGGCATCACTGTCTTTGATGCGCGCCACGGCCGTTGCCAGGCCGTTGCCTATGGCCGTTCCGTCTTCTATCAGCCCTGTTTCCACTTCTTTCATCAGGTTGATCAGGGTGCCACGGTCCGTAGTGAGCGGACATTGGGTAAAGCTCTCGCCGGCAAAAATCACCAGGCCCATACGGTCATGCGGGCGTTCGGCAATAAATTGTATGGCGATATCCTTGGCCGCATTGATGCGGTCGGGCTTGAAGTCGCGCGCCAGCATACTGGTGGATACGTCCAATGCAAATACAATGTCAATCCCTTCGGTATCGGTCTGGCTGAATTCGTCCGACGAGCGGGGGCGCGCCATGGCAATAATCAGCATGGCAATAGCCAGGGTGCGCAGGATGAAGGGTAGGTGTTGGAAATAATGCCGCCATCCCTTCCCCGTTCTGGCAAAAGGCGCCAGGGTGGAAATTTGCAGTGACGGCGCAGCGCCTTTAATCTGGCGCCAGCTATAATGCGCTACTACCGGAATCAGCAGCAATAGCAGGTATAATATTTTAGGATACTCAAAAAACATAGTTAGTTCATTTTCTTCTTAATCTCTTAGTCTTTCTCTTTTTCGGTTTCCTTATTCGTCTCTTCCGTGGGCCGGGTCTTATATACGAAGTCGCTGACCACATTAACCGCGAGCTCATTTTCATTTTGCTCCGGCTGGTATTTGGCGAATTTTACCAGGTCCGATACATTGAACATTTCGCGTAGCTGGGCTATCAGCGGAGCCGGTATGTCCAGGCTTTGTACGGATTGGAGGATTTCTTCCGAGGTCTTTTCCATGGCCTGGATGTGGTATTGTTCTTCCAGATAAACCCGCAATACGTCGGTAACCCTGGTGTAATACACCTTAACCTTGTTGTTTTGCCACAGCTTTTCCGCCTTTATTTTTTCCAGCTCGCGCAGGGCCGTCACATAGGGCGGGTCCTTAGGCCTGGCTGCAAAAAACAGGGGTTTGTTCTTCTGCCGTTGGCGAATGATATACACTATCAGCGCAATGAGCGCCACCAGCAACAATCCGCCGCCCGCATAGGGCAATACTTCACCCAGGGTAATAGGGTATTGTATCGGTGTTTTAATGTCATAGGCCTGGTACGTTGTCGTGTCTATAGGTACTGTTTTTACTTTCAGTTGCAGGCTTTCGGAGTACAGGGTATCCGTTTTGCCGCCGGCGTGGCGTACCAGAAATGGAATACGCGGCAGGCTATAGACGGCGGCGTCAAAAGAGGTGATGGTCCAGCTGGCCTGCACGGTGAGTTGGTCCGCGCTTTGTTGCAGGGTGTCCGGTCCTTTGAACGCCAGTATTTCCACCCTGTTGTTGTTGATCGTGTCTATGCGCGGAAAGGCGTAAGCGGCAGACTTGTCAAGCGTGGCTTTCAGGCTTAAACAGGCCTGCTCGCCGATCATAATACTGTCACGGTCCAGTTCCGCCTTTATGATCACATCCTGGGCGTACAGGGGCTGTACAGCCATTACTAATCCTATGATCCAGAGAAAACGTCGTTGCATTAGCGTGATTTAAAAAGTTTAACCAGGGGTTTTACATAATCTTCGGCAGTGCTGATCTGTACACTGTCTATCCGGCATTTAGCCAGGCTTTGAGAGATATTTACATTACATTGCTTCCACCAATTGCCATACTGTTCACGGACCTTACGGCTGGACGTGTCTACCCACATCTCCTTTCCGGTTTCCGCGTCGTGCAGCTGGATGAGCCCTACTTTCGGGAGCTGTGTTTCCCGTGGGTCATACAGCCGGATCACGGCCAGGTCATGTTTGTTGGCGGCAATTTTCAAGGCCTCTTCAAAGTGGATATGCCCGTCATTGTTCATGTCCATCAGGTCCGACAGCAAGAAAGCCGTACAGCGTTTCTTGATGGCGTTGGTGAGGTAGCGCAGCGCTTCCGAGATATTGGTCTGCGTACTTTGCGGTTCAAATTCCAGCAACTCGCGTATGATGCGCAGCAGATGGCTGCGTCCCTTTTTCGGAGGAATGAATTTTTCTACCGTATCGCTGAAAAAGAGGGCGCCTACCTTGTCATTGTTGATGGCGGCAGAGAATGACAGTACGGCGGCGACTTCGGCCATCAGGTCTTTTTTCAGTTTTTCCGTAGTGCCGAACCAGCGTGAACCGCTGACATCAATCAGCAGCATTACGGTCAGTTCACGTTCTTCTTCAAATATTTTTACGTACGGGGCATGTAGCCGGGCGGTCACGTTCCAGTCCATATTGCGCACATCGTCGCCATACTGGTACTCACGCACCTCGCTGAAAGCCATACCGCGTCCTTTAAAGGCGCTGTGGTACTCGCCGGCAAAGATCTGGTGGCTCAGCCCCCGGGTCTTGATCTCTATTTTGCGTACGTTTTTAAGTAAATCACTTGTCATAATAAGTAGTCACTTCTTTAGGGAACTTCTACTGCATTAAGTACTTGTGTAATCACGTCTTCGGCCGTAATGTTTTCGGCTTCGGCTTCGTAGGTAAGCCCCATACGGTGGCGCATTACTTCATAACATACGGCGCGTACATCTTCCGGAATCACATAGCCGCGGCGTTTGATAAAGGCATAGGCCTTGGAGGCCAGCGCCAGGCTGATACTGGCGCGGGGCGAGGCGCCATAGGCCAGTATGTTTTTCAAATCGTTAAGCTTATAATCTTCCGGGGTACGGGTCGCATATACAATGTCTACGATATAGCGTTCGATCTTTTCGTCCATATAAACATCACGCACCACCTTGCGCGCCTTTGTGATATCCTCCGGCTTGAGCTGGCGGGTGGGTTTGGGAAATTCACCGCTGATGTTCTGGCGAATGATCAGCTTTTCTTCCTCTTTCTTCGGATAATTTACGACCACTTTCAGCATGAAACGGTCTACCTGCGCTTCGGGCAGGGGATAGGTACCTTCTTGTTCTATGGGGTTCTGGGTAGCCATTACCAGGAAGGGTTCCGGTAGTTTGTAGGTTTGATCGCCGATGGTTACCTGGCGTTCCTGCATGGCCTCAAGCAAGGCGCTCTGTACTTTGGCCGGTGAACGGTTGATTTCGTCCGCTAAAATAAAATTGGCGAAAATAGGGCCTTGTTTTACTAAAAACTGTTCGCTTTTCTGGCTGTAAATCATAGTACCCAACAAGTCGGCGGGTAAAAGGTCGGGGGTAAACTGTATACGGCTGAATTTAGCATCTACTATATTGGCAAGCGTATTAATAGCCAGTGTCTTTGCCAGTCCGGGCACCCCCTCCAGCAAGATATGGCCATTGGCCAATAGGCCGATCAATAGGTTTTCCGTTAAATGCTTCTGACCTACAATGACTTTGTTCATTTCCATGGTCACAATGTCGACAAAAGCGCTCTCTTGCTGAATGCGTTCGTTAAGCTCCTTGAGATTTACAGGTTCCATATTTTATGTGTATTTTTGTTTTTTTATTTTGATTGGACGAAAAAAAGGGAAATAGGTTTAAATACTCCCTGCAAAAATACGATTTTTTTCTCTATTATGCGCTATTTCATTTGCTTATCTTACAAAGGAACGAATTATCACGGTTGGCAGGCCCAGGACAATGCGCCTACGGTACAGGCCGCCTTAAACAAGGCGCTGTCCGTCTTGCTGAAAGAAGACATACAAACGTTGGGAGCGGGCCGCACCGACGCCGGTGTGCACGCCCGCCATTATATAGCCCATTTTGATAGCCTGTCCTTGGCGCGGATGTTGCCCGTAATGCCTGTAGCCTATAAGCTGAACTGCATGCTGCCCAATGATATTTGTATTCACTCTATTGAACCCGTACATGATACGGCACATGCCCGTTTTGACGCCCTGAGCCGTACCTATAAATATTATGTACACCTTGAGCCCGATCCTTTTGTGTTGGATACCTCCGCTTATATTCCTTATGCGCTGGATGTGGAACGAATGAATGCTGCCTGTTTGAAGCTGTTTGATTTCGAAGATTTTACCAGCTTTGCCAAATTGCATAGTGATAATAAAACCAATATCTGTAAGTTGATGGAAGCGCACTGGGAGCAGGCGCCCGGCGCACTGGTATTCACCATTACGGCGGACCGCTTCTTGCGGAATATGGTACGGGCTATTGTCGGCACCCTTTTTGAAGTGGGGCGCGGAAAAATGAGTATAGATGATTTTGTGGGTGTTATTCAGCGCAGGGAGCGTGGAGGGGCGGGAATTTCCGCCCCGGCGCAGGGGCTTTTTCTGGAAAGAATACAGTATCCTTACCTCAGGTAAAAAAAAAATCGTACTTTTGTCTGATAATAAATTAAAATTTCTATAAGATATGTTGCTTACATTTCTCCAGGCTGCGGAAACCACCACCCTTGTTCAGGAACCGCCTACCTTATCTTTGTTTGATATGGCTGTAAAAGGGGGGCCGCTGATGATTCCCCTGCTCTTATTGTCTGTTATTGCCGTTTATGTTTTTGTGGAGCGCCTTTTGGCCATTCGCAAGGCCTCTAAAATAGATGTTCATTTTATGGATCATATTAAAAGATGCATTGCCGAGGGGCGTTTACAGGCGGCCCGTGAGTTATGTGAAAAAAACAACGACCAGCCTATTGTGCGCCTGATAGCGAAAGGTATATCCCGCTTGGGCCGTCCGCTTTCGGATATCCGCGAAGCGGTGGAAAATGTGGGTAATGCCGAAGTGGCCCGGCTTGAACGCGGTTTGCCTATCCTGGCTTCTGTTTCCGGCGGTGCGCCGATGATCGGTTTCCTCGGAACGGTGGTCGGTATGGTGCAGGCTTTCTACAATATGTCCTCGGCCGGTAATAATATTGACATCACCTTATTGTCCGGCGGGCTTTATGTCGCCATGGTCACTACGGTGGGTGGTCTTGTGGTGGGCATTCCGGCCTACTTTGGGTATAATTATCTGACAACCAAAATTAATCAGGTAGTCTACAAGATGGATGCTTATACCGTTGAGTTTTTGGATATTTTAAATGAACCTTTGGAATAATACGTTATGGCAATCAAACCCAGAAATAAGGTTGATGCGTCATTCAACCTGGCTTCCATGTCGGATATGGTTTTTCTCATGTTGATATTCTTTTTGACGACTTCAACGCTGATCAATCCGAACGCCTTGAAATTATTGTTGCCCAAAAGTACAAACCAGACAACGGCCAAGGTGGGGGTAAGCATTTCCATCAGGCATTATACGGATACCAATACCTTTTCTTACCATATCAACGGGAACAAGCAGGCTATTCCGTTCTCTGCCATAGAGGGGCAACTGCAGCAGGAACTAAAAGACGCTGAGGAGCCTACCATTTCGTTGCATGTGGACCGTACGGTGCCGGCCGAACAATTGGTGATGGTGATGAATATTGCCAAGCGTAATCAATATAAGATTATTTTAGCCACCGTGCCCGAATAACAGTGCCGCCAATGCCGTCTTCTAAACAATATAAAAGTGAGGGTAATAGCCGTGTGACAGGTCTTGTGGCGACTGTTTTACTACACCTGCTCCTGCTGCTCGTTCTCCTTTTGCCCTGCGCTATCCGGATACCGTCGGCTACCCCATCTTTTGAGGTAGAGTTGGGCGCGCCCGAGGAACCGCTCCGGCCACCTGTTGAGCCCGAGAAGAAAGAGGTGAAATTGCCCGAAGTGGTGCGAAAACCTACGCTCATACAGGAAAGGTTGGCTGAACGGACCAGCAGCGGCGCCTCTCCCCAGCCTATCGCACCGCCGGCGCCTACCAAGGCGGCCACCATTGACAATACCGGCGATGTGGAAGTGCAGCAAAAAAATCAGCGGGCTATTGATAACCGTGGTTTGTACCAGAGTGATGACAGCGGCACGGTCACGGCCACCCCTTCCGGCGAGCGGGACGCCAAAACCCTGTACCGGGGAACATCCGAAGGGCGTGATGTCAATAACCATGCGGATGAGGTCTCTTCATTCAACCTGAACGGCCGCACCGTGGTCGGAAAGCTTGGCCAGCCCGAAAACCGCACCAATAAAGAGGGGCGTGTAGTGGTGGAAATTACGGTAGACCGGCAGGGTAAGGTTATTCAGGCCAAGGCCATAGCCAAGGGTTCAACGGTGCAGGATGCCACCCTGTGGCGCGCCGCAGAAGAGGCGGCCAGAGAAACAACCTTTAATACGGATGCTAAGGTAGTGCAATCCGGCACCATTACTTATATTTTCAAATTGAGATAGAGCGGCATTTGCCACGCACTTATTCATACCGCAGGGCCTCTATGGGGTCCAGTCTTGCCGCGCGTACGGCCGGAAGGTAGCCGGAGGCTATGCTTACCAGGAAGCAGAGGCTGACGCCCAGCAATATCCATAGCCAGGGAATCACAAAAGGCGAGTGAATAAGCAGGGAGATGGTGTTGCCGGCCAGTATGCCCAGTACAATGCCCAGGAGGCCGCCGATCTGTCCGATGACAATAGATTCAAACAAAAACTGTTGCTTGATGGTCTCCGATTTGGCGCCGATCGCCTTGCGCGTCCCGATCTCCCGGGTGCGCTCATTGACGGATACCAGCATGATATTCATCAGGCCGATGGCTGCGCCCAGCAGGGTAATCAGGCCGATCACAATCGCTGCCAGCGTAGCATAGCTGATAAATTCCAGCATCATCTCGGCCAGTTCCTCGCTGCGTTCTATATTGAAGTCGGATTCCATGTCGGGGGATAAGCGGCGTACCTGCCGGAAGAGCCCTTCGGCCTCATCAATGGCCATAGCCAGTCCCTCCGGTTGCAAGGGACAGATTTCAATGGTGAAATTCTGGTTCGGGCTTGAAAATGTACTGCGTCCGTTACTTACGGGGATAATAACGGAGCGGTCCGCTCCGCCGCCAAAGCCCGATCCTTTGGACTTGAATGTGCCGATAACGCGGTAACGGTTGCCGCCCACGGAAATATAATCATCCAATGGACTTTGGTTTTTGAACAATACCTTAGTAATATCGGCGCCGATGACCGCCACGAAATCTCCGGTTTCCATCTCGCGTTGTGAAAACATACGCCCCTTGTCAATCTCCAGGCCGGAGGTGATGGCGTAATCCTCCGATACGCCGATCAGCGTGTTGTTCGGATTGGTTTTTTCTCCGTTGCCTTTGACCGTTACTGCCCCCGAAAGATAGGTGCGGATCGTAATATTGGCCGGGAAACTATATCTTTCCTTAAAATCCATGGCCTGTTGGTAGCTGATGTGGTCAAAGCTGCGCTTACGTACCCGTTTTCCCATAACCTGGTAATTGCCGCCCCTGCTTTCGATGGAAAAAGTATTGGCGCCCATAGAGCTGAAATTTTCAGTAATAGAACCTTTTATGGCGTCAATAGCCGTGAGTATACCTACCAGCGCCATAATCCCGAAGGCTATGATCAGAATGGTGAGTATTGATCGTAACTTGTTTGTTTTAACGGCAGTTAGCGACACTTTGAGGTTCTCGCGAGCGAGGGATGGAATCAGTTTCATAGCAAAAATAATCGTTCCAAACGGTAAAATTACGAAAAAATCCATTTAAAACACTAACTTTGCGGCGAAATAATATTTATATATGAAAAAAACATGGACCGCGGAACCGCGGACAACCCACGAGAGACCTCGTAGAACTTTTAGCCGTGATGGTGAAGAAGGACCCCGCCGCGGAGGATTCCGCCGCAATGATGATGAGCGCCCTGCTCGTCGACCTTTCCAACGTAATGATGATGAACGGCCTGCCCGCCGTAGTTATAGCCGTGACGGTGAAGACCGTCCCGCCCGCCGCCCCTTCCAACGGGATGGCGAAGACCGTCCGCGTCGTTCGTTTCAACGTGACGGCGAAGACCGTCCCGCCCGCCGCCCCTTTCAACGGGATGGCGAAGACCGCCCGCGTCGTTCGTTTCAACGTGACGGCGAAGGCCGTCCTGCCCGCCGCCCCTTCCAACGTGACGGTGAAGACCGTCCCGCCCGCCGTTTCGATAAGCCTTACGCCTCCAAGCCCCGTGCAGACAAGCCGGCGCCTCGCGCTGCCCGCTCCAAGGAAACAGGTGAAGTGCGCCTGAATAAATTTATAGCCAATTCCGGTGTTTGCTCCCGCCGCGAGGCCGATGAGTATATCACTGCCGGCCTGATCAGCGTGAATGGCGAGGTGGTGACCGAGATGGGCGTGAAGGTAAAAGCCGGTGATGATATCCGTTTCAACGGCGAGCGCCTTAAAGGAGAACAGAAGGTATATATTGTGATGAACAAGCCGAAAGACTATGTTACCACCATGGGTGATCCCCATGCCGAAGATACCGTTATGGACCTGCTTGGCGATAAATGCCAGCAGCGGGTGTATCCTGTGGGCCGCCTCGACAAGAGTACCACCGGTGTATTGCTGTTTACCAATGACGGAGAAATGGCCGAACAGTTGACACATCCTTCTTACAATAAAAAGAAGGTATACCATGTTTTTCTTGATAAAAACCTGAAGGCTCCGGATTTGCAGCAGTTGGTGGACGGTATGGAACTGGAAGACGGTTTCGCACAGGCCGATTCTGCCGCCTATGTTGACGGAGACCAGACCCAGGTGGGACTTGAAATTCATTCCGGCCGTAACCGCATTGTACGCCGCATGTTTGAGTCTATGGGCTACCGGGTGGAAAAATTAGACCGGGTGTACTTTGCCGGTATTACCAAGAAAAACCTTAAGCGCGGTCAATGGCGCTTCCTCACCGAAGCCGAAGAAACCATGCTGAAAATGGGCTCTTACGAATAATGCATAAATCGGGATTTGTAAATATTATCGGGAACCCCAATGTGGGGAAATCAACCCTGATGAACGCCTTGGTGGGCGAGAAGCTTTCTATTATCACCGCCAAGGCGCAAACCACCCGTCACCGGATCATGGGCATAGTGAACGGCGAAGATTTCCAGGTCGTGTTTTCAGACACGCCGGGTATCCTCAAGCCCAGCTATGAATTACAGACCAGCATGATGAAATTCGTGGACACCGCCATCGGCGATGCCGACGTTATTCTTTATGTGACCGACGTGGTGGAAAAGTACGACAAAAATGACGAATACATTGCCCGCCTGCAGCAAATTGACATTCCGGTTGTTTTAGTCATCAATAAAATTGACCTGACTACGCCGGAAGCCCTGGAGCAGCTGGTGATAAAATGGTCGGAGCTCCTGCCCAAGGCCATGATTTATCCTATCTCGGCCCAGGAAAAATTCAATATTGACGGGGTGTTTAAACGCATCCTGTCTTATTTGCCCGAGAGTCCCGCTTATTATGAAAAGGATACTTTTACCGACCGTAACCTGCGTTTCTTCGCTTCGGAAATCATCCGCGAGAAAGTGTTGCTGAATTACGATAAAGAAATTCCGTATTGCACGGAGGTGGTGATAGACCAGTTTCAGGAAGGCGAGGAACTTTACCATATTGAAGCCGTAATCCATGTGGCCCGTGAGTCGCAGAAGGGGATTATTATAGGCGCCGGCGGCAGCGCCCTGAAACGTGTCAGCACGCAGGCGCGAAAAGATATGGAAGACTTCTTCGAAAAGAAAGTATTCCTGCGCATCTTTGTAAAAGTGAACCCCGATTGGCGCGAAGATCCGCGGCAACTCCGGCAGTTCGGCTATATACTGGACTAATCCAGTTCGTAAGATTTTTCGATTTCCTTATCCAGTTTTTTCAGCTCGCTCTTCATGTTCTTGACGGACTTCTGAAGAGGTCCGAGCTGTGTTTTTATCCGGGCTTTGGTCGCATCGGCGCTTTGCAGGCGCCGGTCTGCTTCCTTGCTTTTGGCTTGGATATCTTTCATCTGTGCCCTGTAATCCACCTGGGCCGCTTTCTTTTCTTCGCGCAGTGCCGCCCGTTCCTTGGCATCCCTCGTCTTTTGTATTGTCTTGTCCAACTCATTGAGGGAGGGCTGGTAGTTTTTCTCCAGGATGGAAGCCGTTTGCTTCAGGTCCTTCAATTCCAGCTTGGTTTCTTTCTCTATGTTCTCTTCCGCCAGCAGGACCTGTTGTAAACTGTCAAGCGTGAATGCTGTCTTCGTCAGTTTTTCTTCCAACTGGTTATACCTGGCCTGCAATTGTTCTGTTTTGGCGCTTTGGGCAAAAAGACAAGAGGGCAGTACTACGGCTGCCAGTAATAAAAAGAGAGGTTTCATAACTTGCTTATGTTTTATTTTTTCCGTAAAAACAATTGGATAGGGCAACCGTTGAAATCAAAATGCTGCCGCAGTTTGTTTTCAAGGAAGCGTTTATAATCCTCGCGTATGTATTGCGGCAGATTACAGAAGAAAGCAAAGGAGGGCACCGGGGTGGGGAGCTGGGTAATATATTTGATCTTGATATATTTGCCCTTGGTCGCCGGCGGCGGGTAATTTTCGATCTCCGGCAGCAGCGCTTCATTCAACCGTGAGGTAGGAACACGTTTGCTGCGGTTTTCATACACCTTGGCTGCAGCCTGCAATACATCCAGAATACGTTGCTTTCCGGTAACGGAGGTAAAGATTACCGGTACATCCGTGAAAGGCGCCAGGCGCTTAAGGATAACTTCCTTGTATTCTTTCATGGTGTTGGTCTCTTTGGCGATCAGGTCCCACTTGTTGACCACCACCACACAGCCTTTCTTATTGCGTATGATGAGGTTGAATATGCTCATATCCTGCGCCTCCACGCCTTGTTCCGCGTCAAGCATCAGCACGCAGACATCGGCGTTTTCGATCGTGCGCACCGAGCGCATCACCGAATAAAATTCCAGGTCTTCTTTCACCTTGGTTTTCTTGCGTAAGCCCGCCGTGTCTACCAGCATGAACTCATAGCCGAATTTGTTGTAGTAGGCGCTGATGGCATCGCGTGTGGTGCCGGCCACCGGGGTTACAATATTCCGCTCTTCGCCCAGCAGGGCGTTGGTCAACGATGATTTACCCACATTCGGCTTGCCTACGATGGCGATATGCGGCAGGCGCTTTTCTTCGACTTGCTCCGTCTCTTCGGGCAGGTGTTTCAGGATCTCGTCCATCAGGTCGCCGGTGCCGCTGCCGCTCATGGAAGATACGGGCCAGGGGTCGCCTACGCCGAGGCTGTAAAATTCATGGACGCCGTAAGAGCGTTCCAGGTTGTCCACCTTGTTCACCAGTAACAATACCTTTTTCTTGCTGCGGCGCAGAATATCGGCCACGATCGTGTCAAAGTCCGTCACGCCGGTGGTCACATCCGTCATGAAGAGGATCATATCGGCCTCATCAATGGCCAGCAGTACCTGTTTCCGGATATCAGCCTCAAACACATCATCGGTATTCACGGCATAGCCGCCGGTATCAATCACCGAAAATTCACGTCCGTTCCAGTCCGTTTTTCCATAATGCCGGTCACGGGTTACACCGGCCATCTCATCTACAATGGCCTGGCGCATACCTACTAACCTGTTGAATAAGGTGGATTTGCCTACGTTCGGACGTCCTACTATTGCTACTATACTCATAAATACTTGTTTGAAGCGGATTTAAACATACAAAGGTAGGAAAAATCCTTGGTTCTGCCAATTTTTTGTATATTTGTAAGAAGACTATTATTGAATACTTGAAACACAGCAACGATATGAAAAAGCATTTCCTTTTATTGCTCCTTCTCTTTCCGCTGGCCCTGCAGGCTGCGGAAGAGGCTCGTTTATTGCGGTTTCCGGCCACTAACGGCAAAGACCTGGTGTTCACTTATGCCGGAGACCTGTACACGGTCCCCTTGACCGGCGGTATGGCCCGCAAGCTGACTTCCGGTATCGGCTTTGAATTATTCGCCCGTTTTTCGCCCGATGGCAAGACCATTGCCTTTACCGGGCAGTATGACGGCAACACCGAAGTGTTTACCATGCCGGCCGGGGGTGGTGTTCCGCAACGCCTTACTTACACCGCTACGCTGGACCGTGATGATGTGTCGGACCGCATGGGGCCCAATAATATTGTGATGGCCTGGACGCCCGACGGGAAATCTGTTATTTATCGCTCCCGTAAACAGGCCACGGGCTTTGCCGGGCAACTTTTTAAGGTACCTGTCGATGGGGGCCTGTCGGAACAACTGCCTTTGCCCGAAGGCGGTTTTTGCACTTTCTCTCCGGATGGTAAACAATTGGCCTATAACCGGGTCTTTCGTGAATTCCGGACCTGGAAATACTATGCCGGCGGGATGGCCGATGATATCTGGCTGCGCGACCTGGATGGCGAAACCACCATCAACATCACCAACAACAAGGCCCAGGATATTATCCCGATGTGGATAGGCGACGAGATTTTCTTTATCTCCGACCGGGACCGTACCATGAACCTCTTTGTTTACAACCTGAAAAGCAAACAAACGGAGAAGGTCACCGACTATAAGGATTTTGACATCAAGTTCCCAACGGCCTTCGGTGACAATATCGTCTTCGAAAAGGGCGGCTATATCTTCTGCTTCAATGCCCGGACCCGCAAGGCCGAACAGCTCAGCATACAACTCTCCGGCGACATGCTCTACTCCCGCAGCGCCTGGAAGGATGCTTCGACGGCTATTTCCTCCCTGAGCCTCTCGCCCAATGGCGAGCGCCTGGCTATTACCGCCCGCGGCGATGTGTACAATGTGCCTTCGAGCCTTGGCGTCACCCGTAGCTTGACGGCCTCTTCCGGCGCCCATGAACGCCAGGCCCAATGGTCTGCCGACGGTAAATTTATCGCTTACATCTCCGACAAAACCGGTGAAACGGAACTCTATACCCAGCATCCGGATGGCGGCGATCTCATACAACTGACCTCCAATAACGATACCTATATACTGAATTTCCTGATTTCGCCCGACAGCAAAAAGATCGTGTACACCGACCGTAAAAACCGTATACGTATTGTCGATGTGGATACCAAAGAGGTAACCGATGTGTTACGGAATAAATATGGCCCTCCGGGCGTCCCGGCCTGGTCGCCCGACAGCCAATGGTTGTCCTATGCCTTGAACGGCGCCAATGACATGAGTGTGGTTTATCTGTATAGCCTGGCGGATAAAAAACAAACCGCCGTGACCGATAAGTGGTATGATTCCGGCCGGCCGGAATTTTCGACCGATGGCAAATACCTGTTTTTTACTTCTTCCCGTGATTTTAATCCCACTTACGGCCGCAACGAGTGGAATTTTGTTTACAATAACATGTCGCGCGTATACTTTGCCGTTTTATCGGCCGATACGCCATCACCCCTGGCCGCCAAAGATGCTATCGTAAGCCTGGCGCAGCCGGAGGCGGATACGCCGGCGCCTAAAACCGGCGCCAACGCTAAAAAGGCGGCGCCCTCCGGCATTAAAATCGACCTTAAGGGCATCGGGGAGCGGATTGCAGGCCTGCCTGTCGCCCCCGGCGAGTACCGGGTGATGTATGCCAATAACGATAACGTCTACTATTATGCCGGTTACCGCACCGTAAAACGCTTTGACCTGAATACACAGAAAGAAACGGAGCTGGGAGAGGGGAACCTGATTTTTTCGCCCAACGGCAAAAAAGTGGCTTTGCGCAAGGGGGCTTCCGTTTATGTGACCGAAGCGCCGGTGTCCAAATTGACTATAGATAAGGCCGTAGACCTTTCCGGTGTCAAGGCCTTTGTAAATTATCACCAGGAGTGGGCGCAGATTTTCGATGAGAGCTGGCGCGCCATGCGTGATGGTTTTTATGTGGCCAATATGCACGGGGTGGACTGGCCCGCCATGCATACAAAATATGCCGCCTTTCTGCCCTATGTGAACCACCGGGCGGATTTGACGTACATCATCGGCGAAATGATCGGCGAACTCAACTGCGGACACGCCTATGTGAACAGCGGTGAGATGCCCGCCCCCGAACGTATAAAGACAGGATTGCTGGGCGCACGGCTCAGCCGCACCTCCGATGGTTATTTTCGTATAGACAGCCTCTTGCCCGGCGCCAACTGGAACAAGGACCTGGTATCTCCGCTGACCGAAATAGGGGTGAATGCCAAGAAAGGGGATTATATTTTAGCCGTAGACGGGGTTTCGGTACAGGACGTACAGGATATTTACTCCCTCCTGGCAGGCAAGGCTGGCCGGCGCGTGGAATTAATGCTCAACAGCCGTCCCGCCCGGGGGGGCGCCCGCCGGGTGGTGGTAACGCCCATCGCCGATGAAACGCCCTTGTACTATTATGCCTGGGTGCAAAACAATATCCGCAAGGTAGACAAGGCCACCAACGGCCGCGTAGGCTACATCCACGTGCCGGACATGGGGGTAGGGGGGCTGAATGAGTTTGCCAAGCATTTTTACCCGCAGCTCGACAAAGAGGCCCTGATCATTGATGACCGCAGCAACGGCGGCGGCAACGTTTCGCCCATGCTCCTGGAACGCCTCTCCCGCGTGCCCTACCGCGCTACCATGTGGCGCACCTCCGACACCATAGGTACAGTCCCCGCGCAGACGTTCGTGGGCCCAAAAGTCGTACTTATCGATAAATATTCTATGTCCGACGGCGACCTCTTCCCCTACGGCTTCCGTAAACTGGGACTGGGTAAACTCATCGGTATGCGCAGCTGGGGCGGCATTGTGGGCATCAGCAGCTCGCTGCCTTATATCGATGGCGGTGATTTGCGCGTGCCGTTCTTCACCTCCTATTCCGTGGATGAGGGCCGGTGGATCATTGAGGGCCACGGCGTGGAACCGGACATCGTGGTAGACAATGACCCGGCCAAAGAATGGAAAGGTGAAGACCAACAGTTGAACCGCGCCATTGAAGAGATACTCAAGGAACTCGCTAACCGCAAAGCCCTCCCTCCGGCGCCCGCTCCGGAGGTGAGGTAGTTATTATATACAAAAAAGTTTTTCTATGAAGAAAATAGTGATCACCGTAGCTGCATTGCTTTTATATCCGGCCTTTCAACTTAAAGCCGAGAAGCCCAGGCCTAATATCGTTTTTATCATGAGTGACGACCATGCCATGAAAGCCATTAGCGCTTACAATTCGGACCTGGCCGCCCTGGCCCCGACGCCGAATATAGACAGGATAGCCCAATACGGTGCTACATTTTGGGCCAATTATTGTTGTAATTCTATTTCGGGCCCCAGCCGGGCGGCTATCCTGACCGGAAAACACAGCCATAAAAACGGATTCATGAAGAACTGGGCCAAGGGATTTGACGGCGCGCAACAAACGCTCCCTAAAATTCTTCAGGCGAACGGGTATAATACGGCGTTGATCGGCAAGTGGCACTTGATTTCGGAGCCTACCGGATTTGACCACTGGAACATATTGAATGATCAGGGAGAATACAATAATCCTGACTTTATCACCGGTAAAGACACCACGCAATACATGGGCTATGTCACGGACCTTATTACCGGTTTTACCAAAGAATGGCTGAAAAGCCGGGACAAGGACAAACCCTTCTTCTTAATGATGAACCACAAGGCGCCTCACCGCAATTGGGTCCCGGCCGAACGTTACTACCACCTGTATGAAAACACCCCGTTCCCGGTGCCAGAAACTTATTTTGATCACTACGAAGGCCGTGTGGCCGCCGCCGGACAAACAATGAATATTTACAGGGACATGTATGAGGGGCATGACCTGAAGATGACCACAGGGATAGATAGCGACAGCCTGCGCTATGACCCCTGGCCGCATGTTTTCCTCGGGCGGATGACGGCCGAGGAACGGGCTGCTTTCCTTGCGGCTTACCGCCAGCGAAACAATGATTTCTATACGACGCCCAGAACGGAGCAGGAAATTGCACAATGGAAATACCAACGCTACCTGCAGGATTATTTAGCCACGATTAAAAGCGTAGATGACAGTGTCGGTGAAATACTGGAATACCTGAAAGAACTGGGCCTGGATAAGAATACCATCATTGTTTATACCTCCGACCAGGGGTTCTATTTAGGAGAACACGGTTGGTTCGACAAACGCTTTATGTATGAGGAATCCTTTATCATGCCGCTTGTCATGAGCTATCCGGAAGCAATACAACCGGGCACCCGTGTGGATGCCCTGACCCAGAATATAGACTTTGCCCCGACGCTGCTTGATTTGTGCGGCATTGACATCCCGGCGGATATGCAGGGCGTATCCTTCCGCCCTTTGCTCTCCGGGGCAAGGCCCGGGAACTGGCGGAAGTCCCTGTACTACCACTATTATGAGTACCCCGGCTTCCATAGCGTTAAGGCCCATTACGGGATTAAGGACAGCCGCTATAAGTTGATGAATTTTTATAAAGAAAACAACTGGGAATTGTACGATCTGCAAAATGATCCGTACGAACTGCATAATATCTACGGACAGCCCGGCATGGAGGAAATTACTAAACGGCTGACCCGTGAACTGCGTTTGTTGCAGCAACAGTATGATGTGCCCCGGGAGCTGTGTGAGTGATTCGGGGCGCAGGCGGAATTTTACATAATTTCACATCCGCCGGTTCGCGGAACAAAATAAAAATCGTAGCTTTGCTTTATTAAAACGTTCTTTACTTCTACCCTAATTGTATCACGCAAGTGATAATTGGCGTTGGCTTTATAACTCGAACGAGAAACTTAGGAACTTTCTATTGAGTAGGGCAATTAGAGCCAGCGCCCACCCCTTTTTTATGCTTCTTTGGAAGTGGGATTTACCCTTCAATCATAGATCGTCAAAATTGGTGTGGGCCTGGTTTATTTGTACTCAATGGGTTTCCTAAGACCTCTCGTTTCGAAGAAAATCATAATAGGTCCGCACTACGAATATCATTTAAATTTCAACCATTTAAAAATTAAATGCTATTGCTGCAAAATTGTTTTGCGGCAGGGGTTTTTATTGGCTGTTGATTAAGGAGCTGCGCTCGCCTACACTTCTTGTTACTGTTGTTAGAAGCCGCGATGCGATCGCGGGATGCCGCGGGGGCGGCTCCTTATTTTATTATACTTACTTTTTTGCTTGATCAAAAAAGTAACAAAAAAATCAAGGCTGACGATAACCGGCGGAAAACCGTGCGTTCAGGCTAAAACAAGGGAACTCACGGCTTCGCCGTTCA
>JAVBQY010000040.1:0-38770 GCA_031548545.1 Bacteroidales bacterium | reverse complement strand
AACCATTTAAAGTGTAAATGCTATTGCTGCAAAATTATTTTGCGGCAGGGGTTTTTATTGTCTGTTGCTTAAGGAGCTGCACGCTCGCCTACACTTCTTGTTACTGTTGTTATGTGTCGCGATGTGCCGCGGGGCGGCGGCTCCTTATTTTCTTTATGTACTTTTGGCTTGACCCAAAAGTACCAAAAGGTCAAGGCTGACGATAACCGGCGGAAAACCGTGCGTTCAGGCTAAAACAAGGGAACTCACGGCTTCGCCGCTCAAACAACCCTTGTTTTTTAACGCCCTCACTTCCGGTTTTCTTCACGCCGGTTCCCGTAGGCCGGTCCTTAACTGCAAAAATGCTTTTTGTCTTTCTCTTAATCACTTAGTCTATCAGGCCCTTAGTTCCTTGCTTTCTTAGTCTCTTAATCACTTTTAATAACATGAAGAAGATTTGTTTATTGCTTAGTTGTTTATTTGTTGTGTTGCTACTCTTGTCCGGGCCGCTGGTGGGGGTGCTTTCCGCACAGCCGGTGACGGTGGGTAAGCTGACCGCTTACGGAGATAATACCTTGAGTTTCGATATCGCCTGGGGGCCGGCCGGTGGGCGGGTGACGCCCTGGTCGGATTCGGTGTGGGTGTTGATAGATTATAAGGATCCGGCCAGTGGGGAGCGCAGGCGATTGCCCATTGCCGGGGCGACCGTGACCGCCGGGCAGGCGACCTGGCCGGGCGCCAGGGCGCGGTTGGTGGCCGGCAATACCGCAGGGTTCTTTGTGGACGGGCAGGCCCGTGCGGTGGACAGGGCCGCGACGCTGACTGTGCGGGTAACGCCGCAGGCAGGGGTGACCATTAGTAAGCCCTGTGTCTATGCACTGGATTATCCGCCCCTGGCTACCTATGGCGTGGCAGGCAGCTTTAATACCGTAGCATTGGTGGGTACCGCGCCCTTTTGCGGTATCATAGTCAACAGTGCGGGCGGGACGATGACCTTCCCTTCCAGTGAGGCTTCCTGGACCCTGCCTGCGGGTTACAGGATACAGGAGTACAAAGACCTTACAGGCAACAGCGGACTGGTAGACTGCGCAGGAGCGCTGCCCACGGTCACTGGTAGCAGCGGTGCTGCGCGTTGCGGCAGCGGAGTGGTCACACTGTCTGCTACGCCCTCTGCAGGGGCTACCATTGACTGGTACAGCGCCGCTACAGATGGAACCTTGCTGCTTTCCGGTAACACGGCCTACAGTCCTTCTGTTGCAAGCAATACTACTTATTACGCCCAGGCGCGCAATACGGGGACGCAATGTACTTCTGCTTCACGTACTGCCGTAGTGGCTACGGTGAACGCCCTGCCTGTGATCAGCACGCAGCCCGTAGCGGCTGCCGTATGTGCCGGCAATACCAACACTTTCACGGTGGCGGCTACCGCGGGTTCCGGTGCGGGGCCTTATTACCTCTGGTACCAGGGCGGCAGTGCTACGGGCAATACCACCAATAGCTTTACTACCGCTACCGCAGGCAATGTCTATGCGGTGGTGTCCAATTCCAACGGTTGTTCGGTGACTTCCACTACTGTGGCTTCTACCATAAATGTAGTGCCGCCCAAGCCCACCCTCACCGCGGGTACACTGACGGTCTGCTCCGGCTCCACTACTACCATAGCATTGCCAACCGACTATACAGCCTACAAATTTTCTAATGGTACTACTGCTCAAACCGCCAACGTAGGCGCCGGCACCTATATGGGCCAGGTGCAGAGCCCTGACAGCTGCTGGTCGGTCATGAGTGATACGGTGACGATTGCAAGTACTACCTGCGGCACCGGCGGCAGTTGTACGACCCCGGGCTACACCTTAGGTACCACCACCTGGGCGGGCTGTAATTCTACCTATACCACCGCCTCCGGCACGGGCGGAGCTTGGGTCTTTGCCGCCAGGCCGGATACCTATACCCCCTTTGTGCAGTGGAACAAACCGTCTAAGGCTTGGCCTGTGAGCGGCGGTGCGTCTAACTGGACTTCCGGGACAAGTTCCGCCTCAAGTTGGTCTAATGGTTATCCTTGTCCGGAGGGTTGGCGCTTGCCGACCCAGGCGGAGGTTAAGGCCTTGGATGCTGCCGGTTCGGTTTGGCGGGCTGGCGGTGCTAAAGGGAACGCAGTGGCCGGGCGGTTCTACGGTCCGGGCGCGAGCACGTGCTCGCTTCCAGCTCCAACCGATTGCATATTTCTGCCAGCGACGGGCTTCCGCA
Organism: Bacteroidales bacterium; assembly: GCA_031548545.1. Classification (GTDB taxonomy): domain Bacteria; phylum Bacteroidota; class Bacteroidia; order Bacteroidales; family UBA932; genus UBA932. The sequence continues at coordinate 36,544 of JAVBQY010000040.1, read as the reverse complement.
ACGATGCGGATGGTAGTCCCACGGAGCATGGTGCGGGGGCAATATATTGGGGAAATCCAGACGAAGGCTTGAGTAGCGGTGCGAAGTACTCGTTCACGAATACTAACAGCCAGCCTGTAAATACCAGCGGTAAAAAAGTTGCTGGGCTGGCGGTCCGGTGCGTGAAATAGGAACTCTTGTATTTTAGTTTTTTCGTTTATCGGCTTGCTTCACCCACGTAGCAGAGTGCAGCAAGCCGACACGAAAATCACACCCTCAAGCGACCGCCTGCCCCCGCAACCTTAGGGTCGGGGGGGCAGGGCGCTGGCCGCCGACCTGCGGCTGTGCTTCCGCCCGGCGGTGGCGCGGCGTTTACCCGCTCACCATATGGCGGGGCAAAAGCAGGGCTTCATTCCTGCGTTCGTTGCCGCACACAAGAAACTACACGGGCTGGATTTTGTGCCTCAGGGTTTCAACGGCCGCCTTTTACAAAAAATCTACTATAATAAACTGAATTTTACCTTTGTGCGGATATCCGTAGACGAGGCGCCGATATAGGCCTCGAAGTCCCCGGGCTCGGCCACCCATTCGTGCTTTTTGTCATCAAAAAAGCACAGGGCGTCACGGCTTATGGTAAAGGTCACGGTAGCGCTTTCGCCCGGCCGGAGGTATACTTTGCGGAATGCCTTCAGTTCTTTCGGGGGGCGGGGCAGGGAGGATTTCAGATCGCCTATGTACAACTGCACGACCTCTGCCCCGGCGCGGGAGCCGGTATTTTTGAGCGTAAGGGAGACCCGCAGGCTGTCGGATGCCGTCATTGTTTTTTGGCTGATTTCCGCCTTTCCGTAGGCAAAGGTCGTATAACTCAAGCCGTGTCCGAAGCTGAAAAGGGGCTTGATCTTATGTTGGTCCATCCAACGGTAACCCACAAAAATGCTTTCTTTGTAAGAGACGACGGAATCACCCGGATAAGCGCCCAGGGCATGGGCGCCGTTGTCCGTTAATTTTACGGGAAAGGTGAAGGGCAGTTTACCGGAGGGGTTCACATCACCGGAGAGCACGGCGGCCAGGGCGCTACCGGCCTCGGAGCCGTTATACCAACTTTGCACAATCGCAGGAACCTCATTGACCCAGGGCATGGCCACGGCATTGCCGGAGATCAGCACTACGACCAGGTTTTTATTGACTTTCACCAGTTCACGGATCAGCGTATCTTGTCCGTAAGGCAGGCCGAGCCCGCGACGGTCCGCGCCTTCGCAGTCCTGGTATTTGCTTTTGTTCAATCCGCCGACAAAGATTACCAGGTCGGCCTGCCGGGCCAATTCCCGCGCCTCGGAAAGCAGTTCGGCTGTCGAACGGTGGTCACTGATGGCAGCGCTCTGCAGGCCGTCTTGTACGGCAGCCGCCTCGCCCACATAGCCGCGGGCGTAAAGGACTTCGGCCTGCGGTGCAAAACGTTGGCGGATACCGTCTATGGGCAGGATTTCATACCTGGCCTTGAGGGATGAACTGCCGCCGCCAACGGTCATCATTTTGACGGCGTTCTCCCCAATAACGGCAATTTTTTTTACGGTGGAGGTATCTACCGGCAGCAGACCGGTTTTATTCTGCAGCAATACAATGCCTTCTTCGGCAATTTTCCGCCCCGCCGCCCGGTGTGCTTCATTGACAAAGGCGCCCCAGGGACGTTGAGGGTTCATGTTGGTACGAAAGATGAGTTTTAAAATATTCCGCACTTTTTTATCGACCTCGGCCACAGGCACTTCTCCGGATTGCAATAGGCGGAGAAAGGGACGGGCCAGGTAATAATGGTCATAGGCGCTGCTCTTGCCTTCGGTCAGTCCGTCGGTCCAGGTGCCGAATTCCATGTCCAGGCCGTTGTAGATAGATTGGCGGGTGTCGGTAACTCCGCCCCAGTCAGAGACGACGGCGCCGTCAAACTTCCATTCGCCGCGCAGGATATCATTCAATAAATACTGATTGTGGCAGGCCCATTGGCCTTTGTAGCGGTTGTAAGCGCCCATGATGCTCCAGGCCTGTCCTTCCTGCACGGCCGCTTTAAAGGCGGGCAGGTAGATTTCATAGAGCGCGCGGTCATCTACCGCCACGTCTACCGTATGGCGGTTCTCTTCCTGGTTGTTGAGGGCGAAGTGTTTGACACAGGCGGCTACCCCCTTGGATTGTACCCCTTGAATATAGGGCGCCACCATGCGGGAGGCCAGGAAAGGATCCTCCCCCATGTATTCGAAATTACGCCCATTGAGCGGCGTGCGGTAGATATTTACGCCGGGGCCCAGCAAGATGTTTTTATTGCGGTAACGGGCTTCCTCCCCTATGGATTGTCCGTATAGCAAAGACAGTTCGGGATTCCAGCCGGCGGCCAGGCAGGTCAAGGCAGGAAAAGCCATGCACGAGTCATTGGTCCAGCCGGCCTGGTTCCACTGGTCCCAGAACACCTCGGCCCGGATGCCGTGCGGGCCATCCGTAGCCCAGTTCTCGGGAATACCGAGGCGCGGTACGCCCGGCGAGCTGAATTTAGACTGGGCGTGGCAGAGCGCTACTTTTTCTTCCAGGGTCATGCGGGACAGGGCATCCTCAATCCGCTCGTCCATGGGCTTGGAGGAGTCAAGGTAAGCCGGGAGTTGAGAGGGGGCCGGCAGGGCGGACAGTAAAAAAGCAAGGAAAACGGGGAAGAAAAGTTTTTTCATGGTCATACGATTTGCGCGTCAAATATAGGCATTTTAAGGCATAAAACAAAGAAAGGCAGCCATTAAGGCTGCCTTTCACGCTGTTATACAATGGCAGGGTATAGGCCTACCAGATATGCGCTTGTTGGTCTTCGGGCAGGTACATGCCGTTACCGGGCGCTACATTAAAGGCCTTGATAAAGCTTTCGATATGCGGCAGGGTGGCATTTACGCGCCATTTGCCCAGTGAGTGCGGGTCGGTTTTGGTGCGGCGCAGCACTTCCTCATCGCGGATATTGCCGGCCCATACGCGGGCATAAGCCAGGAAGAAGCGCTGTTCGGGGCTAAAGCTGTCCATCTTGTCCTTGCTTACTTCGCCTTTGGCCATAGCGCTTTGCAGGGCCTGGAAAGAGATCTGTAAACCGCCGTTGTCGGCAATATTCTCACCCAGGGTAAATTCGCCGTCGGCCTTCACACCAGGGGCTACTTCTATATTATTAAAGAAGTTGACCAGCACCTTGGCGCGTTGGGTAAAGTTTTCGGCATCAGCCGGCTGCCACCAGTCTTTCAGGTTACCGTCCTGGTCATATTGACGTCCCTGGTCGTCGAAACCGTGGGTCATCTCATGACCGATCACTACCCCGATAGCGCCGTAGTTCACCGCATTGTCCGCATCCGCATAATAGAAAGGCGGCTGCAGGATACCCGCAGGGAAGCAGATTTCATTGGTGGTGGGGTTATAGTAAGCGTTTACGGTCTGTGGCGTCATGCCCCATTCGGTCACATCTTTCGGTTTGTCGATCTTGGCCAGGTCATAGGCTACATCAAATTCATTAGAACGAAGGATGTTGGCCAGGTAGCTGTCGGTTTTTACCTCAAGCGGTGCGTAGTCGCGCCATTTGTCGGGGTAACCGATTTTTACACGGAAGGAATGTAATTTATCCATGGCCTTGGCTTTGGTAATCGTATCCATCCAACTGGCGGCCTGTATGCGTTCGCCCAGCGCCGTCTGCAGGTTGCTTACTAATTGCAGCATGTTTTCTTTGGCCTTGGGAGAGAAATATTTGGCAACATAGATTTGTCCTACGGCCTCACCCAGGGTGCCGTTTACGGTGTTTACCACGCGTTTCCAACGGGGTTGCAGCTCCTGGCGGCCGGAAAGCACTTTGCCGTAGAAGTCGAAGCCGGCGTTCACAAAGTCATCGCTCAGGTAAGCGTAAGAAGAGCGGATAAGGTTCCAGGCCAGGTAGGCTTTCACATCTTCGGGTTTCGCCGTTTTCAATACGTTATTTACCGTTTTGATGTATTCGGGCTGCGCCACGTTCAAAGAAGTAAGGTCTTTAAGATCCAAGGCGGCAAAATAAGCGGCAAAATCAAATTCGGGGATAATGGTATCCAGTGCCGCCACCTCTTTCTTATTAAAGGTCTTATACGGGTCGCGCAGGTCAAGGCGGTTCATAAAGCCGTTGGCCAGGGTCGTTTCCATGGCGAGTACATTAGCCGCCAATGCTTCGGCCTGCAGGCCTGCCATCTGGTCATAGCCGGAAAGGCGGAACATGTTGGTCAACATTTTCACATATTCTTCGCGGATGGTGATGCTGCGGGCATCCTGCTCGAGATAATAATCACGATCGCCCAGGCTCAGGCCGGTCTGGTACAGCCAGGCAATATTCATGCTGCTGTTGGTAAAATCCGCCTCGGAGAAAACGCCGAAGAAGGGATGAATACCCTGCTTGTGCATCTTGGTGATTTGCGCCTGAAAAGCCGGCTTTCCGTTAAGGGCGGCTATTTCCTGCAGCAAGGCTTTAATCGGTTCGGCGCCTTGTTGGTTAAGGGTAACAGAGTCCATGCCCACATTGTAGAGGGTGGCGATCTTATCGGCTACACTGCCTGCTTCGTTTTGCTTTGCAGCCAGCTCGGTGATCAGGTCGTTAACCTGTTTTACGTTGTCTTCGCCCAGTTTATCGAAACTGCCGAAACGGGAATATTCGGGTTGCAAAGGATACTTGGCCATCCAGCCGCCACAGGCGTACTGGTAAAAGTCATCAGCCGGATTGGCTGTGGTGTCAAGGTCTGTGAGGTCAAGCCCCGACACCTTGGGATTACTGTTGCAAGCTGTCATTAACATAATACCTGCTGTGAAATAAATTAATCGTTTCATATTGTTATTGATGAGGTTTTTATTTTTTTTGCGCCTGAAACCAGCCGTAAACAGCCGGAAGAACGGATAAAATAATAATGCCGATAGTTACCAGCCCAAAATTATTTTTTATGATCTCAATATTTCCGAAGAGATAACCGCCACAAAGGAAGATTGAAACCCAAAGCACCCCCCCGATAACATTATAAGAGGCGAACTGTTTATAGCTCATGCTGCCGATACCGGCCACAAAGGGGGCGAAGGTGCGTACGATAGGCATGAAACGGGCTATAATAATGGTTTTACCACCATGTTTTTCATAGAACGCGTGTGTCTTGTCTATATGTTCCTGCTTTACCCAACGTCTTCGGATGATCGTATGGCCCAAGTTGTTTCCGATATAATAGTTCAAGGCGTCGCCCAGTATAGCAGCAACGATCAATAGCAACAATAACCATGCCAAGGCCAGGGGTGAGCCGGGCGTAGCCGCCAGGGCGCCTGCGGCGAAAAGCAGGGAGTCACCGGGCAGGAAGGGCGTTACCACCAGTCCTGTTTCTAAAAAAATAATGAGGAAAAGGACGAGATAAGTCCAGGCCTGATAGTCCCGGATAATTTCATTGAGGTGTTTGTCAATGTGAAGGATAAAGTCAACGAGGCTGAGAATGAATTCCATGATTGTTATTATATCTGCCGGAGGGCGTCCATGATTTGTGTTTTGGAAGAAGTTTTACTGTCTTTCATTTTGATGAAGCGGGCAGGCACGCCGGCCACCACCGCATTGGGGGCTACATCTTCGGTAACCACGGCGCCGGCAGCGACCACAGCGCCCCGGCCTACACGTATACCCTCCAGTACAACGGCGTTGGCGCCGATCACCACCTCATCTTCAACAATAGTAGGCGTGCTGCTGGGCGGTTCGATCACACCGGCAATCACGGTGCCGGCGCCGATATGGCAGCTGGCGCCGATTTCGGCCCGGCCGCCGAGGACCACGTTCATGTCAATCATCGTGCCGGCACCGATACGGGCGCCGATATTAATGATGGAGCCCATCATGATCACGGCGTTATCACCGATTTTCACATGGTCGCGGATGGTCACCCCGGGTTCTATGCGGGCGTTGTATCGGGTAAGGTCTGCTAAAGGAATGGCGGAATGGCGCGCCGTAGTTTCCATATGATAAAATGCGATGGCCTCCTTATTTTCTTCCAGAAAGCTTTTCACCTTGGTATAGTCACCTATAATCACCGCGGTATCGCTTTGTGCAAAAACCTGAAGGTCTTCTTCATTACGGGCTTGCACGCGACCCTGCAGGTGTACTTTCACCGGTGTTTTTTTTACGGAGGTCCGGATAAATTCAATGATTTGCTCGGCTGTATCTATCATGTCGCTGATTATAATAAGCCGCAAATGTAACCAATTTTACGTTAACTTATGCCAACCGGCCGGGATTAATTTTTCAATAAAATCCGCCGGATAGTTATAAAACCAAACGGAAGGACAGACCACTACCTTTGACGGGTTCCGGTTAAGCCGGGCGCCCCACCAGCTAAACGAGCTGTTGGCTATGATATTGTGTTTGCACTCGCTCATTAATTGCATGTCCCGGAAGCTGGTTTGCTGCTTGTTCCAGTCCACATATACCGCATTGTCAACAGGCAGGTTGTCACGCACCCACTGCGGATCGTCGGAGAAAATGAAGAAACGGGGATTTTCTACCTTTGACCTGATGTAGGCAATGGCCTTTTCGTAATAAGGGACGGAACAAACACTGGCCGCGGTGGTGGGATTATTGGGGTCTCCGTAGTCTCCGCGGCGGATGTGTACGCTCACGGCGTTTGATGTGCGGATTTGTTCTAAAGCCGCCTTATTTTTTTCATCGGTAACCGGCAGGAAGTCAAAGTCTGTATAGAGCTCCGCGATAACATCTTCCACAAATTGATTGTCTTGCCAATAGCCTTTCAGCCAAAGTGTCCGGGGAGGGATAGGATATTGGTCGGTCATGAGGTTGAATTTGAAGCCCTTTTTCAAGACATCACCTACCAGCAAATAAAAAATCCGCGCCGGCCAATAGGGTAAAAAGTCTTTATTGGCGGCAATGGCCGGGAATATTTTTTTTAGTAAAAAGCCGCCGTGCCGGCGCATGGAGGGCGCCGTGGCCTCGAGGCGCAAGTGTTTATATCCCTGTTTTTTCAGGAATTTGTAAAAGGCGTATTGGAACATCTGGTTGCCCAGCCCGCAATGGATGTAAACAATTTTCATAAACTATGTGCACTTAATCAGGCATTTAAAACATCGGCCATGGTATAGAGCCCCGGCTGTTTTCCGGAGAGGAAACGGGCCGCGCGGAGCGCTCCGGCGGCAAATATTTTCTTGGAAAGGGCGGTATGTTTGATTTCAAGGATTTCGTCATTGCCGGCAAAGAGCACGGTATGCTCTCCTACAATGGTTCCGCCACGCACGGCATGGACGCCGATATCGGTTGGTTGGCGCTTCCGGAGGCCTTCGCGACCGTTAATCACTGTCTTGTGCTCCACCCCCGTAACAGCGGAAAGTAACATCTTAGCGGTACCGCTGGGGGCGTCTTCTTTGAGGTTATGGTGTTTTTCGATGATTTCAATGTCAAAGCCCTCACCCAGCGCAGCGCTCATACGGCGCACGGCGTCCACCATGACATTTACGCCCAACGACATATTTTGAGAGTAGACAATGGGAATTTTGGCGGCGGCATTGGCAATGAGTTCCACCTGCAGGGGGTTGAACCCGGTTGTACAGATTACCAGTGCTTTATGGTTTTGCAAGGCGTATTGCAGGATCTTTTCGATATTGCTGTGGTGAGAAAAGTCAATGAGGCAATCTACCGGGGCTGTATTGGCGTTCAGTTCGGCATATACGTCGGCGCCGGGCGTTTTACCCACAATGTTTGTCAGGGAGAAGCCGGGTGTAGCTTGTAGCGCCTGTTCCACGGTCTGGCCCATTTTTCCGTATCCTATGAGAATGATATGCATAATTTAAACTCCCAATGCTTTGATCGTATCAATCAATACGGCCTTGGCCTTTTCGGACATGTTGTACAGGGGCAGGCGGAAATTACCGACATTATGGCCCAGGTAGTTCATGGCTTCTTTTACGGGGATAGGGTTCACTTCGGTGAAGAGGTTTTCGATGAAGGCGGCATATTTTACTTGCAGGGCGGTGGCCTCAGCGGTCTTCCCCTCACGGTAAAGGCGGCACATATCGGCAAAGGCTTCAGGGTATACATTGGCGGCGACAGAGATCACCCCTACCCCGCCTAAGGACAATACGGGCAGCACCTGGCTGTCATTGCCGGAGAAAATAGCCAGTTCCGGACATTCGGCCGCTACCTTGAGTACGTAATCGAGGTTGCCGCCGGCTTCTTTGATGGCCACAATGTTTTTATGCTGCGCCAGCCGTTTAAGTACGCCGATGGGCATATTCATTCCCGTGCGGCCCGGTACGTTATAAAGGATGATGGGAATCGTCACCTTGTCTGCCACCGTGGTGAAATGGAGGTACAGGCCTTCATCATTGGCCTTGTTGTAGTAAGGCGTGATGAGCAACAGGCCGTCGGCGCCGAGTTTTTCGGCTTCCTGCGACAGGTGCAGGCTATGGCTCGTGTTGTTGGAACCGGTACCGGCAATTACGGGAACACGCTTATTCGCGGTTTTTATGACATGGCCGATCACCGCCAGTTGCTCCTCATCACTGAGGGTGGCGGATTCACCTGTCGTACCGCAGGCCACCAGGCCGTTGGTACCTTGTGCAATATGCCATTCTACCAGCTGGCTAAGTTTATCAAAATTGACCGAAAGGTCGGGGTTGAAGGGGGTGACGATCGCCACATAACTGCCGGTAAAGGGTGAGGGATGAAAGGATGACATATATTTTAGACAGATAAGAGATTAATTATAGGAGATGTTCAAGGGAGATATTTCCGTCGTATACGCGGACAGCAGGACCCTGCATATATACCCCGTCGGCGGTCAGCTCAATATCCAGTGCGCCGAGGGCCAGCTCTACTTTTACCCTGGCGCCGGTGTGCCCGAGTTTATTGGCCATTACAGCCGCAGCGCAGCAGCCGGTGCCGCAGGCCAGGGTCGGCCCCACGCCCCGCTCATAGGTACGCACCTGCAGGGTAGTGTCATTGATCACCTGGGTGAAATTGACATTGGTCTGGTCCGGGAAAAGGGGGTTATTGCAAATTTCCGCACCGGTTTTTTCCACATCAATGGCTTCAAGGTCGTCCACAAAGACCACCGTATGGTTGGTGCCCATAAAAAGGGAGGATACGGTGAACGTTTGTCCGCCGGCCGTAAGCGCTTCGCCTACGAACTCCGGTTTATCGGTAAGCACCGGGACCCTGGAGGGGGTAAAATCGGGCATACCCATATTGACTTTGGCCAGGAAAGGCTCCTGTTTGGTGATTTCCACCTTCAGGTTGCCGGCGCCGGTCTTTACGGTCAGTTCTTTCCCGTCAAAGCCGGAAGTATACATATAATGCGCCACACAACGGATGCCGTTACCGCACATCCGGGCGGTGCTGCCGTCACTGTTGTAAAACAGCATTTCGAGCGGGCGCTGTTTAATCACGATCAGCCCGTCGGCTCCAATACCGGTATGGCGGTTACATAGGGTTTTGGCTAATTTATCTAATTCAAAGGTATCTACCTCTTCCTGTTCAACGACTATAAAGTCATTGCCCAGCCCATGGTATTTTGCAAAATAAAGTTCCATCGTCTATCTAATTTAAAGATTAAATTCGGCGGCCAGGGCGGGGATAGCGTCTCCCAACCTGGCAGCATCCACGGTTAATGAAATAGTAATCTCCGAAGTGGTAATCTGGTAAAAAGGCACGCCAACGTTGTTCAATACATTGAACACCCTGGTCGCCACACCGAAATGAGAGGCCATGCCCACCCCGACAAGGCTTATTTTTACCAGGTCGGTTTGTTTTTCGAGGGTCAGTTTTCCGAAGACATCCGCCTGCTCGGCGGCCATCTTGTCTACCAGATGCAAATCGTCTTTGTTGCAACTGAAAGAAAGCAGCAGGTTGCTGTTCATGCCGATGCTCTGGTTGATCATATCGACATTGATTTCGTACTTATTAATCAGGTTGAAAATCGAACTGGTAACCGCAGCGGCCGGTATACCGCGCAGGGTAACCATGCATACATTTTCATTGATAGAAATACCGGATATTACTTTGTCTTCGAGAACGAGTTGATTGTCCATAACTATTGTTCCGTATTGAGGTTTAGGTTGTAAACTTTGTCCTATGTAAAGGTGAACACCATATTTTTTGGCGATTTCGACAGAGCGCGGCTCCATCACCTTGCTGCCCTGGTTGGCCATTTCCATGACCAGGTCGTAAGAGGCATGCGTTAACTTCTTAGCCGCCGGGTACTTGCGCGGGTCTATACTGTACAGCCCGTCAACATCGGTATAAATCTCGCAGGGGCAGCGGAGGATGGCGGCCAGGGCTACCGCACTGGTGTCACTCCCTCCACGGCCGAGGGTTACAATGTCTCCCTCATCATTCATGCCCTGGAATCCGGCTACGACGACGATTTTCCCTTCGGACAGGTGGCGCTTGATGCGGGTAGCGTCAATATGTTTGATCAGGGCCCGCTGGTGGCGGCTGGTCGCTTTCAGGCCAATCTGCATGCCGGTAAGGCTGATGGCATCTTCGCCCAGTTCCTGAATGGCCATGGCCAACAGGGGAACCGTCTTGCTCTCACCCAGGGCCAGCAAGGCATCCAACTCACGGGGAAATACTTTGTTTGACACTTGTTTAGACTCTTCAATCAAACCATTGGTGGTTTTCCCCATGGCGCTGGCAACGATCACAATATTGTCGCCCCGGCGCTTCCGCTCCACCAGAAACGTTGCTATGGCTTTTATTTTTTCGATGGTCGCAACGCTGGATCCACCGAATTTCATAACTACTAACATATTATAATTTAAACAACAAATGTATGAATTTTTCTTTACAGTTCATCGGAATATACCGCAGCGGGCAGGTCGCGGAGGTTGTAGCGCATGCTCATGGTCTGTCCGTAGGCGCCGGCCGTACGCAGGGCTATAAGGTCGCCGCGGGAAGTTTCGGGGAGCATAATCTGCTTGCCGAAACAGTCGGCCGATTCGCAGATGGGCCCTACCACGTCATAGGCCTGGGGCATCTTATCGGAGCTTAGCTGACGGATGGCATGCTGGGCCTGGTAAAGCGCGGGACGCAACAGGTCGGTCATACCGGCGTCTACCACCACGAAATTCTTTTTCTGCCCGTTCTTCACGTACAGCACCCTGGTAATTACGCTGGCGCACTGGGCTACAATGGGGCGGCCGGGTTCAAAATGAAGGGTCTGTCCGGGGCGCAGTTTCAGGTAACGGTGGAAAATACCGAAATAGCCGGCAAAATCGGCTACCGGATGTCCTTCGGGATCCTGGTAATTGACCCCCAGTCCGCCGCCCATATTCAGGTGGCTCACGCTGATGCCTTTGGCGGCCAGGATCTCCTGCAGTTCATTGATACGCAGGCAGAGTTTTTCAAATACCGGCATATCGGTAATCTGTGAACCCACATGGCAATGCAGGGCGATCAGGCGCAGGTGCTTTGATGCCTGCAAGCGTTCTGCCATGCGGCCGAACTCCCATTCGCTGATACCAAATTTGTTTTCTTCCAGTCCGGTAGTAATGTACTCATGGGTATGCGGATCAATATCCGGATTAAGGCGGATGGAGATATCAACAATTTTTCCGGCCTTTTGCGCCAGAGCGTTGACCACTTCCAGCTCCTGCACCGACTCACAGTTGATACAGAAAATATCGTGCGCAATCGCATGGTTGATCTCCTCATCGGTTTTCCCCACGCCGGAATAGACGATCTGTTTGGGGGCAAAGCCGTTCTTTACGGCATGCAGCACCTCATTGCCACTCACACAGTCCGCCCCGAATCCCGCCTCGCGGATAAACTTCAGCAGCTTTTCATTGTTGTTCGCCTTCAAGGCATAATGGGCATGGTAGCCATAGCGGTCCATTTCTTTTTTACAAGTAGCCAGCGTTTGTTGCAGCAGGTCTACATCATAGAAGTAGAAAGGTGTTTTGAGCTTTTCAAAAGCCGGAAGATAGGATGACAGGGACATAGTAACAGGGATTTTTCAATGTACAACTTACAATTTATAACGTCTGGCCGGCAAAGGTAAGAAAAAAAGCCGTACAACTAACACGGATTAAAGAGATTTCCGCCGTATGAAATCAATATTGAACACTGTTCGGCGAATATAATCCAATAGGCTCCACAAAATCTGAAAATTTATATTACTTCCACTCTCTCATAATCCCTATTTTTTTGGCAATTTACGTGTACTTTTCTCTATCTTCTTTTGTTCGCTTTCCGCCCGGCGTTCCAATTTTTTGATATCTTCGGCAGCAGGAAGTTCTTCGGGGTTGTAGTTTGTCATTTCGACAGCTAAGTTTTTAGCGGCAATCGTCAGTCTATTTCAATTTCAACTGTTTGAGCTGTTTATCCTTTTCAATCTTTTTAATGCTATCTGCAGCCGGCAGGTTTTCCGGCATGGTTCCTCCCAATTCTTCAATCGTTTTGCGTACTTTTTTGCCCACCTCGTAATGCGTCTGGTTAGCTTTCTGTTTTCCTTTGATGTTCTCGCGACGCAATTTTTCTTCGGTTTGTGTTGCACGAAACAGGTTGGCAGCCAGTTCGGTGCTACCCATGTGGTCGAGTATTTGCTGACTTTTCTTCAAGCCTTTATGTTTATGTATAGCTTTCGCATCCATACCACCATAAAGCCCCATATATCCGTGATTTTGGAAGATGGCATAATCAACAGGCGCTATCACACCCGCATCTTTGGCTGCTGCTGCGAGTTGGGTGTTGTGTTTGGACATTTCATTGCGCAGGAAGAGGCGTTTTTCATCTTCGTTACTCAAGCTGTTGTACTCTTCCATTTGCCTGATTTCCTGCAGGCGGGTCTGTACGGCAAAATAAGTTTGCCCCAATGCCACCACTTCTTTGGAAGGCTCGGCATTTTGCACAATCAGGTAACAGGCATAACGAGATAATTTATAGCTCGCCATAGGCCTCTCAGCACCAGAACCAATAGGAACCATCTCGTTGAATTCAACGAGATGGTTTTCGACTTGTTGTCCACTGTTTGTACAAGCTTCTTTCGCTTTTTCAACAACGGATAAGAAATTACGAAAATCCGTATAATCCAATACTTTTGCAAGCGTTCTGGCTGTCCAAAACTCATTGCCGTTTTTGTCAATCCTTTTTATTTGTTCGAAAATACTTTGACCTTGTTTTTGAATATCTTTTTCCATTTTAATTTTCCTTTATATTTATTATTCAACCGCACTTCTTCTTTCAATTGTCCCTACAATAATGCAATAAATGTCTCGGAGAAATTGAAGACGCACAATAAAAAAACCCACTCAACATACCGTGGTGTCGTATTGTTAAGCGGGTTTTATCTTGTGCAAAGATAAAGATTTTTTTTGAGCCTGCAAATTTTTTTGCTTATTTTTGAGCCTTATGCAAAAACTACCTGAAACATTTTATACCCGCCCCGATGTGGTGGCCATCAGCCGGGAACTGCTGGGAAAAGTACTGTGCAGCCGCATCGACGGCCAATTAACCGAGGCTGTAATTGTGGAAACAGAAGCCTATGCCGGAGTGACGGATAAAGCCTCACATGCCTACGGCGGACGGCGGACCCGACGTACGGAAATCATGTTCGGCCATGGCGGGCAAGCCTATATCTATCTTTGCTATGGCATGTATTCTTTATTCAATGTGGTCACCAATGTTGAGGGGATTCCGCATGCCGTACTCCTGCGCGGCGCCGTTCCGCTCACCGGTTTGGAAACAATGTTACAACGGACCAATAAACAAAAAGCGGATAAAAAGTTGTTGATTGGCCCCGGCAAATTATCCAAAGCCATGGGCCTGCATTTTTCGCTCACCGGCACACCGCTTTCAGGTGATTTGATATGGATAGAAGACCGCGGTATTGACATTGCTCCGGAAACAATTACAGACACCCCGCGGATAGGTGTTGATTATGCGGGCCAAGACGCCCTGCTCCCCTACCGCTTTATCACAAATACACGAATATTCTAAACAAAATCAACAAAACGGCGACAAGGGTGTTTATTTATTCGAAACACCGCGATGAGGTAATTTAGTTTAGCGTATAAGATACGCTCCGGTTTGTTTGTATTTCTTGGTTGTCGCGGTGTTTTTTAAAACAAATTTTTAGAACAAAGCCGGCGTTTCACCTCGCTGAGGAATAACACCCAAATGACGATAAGCCAATTCCGTGGCCTCACGCCCGCGCGGGGTACGTTGTAAAAATCCTTCTTTTATCAGGAAGGGTTCATAGACCTCTTCGACCGTTCCGGCGTCTTCACTCACTGCCGTGGCTATGGTGGTGAGCCCTACCGGCCCCCCTTTGAATTTATGGATGATGGTGGAAAGTATTTTATTGTCCATCTGGTCAAGTCCGTGCTTGTCAATATTCAATGCTTCCAACGCATAGCGGGTAATGGCAAGGTCAATAGCGCCGGAGCCTTTTACCTGGGCGAAGTCGCGTACGCGGCGCAATAAAGCATTGGCTATACGCGGCGTACCGCGGCTGCGCATAGCGATTTCATAGGCGGCCTTATCATCTATTCCTACATCAAGGATGGCGGCGCTGCGTTGCAGTATGCGGAACAAGACTTTGGCATCATAATATTCCAGATGGCATTGTATACCGAAGCGGGCGCGCAAGGGCGAGGTCAACAAACCGCTGCGGGTAGTGGCGCCCACCAAAGTAAAGGGATTAAGGGTAATCTGCACCGAACGGGCGCTGGGGCCTTTATCCAGCAAAATATCTATACTGTAATCCTCCATGGCCGAGTACAGGTATTCCTCGACAACAGGAGACAGGCGATGGATTTCATCAATAAACAACACATCACCCTTTTCAAGATTGGTAAGCAGGCCTGCCAAATCACCGGGCTTATCCAGGACCGGTCCGGAAGTAATTTTCATCCCCACACCCAACTCATTGGCGATAATGTGGGCCAAAGTGGTTTTACCCAAACCCGGAGGGCCGTGCAAGAGCACATGGTCCAATGATTCACCGCGCAACAACGCCGCCTTTACAAAAACTTTCAGGTTATCAATAATTTTTTCTTGTCCTGAAAATTCTTCGAACTCCCGCGGGCGGATCTGTGATTCGAAATCACCATCGGTTTGTTCTTTTTCTATATGAGGATTAAAGTCTTTCATATTTAATTATTTAGACAATTCCAACATCCTGAGGATACTTTTCTCCGCTTTTTTGCGTACATCATCTTCTACATTCACCTCAAACTGCTCGTTTAACAATGAGTTATATATCTTTTCCAGGGTAATCAGCTTCATATACTCACAATTACTGCAGGCACCGCAGGAATCATCCACCCGGCTGTCCAATGCATTGGACGAAGGTACGGGGATAAATTCTTTTTCCGGCGTTTTTTTGCGCATTTCATGAATTATTCCGGGTTCGGTGGCCACTATATAGGTTTTAGCCTCATCTTGCCCGGAAAAGGCTAATAAAGCAGCTGTAGAACCAATATAATCCGCCAGGAGTAAAACATGCTGCTTACATTCCGGATGCGCCAATACCTTGGCCTGCGGATATTGTTTTTTCAGGGCGATGATTTTTTCGGCCGAAAAAGCCTCATGCACGTGGCAGGCGCCGTCCCATACCAACATATTTTCACGGCCGGTCAGGCTTTTAATATAATTACCGAGATTTCGGTCCGGACCGAAAATAATTTTTTCGTCCTTGGGCAGGCTATTCACAATTTTCAATGCATTGCTGGACGTTACGCAAATATCCGTAAGCGCCTTAACCTCAGCACTTGTATTTACATAAGATACCACCGTATAACCGGGATGTTCTTTTATAAACATTTCCAGGTCTTTAGCCTGACAAGAAGCGGCTAATGAACAACCTGCACTCAAATCCGGAATCAATACCTTTTTGTCCGGAGAAAGGATTTTAGCCGTTTCGGCCATAAAATGTACGCCGGCGAAAACAATAATATCCGCATCGGTTTTGGCCGCTTCTTGTGAGAGTTGTAAACTATCGCCTAAAAAATTTGCGATATCCTGTACTTCATCACGCTGGTAGTAATGCGCTAATAAAACAGCTTTTTTTTCCTGCTTTAATATTTTAATTTTTTCGATGAGTTCAGTTTTTAACATGGCGGGCATCCTTTATAATTAATAAATAAGAAATTTAAATAAAAGAATAATATTTATATATACTCGTTGATAAGGTTGATAAGTAATTTTATTAAAAACAACAATGCTTGGTTTTATTGGTTATCCGGTGTTTTTTGTTAATAAAATAGCTGTTATGAACAATTGTTGGTTTGTGTATAATCGACTATAAATTTAGTTGAAAATTGTGAATAACTTTCATTGTCTTTTCAAAATAATTTATAGGGCTACTGATTTTTATATTTCCAAAAATAGTTTTTAAAAATAGTGAACAATTATAAACAGGGAAATGAACAAATTATTAAAGGTTATAAAAGATACGCAACAAGGCCTGGTAAGTGCGTGAAGGGATAAAGGCTTTGGCCCTGGCAAAGTTGACCTGTAATAAATTACCCACTTTATAACGGAATTTCGGATGCTTGGCTTTAATTACCTTGTGTATTACTTTGGCCAGTTTTTCGGGTTGCTGCCCGCCGTTTTCTTCTTTTTCGATGATGGCCATGCATTTGGCAAATTGATTGCGGTAATGCGGACTGTTTTTAGTCGCTTCGGACATTACACGGTTGGCAGTAAATCCGGTAGCAAAATCGCCGGGTTCAATTAAAACAACTTTGATGTTGAAAGGATGTAATTCAAGGCTCAAGGTTTCGCTATAGCCTTCTACGGCAAATTTTGAAGCGGAATAAAAGCCCTGGAAAGGAATACCCATTACCCCGCCTATAGAGCTTAGATTAATGATTTTTCCGCCTCCGTTATTGCGCATATGAGGAATAACGGCGTTGCAAACATTGACGGTACCTATGAAATTGGTTTGCATCTGGAGTTGTATTTCTTCAGGAGTAGCCAATTCAAGCGCCCCTCCTATTCCCATACCGGCGTTGTTGATAAGTACGTCAATACGTCCATGTTTGTCAATAATGCTTTGAACGGCTTGTTGTACGGAATCGGGCCGGGTAACGTCCATGGCCAACATGTTGATAACCGTTGATTCGCTTGCTTTACGGGAGGTGCCGTAAACAATAAAGCCTTTGGATGCCAGGTACCCTGCACAGGCTTTACCCAGTCCGGAAGAGGCGCCGGTGATGAGGATGACCATAATGAGTTTTTAATTTAAATTACGGATAAAGTTATTTGTGTAAGCGACAAGAGACAAATACAGGTGGAAAAAACTGCATTTGTCTCTTGTTTAGTAATTATTAAGCGGCTGGCTAATCTTTCAGCTTGGCGCAAAGATATTCACGGTTAAGGCGGGCGATGTGGGCGATGGAAATGCTTTTCGGGCATTCCATTTCACAAGCCTGGGTATTGGTACAGGCGCCGAAACCGAGTTCGTCCATTTTGGCTACCATAGCCTTGGCGCGGCGTGAAGCTTCTATCTTACCCTGGGGTAAGAGGGCCAGAGAGCTTACACGGGCGGAGACAAAGAGCATGGCCGAACCGTTCTTACAGGTAGCCACGCAGGCGCCACAACCTACGCAGGCTGCAGCGTCCATACTTTCGTCGGACTTTTCTTTGGCGATGGGAATGGCGTTACCGTCGGGTACGCCACCGGTATTTACGGAGATATAACCGCCGGCTTGCAGGATTTTATCGAAAGCGCCACGGTCAACCACCAGGTCTTTGATTACGGGAAAGCCGCGGCTGCGCCAAGGCTCAATGGTGATGGTTTCACCGTCTTTGAATTTGCGCATGTGAAGCTGGCAGGTGGTGATATCATCGTCGGGACCGTGTGCACGGCCGTTGATGTAGAGCGAACACATACCACAGATTCCTTCGCGGCAGTCATGGTCAAAGGCCACAGGACTCACATCTTTTCCTTTGCAACCTTTTTCAACAGCTACCGGATCTTTTCCCTGGCGTACGAGTTGGTCATTGAGGATATCCATCATTTCCAGGAATGAGGTATCAGCCGAAATGTTTGTTACCGGATAGGTTTCAAATTTTCCTTTTGCTTTAGCGTTGGCCTGACGCCATATTTTGAGTGTAAAATTCATAGCTTAGTCTTTGTAGTTACGGGTTGCCAGTTTAACAAATTCGTATTTCAGCTCTTCTTTGTGCATTTGGTGGGTATTTTCACCTTTATTTTCCCAGCAGGAAACGTAGAAGAAGTTCTGGTCGTCACGTTTGGTTTCGCCGTCTTCGGTCTGCATTTCTTCACGGAAGTGACCGCCGCAGGACTCGTTACGGCTGAGGGCGTCCATAGCCATGAGTTCACCCATTTCGAGGAAGTCGGCCACGCGGAGGGCTTTTTCCAGTTCCTGGTTGAATTCACCGTTTTCGCCGGGTACGTATACGTTTTTCCAGAATTCGGCGCGGATGGCGCGGATTTCTTCAATGGCTTCTTTCAGTCCGGCTTCATTACGGGCCATACCTACTTTATCCCACATTACTTTACCGAGTTTACGGTGGTAGTAATCAACCGGTTCTTTTCCTTTTACAGCAAAGAGACGGGCCACTTTATCGGTGAGGTTCTTTTCGGCTTCGGCAAAGGCGGGGTGGTTGGTGTCCACTTTCTTTTCCTGAATTTTGCCGGCCAGATAATCACCAATGGTGTAAGGCAGGATGAAATATCCGTCTGCCAGACCCTGCATCAAAGCTGAGGCGCCGAGGCGGTTTCCGCCGTGATCGCTGAAGTTGGCTTCGCCAATGGCGTAAAGGCCCGGAACAGTGGTTTCCAGGTTATAGTCTACCCAAAGACCACCCATGGTGTAGTGGATAGCGGGGTAAATCATCATCGGTTCTTCGTAGGGGTTTACGTCTACGATTTTTTCATACATCTGGAAAAGGTTGCCGTAGCGCTCTTCAATCACGTGGCGGCCGAGGCGTTGGATGGCGGTAGAGAAATCCAGGAATACGGCCAGGCCTGTTTCATTTACGCCGAAGCCGGCGTCGCAGCGTTCTTTGGCGGCGCGTGAAGCCACGTCACGGGGAACGAGGTTACCGAAAGCCGGATAGCGGCGTTCGAGGTAGTAGTCACGGTCGTCTTCGGCTATTTGAGAGGCTTTGATCTGGCGTTTGCGCAGTCTTTCCACGTCTTCCATTTTCTTGGGTACCCATATACGGCCGTCGTTACGCAGTGATTCGGACATCAGCGTAAGTTTTGACTGTTGGTCGCCATGCACGGGGATACAGGTCGGGTGGATCTGCGTGAAACTGGGGTTGCCGAAGAAAGCGCCTTTCTTGTAGCACTGCCAGGCTGCAGAACCGTTACTGTTCATAGCGTTGGTAGAGAGGAAGAATACATTACCGTAACCGCCGGTGGCGATCACTACGGCATGTGCGCCGTGGCGTTCGATAGCACCGGTAGTGAGGTCGCGGGCGATAATCCCCTTGGCCTGTCCGTCGATCACTACAAGGTCCAGCATCTCGTGGCGGGGATAGGATTTCACCTGTCCTCTGGAGATAGCGCGGTTTAAGGTAGCGTAAGCGCCGAGCAGGAGCTGCTGTCCGGTTTGTCCGCGGGCGTAGAACGTACGGCTAACCTGCGAACCGCCGAATGAACGGTTATCCAACAGTCCGCCGTAATCGCGGGCAAAGGGAACACCCTGGGCCACACACTGGTCAATGATGAGGTTACTCACTTCGGCCAGGCGGTGTACGTTCGCTTCGCGGGCGCGGTAGTCGCCCCCTTTGATGGTATCGTAGAATAAACGGTATACGGAGTCGTTGTCATTCGGGTAGTTCTTGGCTGCATTGATACCTCCCTGTGCGGCGATAGAGTGCGCACGGCGGGGAGAGTCGCTGATGCAGAAAACTTTTACATTGTAGCCTAATTCGCCGAGTGAAGCGGCAGCGGCGCCACCACCGAGGCCTGTTCCGACCACAATGATGTCGAGTTTACGTTTGTTGGCCGGGCTCACTACACGGATAGCGGCTTTATGGCGGGTCCATTTTTCTGCCAGGGGGCCTTCGGGAATTTTAGCAATCAATTTTTCAGACATGGTTTTATCTTTTATGTAAGAGGCGCAAATGTACGCTTTTTTTCATATATTTGCAATTATGAAGACCAAAGAATTTTTTGCTATTTGCGCGGGTATTCCCCTGCATATTTCCGACAGCCAGACGGGTGACAAGGTGCTGGTGCTCTTACACGGTTACCTGGAGACCATGTCCATTTGGGATGAGTTTATTCCATTGTTGAGTAATGATATACGTGTTATAAGGGTGGATTTGCCGGGGCATGGCCTCTCGGGCACACATCCGGAAATCAACAGTACGGATTTTTCGGCGCAGGCGGTCTTTGAGGCCTTGGGGAAATGTGGTGTGAACCGATGTGTAATAGGCGGTCACTCCATGGGCGGCTATACGGCCCTGGCTTTTGCGGCCAATTATCCGGAGGCTACCGGCGGTTTGTGTCTATTCCATTCTACGCCTAACCCGGATCCTGAAGAAAAGCGGGCGGGCCGCGACCGTGAAATAAACCTGATCCGCGAAGGAAAACTTGGCCTGGCTATAGCCAAGGGTATCCCCCATATGTTTGCTACCGAGAATGAAAAACGTTTCGCCAGAAAGATAGAGAAAATTAAAGAAGTAGCGGAAGTTTGTGAACCAGATGGTGTAATCGCCTGCCTGGAGGGTATGAAAGCGCGGCCGGACCGGAACGCCTTTTTAGCCGGCTTTAAGAAACCCCTGCTCCTGATCTTCGGGGAGAAAGACCGTTATATATCCATGGAAGTGGCGCACGGATTGGCCGGGAAATACAAACAGGCTGAGGTGCTGTGGCTGGCAGATTCCGGACACAACGGTTTTATTGAGGAAGCAGAGAAAACGGCGGAGAAGCTGAACGCTTTTATGGCAGCCTCCCCTGCCGCTCTTACCACAGAAAATTGTTAAACGGATAGCGTCCGGCGTGGATTTCCGCTACCATGTTGTACACATCGGTGCGGAACTTGTCGATATTGGTTTTCTCCTTGGCGGAAATGAAAATCGCCGGCACGTCGGGGTTCTTTTCCCTCCACTCGGCCATCAGGTCTTCCAGGCTATAATTTGCGCGGGTTTTGGGCATAATATCATACTCGTCTTGCGGCGTGTAGGTGTAGGCGTCAATCTTGTTGAATACCATAAACACCGGCTTGTCGCCGCCGCCGATCTCTTTCAGCGTTTCGGCCACCACCCGGATATGGTCTTCAAATTGCGGGTGAGAAATGTCCACGACATGTATCAGGATATCGGCCTCACGCACCTCGTCGAGCGTGCTCTTGAATGATTCTACCAGCTGGTGGGGCAGTTTGCGGATGAAACCCACCGTATCCGTGAGCAGGAAAGGCAGGTTTTCAATCACCACCTTGCGTACGGTAGTATCCAGCGTGGCAAAAAGCTTATTTTCTGCAAAAACCTCGGTTTTGGCTACCGTGTTCATCAGGGTGCTTTTGCCTACGTTGGTATAGCCCACCAGCGCCAGCCGCACCATGCTTCCGCGGTTGCTGCGCTGAGAGGCCATTTGCCGGTCTATCTTTTTCAGTTGCTCTTTCAGTTTGCTGATTTTATCAAGGATGATACGGCGGTCTGTTTCGAGCTGGGTTTCGCCGGGACCGTTCATCCCTATCCCCTTGCCGCCGCGCTGGCGCTCAAGGTGGGTCCACAGCCGGGTAAGCCGGGGCAGCATATACTGGTATTGCGCCAGCTCCACCTGGGTCTTGGCATAGGCTGTTTTGGCCCGTTGGGCAAAGATATCAAGGATCAGGTTGGTCCGGTCAATGATCTTGCGTTCCAGGGCGTTTTCCAGGTTACGTAGCTGTGAGGGGGTCAGTTCATCGTCGAAGATCACGGTGCCGATCTCGTGCAGGTCGACATAGTCCTTGATCTCTTGTATCTTTCCGGTGCCGATATAGGTCCCCGCCAGGGCATGTTCCACTTTCTGGGTGAATTGTTTCTGGGTAACGGCGCCGGCGGTTTCGGCCAGAAAAGCCAACTCCTCCAGATATTCGGTGACCTTGGCTTCATTCTGTTTTTGGGTAATAATACCCACCAGAACGGCCTTTTCGGGTTCGGTTGCGGTTGTATTATATTTCTTTTTTTCAATCATAAGTTATGCTTGCAAATATATAAAAAAACCCGACTACAAAGTCGGGTTTTCTTTATGGATTAAAATTTCTTAGCGTAATTGGAAAATTACGGGGAAAGTATATTTTACACGTACGGCTTTATTACGTTGTCTGCCGGGCGTCCATTTCGGTGACATAGAGATCACACGAACGGCTTCCCTGTCCAATGAAGGGTCAATACCACGGAGTATTTTCACGTCGGCTACTTTTCCGTCAGCTGTTACAACGAACGAGCAGATTACACGGCCTTGGATACCGTTTTCTTTGGCGATTTCGGGATAGGTCATGTTTTTGAATACCCATTTGGTAAATTCATTCTCATCACCACCCATGAATTTCGGCTTTTCTTCTACCACTGCGAGAGGAATATCTTCTTCTTCCACCGCTGATTCCACCACTTGTTTCTGTACATAATCCATCACTTGTACCCCGATATTTTTGTTGTCTTCGGTTGACAGGATGAGATCATCGTTGATCTTCACGTTGTCTTCTACAATCTGGATTACGTCGGATACCACAGGAATTTTAGGCATGTCGGGCGGGGGAGGCAACTCGGGCTGGACAATGGGAACCATTTCCTCTTCGGTTACGGCCTTCACCGTATCATCCATTACGGCAACCGTTTTCTCATAAGTCTTCCATTCAAATGCAATAAGGCAAATCAGCAAAGAAAACACAAGCCCTATTTCAGTGAACAAAGTCTTTTTGTTCTCAAGGTTCGCTTTCGGAGATTTTTTAATTTCCATGGCGCTAATTTTTAGTTTGTGGAGCATATCGGAGTCGAACCGATGACCTCTTGCATGCCATGCAAGCGCTCTAGCCAACTGAGCTAATACCCCATGTTTAACCACACAAAATTAGGTATATTTTTTTACTTTGCAAATTATGAGTGTAATTTTCTTTTTTTTACCGCTTGTTGGGTGTTCGGGATTTATTTGTTCCGGGGATGTCAAATGGTTGTAGAGCGCTGTTATTCTTATTGTTGAGGTTGAATATGATGGGGAATGTATAGCGTACGCGTACCTCTTTTCCTTTCTGTACTCCGGGGGTCCATTTCGGTGACATGGAGATGATTCGGACAGCTTCCTGGTCGAGTGATGGATGTACTTTCCTTACTACTTTTACATTCGTTACCTGGCCTTCTTTGTCTATTACAAAGGTACAGATAACCCGTCCGGTTATACCCATGGTTTTTGCAGTAATAGGGTATTCCATATGTTCGGCCACCCACCGGGCAAACTTTTTTTCATCACCTCCCTGGAATTTTGGGCGCTGTTCTGCTTTATCAGGGGAGATGGCTTTTTCTGCCACCGTCGTATCTGCCGTTTGTGTTGCAGCCATTGTGCTGTCGGGTGTTTGTCCGGCGGCTGGCGTGAACCGGAGCAGCAACAGGAAAAAGACGAATTGTAACAACCTAAGGTATTTCATAATAGATTGAATTAGATGGCGCCAAGGTATGAAAAATTTATGAAAAGAAAAAAGACAGTTGGCAACGACTGTCTTTTTTCCGGTGTATAAGAACCGCGTATTAGATAAGGTTCATTTCGGCTAATACATTGTTCATACTGCGTACGGCCTCGGCGCTTTTGTCAAAAGCAGCCTGTTCTTCAGCATTTAATTTGTAGTCTACGATTTTCTCCCAACCGTTTTTGCCGATAACCACAGGAACACCCATACAGATGTCTTGCTGGCCATATTCGCCATCAAGGGATACACAGCAGGGGAATACTTTTTTCTGGTCGCGGATGATGGATTCTACCAGCATGGCGCCGGCAGCGCCGGGAGCATACCAGGCAGAGGTGCCCAGCAGTTTGGTTAGGGTGGCGCCGCCTACCATTGTGTCTGCGGCTACTTTGTCGCTTACTTCTTTGCTTAACAGGTTGCTTACGGGAATACCTTTATAGGTGGCGAAACGGGTGAGAGGAATCATCGTCGTGTCGCCATGGCCGCCGATAACAGTACCTTCAATGTCGGAGGCGGGGGCGTTGAGCGCCTGGCTCAAATAGCATTTGAAGCGGCTGCTGTCGAGGATACCGCCCATACCGATGATGCGTTGTTTGGGCAGTTTGCTGGCTTTCAGCGCCAGGTAAGTCATCGTATCCATCGGGTTGCTGATGACCACAATCACGGCGTTGGGAGAGTGTGTCAATACGCTTTCTACAACGGTTTTTACAATACCGGCATTGGTGCCGATGAGTTCTTCGCGGGTCATACCGGGCTTACGCGGAATACCGGAGGTGATTACCACTACATCCGAATTGGCGGTAGCGGCGTAATCATTGGTTACCCCTTTGATACGGGTATCAAACTCGCAAAGCGTAGCGGTTTGCATCATGTCAAGGGCCTTGCCTTCGGCAAAACCTTCTTTAATGTCGAGCAGCACGAGCTCGGCTGCCAGTTCTTTTTGTGCAATTACGTTTGCACAGGTTGCGCCTACGTTTCCGGCGCCAACAACAGTAATTTTAGCCATAACCTAAATTCTTATATTTAAAGATTTAAAAATTTCAAGATGCAAAGAATGAAAATTAAGGGGGCAAAGGTAAGGAAAAATATGTTATTTTTGTGATATGATACGATTTTATACAGAAGACATAAAATTCAACCTGCCTGACAAACAGTTGGTTAAAAAATGGTTGCAAAATGCAGCCCTTGCAGAGGGAAAGAAAACGGGCGAGATCTCCATTATTTTTTGTTCCGATACTTATCTGCTACAAATTAATGGCCAATATCTCGGGCATAATTATTATACCGATATCATTACTTTTGATTATACTGAAGAAGAAGTGATTAATGGTGATTTATTTATTAGTGTAGATACCGTACGCGCCAATGCGCAGGAGTATGGCCAGTCTTTTGAGCAGGAATTGCGCCGGGTGATGGTTCATGGTATGCTGCACCTCTGCGGGTATGAGGATGCCACCCCCGGGCAGCAGAAGGCCATGCGTGCGGCGGAAGATAAAAACCTTGCACTAACAAGCTAAGGGGCCGTGATGCCGGTGAGGCCTGTTCTTGTATCTCCCGGCGCTGTTGGTCCTTTAGCACATTAATAAATATTTTATGTATAAAAAACAAAAATTGAAGCGGTATGATTTCTGCTTCAGGCGGTGGTCCCGTAAATCCTATGCTGCTTTCAACAGCATGCACAAAACCGTAAAAATGGGGGTGATGAAGGTGGGCATTTCCATCATCATGCTGAGTTCCCAGAACGTATTTGCCCAAGACACGCTGACCACGGTCCGCGGTGAAACACTGGATGAGGTTGTCGTCACGGGCCAGCGCAATGACGCCTTATCCGCTATGGTGCGCACCATTGCCGTCATTACTAAAGCAGAAGCCGGCCCTGCGCCTGTCCCTTCGCTTAATGATCTTCTCCGCTCACTTCCATCACTCGATCTGAGGCAACGCGGGCCTCTCGGTGTCCAGGCCGACCTTTCTATCCGCGGTGGTACTTTCGACCAAACACAACTCCTTATCAACGGTATTAATTTCAGTGACCCGCAAACGGGCCATTACAGCCTTGACCTGCCGGTCGAGCTGCCGGCTGTTTCGCGCATAGAGGTTTTGCAGGGCCTGAGCGCTCCCGGGGCCATAGGCGGTGCGGTGAACCTCATTACCGGCAGTGACGATTTTAATACGCTGAACCTTACATTAAGCGGCGGCCGCTGGGGCTATTTCAATCTCCTGGCCGATGCTACGGTGGGCGATGAACAATTTTCCGCCTATATGCTGGCGGCGCACCGGCAAAGTGAGGGCTATGCCGGCAATACCGATTTCCGCACGAACAACCTCTTTTCTCATCTCCGTTATGCCACGGCCATTGGCCGCTTTGAGGCGCAGTTGGGCTATCAGGATAAAGCTTACGGTTCTAACGGTTTCTATTCTTTCAGGTACCCCAACCAGTTTGAGCAGGTACGCACTATGCTGGGCAGCCTGCAATGGCAGCAGGATTTGGGGATTTTCCGTCTGTCGGCCGCGGCCTATTATCGCGGGCATACCGACCGGTTTGAACTTTTCCGCAGTGATCCGCCCGACTGGTACACCGGACATAATTACCACCAAACGGCAACGGCAGGAGGGGAGGCCCGCCTGCGCGCCTATACCTTCCTGGGTGAAACGACTTTTTCTTTTGACATCCGCAATGAACATATATATAGTAATGTATTGGGTGAAGCCCTTCCGGCGCCAAAGCCGGTTCCTTTTGAGGGCGATGCGCTTTTTACCAAAGCTGCGGAACGCTTGTTGTTGCACGCCTTTCTTTCTCAGCGTATTACTCTTGGGCGATGGATGGCCGGCGCCGGGCTCTCGTATCACTTTAGTAATGATTTCGGTAGCCGTTTGAAACTGGCCGCCGACCTGCGCTATAACTGGAGCCGGCAATGGGCCTCTTTTGTAGCCGTCAACCAGTCACTCCGTTTGCCGACTTTTACGGATTTGTATTATACTACTGCAACCCATCAGGGCAATCCGGCGCTTCGTCCCGAAGAGGCCCTGACCTGTGAACTGGGGACTGCTGTTGTCCTGCCGGGCTGGCGTTCTTCTCTCTCGCTTTTTTACAGGAAGGGAGAGCATATGATAGACTGGGTGTATACCGAAGGCGCTGAAAGGTCAAAGAGTCTGAATTACAGCCGGGTTGATGCTATGGGGGCAGAGTTTCAGTGGCAGTGGGACCGCTTGAAAGCACATCCCGGGAGTTGGCTGCAGCGTCTGGGCCTGGCTTATAGTTTTGCTTATGTGGACAAGGCGGCCGGTGCGCTGGAAACTTCGTATATCCTGGATTTCTTACGCCATAAATTGACGTTTGACGTAGAACATCTGGTCTTCTTCAGACAGCTGAAAGCCGCGTGGAGCTTTGCTTTCCAGGATCGGGCCGGTACGTATGCCGATTATTATACTGGTGCGGTGACGTCTTTTTCTCCCTTTGCTTTATTGGACCTGAAGCTGACCTGGGAAGAACGCCGCTGGGCCTTTTTTGTTGAGGCGGATAATCTGTTCAACACCGCTTATTTTGATTATGCGGGCTTACCGCAGCCGGAGTGTTGGTGGCAGACAGGCGTAAGATTAAAATTTTAGTTTGTTTTTCTATTAAGGCAGAGTGCCCGGATAAGCATGCAAATAAGCGGGCTTAAAAAGTCTTCAATTCTTTTTAGGCTCGCTCTATTTTATTTGGAAGAGATACCGGAAAATAATTCTTGCTACCTTTGTAGCATGGAAAATAATTTTGATATTATCGTCGTAGGAGCGGGGCATGCCGGATGTGAGGCTGCTGCTGCTGCTGCCAATATGGGTTCGCGGGTTTTGCTCGTTACAATGGATATGACAAAGGTGGCGCAGATGTCGTGTAACCCGGCTATGGGTGGTATTGCCAAGGGGCAGATTGTCCGCGAGGTGGACGCTTTGGGTGGTTATAGCGGTTGGGTTACGGATGCAAGTACTTTACAGTTCCGGATGCTCAACCGGTCTAAGGGGCCGGCCATGTGGAGTCCGAGGGCCCAGTGCGACCTGTCTGTTTTTTCCTTAACTTGGCGAAAATTGCTTGAAGACACGCCGAACCTCTATTTTTGGCAAGATTCCGTGAATGCGCTACTCCTTGAAGATAAAAAAGTTGTTGGAATTTCCACTGTTTTAGGCGCCGTATTCCGGGCAAAGGCCGTAGTGCTGACCAATGGGACGTTTCTAAACGGGATCATTCACATCGGAAAAACACAAATTACCGGAGGGCGCATGGGGGATGCCGCTTCTTATGGGCTCTCGGAGCAACTCCGGAATTTAGGTTTTGAGGTAGGGCGGATGAAAACCGGAACGCCGGCGCGGCTGGATGGACGTACAATTGATTTTTCAAAATTGATTCGCCAGGATGGCGATGCCCCTTCGTCTAAATTTTCTTATTTTGATAATCCTGCTATATTGAAAAATGTTCCACGTGGAACAAATGGTGCAGCCACTCCGCTTCCTTGTTATATTGCACATAGTTCAAAAAAGGTGCATGATATTTTGAGGGAAGGTTTTGCTGACTCTCCGCTTTTTTCAGGGACCATCAAAGGGATAGGGCCAAGGTATTGTCCGAGCATAGAAGACAAGCTGCGGACTTTTGCAGATAAAGACAGTCATCAATTATTTCTGGAGCCTGAAGGGTGGAATACCCATGAATACTACATTCAGGGCTTTTCTTCTTCCTTGCCTATGGATATTCAGTTCCGTGCAATGCGTGAAGTAGAGGGCTTGGAGCGGGTAGAATTTCTTCGTCCTGGCTATGCCATCGAGTATGATTACTTTCCCCCAATACAATTACGACACTCTCTGGAAACAAAATTGCTGGAAAATTTATACTTCGCCGGTCAGATCAACGGTACAACCGGCTATGAAGAGGCCGCGGCTCAAGGTTTGATGGCAGGGATCAATGCCCATTTGAAAATTTCCGGTAAACCGGAGTTTATCCTTCGCCGTGATCAGGCTTATATTGGTGTCTTGATTGATGATTTGGTAACCAAGGGTGTTGATGAACCTTATCGCATGTTTACATCCCGGGCAGAGTATCGTATTTTATTGCGGCAAGACAATGCGGATATGCGCCTGACGGAATTGTCCTATGGGATAGGCCTTGCTTCGGAGGAGCGTTATGCTGCCTTGTTGGAGAAGAAAAAACAGGTAGATAGTTTGCTGCATTACCTTAAGCATACTTCGGTAAGGCCGGAAGAGATCAATCCTTTTTTGGAGCGTATGGGGTCGACGCCTATACCACAGTCAAAAAAAATAGTAGATGTTTTGATGCGGCCGGAGGTTTTTTTGACAGATCTGGTGAAGGTGCTTCCAATTATAGAAAATGTTCCACGTGGAACATCAGGGTCGGCACTTGGTGTGTGGCCAGTGGAAAATGAAGGATTGGAGCAGGGGCGGGCCTGTGGGCAGGCTGGCGGTTTGGCCTCGGTTGAAGTGTTGGCGGAGGTGGCGGAGCAGCAGGCGTGTCCGGATGGCTTCGCTTCATCAAGGAGCGCAGCGGATGGAGGTGTGGCGTTGACGGCGTCTGTTGATGTAGTCTCGTCTGCCGGCCCGGGTATTGCCGGTGCTGCTATTATAAAGGAGGGGGGAGAGGTGAATGAAGAGACGCTGGAAGCCGCAGAAATTTTGCTGAAGTATAGTGGATATATAGAACGGGAGCGCGCTTTGGCGGACAAGGTGCTTCGTCTCGAGGATGTGAGGATACCCCGGGCGTTTGATTTTGATCGCCTCTCTTCTGTCTCTATTGAGGGGCGGCAGAAATTGAAGCGCTATCAGCCGGAAACCATTGGACAGGCTTCGCGGATAGCGGGGATATCGCCGGCGGATATTTCGGTAATGTTGGTTTTTTTCGGACGATGATTTGATAGAGGAGGAGGGAATGTTCCACGTGGAATATGTCAGAAAGATTAGGGTAGTGTGGTTGTCTTGGGCGTTTCTTGAATGGTGAGGGTGTTACGGCTTGGTGTGAAAGGTGCCGGATAAGACATGGTTTGTTGCATTTTCGGGGCAGTGTTGTGGGGTGGACAGAGATATGCCGGGATGATTTGTTGTTGCTTTCGACTCTTTTATTGGGATGCTTGTAGTGGGCGGTTGAGGTTGTTTTTGGGGAATGTTCCACGTGGAACAGTGGAAGAGGGGTCGTGAGGTGTCGGGTGTATGGATGCTGTGGTCTGATAAATTGTGGAGACTGGTGTAGAGGCTGCCGGGTGCAACTTGACTCGTTGTGTCCTTGGGGTGATGTTGTAGGGTGAGTCAAGAAGTGCCGGATAAAGTTTCTCCTTGCTTGCGGTGCTTTTTGTGGGTGGGGTTGTGGCGATGGGTTGAGGTTGTTTTTGGGGAATGTTCCACGTGGAACAGTGGAAGAGGGGTAGCGGGCTGCCGGGTGTATGGATGTTGTGGTCGGATAAATTGTGGTGGCTGGTGTAGGGGGGGTGTCGGATAAGACATGGTTTGTTGTATTTTCGGGGCAGTGTTGTGGAGTGGGCAAAGATATGCCGGGATGATTTGTTGTTGCTTTCGGCTCTTTTATTGGGATGCTTGTGGTGGATGTCTGGCTTGGGTTTGGGGAATGTTTCACGTGGAACAGTGGAAGAGGGGTCGTGAGGTGTCGGGTGTATGGGTGTTGTGGTCGGATAAGTTGTGGCGGCTGGTGTAGAGGCTGCCGGTTGTAACTTGACTCGTTGTGTCCTTGGGGTGATGTTGTAGGGTGAGTCAAGAAGTGCCGGGTCAAGTTTGTCCTTGCTTGCGGTGCTTTTTGGGGGTGGGGTTGTGGCGATGGCTTGAGGTTATTCCTGAGAGATGTTTCGCCTGGCGTGTTTCAAAGAGATTGGGAAGCGCTGGATGTCTTGAGTCTTTATTGGATAGGTGAAGTGTTGTGGGTTGCTGTGGGCTTGTGTTGGATGAAGTTTATTTTGCTTGGGGTTCTTTTATGGGGAGTGCTTGTGAAATGGTGGGTGGGTTGAGGTTGTTTTTGGGGAATGTTCCACGTGGAACAATGTATAGAAGTAAAACATATAAAAATTAAATTATGGCTATTATCTTTCAAAAGACAAATCCGTATACCACTCCGCAGACTTACCAGTTAAAGCGTGAAGACTTTTTTGCTTTGACGGAGCCTTATGTTCTTTCCGGAAATATAGTGGATGTTGAACGGCAGAAAATTTATTCCGGGCGCGTACATATTCTTGATGGAAAGATCCTGCGTATCGAGCCTTGTGCTGTTCCGGAAACGCATTACATTATGCCCGGCTTTATAGATGCCCATGTCCATATTGAGAGTTCTATGCTTACGCCATCGGCCTTCGCTGCCGAGGCCGTGAAACATGGCGTGGTGGCCGCCCTTGCCGATCCGCATGAAATCGCCAACGTGATGGGTGTCGAGGGGATTGACTATATGATCCGCGATAGCCGGAATAGCGGGTTTAAATTTTTCTTTGGAGCGCCTTCCTGTGTCCCGGCTACTCCTTTGGAACATGCGGGGGCCGTTCTGGAGGCAACAACAATTGAAGAATTGTTGCGCCGTGACGATATTCATTTTCTGGCCGAGATGATGAATTACCCCGGGGTCTTAAATGATGATCCGGAAGTGTTGGCCAAATTGGCTGCAGCCAAAAAATACAATAAGCCTGTAGACGGGCACGCCCCCGGCCTTGGAGGCCCTGCGCTGGAAAAATATATTAGGGCCGGCATTACTACCGATCATGAGTGCATGGATACCTGTGAGGCCGAAGAAAAAATAGACCGGGGTATGGATGTTATTATCCGGGAAGGCAGTGCCGCTAAAAATTTTGATCTGCTTTATCCCTTGATTAATCGCTACCCTTCGGCCGTTATGCTTTGTACAGACGATTGTCATCCCCATGAATTAGTCTCCGGCTATCTCTTGCATATTTTTCAAAGGGGATTAGATAAAGATCTTAATTTCTTTAATTTACTAAAAGCTATTTCAACTAATGCTATCGATCATTACAAGCTTCCGGTGGGCCGTCTCCGTGAAGGCGATCCGGCCGATTGTATTATTGTAGATAATTTAGATTATCCTATTGTAAAACAGACATATATAGATGGACGTTTAGTATATGACGCTCCAAATTCTTTTATTTCTATTATAAAATCCTCACCAATAAATAATTTTAAGGCATTACCTTTAGTAAAAGAACAAATAGCGCTTAAAGTAAAAAGTGAATCAATAAGAGTTATTGAATTAATAGATAAAAGTTTATATACTAAAAAACAGATTTTAGCTGCTCCAGTGCAAGACGGACTGGTGGTGGCGGATCCGGAACAGGATGTTTTAAAGGTCGTGGTATTGAATCGCTATACGGAAAATGCCGTGCCGGCTATCGGATTTATCAAGGGTTTCGGATTAAAATACGGGGCCTTGTGCAGCAGTGTGGCGCACGACAGCCATAACCTCATTGCCGTAGGCGCCGATGATGCCAATTTACTTGCGGCTATAAATGCTGTGATTGCGGCGCAAGGCGGATTGGCGGTATGTACCGGGATAGACGAGGCCGCTAATTTAGCGCCGGGAACGGATACGGAAAAGGGGATAAACGGCATCCCGCTCCGGCAACAGCACTCCGTACAGCTCCTTCCTTTGCCCGTAGCCGGATTAATGGCCTCTGCTACTGCGCTCGAAACAGCGAAAGCGTATGAGGCGCTGCAACAAAGTGTCAGGGCCATGGGCTGCCCCCTGGCGGCGCCTTTTATGAGCCTGGCCTTTATGTCGCTCATTGTCATTCCTGAACTTAAAATTTTTGACGGCGGATTATTTGATACCGGCAATTTTAAACCCGTAGATTTATTTGTTTAATCTTTTCCCGGGCTTATGGCGATGCTAAAACCAAGCCTTGTTGTACAAAAAGTCTTATATTTGTAGTTCAAACTAATCCTTATGAATGGTCAAAAAACAAGTATTCTGCTACTGATTATTTGTTCTCTGTTTGTGTTAGCGGCCTGCGGCAGTCCGTTGAAATCCTATAACCAGGGGAAATATTTAACAGCCAGTGAAGAGGCTGTCAACGTATTGCGCAAGAAGCCGGACAACGCCCAGGCGCGCGATGTGCTGGCTAAAGCCTATCCCAAGGTGCTGGAAGAAGCGCATGCCGGGGCGGACTCCTTGAGTTTTGAGGATATAGATGAAAATAACCTGGTGATAGATTTTCTGGAACGATGGAATAAACTGGTCGATAACATCAACAATTGCCCGGCGGCGCTGGAGATCATTCCTCATCCGGAAAGTTATACAAAAGAGCTGGGAGAACTGAAAAATTATACCGTACGTCTGGCGTATAACCAGGGCCTGGAAGCCTTGGAAAAACACAACTTGCAAGACGCCCGGCTGGCCTTGGGCTATCTCACCACGGCGCATAAATATGCACCGGAGAATGCCGCCGTCAAAGACGCCCTGGAAGAAGCGCGTTATGCCGCTACCCTGCGGGTGGTGATTAACCGGCCTAATTTTATGTTCGGTAGCCGTTTGGATGCGGAGTACCTCTTTGACCGCCAGCTGATGGATGAGTTGAACCACCGTAGTTACCGCCAGCCCGTGAAATTTTTCCGGAACAGCGATATGGTACGGCATCCGCAACAGGAAATTTTCTTTGACTTTGAAAACTTTACCGTAGGCCATGCCGTTCCTTCCACCCATGTGGAAACCGTTTCGCAACGGGTAGTGGTAGGCCACAACCTGGTCGATGGTGAACTGGTGCCGGTTTATGATGAAGTGGTGGCTGTTGTAACCGTTTATCGCCTTGAGATGATTGCCGAGGGTGTTTTACATCTGCGCATTACCGATCTTGAAACCCACCGCTGGCTGTCTCAGCGGGATTTTCGCCGGACAGCCGTATGGTTCTCGGAATGGGCTACTTATACTGGTGATGCACGGGCATTGACGTCCACCTATCTTTCGCTGGTTGGTATGCAGCCCCTGCCTGCCCCTGCGGGTGATATTTTGTATGACGATGTCATCCGGCAACTCTACCGGGATGCGGTACAATACATTGGAAGCATTTATTAATACAAATTTATTAGCTATAGAATGATAAAAAATTTTACCCGATTACTGCTGTTTTTTGCCCTGGCTGCCGGTATGGCGGCCTGCGCCTCCGGTATCAAATCCTATCAGAAAGGGAACTATCTTACGGCATGTGAACAAGCCGTGAGCAAATTGCGGAGCCATCCGGACAACCAGGACGCCCGCTATGCGCTGACCAATGCTTATCCTCTGGCGCTGACGAATGCCGAGCGTGAAATCGGGAATCTTTTGATGAGCATGAATTCCGCCAATGCCGGAAAAATAGTGGCTTCCTATGAACGCCTCAACAAGCTGGCCAATGACATTAACCACTGTCCTGCCGCCCTGGAAATTATTTCACACCCCAACGAATATTACAATGAACTGCGGTCTGCCAAAAATACGGCGGCCGGTTTGTGTTACAATGAGGGGATGGCGGCCCTGGACCGCCGCAATATTGAAGACGCCCGTTATGCCCTGGATCGCTTTACGGCGGCCAATCATTATGTCCCCGGCTATAAGGATGTGTTGGACAAGATAGAGGAGGCCCGTTATGAATCTACCCTCCGGGTGATTGTAATGAACCCGCAACTGCCCAACCGCTACCAATTGAATGCCGACTTTTTTTATACCCGGCTGATGCAGGATGTGGCACGGAATACCTATCGCCATTTGGTGCGCTTCTATACGCCTGCCGAAGCGGCCTCCCTGCAAATGAATGACCCGCACCAGCTGCTCGTACTCAACTTTGAAGACTTCACCGTGGGCAATACCGACAAATCTTCCAATACCGTAGAGCTGAAACGTGAAGATGTATTGGTGGGGACTACAGTGATCAACGGTAAGCAACAAAATATATACGGCACCGTAAAAGCCAATTATACTTATTCGAAGCTTGAGGTAATTTCCGGCGGCGTATTAAGCATCCGCCTGGTAGATCCCCTCACCAAACGTATCATCAACCAGAAAAACCTGCAGGGCAGTACCGTTTGGAAATCAGAATGGGCGTCATATAACGGCGACGAGCGGGCCCTGAGTGACCATCAAAAACAACTGACGACTAAGCGGCAGCAGTCTATACCTCCTCAACAAGAGTTGTTTAGTAGTTTTGCCGGACCTCTCTACAATGATGCCATGAAATTTATCAGTTCCGTTTACTAAATCCAAGCACTATGTTTGAACTACTTTTCACCTATCCTTACCTGCCTTTTTTCGTGTTTTTTGCGCGAATCTGCGATGTGACGCTGGGTACCCTCCGGATTATCTTTATTTCGAAAGGAAAGAAGTTTTTGGCCCCTGTTTTCGGTTTTGTGGAGGTCCTGATCTGGATTACGGTCATCGGGCAGGTGCTCGAACATTCGGCCGGTGACATTATTTGTTACATCGCCTACGCCGGGGGCTATGCCACCGGCAGCTTTGTAGGCATGCTGGTAGAAGAACGCCTGGCCCTCGGCCTGCACCTTATCCGGGTCTTCACCAAGAAGAGCGGGGTAGAGCTGGTACACCTCCTGAATACCAATAATTTTGGCGCTACTACGGCTTCCGGCCGCGGTGAAGAAGGCAATGTCCACATTATCGAAACCATCGTTACCCGCAAAAACAGCGATCAGGTACAAGGCCTGATCACCGGCTATGACCCTACCGCTTTTTACGTCGTTTCCGATGTGCGGAGCGTGCAGCGCGGCATCTTTGCCGGCGGCCGCACCAACATCTTCTCCCGTGGGAGGATAGGAAAATAATTTATTTGTTAAACAACGCCCGGATGGGGTTCAGCAAGCGGTACAGCTCCCTAAATATGAGCCGCCTATCCCAATAACCACGACATAATCGGAATTGTCCCTCAAATATTTTGCAGTACTAATTAATCTCTGCAAGTTGTTGTTGAGAGAGAGTAAAAGGCAAATCCATCCAACCAAGCATATTACTACCAACACATGTTCCATTTTGTAGTTTTTTGCTACATGATTCTATGGAATCAATTTCAGAATTCGCAAAACTTGACAATGATGAACTGAACCTGTACATCGCCTTCTGTGGAATTTTGAGCCTTAACTTGTGCTACCTGTGCTACACAGATAATAGTGATAATAATACCTATTCACAACACTTAAACTTGTTTTTTCATGGGAATAAATTTTACGAATTTATAAAGAGGCTGCTTTGATTTTTTTTTTCAAAACGGCCTCTTTTATTACAAGCCCTTAATTCTATTTTCGTAATAACTTATCAACTCATCATAATGCGTACAACTAATAATATATTGCCGTTTAGTTGTTTTTATCAAAACTAAATTCTTTTTTTGTGTGACACACATAGTATAATTCCCTAACATATTATTTGAAAATTTTCCTAAATAGCCTCCAAAACCTCCGGACCCAAAACATCGTATCGAATATGCGGTAACATTATCATCCGCCTTTTCTATAGAAGTAAGGTTCCGTACCGGAATTTTTGTTTGCCCAATTAGATGCTTAATTACTATTCCATCTGCATTATAGCAAAGATAAATAGGCATTTGCGTTGCAACATAAAGAAAAAGCAGGATTACAACTGAAATACCAACGGCTGCCGACGTCTTGTAATAGTTATTTGCTATAAAATAAATACAATACAATAATAGAACAGAAACAACAGCCGTAATCACAATAACGGTTACGCTCCATTCAAAACTTACTTTATTTTTTGAATCCATAATGTTTTTCTTAATTTACTATTAATAAAAGCGATCCTTTAGACTGTTTACTCTTTTAATAACTCATCAATAGTGGCATAAAAATTACCCCGGACAAATTTTTTATACTTATATCCAGTACCATTGGCATATACTGTTTTTTTGTTTTTGTTGATGATTATCATTTGTGGCACCGCAGTTATTTCTAA
>JAVBQY010000025.1:0-15045 GCA_031548545.1 Bacteroidales bacterium | reverse complement strand
ATCCCAGCTTATGAGGATGGATTATATCCACCAAAATGCGCTATGGGCGAAAATCTGAGGAAATCAGATTTTTTATCAGAAAAAACGCTCCGAAACAAAAAACAAAAGAGGATGTCCATTTTACTTTTTGGACACCCTCATTTTATTATGTGTTTTTCCGTGTTCGGGCCGGACTTTTAACGCCGCCTTCCGCCACCGCTGAATCCGCCGCTGCGTTGAGGCATCTGCCGTTGTTGTTGGCTGTTATTGGAGCGTTGGAAGTTCTGGAAGTTATTACTTCTGTTTTCGCCGCGTTCAAAGTTGCGTTGCTGCTGATTGAACTTATCCGTCTGTTGGGCCGGTTGCCATGCGTTCTCCCGCCGTTGTTGCAGTTGGCCATCATTATTCTGCCGGTAAATATTTCCGTCGCGGCCTACCTGTACATTGTCTCGGCCATGCCGTTCGGCGCCGGAGAACTTATTGTCATTCCCCGTCCGTCTTGCAGATATGCCATGCGTGTTGCTGGTTACACCGGAGCGCCGGCTATACACATTGTTATTATATACCCTGTTGTGGTTGTTTACATAAATATTATTGTTGATGATAATATTGTTGCGCGGCGCGATAGGGCCGGCCGGGCGCGGTCCATAATAGTGCGCATAAGGATAATGGTAGGGCGGGCGATATACCGGAGGTCCCCACCAGCCGCCGCCCGGGTGGAAGGCGAAGCCAAAGGAGAAACAACCCACGTTGATCCCTATACCCATACTCCAACCGTACCACGGATTATAATGCATGGAAAAGCCCCAGGTTACCGGCCGCGGATAATAATAGGCGCCGTACCATGGCGCATAGTAAAAGCCTGTGCCGTACACCACTGTTCCGCCATAAATATAGCAACCCATATAGCCGGGCGTATAGCCCATCCATACGTATTCGGGGGTTACATCATAGATATATACATATTTCACATTATAAGCAGGGTTATCCGCCGGAATTTCCTCTACATCTTCGGGGCGCTGCGTGGCTACGCTCCAGGGGCCGGTGGGACTGTCGGCCGTAAACCATACCCCATTGTCCACCGTATAATACTTGTCATGGTCTTTCAATACCGTCGACGGCGTATTCACCGCATATTGCATAGAAGTGCCTTCTACCGGTTTGAATTGCGGCGTTCCGTCATAACTCACCTTTGTCGTGGCTGTTTTCCGGTCTACCTTGGCGGTCTGCGGCACCTGCGCATCAATCACCGCCTCTTTGGCCGCCGGGGTGCCGGGTATGCTGGACAACACGATATCCTTATCGGAGCCTTCGGGGATCTTCCCGAAATCTGCCGGCAATTGCGTTCCCTCGATATAGGCCCAACCCTTGTCCAGGGCTTTGGAGGTGTACCAACGGCCGGACAGCAATACATAATATTGCTGGTTGTCTATATCCATGAAAATATTGTCTTCCGTATTTGACATATACAGTAATGCGGTCCCTTCAATATTTTTGAAGTCGGCCTTGCCGTTGGATTGTATAATTTCCGCCGGTTTGCTGCGCACTACAATCTGAGGAATCACCTCCGAGGCCTGGCCCTTATTCTGGCTGTTTTTCTCATCCGCCTTGCGGATCTTCTTGTCGGCCGACTTTATATCCTTGGGAGGCGTCTTTACATAAGTCCAGCTGCCGTTGGTAATATTATCGGTGCTGAACCATCTTTCCGATACATACAAATAGTACAACTTGTCTTTTCCCTGCACAAGCACAAAAGGTGTATTGACCACCCGTTGCATATCCAGTTCCTTGTCTTCCTGTAGTTTCGGTTCTCCATCAATAACAACCAGCAGGGTGGGGCTGTCGGCATAAATGATTTCCGGAGGCGTATTGTTCAGCCGGTTGCTCTTGTGGTCATTTTCATTTTCAAGAGAGGCGGCAATGTTATCCAGTGAAATATTCCACTGCGCTCCGGCAACCTTTTCTTCAATCAGCGCTTTCAGCTGATTCACCTTGCTGCTGTCCGTATCCGGGAACTTCAGCCTGGTAACCTTGAGGCTTTGCAGGGTGGCGGTCCGTGTATCGCGGTTGGTGTTCAACAAGGCTTCGCCCCACATGGCGCCGAATACAGGATCGTTACTTCCTATTGTGACGGAAAGGGCTGTGCGGAAAGTCAGCTTATTTCCGTTGAGCGATTCGGGTTGTGGCTGGTAAATGGTAATTTTTCCATTGTTTACCGCTATTGTCGCCGGCCAGTCTACGGCAGCGCGAAGAAGGCCGGGAGGCCCGATTAATCCGAGACAAAGCCCGGCCATTGCAATTATTCTTTTCATATCATCTGGTTTTTAGTTTTCGTCATTCCTGCAAAAAATAGCAAAAAATATGCCAACAGGCTCCTTGCTATTCCTCTGCGGCACCATGATAGTCCAGCGGCAGCATATCGCCTAACTTTTTATACCCCATATCACCGCTGTAGGATACGTCGTGCAGGTTATTCAGCAACCCGTTACGGTCTACCACCAGGCTGTCGCGTAGAAAATAGACGGAAGAAAGCGTGCTTTTCTTATAGACTATGTCTATTTTTTTATATTTTGCGTAACTCGAAATTCCCTGTGGTTCCAGGTAGGGAAATATCTCCGGATTGATCACAATCAATTTTTGTGAAAGCGTATCGCTGAGGTGAAAAAAGCGGGAGGGGATAATACGCCCCCGCCTTTGGTCGAAGGCTACGAATTGTGAGCTGTCCAGGGAGTTGTTTACTAAATGTTTGAAAAAACAGATCGGAGAACTCTCATACACTTCGTTCCGGCGGTTCAGCAGTTTTTTATTCTCCGCCGCCTCGTCTGTAAACAGAGAGGTCCCGGCAAAAAAAGAGTTTTTCATGTAATCATATTTCAAAGAATAGATTTTGAATTGCACCTCAAATTCAATCAGGTTGAAACTGATCGTATAGCCCAGGTACTCATTATGCACTGTAATAGGTGCGGAGGCTTTGGCTGTTAGCGTCTTGTTTTTGATGTTGTAAAAAAGCTGTACGTCATTTTCGTTGATAATTGTACAGGATTTTCCGGCTTTGGTACGCCCGAGGAAATGCTCTTTAAAGGCCTTCATCTTCTGCGCCCGCGTAAATTTATCGCCTTCTATCGTAATTTCATTCAGCCGGTTTTCTTTTTCTGTCAGGTAATATTTCCCGTCGGATTTGCCGAAGGGCTTTTCTACAATCAGCATCTCGTAGGACATATGCTGGATAATAAGCCGGGTGTTGAGTTGTTGCCCGGCTTTCAGCAGGAAGGATCCATCGGGCCCCGTGGTGGTGTAAATTGATGTGTTGTCCAGATAGACCGTAGCGCCGGGTACTGTTACTTTATTGTCCTTATCGTATACCGTTCCGCTGATGCTTTGGGCGGAAAGTCCGGTGTACATCAGCAAGCCGGCAAAGAGTAATGCGTATCGTTGTAGCATGGGGTTTGTATTAAAATATTTTACTTAATTTGATCAATTCTTCCTGCGTAATCCAGCTTATTTCACCGTCCGGAGATACCATGCGCAGGCGGTCTGCATCTTTGAAAAACAGGTCTTCGCTATATTTTTTCAATTGAATGGCCGACAGTGTTGCCTGTGTACCGTAGCCGCCGGCGGTGTCACGACGCTTTTGTATGGCCGGTTCGCGCAAAAATTGCACATGAAAGAATAGGGCTTCCTCATAAAGCTTGCGGTCCGCCTTTTCCAACGATTGATTACTGAGGGTATAGAGACGGGCTAATCGCGACAATATGGCCGTCTTGTTCTTTTTGCTGAGTTTATAGGCCTCCCAGCAGTATTGGCGCGCATGTATGGTGTCGTTTTCGATCCTGTAAGTGTTGGCCCTGGATAAGGCCAGGGTATAACGTTCCTCCTCCGTGGGGTTCATTATTTTTTCCGCCTTGTCGAACAGCACCAGCGCCCGGCGCCGGTCTGTGGTTTGCCCCAGGCAGTCGGCCAACAGCATAACGGTTTCAAGGTTGGTGCTGTCGTCTGCATACAGCTTTTCGAAATATGGAATGGCGTCATAATAGTTGTTCTGCTTGTATTTAGACAGGCCGATATACCGCAGGTTGATGCTTGAGGAATCGCCATTGGCCAGCAGCAGGCTCAGCGTACTGTCCGCCCCGGGGTAGTTACCCTGCATGAAATAAATCACACCTTGGCATTGCTGCAGGCCCGGGCTGCCGGGGGTGTAGACCAGCGCGGTGTCGCATATTTCCATGGCCTGTGAAAGGGCATGTTGCGGATTGGCCTCTTGCAGGGCCAGCCATATGTTGATCAGTGAAATGGCTAATGAAACATTTTCCTTGTTCAGTTCCACCGCTGCACTGTAATAATTAACGGCAGTAGGTAAGAATCCCATGCGCTCCATGCACTCGCCCGCTCCCCGCAAGAAGCTGATATTTGTACTGTCGCGATCCAGCAGCCGGTCATAGAAGCCGAGCGATGCGTTATAATTTTTTAACTGGAAGTACAAGCGGGCCAGTTGCAGGCTTGCGTTAAAATCCGTACTGTCCAGCGCCTCTGTCCGCCGGTAGTATTGCTCGGCTTCTTTAATACGGCCCAGTTGCAGGGCGGTGCGCGCCACGGCGTTGAGCGCAGCGGTATTCAGCGTGTCGCCTTCCAGCCAGCGCATGTAATAATGGTAGGCCTGGCGGTATTGCATGACACTTTCGCAGCGTTCGCCGGCTATCCGTATACTGTCGGCGCCGGGGAGTTCCTGTGCAAAAGCCGTTAAGCGCCCTGAAAAGATCAATAGACTGAAAATCAGTATTTTTGTATTCATGGCTAAAGGATTATATATTTCAAATATAGTGTTTTTTACAGGACCTGCATAATTTGCCTGAAATTTTGTATCTTTGTATTCTTATGATTACGCAAGACAGTATATTACATGATATTACCCGTTCCGAATACAAGCATGGCTTTACCACGCCTGTAATTCAGGAGTTTATTCCAAAAGGCTTGAATGAGGATATTATCCGCCTCATTTCGTCCAAAAAAGAAGAGCCCGAGTGGATGCTTGAATTCCGCCTGAATGCATACCGGCGCTGGCTCGGCATGGAGATGCCCACCTGGGCCCATTTGGACATACCGCCCATTGATTATCAGGATATCATTTACTATGCCGCACCCAAAAAAGCGGCCGAAACCCCTGAGGGACATGTTGACCCGGAGCTGGCGGCTACTTTTGACAAATTGGGTATTCCCCTGGCCGAACGCGATCTGATGAGTGGCGTGGCGGTGGATGCGGTCTTCGACAGTGTGTCGGTTAAAACTACTTTCCGTGAGTCTCTGGCGGAGAAAGGCATTATTTTCTGTTCCTTCAGCGAAGCGGTGCATGACTACCCGGACCTGGTACAAAAATACCTGGCCAAGGTGGTGCCCGTTGGTGATAATTATTTTGCCGCACTGAACAGCGCGGTATTCAGTGACGGTTCTTTCTGCTATATTCCCAAAGGGGTAAGATGTCCTATGGAACTTTCCAGCTACTTTCGCATTAACGCCAAAGGCACGGGGCAGTTTGAGCGCACATTGATCGTGGCCGACGAAGGCAGTTACGTGAGCTACCTTGAAGGCTGTACCGCTTCGCAGCGGGATGAGAACCAGCTGCACGCCGCTGTCGTGGAAATTATTGTAATGAAGGATGCCGAAGTCAAATACTCTACCGTGCAGAACTGGTATCCGGGCGACAAGCAAGGCCGTGGCGGGATCTATAATTTTGTGACCAAGCGCGGTATCTGCAAAGGTGAAAACAGCCGCCTCTCCTGGACACAGGTGGAAACCGGTTCGGCCATCACCTGGAAATATCCCAGCACCATCCTTAAAGGAGATAACTCCAGTTCCGAGTTTTACTCCGTGGCGGTGACCAACAATTACCAGCAGGCCGATACCGGCACCAAGATGATACACATCGGCAGGAATACCCGCAGCCGGATTGTCAGCAAAGGTATTTCCGCCGGTTTCAGCCAGAATGCTTACCGCGGCTTAGTCAAATTTGCACCGGGGGCTTTCAATGCGCGTAATTACTCCCAGTGTGACAGCCTGCTGTTGGGCAGTAACTGCGGGGCGCATACTTTTCCTTACATTGAAAGTGAGAATGAAACGGCGGTGGTGGAGCATGAGGCTACCACTTCCAAGATAGGCGAGGACCAATTGTTTTACTGCAAC
This sequence comes from Bacteroidales bacterium, assembly GCA_031548545.1. GTDB lineage: Bacteria > Bacteroidota > Bacteroidia > Bacteroidales > UBA932 > UBA932. The sequence goes on along the minus strand of JAVBQY010000025.1, from coordinate 8,892 downwards.
CAGCGGGGTATCCCGACCGAAGATGCCGTAGGCCTGATCGTGAACGGTTACGCCCGTGAGGTACTCAATCAGCTGCCCATGGAATTTGCCGTTGAGGCCCAGAAATTATTACAGATATCCCTTGAAGGCAGTGTGGGATAAAATTTTATTTAAGAAATTATGAGAAAATTAACCTCCGCCGAAATAATACAATTGCAACAACAGGCCTGCCGGGCCGAAGATTGGCAACAGCTACAGGTGGCCGATGCATTTACACCGGATCACATCCATCGTGTAAAATTTACAGGGAGCAATAGCCTGGGGGTATTTGAAAAGGAAGTTGTATTGCAGGGCGGGATCGCCATGCATACCGGTATCTGTGATGCCTGGCTGCACAACTGTACGGTAGGAAATAATGTGTTTATCCGTTCGGTGCGTGACTATATCGCTAATTATGATATCGCCGATGATGTGCAGATCTTTGATGTGAAGTTAATCCTTACCGACGGCGAAAGCGCTTTCGGCAACGGCATAAAAGTAGAAACCATCAGCGAGGCGGGCACCCGCAGCGTGATGATGTACAATGAGCTTTCCGCCCACCTGGCCTATATCCTGGCTACCTACAGGCATCGTCCGCAGTTGATCGCCAGGCTGGAGGCGCTAATAGAAGCCTATTCTGCCGGACAGAAAAGCAACAGAGGCTATATAGCCGCCGGGGTGAAAATTTTCCGTTGTGATACGATTCTCAACGTGAATATAGGCACTTGCGCCCACCTGGATAGCGCCGCTATGCTGAGGAACGGAACCATTAACAGTGTGCCGGAGGATCCGGTGGAGATCGGCGACAGCTGCCACCTTGAAAATTTTATTGTATGTTCCGGATCTTCCATACTGAACGGTACTGTCGTCTCCAATAGTTTTGTGGGGCAGGGCTGCCAGCTGGATAAGCAATACTCCTCGGTACAGTCCCTTTTCTTTGCCAACTGCCAGGGGTTCCACGGCGAGGCTTGCGCCATTTTTGCCGGTCCCTACACCGTTACCCACCATAAATCCACCCTGCTGATTGCCGGTATGTATTCTTTCATGAACGCCGGTAGCGGTTCTAACCAAAGCAATCACCTGTACAAATTGGGCCCTATTCACCACGGCTTTCTGGAAAGGGGGACCAAAACCACCAGTGATTCTTATATCCTGTGGCCCTCGCGCATCGGCGCTTTTACGCTGGTAATGGGCCGCCACTATCACCATGCCGATACGGCCGATTTTCCTTTTTCTTACCTCATAGAACGCGAGGACGAATCTTTCCTGGCCCCGGCGGTGAATCTGCGCAGTATAGGAACCGTACGCGATACCCAGAAATGGCCTAAGCGTGATAAGCGGAAGTCTCAGGTACAGTTGGACTATATCAACTACAACCTGCTGAGCCCTTATACCGTTGGCAAGATGATCCGCGGCCGCGATATCCTGCTTAATATGCGTGACAGTAAGGATGAATTGCTGCCCATGTATGATTATCAGGGAGTGAAAATCGAGTCGCGTATTCTTACACGTGGTATAAAGTTGTATGATTGCGCATTATGGAAATTTTTCGGTAATTCGGTCATTTCCCGCCTGGAGAAAGTAGAGGGGCCCCTGTCACAGTCGGCCATTCGCAAAGCCTTGCAGAAAGACACGGAAACCGGTAGCGGCAAGTGGGTGGATATTGCCGGGCTTTTTTGCCCCGCAACAGCCCTGAATGCTATGCTTGATGCGGTAGAGCGCGGAGCGGAGACCAGCCTGGAGAAGATAGGCGGCTATTTCAGCGACCTGCACCGTAACTATTATTCTTATGAGTGGACCTGGGCCTATGAAGCCTTGGAAACGGCCTACGGTAAACGGCCTGATGCTTTCACGGCCGATGATGTGGTGGAGATTGTGAAGAAGTGGACCAACTGCGTCCTCTCCATTGACGATATGCTCTATGATGACGCCCGGAAAGAATTTACCCTGAGTAAAAAAGTAGGTTTCGGGGCCGATGGGGATGAGGAAGATAAGGAAAAAGACTTTGCCAACGTGCGGGGTAAATTCCATACCAATGACTCCGTAGTGGCCATCATCAAACACAAAGAAGTGAAAGAAGCCCTGGGCCGGAGCATCATTGAACGCGTGGAGGCCGGCCGGAATGCCTGAAGAAGTTAAGGTTTATGATAAAGGATTGTATCATCAGATAAGGAACAATTATGAGTAAAAAAGAAGTTCAAACATTATTGGGCAAAATTTTTCAAGGGCTTATTTTATTCCGCGAACGCTTGATAGAAGAATGCGCCAAGGAAAATGGAGAATTGTTATTTTCTGACAAAAACGGAAAGGTGATTCATGTGAAGGCTAAAGATTTATTGAGTACGAAGAAATAAAATGGACAGTATATTCTCTTTTTTCAGCGTCAATAACGTTCTGGTCAGCCTTGACGGACGGGAGGTGAGTTATCTCGAAGCCCTGTCTGTAATTGCCGGCCTGAGTTGCGTTTTTCTGGCCGTGCGCGCCAAGACCTTCAATTTTTACATCGGTTATTTGTATAATATTTTACTGTTTACCCTCTTCTTTCAGAAAAATTTATACTCCAGCATGATGCTACAGCCCATATCCCTGGTGATTAATGCGCTCGGCCATTACCGCTGGACCCACCCGCATACCAATGAAGCAACCAATAAGCAGGAACTGAAAATCAGTCTGCTTTCCAACCGGCAGCGGGTACTGCTGCTGGCCATCCTGGCCGGTCTTACCCTGGGTTGGGGGCTTGCCATGGCCCATGTGGACCTGTGGATGCCCTGGCCTGTAAAACCATCGAGCCTGCCCTTCCTGGACGCCTTTGTGGTGATGACCATCCTGACGGCCCAATGGCTGTCGGCCCAGAAAAAACTCGACTGTTGGGCGGCATGGATGACGGTTAATGTTACCAATGTGACTTTATATACTTTGCGAGGACTGGTATTCATGCCTTTTTTGAGCGCAACGTACATTGTAATGGCCTTCTTCGGCTTCCGCATATGGTACAAAAAATATAAGAACGAATAACGAATAATAAATAATGAATAATATACTGTTAGAGATAAAGGACCTGCATGCTTCGATAGGGGGTAAAGAAATTCTGAAAGGCATTAACCTGACCGTACGGGAGGGTGAAGTACATGCCATTATGGGACCCAATGGTTCCGGGAAAAGTACGCTTTCCGTAGTGCTGGCCGGTCGTGACAACTATGAAGTGACCGGTGGGACGGCGCTATTCAAAGGTAAAGACCTGTTTTCCATGCCACCCGAAGAACGTTCGCACGAAGGTTTTTTCCTCGGTTTCCAATATCCCGTGGAAATACCCGGTGTAAGTAACGTGAACTTTATGAAAGCGGCCATTAACGAGCACCGTAAACACGCCGGTTTGGAATCGCTTACCGCTGCCGAATATTTGAAATTAATGCGGGAAAAAATGGCCATCGTAGAGATGGATCCAACTTTCTCCAACCGCGGTGTAAATGTCGGTTTCTCCGGCGGTGAAAAGAAACGCAATGAAATTTTTCAGATGGCCATGCTGGAACCGCGCCTGGCTATTCTGGATGAAACGGACAGCGGATTGGATGTCGATGCGCTGCGCATTGTAGCCGCTGGGGTGAATAAACTGAAAAGGCCCGATAACGCTTTTATTGTTATTACCCACTATCAACGCCTGTTGGATTATATTGTACCCGATGTGGTACATGTGTTGTATAACGGAAAAATTATCAAAACAGCCGGTAAGGAATTGGCGCTGGAGGTCGAGGAGAGGGGCTATGACTGGCTGAAATAGCTGAAAAACCTTTAAAACTAACCCATATGAAAGTCGATTTTTCTCAAACGCCCGATTCGCTGAAAGAGAAGAGCACGGGCGAACTGAACACTTCAATTATGCTGTTTACGGCCGTCCGTTACAAATGGCTGGTACGCATGGGACGCTATGTTATCCCTTATGTGCTGTGGATTCCCGGCATGAAGTGGATGATAAAAAAAACGATCTTTAAGCATTTCTGCGGCGGTGAGACCCTGGATGAGGCCAAGCCGGTCATTGAAGACCTGGCCCGCCATCATGTCAACGCCATTTCGGACTATTCCGCCGAACAGGCCGATACGAAGGAAAAGCAGGAAGAAACCGAAAAGAACATTCTGGCTTCTATTCAGTTTGCCGGACAGCAAAAGAATGTGCCTTTTGCCTGTGTGAAGATCACCGGTATTTGCGCCCGTCCGTTGCTGGAAAAAATTTCTAAAAAGGAAAGCCTGAACCCGGACGAGGAACAGGCTAAAAAAGACTTCTGGGAACGCCTGGATACCCTGTGCGGCGCTGCCGCCGCCCAAGGCAAGAAAATGTTTATTGATGCGGAAGAAACCTGGATCAATCCGGCCATTAACGAAGCGGCAGAAATGATGATGGCCAAGTACAATAAAGAAAAGCACGTGGTCTACACCACCATTCAGTTTTATACCAAAGACAGTGTGGCTTACCTGCAACACCTTATTGACACGGCGCCGTACAAAGTAGCGTTAAAACTTGTGCGTGGCGCTTACCACGAACAGGAAAACGACCGTGCTGCAAAGATGGGCTATCCAACTCCTATCGTGGAAAACAAAGCGGCCGCCGATGCCTCTTACAATGAAGGCTTGCGTGTCTGCATGGACAATGTCGGCAAGGTCTCGTTTTGCGCCGCCACACACAATACGGAAAGTACCGAGCTCCTGATGCGCATGATGGAGGAGCGCCGGATAGATCCGGGCAATGATATCATTTCTTTCTCGCAGCTCTACGGCATGCGCGATAACCTTACCTACGGATTGGCCAACCATGGCTACAATGTTTCCAAATACATGCCCTACGGTCCGGTGAAAGAAACCCTGCCTTACCTCATCCGCCGCGCCGAGGAAAACTCCGGCATCAATGACCAGATGGGCGAGGAGTTGCAAATGCTCAGGAAAGCGAAGAAAACGAGACTAAGAGACTAAGGTACTAAGAGATTAGGAAAATTAAGAGATGGAAGGATTATGAGGCTAAAGAAACTTAGGATAGAGCGTAGTGTTGCCTTGTTCCTATGCATATGTTTTTTTGTTGTGGCCAAAGCCCAGGATAATGAACGATTGTGGTCGGATGGAAAATTGACATGGGAGGACTTCAAAGGGCAAGGAAAGGACCCTGTTGGAGGAAAAATAGCCGCCTTGTATCACGATGTCTCTTATTTGGAGTTTATTATAAGTTATAAGGAAGTTAAAAAGAAGCATAAAGATAGTACCATTATGCGTCTTGTAGCAGTATGTACTGTGGTGCAAAACAAGTCTTGGATTCTGCCTTATTATAAAACAGCGCAATATTTAAAATATAATCAAATTATCTTTGATATCGCGGAGCTTTACTCAAGAAAATTACAGTTTGAATTAGATAATATAGTTTCTTCTCATGAAGCCATGTATAAACTGCATGGGATTTATGAAGAATGTAAAAAAAATATTAAAGAGTTTAGGAGTGCTACGGCTGGGGGACAGTATATTGCCATAATGGATGACTGGCAGCGGAAAATAGAAGATGAGCTAAGTACGATCCCTGCCTCTAGTGTCACTCCGGCTTATGTAAAACGAAATTTCGGCTATGGTTTTCATGTAGGACTCGGATGTGGTGTGTTTACCGGATCTTTGAATGAGTATTTCTCTCCTGCATATAATATTCTGTTTGGCTTTGATGTGGCTTATAAGCGAGCAGTCCTTTTTCTTAATGCAACCATAGCTTTTTCAAGTGTGAAGTCTGATTACAGACAATGGGTGAAAGGGCAGGCTGCACACTATGCCCTATTAGACCTGTCTTGTGGATATGCTGTAATTGATAACGCAAAATGGAAACTAACACCTTTTGCCGGATTAGGTCTTTCGGAGCTATCAAGCCAGAGAACCAATAATGATGCCAATTTAAGGATTAGTTACATTGATTACAATTTTATTTTTGGATTGAATGCAGATTACAAATTCAAGAAAACAATATCCTTTATCCCTGATGCATTTTTTCGGGTGAGGGAGAATGTGGAATATTCGGTCCGGGGCCGGCTTTATATCGCTAGGGCTAATTATTATGCAGATCTACAGGGTTTTTCTGTTAACTTGGCGGTGGAGTTTAGCGGATTTGGGAATTTTATAAAATTAAAAAAATAAAACAGTTTCTAAGCTATGCTGTAGTGTATATAAGCACCCTGTGATAGGTTAACTATTGCAGGGTGTTTTTGTTGGCAGGATATTGTTTTTGTAAGTCTTGTTTTTTATGCTATATTTGTGAAAATAAAATAATTGGTTCTGGAAAATACTGTATTATGAAGATTGAGCATTTGTTGATTTGCGGAGTTCTCTTGCTGGGAGCGGCCTGCAGTCCAAAAGTGTCCACCACGGGTGCTGGCCCGGATAAGCCAGGGGCGCTGGCCTATGACGAAACGGTTTACATTTTTAATGCGGAAGATTCTCTTCCTATTGTAGAAAAGGAGTTGGGGCGCCTAAAGGTGGGGGACTCCGGTTTTTCTACGAATTGCGGTTATGAGTTGGTTATGCGATTGGCAGAAGAAGAGGCGCGTAAGGCCGGTGGAAATGCTTTACAGATCATATCCCATAAAACACCGGATTTTTGGAGCTCTTGTCACCGTATAGAGGCGAAAGTGTTATTGGTTAAGGTTGATTCTTCCCGGCTGTCTCTTCTTCGGGATTCTTCCGCTTTAGAGGAAGGGGCCGATTATGCATTGATACACGTATACAGAAGCGGTGGCTTCGGCGCCGCTCTTGCTTATGATCTTTATTTGGGAGATACCAAACTATGCCGTGTGAAAAATAATACTGCCGAAACAATCAAAGTCAACCAGGAAAAATGGCTTTCTCTCTGGGCAAAAACGGAGTCGAAAACGGAAATTCCTATAGAAATTGAATTCGGGAAAGAATACTATATATCTTGTAGTCTCTCTATGGGTATTTTTGTCGGCCGGCCGGTTATTACGATTGCCAACCCAAAGACCGGTAAAAAAGAATTCGAATCAATAATAGCTAAACAGAAGAAAAAATGAAGAACATCGTATTATTTACAGCCTGTCTGATGATGGTTTCATTGGCGGCTTCCGCGCAGGATCTTTTGGTGATTAAAGGAGATTCTCTCAATTGCAATATTTTCCGGGAGGATAAAAATTATGTGTATTTCACCTATAAACACGAGGCTGAGGTCCGGAATACGCTTATAGCTAAGAGTGCCGTAACGACGATGCAACGTGGTTTTTATACATCTTCGGATGTTTCCGCTTATGAAGTGACAACGAAAGCGAAGGTACATAAGCCATGGCATGTGGCTTTTTCGTTGGGAGGAGGTTATCGTATCGCAGCCGCGGCTCAGGGTGTAGATAAAAGTTATATTAACGGACTCCGGCCTGGTTGGGTGCTGGGGGCCGATGTGGATTATTATTTTTCAGATTATTTGGGCGCCGGTGTAAAATTTTCCATGTTTAATGCCTCCAATAAGGGATATTCTTCCGAAGGCAAGATAGAAGATAAGGTTGTAAATCTGTTTGTCGGGCCGGTTTTTGCTACGCGCATATTAAGCCCCTCGAAAAAAAACATGTTGAATATGAACCTTGCATTCGGCTATATGAGGTATCGTGATGATGGAAAAGTCGGGCCCTACACAGGCGCTATTACTGCGAATACATTCGGAACGGTGTATGAGGCAGGATATGCCTGGGGCTTGTCGGAGCACTTGGCGCTTGGGGTGCAATTGTCATTAATGCTGAGTAGTTTTTCGTCTGCTACTATAGTCTTTGACGGCCAGACAAAGAGTGGTAAATTGTCTTCGCCGGAGAACTTATCAAGGATAGACCTTACCGTGGTCTTTCATATTCTGGCAGGAGCGAAACAATAGTCAAGCGTGATGCATATATCGAACTTATGAAAAAAAACAATTTACTTTCTTTACTTCTTTGCTGTTCCACCCTTACCGGATTTGCACAGGTGCAAGCGGATAGTACGGACCGGGATGTCACGGCTTCGGTGTCGGTCATTGGCCAGCCTCAATTGGAGAACCGGGTGATCACCAATGTATCAAAAATTTTTGACGGTTTGGTGCCGGGGGTCATCTCTACCCTGGGGAGCGGCCAGCCCGGCAGCGGTGCGGATATTCTGATCCGCGGGTTCTCCGGCGGACTGCCGGGGAGTGAGCCGGTGTATGTGGTAGACGGTTTGATTTACAAGGGGTCCTTGTCAGGTATCAATATGAATGATATTGAAAGTATAGAGGTGTTGAAAGACGCATCTGCCTGTGCCTTGTACGGTGTTTACGGTACTAACGGTGTTATCCGGATTACGACGAAAAGCGGCGCCAACCAGTCCGGGCCGCTGAGCATTACTTTCAAGGGTCGTTGGGGTGTAGCCTCCAATGCCATTCCTTTTTATCAAACAATGGATGAGCGGGACTTTCTGGAAACGATATTCGGCGCTTATAAAAACGACGCTATTTATGATCGTGGAATGACGCCGGAGAATGCCGGCCTGCATGCCTTGGAGCTGCTGGAAGATTCGGGTGGGGTACTTGGAGATAACGAGCGCTACAATCCGTTCAATTATCCTATACGGCAGTTAATCGACCCTCTTACAGGTAAGATACGGCCGGATGCCGGATTGAAATACCATGAAGACTGGATGGATGAGGTGAGCAATAAGGCACCTTTACGGCAGGATTATTATGTCAGTGCCGCCGGACGCTCGAACAAGGCGGATATCATGGCTGCTGTTGGTTACCTGAAAGAAGAGGGAATGATTAAGACTACCGGTTTTGAACGCTATACCGGCCGGCTGAATGCCAACGTTTATCCCTTTGATTGGGTGAAGGCCGGCATTACGGCCGCTTATTCA
>JAVBQY010000023.1:0-54425 GCA_031548545.1 Bacteroidales bacterium | reverse complement strand
AAACTACCTTGGCCATAAATTATTGTTTTATGACACTAAGATACTATTAATCAAATTAATATACAAATTTTTGACTAACTATTTTACGAAAAAATGAAACAAAAAAAAAGAGTGCCCAAAAACTTTTTGGACACCCTCTTTTGTTTTTTTGGCTGCGCTTGGGTATATACAATAAAAAAACCCGCCCGGTGGTCCGGACAGGTTTCCTTTATAAATTGTCGACAGTAAAAACTAGAATCTGTCTTCGTCGGAAACAGTCAGTTTTTTGCGTCCGCGGCGGCGGCGGGCGGCTAATACACGACGGCCGTTGGCAGTGGCCATACGTTCACGAAATCCGTGTTTATTGCGACGTTTGCGTTGTGACGGTTGAAATGTGCGTTTCATGATCTTTCAAAATTTGGACTGCAAAGGTAGGTAAAATCTTCCTAATTGCAAAATAAAAATTAGTTAACGGACCAAATAAATAAGTTTTTTTGTTTCAAAAAACTCATTATCAAACCATTTACTTATGTTATATTCTTCGGGCGGAAGGGCGTCTTTGGGCAAAATGTTGCGGGTGGCGGCCAATTCTTCCTTCAGGTCTCCTCCTTTTAGGTAAATAATGCCGTTGGGAACGGCCTGGGTGGCGCCGGGGGTAATCTGCGGCCAAACCCATGGTACAAAGGTGTCCAACCCGGTTACGGCGCGGCTCACTACAAAGTCAAACTTGCCGTTCAGTTGTTCGCAGCGTGCCTGCAGGGCGGTAACATTGTCCAGCGCCAGGGCATCGGCTACGGCCTGTACGACTTTTATTTTTTTACCAATGGAATCTACTAAGGTGAATTGGCATTGGGGAAAGAAAATGGCCAGGGGAATGCCGGGGAATCCGCCGCCCGTTCCTACGTCAAGGATGCGGGTGCCGGGCTTGAAAGCGCAGAATTTGGCTATAGCCAATGAATGCAATATATGATGCTCTGCCAAGGCATCGATGTCCTTGCGTGAAATGACATTGATCCGTTCATTCCATTCCCTGTATAAAGGCTCCAACCGGGCGAAACGTTCCAGTTGCCGGTTGTCCAGTGTGGGAAAATAACGGGTGATGATAGCTAATTCCATAAGCCGCGCTGCCCGCTTTTCCTGCGGGGGAGGTGTGATGAAAAGATGAGTAACAGGTAAACAAAGGGGAAAACAAGGTCCCATAGCATTAAGGGGAAGGCCAGGCCTTTTTCGCCCATACGTCGCTCAGTCCGTATGAAAACAATGAGTTGCAGGGCCAGCCGCAGGAGGATAACGCTGGCCAGTATGCCTGTTATCAGGTAATCGCCGGCATGTTGTATGAATGCCGTGGCCATGGCGGCAAAAAAGAGAAGGCGAATCAGAACCTCCATCAGTTGAGGGTAGCGACTACCGTTGTCGCACAGGGCGAAGGAGCGTATTTCTTCGTGCCGTTCGCGTCGCCAGCGTTCAAAGTTGATGTGCAGGGTGCTCACTGTGGCGGCGGCGGGGCTCAGCACCACGGCCGTATTGCCGGGTCGTGCTACTTTATTGATGAAGATGCGGTCTTCGCGCAGGTTTTCGGTAATACGCACATCGAAGCCCTTATTGTCAAAGAAGCTTTGCTTACGGTAGGCCAGATTGCTGCCTATGCCCATATAAGGGCGGCCGCGCAGCGCTTTCCCAAGGTAGTGCAAGGCCTGCATGAAGCGGTCGGCGCGGATCCATACGTTATTATTAATCAGTCGGGTATAGCCGAGTGTTACCGCAGTTTTGGCCGTAAAACGGCTTTGCATGCTGCGTAACCATTGGTTGCCGGAAGGGTAGCAGTCGGCGTCAATAAACAGTAAGAGGTCGTAGCGGGCGGCCTTAATCCCCACGCCCAGAGCCATCTTTTTACTGTGTTTGAAGATTTCATCCTTTACAATGGTGCGGAAAATCAGCCGGGGATACTCCATTTGCATGGAGGCCAGCAGGGTTTCAGACTCGTCTTCCGAGCAATCATTGACAACGATCACCTCAAATTCCGCATAGTCTTGCTCCAGGACCTGCTTCAGATTTTGTTGGAGGGCTGCGTATTCATTACGCGCACAGATGATTATTGATACAGGTTCGGCCGGGGTCTCCGGAAGGGGGGTGGCTTGCTGGCCGAAGGCCAGGCGTCCGTAAATAGCAATATAATAATACCCCTGCCCAATCAACGTTAATAAGGCTAAAAATAATACGATTTCCTCATTTAAAGGAAAGTAAAGTCCCATCATCCCTCCCATGCCGGTGAAATATTTTACACAAATTTAGGAAAAATATTTTTAATCTGCCTATCTTTGAAGTTTAAACTAAAAAAGAGGATGACTTTTAATATTTTGTCTGCCGACCCGCAGAGCGCCGCCCGGCGCGGGGTATTGACCACCTCGCATGGTGACATTCAGACGCCTATCTTTATGCCGGTGGGTACAATAGGCAGCGTGAAGGGTATTTTTCACCGTGATTTGGAGCAGGAGGTCGGGGCGGAAATCATCCTTGGAAACACTTACCACTTATACCTGCGCCCGGGGATTGAAATTCTGAAACAGGCCGGCGGCTTGCATAAATTTGCCGCTTGGGACAAACCTATTCTTACCGATAGTGGTGGTTTTCAGGTGTTTTCTCTGGCGGAAAACCGTAAGCTTACACCGGAGGGCTGTACCTTCCGTTCTCATATTGACGGTAGTAAGCATGTCTTTACACCTGAAAATGTAGTAGACATCCAGCGGGCTATAGGCGCTGATATCATCATGGCCTTTGACGAGTGCCCGCCGGGTACGGCCGATTTTGCCTATGCGGCACAGTCACTACGGCTCACCCAGCAATGGCTGGAGCGTTGTATGGAGCGTATGCGTACCACGGATCCTTTATATGGCTATGAACAAACCCTTTTCCCTATTGTACAGGGTTGTACCTATAAAGACCTGCGCTTACAGGCTGCGGAACATGCGGTGAAAATGGAGGCGGCCGGTTACGCCATCGGCGGGCTGGCCGTAGGAGAGCCTGCTGAGGTGATGTATGAGATGATAGAGGTCCTGCACCCTGTGCTGCCGAAGCAAAAGCCGCGCTACCTGATGGGGGTGGGTACGCCGGTGAATATCCTCGAAGCCATAGCCCGCGGTGTAGATATGTTTGATTGTGTGATGCCTACGCGTAACGGGCGTACCGGTATGCTATTTACTTCGGAGGGAGTGATCAATATTAAAAACCAGAAGTGGACCAAGGATTTTTCTCCCATTGATCCGGCCGGCAATACTTTTGTAGACACGACCTACAGCAAGGCTTACCTGCGTCACCTCTTTGTGGCCGGTGAAATGCTCGGGCCGGTGATTGCCAGTCTGCACAATTTGTCGTTTTATCTCTGGCTGGTGAACACTGCCCGCGAAAAGATCGCCGAGGGTACTTTCACCCCGTGGAAAAATGGTATGGTACAAAAGTTAAGCACTCGTCTTTAATCCGGAATAATCATAAATCGTAATTTGCCCATGCGTCTTAAATTAAAACCGACCCTTATAGATCGTTACATTATCCGCAAGTTCATTGGGACGTATTTCTTCGCGATTTTGCTGATCAGCCTGATCGTGGTGATTTTCGATTTGAGCGAGAAGATAGATGATTTTGTGGAAACCAAAGCGCCTTTGTACGATATTGTATTCGGCTATTATGTGAATTTTATTCCCTTTATAGCGAATATGTTCAGTCCGCTTTTCGTGTTCATTACGGTAATTTTTTTCACTTCCAAAATGGCGGGGCATTCGGAGATCATTGCCATCCTTTCGGGCGGGGTGAGTTTCAACCGGCTGATGTATCCTTATTTCCTGTCATCGCTGGTAATTTTTATCATGAGCCTGATCCTGAGTCTTGTTGTGATTCCGCCGGCCAATGGGCAGCGCCTTAGTTTCGAGGAACGTTACCTGAAAAAATCAGTCCGGAACAATGACCGGAATATCCATTTCCAGGTGGAGGACAATGAGTTTGTTTACATGGAAAGCTTTGCCACCTGGGACAATTCGGCCACAAGGTTTGCCCTGGAAAAATTCGATGGGCTTAGCCTGCGTTCCAAATTGATGGCGGAGCGGGCCGTATTTGATACCGCGGCAAATGCCTGGAAACTTTATAATTACACAATACGCCAGTTGGGCGACAGCGGTGATGTTGTCAGCCGCGGGGCCCAGCTGGATACGGTGATCAGCATTACGGCGGCAGACCTGCGCCGCTATAAGGAGATCAATGAGGCCTTGACTTATAAAGAGTTGAATAATACGATTGCGCAATTACAGGCGCGGGGTGATAATAGTGTGAAGTTCGCCCTGATTGAGAAATATAAACGGGTAACCATTCCTTTTTCGGTTTTTATCCTTACGCTGATGGGGGTATCCTTGTCTTCACGGAAGGTGCGTGGCGGCATAGGCTTGAAAATAGGACTCGGCATAGGCTTGAGTTTTACCTATATTCTTTTCTTGCGCTTTGCAGAGATGTTTGTGTATGCCGATGTGATGCCGCCTTTTCTGGCGTTGTGGACGCCGAATATCTTGTACGCTCTGATAGCCGTAGGTTTATATATAAAGGCCCCCAAATAAATGATGACAATGACAATAGCAGCGCTTTCTGCGAAAATAAGGGCGGGGGAACGCCTGGAGGAGTCCGAAGCCTTATGGCTGTATGAACAGGCCAGCCTTTCGGAGCTGGCGGCCCTGGCCAACTACCGGCGTGAACAACGCAATGGAAAGAAGGTGTTTTTCAACCGTAATTTTCATTTGGAACCCACCAACATTTGTATTAACGACTGTGTATTTTGTTCGTACCGGCGCAATGAGGGAGAGGAGGGGAGCTGGGACGCTACGCTGGAGCAGTTGTTGGAGCAGTGCCGGCAGCAGCGGGATACCGGCGTGACCGAAGTGCATATCGTCGGCGGGGTGCACCCCGACAGGGATGTCCACTATTATGCCCGCTTGCTGCAGGCGGTCAAAGATTGTATGCCCGGCGTCCACATCAAGGCGTTTACGGCTATAGAAATAGAGTATATGATCCGGAAGGCCGGAATGGGCCTGGAAGAAGGCCTGACCTTGCTGCAACAACACGGACTGACAGCGATCCCGGGTGGCGGGGCGGAAATTTTTGATGCTGAAATCCGTCGCCGGCTTTGCCCCAGGAAAGGGCCTGCGGAGATCTGGCTCAATGTGCACGCGGCGGCGCACCGCTTAGGCATACGGACTAACGCAACGATGTTGTTCGGCCATGTTGAAAGCCGGCTGCAGTGCATACAACATCTGATGCAATTGCGCGCTCTGCAGGATGAGACCGGCGGTTTTGACGCCTTTATCCCCTTAAAGTACAAATCGGCCAATAATGCCCTGGGCGTGATTGGAGAGGTCCCGGCCATGGAGGTGCTGCGCACTATGGCGATCAGCCGGCTGGTGCTGGATAACGTGCCGCATATTAAGGCTTATTGGCCCATGTTGGGCAAGGAATTGATGCAGCTCTCGCTGCTTTTCGGCGCCGATGATATTGACGGCACGATCAATGATTCTACGAAGATATACAGCATGGCCGGAGCGGAAGAACAACACCCGGTACTGACGGACGAAGAACTTGGTCGCCTGGTGCGCGATGCGGGTTTTATGCCCGTAGAGCGGAATACGCTGTACGAAGAAGTGCTGCGTTAACCCAGGAACATTCCTACCATAGTGGCGCTCATCATGGCCGCCAGCGTACCGCCCAGCAGGGCGCGCATGCCGAATTCCGAAAGGAGGGTTTTCTGGTTGGGGGCTATGCCGCCGATGCCGCCGATCTGGATGCCCACGGAGGCAAAGTTGGCGAATCCGCAGAGAATATATACAGACATAATGATGGAACGGGTGTCGGAAAATGCGCCGCTTTGTATCATAGAGGCCAGGCTCTGGTAACCTACAAATTCGGTCATGATTAATTTTTCGCCCAATAATTGGCCCACCAGCGGTACGTCCGCCCAGGGCACTCCCATGATCCAGATGACCGGGGCGAAAATATAGCCCAGCAGGAACTGCAAAGACAGGCCCGGGAATTGTCCGTTAGTCGCCTCGGCGATTACGCTGTTGAGGTCTGTCCAGACACCTATTTTTCCGATAATAAAATTAAATCCGGCGATCAGGGCGTAGAATACCAGCAACATAGCAGCTACGTTGGCGGCCAGTTTCAGCCCCTCGGTAGCGCCGTTGGAAATAGCGTCAAGTACGTTTTTGCCTATTTTTTCTTTGGTAACTTCTATCGTGTTGTCAATTTTCTCGCGTTGAGGTACCAGTATCTTGGCAATCACCACAGCGCCGGGAGCCGCCATAACGGAGGCAGACAGCAGGTGTTTGGCGAACTCAAGTTCCATTAATTTATCACCGCCGCCCAACATGCCGATATACGCTGCTAATACGCCACCTGCCATAGTCGCCATGCCGGCCGTCATTACCAGCATGACCTCCGAACGGGTCATGGACGGGATATAGGCTTTTACCATCAGGGGCGCTTCGGTTTGTCCGAGGAAAATATTGCCGGATACGGCCAGGCTTTCTGCGCCGGACAAACGCATCGCCTTGGTCAGCAACCAGGCCATCACCCATACTACTTTCTGGATGACGCCCAGGTAGAAGAATAAACTGGTAAGGGCGGAGAAGAATACAATCGTGGGCAGGATCTGGAAGGCGAAGATAAAGCCGAAAGCGTTGATGTCCACCAGTCCGCCGAACAAAAATTCGGAACCGGCCTTTGTCCATGAAAGTACGGCCACAAAGCATTTGCCGAGGAATTCAAAAATTTCGGGCGCAAAGAAAAATACAAATACACCGCCTACACCGAGGAGGCCGGTGAGCAGGAGTTGTCCCGCCGATTTCAAATTCAATCCGGTTTTGTTCTTAAGTAATACGCCGGCTATTGTTATTGCTGCAATAAGCCCGGCAACGCCAACGGCAGGCCATAACCAGGAGGCCGGAATAACCTGCAGTACGGCAATGGCGATCATAAACTGGATCAACACACCTTTGCCTACGGTTTTCCAATCCACCCTTTTGCGGTCTGTGCTGAACAGCCAGGCCAGGGCGATAATGGCGGCCATTCCTAATAACGCCATGAATATGGAGCCGGGAGAGAATACGATGTTTCTGCTTGTTAGTATCTCTTTGTAAGGATTGACATGTTGTACGGTTTCCTGTACTGCATCCTGCATTTGCACGGCTGTGGCGGCCAGCGTGTCGGTAATCATTTCCGCATTCATAGGTTTTGAAATTAGTCGACAAAGGTACAATTTTTTTTCGTACATTTGTTGCCTTACTTGAAAGCTTCATGAAAAAACTTTATTTGCTTGATGGTCATGCTTTAGTGTATCGTATCTACTATGCGTTCATGAAGCGGCCGATCACCAACTCCAAGGGCCTGGATACCTCCGTTCTTTACGGATTCATAAAAATGATGATGGAAATCATTGTGCGGGAACGGCCTACTCATTTCGGCGTGGCTTTTGATCCCGGAGGAAAGAACTTCAGGCATGAGCTTTACCCGGACTATAAGGCGCACCGCCAGCCTACGCCGGAGGTGATCAAGGACTCGCTGCCCCTGCTTAAAGAATTGATCAGCGCCTTTAATATTCCCTTGTTGATCCTGCCCGGTTATGAGGCCGATGATGTGATCGGTACCATTGCCAAGCGGGCGGAGACGGAGGGCTTTACCGTATACATGATGACGCCCGATAAGGATTACGGGCAGCTGGTCTCTCCCAATATTTTTATGATGAAACCGCGCCCCGGCGCCGATGCCGAAATTCTGGGCGTCCCCGAGATCTGCAGCCTGTACAATATTAAAGAGCCTATGCAGGTGGTTGATATCCTCACCCTTTGGGGAGATAAGGCCGATAATGTACCCGGGGTTGACGGGGTGGGCGAGGTGCGGGCCCGTAAACTGATCGGCGAGTGGGGCAATGTGGAGAATATTTACGCCCATCTGAACCAACTGTCCAAGACCCTGCGCCCGGCTTTTGAAGCGGCCAGGGAGCAGGTCTTCCTGTCTAAGCGCTTAGTGACCATTGATACGCAGGTGCCTGTCCCCTGGGATGAGGAAGCGCTGATAGTAGAAAAACCGGATATAGAACGCTTGAAAGGGATGTTCATGGACTATGAGTTTATGTCGCTCCTGCCGCACCTGATGATGTACGGCCGTGATTATGCCGGCCTGGAAATGGAGGTGCCCAATTACAAGGTAGCGCCCGCAGCACGCAAGGCGCCTGTCAAACCGGCCCACGGGCAGCTTGATCTTTTTGCGGCGCCGCCGGCCCCGCAGGAAACTGTTTCGCAGGAAGCGGCCCTGCCGGAGCCCGTGGCGGAGTATGCCACTATCCGTGATGTGGAACATCATTATCATGTAATGCAGACCGATGATGAGATAGCACGGCTGCTGGCTGTATTGCAGGAAAGTGCGGAACTCTGTTTCGATACGGAAACCACCGGGGTGGAGGCTATGACTGCGGAACTGGTCGGCCTTTCATTCTGTGTGAAGGCCCATGAGTCCTGGTATGTGCCGGTGCCCCGCGACCGGGAAGCAGCCTGTCGCTTATTGCAGCAATTTGCGCCGCTCTTTTCCTCCCCTGTCCCCAAGATAGGACAGAATATAAAGTTTGACCTTTTGATGCTCAAACAGTATGGAATTGAGGTGGGCGGACAATTGTACGATACCATGCTTATGCATTACCTGCTGGAGCCGGAAGGGCGGCACAATATGACGACCCTGAGCCGCGCTTACCTCAATTATACGCCGGTGGAGATCGAAACGCTCATTGGCAAGAAAGGGGTGAAGCAGGGCAATATGGCGGATGTACCTCTGGCGGACATAGCCGATTATGCGGCGGAGGACGCCGATGTGACCTTCCGTTTGAAAACCGTGCTGGAAGCCGCCTTGAAGCAGCATGACCTTTTTGAACTGTATGCGGGTATTGAGGCGCCGTTGATCCGTGTGCTGGCGGATATGGAATATGAAGGTGTGCGCATTGATGCCGCCAGCCTGACAGAATACGGCAAGCAGTTGCAGGCGGAGTTACAGGGACTGGAAGCGGAAATCCGGCAGCTGGCCGGGGAGCCGGAGTTGAATATTTCTTCGCCCAGGCAACTGGGGGTGGTTTTGTTTGAGAAACTCGGATTGGCGGAAAAGGCCAGGCTGACCAAGACCAAACAATATTCCACCGATGAGGAAACCTTGCAGGGTCTTTCGGATGCACACCCTATTGTATCGAAGATACTGGCTTTCCGTTCGCTGCGCAAGTTGCTGTCTTCTTACATCGAGGCCCTGCCCGGGCTGGTGAATCCGCGTACGGGCCGTATTCATACCACTTTCAACCAGTTTGTTACGGCTACAGGCCGTTTAAGTTCCAATAATCCTAACCTGCAGAATATTCCTATCCGCGATGAGAAAGGCCGGGAAATCCGCAAGGCCTTTGTGCCGCGTGACGGAGAACATATCCTGCTCTCGGCCGACTACTCGCAGATTGAACTCCGGCTGATGGCCCACATGAGTGAAGACGCCCATATGATTGAAGCTTTCCGCAGCGGGGAAGACATCCATACGGCTACGGCGGCCAAGATATTCCATGTAACGCCGGCGGAGGTGAGCAAGGAGCAGCGTACCCGGGCCAAGACGGCCAATTTTGGTATTATTTACGGAATTTCCGTATTTGGATTGGCGCAACGCCTGCAAATGCCCCGTGCGGAGGCCAAGCAGTTGATCGATGGTTATTTTGAGGCTTACCCCGGGGTGAAGGCCTATATGGACAAGGCGGTGGCAATGGCGGGTGAGCGCGGCTATGTGGAAACCATCTTCGGGCGTATACGCCACCTGCGTGATATTCATTCGCACAATGCGGCTGTGCGTAGTTTCGCCCAGCGCAATGCCATCAACGCGCCTATTCAGGGCTCGGCGGCGGATGTCATTAAACTGGCCATGATTAATATTCATCAGCGCCTGCAGCAGAGCGGGTTGCAAACCAGGATGATCCTTCAGGTGCATGACGAGTTGGTTTTTGATGTTTACCGCCCGGAACGCGATCTGGTGGAGAAGATTGTGCGCAAGGAAATGGAGCTGGTGAAACAGCTTAAAGTTCCACTCATAGTGGATCTTGGTTCCGGAAAAAATTGGTTGGAAGCGCATTAGGGTTTTGGCTTTTTGAGTTTTTTTTAGTATATTCGCCCTTTCATATTAGTAATGAATAAATGATAGAACTATCTGTAGTCGGTACATTGTTGCGGCAGTTATTGGACAGTCACAACCGGGTTTCATTGCCCGGTTTGGGCGCCTTTGTAGCAACCGGTATACCCGCTACGCT
Source organism: Bacteroidales bacterium (assembly GCA_031548545.1). Taxonomy (GTDB): domain Bacteria; phylum Bacteroidota; class Bacteroidia; order Bacteroidales; family UBA932; genus UBA932. The sequence goes on along the minus strand of JAVBQY010000023.1, from coordinate 44,098 downwards.
GATCAAAGGAGGCAAGGGGATGTTACCGCCGGGCCGGCGTATTACTTTCCAGTCTGCAGAGAGTTGGAATGACGGTTTGCTGGAGCATGCGCTGGTCAAACATACGGGCCTTACGCCGGAAGAGGTCAAAGACCGCCTGGCTGCCTTTGTACACCGCCTGGATACCGACATGAGGGCCGGCGTCCGGGTGGAAATTCCTGCGTTGGGCGTACTGCGCCTGACGGCCGACGGGGAGTTGCGTTTTGCGGAAGAAGGAGGAACAACCGCCCCCGAAATGTTCGGCCTGCTGGAGATCGACATGCAGCCTGTGGGTGAGGAGTTGCCTCCGGCGCCTGAGTTTGCTGCGGTAACGCCGGAGAAGAAAAGAAACTACCGTTGTCCCATGGTTTGCTGGATACTCTTGGCGCTGGTGCTGCTGGCCGTCGGAATGTATATCTTCCGCCGTCCCCTTGAGCAGTGGCTGGACAGAATGGTATACACGCCGGAAGAATTGGAATACCTGCATCAAAATTATTAATGCGTTGATTATGCAAAAACACCTGTCATACCTCTTGACCCTGGCTTTAAGCCTGTCTTGTTACCTCTCCCTGTCTGCCCAGCCGTGGAGCCTGGAGCAATGTATCGGTTATGCCTGGGATAATAACATTAACATACAACAGCAGTTGCTGACTGCCGAACAGTATGATAACAATCTCTTACAGTCTAAGGTGGCGCTGGCGCCTTCATTGGGCGCCCGCGCCTCCCACAGCCTGAGCTGGGGTTATTCCAAGGTGCAGCGTAAGCAGCCGGACGGTTCAACCATTGAAGTGCAGGAAAGTACATTTGCCCAAAATACTTCGCCGTCCATCTATGCCTCGCTGGATTTATTCCAGGGCTTACGCAAACTGAATAACATTAAAAAGACCCGGTCTGATTATCAGGCCGCGGAACAGGATGTGCTGCGCCTGAAAAATGAAGTATCCCTGAATGTGGCGCGCGCCTATCTTCAGGTATTGTTGTCCATGGAGGTGTTGAAGGTGGCGGAAAGCAGTTGCCGGAGCCTGGAGAATCAACTAAGCCGTATCAAGGTCTTGGTGGAAGCCGGCAGCAGGCCGATGAGTGAGCAGTTAGAGCTGGAGGCGCAGTTGGCGGGAGAACAGGTGCAGCGTGTTACCGCACAAAACCAGGTGGACGTCAATTACCTTACCCTGCGTCAATTGCTGGATGTCCATCCTTCGTCGGACTTCTCCGTCGTAGTGCCGGTGCTGGATATTGACAATGCCGCTTATACCGGAAATGATATCAATAGTCTTTACCAGGTGGCGCAAAACCTGCCGCAGATAAAAAGCGCGGAATACCGTATGGAAAGTGCGGCGCACTCCCTGTCCGTTGCCAAAGGCTTTTACTGGCCCACCCTGTCAATGAGCGGCTCGTTGGGTTCTTTCTTTTCGGACGTACAGCGGGACTCTTTCTGGGAGCAGCTGCGTGACCACCGGAATCCCACCCTGGGTTTCAGTCTGACCATTCCTTTGTTCAATAACCTGAGTTATATCACCAATGCCAAAAATGCCAAGTTGAACCTGCGTATTGCGCAACTGGAGGTGGAAAACAGCCGTAAGACCTTGTATAAGGAAATCCAGTCGGCGGCGCTGGATGCTGCCGCCTCGTATAACCGTTACCTGGCTTCCGGCCGTAATGTTAAAGCCTCACAGGAGTCTTTCCGTTATGTGGAACAAAAATTCGATACGGGTTTGTTGAATGCAACGGATTATAATGTGTCGAAAACAAATTTACTGAAAGCGCAGTCGGAAGAGTTGCAGGCAAAGTACCAATACATCTTCCAGTTGAAAATTATAGATTTTTACAAGGGTGTCCCCTTAACATTATAACCGGCTTTCGTCCTTGTGCTGATTTCCTAATCCCTTAATCTCCTAATTTCCTAAATATATGGCAAAGAAAAGCAAAAAAACACGCTGGATCATCATTGGCGCCGTGGCGTTGATTATTGTGTTGATTATTGTTGCCCGTTCCGGCAAGGACGAGGCGGTACTTGTAACTATTGAAAAACCGACACTGAGGACCATTACTGAGGCTATTCCTGCCAACGGAAAAATACAGCCGGTGCTGGAAGTGAAAATCAGCCCTGACGTTTCCGGTGAAATCGTGGAGTTGAATGTGAAAGAAGGTGATTATGTGCAGAAGGGGCAGTTGCTCTTGAAGATCAAACAAGACTATTATATTTCAGGACGTGACCGTGCGGCGGCGCAGCTTAATGCCGTGAAGGCCCAGCTGGCGCAAACCGAGGCGCAGTTTGTGCAGGTCAACCAGTCTTACCAGCGCAACAAGACGCTTTACGAACAGAAAGCGATTTCGGTCGCCGATTTTGAAAGCTCCGAATCACAATACAAGTCAAGCCTTAGCCAGGTAGAGGCTGCAAAGTTCAATGTGAAAAGCGCCGAGGCCGCCTTGAAAGAATCCGATGAAAATGTGATCAAAACCACTATTTATGCGCCGATGAGCGGTACTGTTTCCAGCCTTAGCGTGGAAAAAGGGGAGCGTGTGGTAGGAACTACGCAGATGGCCGGTACCGAGATGTTGCGCATTGCCAACCTGGAAGAGATGGAGGCCCTGGTGGATGTGAACGAAAATGATATTGTACGCCTGAAACTCCGCGATACGGCCGTTATAGAAGTGGATGCTTATCAAAACCGTAAGTTTAAAGGGGTGGTCAGCCAGATTGCCCATTCCGCTAAAACAGCGGGGACTTCGGCCGATCAGGTCACCAATTTTGAGGTGAAGATTTTTATCCTCCCCGAGTCGTATAAAGAACTGATTACGGAGAAAAATAAATATGTGTTCCGTCCCGGAATGTCAACCTCTGTTTCTATCCAGACGGAAACCCGCTACAATGTGCTTTGTGTGCCTGTTCAGTCTATTACTACCCGCACGGATGTGCTGGCGGTAGTTAAGGACTCTGCGGCTAAGAAGGATACGCTTACAGCTCCGGTAGCCGCCAGTGCTGTCGTGGAGCGCGTGTTTGTGCTGGGCCCGGAAAACAAGGTGAAAGTACTCACGGTAAAAACAGGTCTACAGGATAACATGTACATAGAGGTGGCTGAGGGCCTGACCGAAAACGACGAGGTGATTACCGGTCCTTATACTGCGATTTCCAAGAAGTTGAAAGACGGTATGCTGGTGAAAAAGCAGGAGAAGGGCGGCGGAAAGACGGCGGAGAAGGCTAAGGAGTAGCGCCTAATGAGTGTAGATTTGATGCTGTCGCCTTTAATTTTACATATTGAAACCGGTACGGAGGTTTGCTCCGTGGCCTTGTCGCGGGGAACCGAATTGCTGGCCCTGAAAGAGGATGGCAATGGCCGGGCGCATGCCCGCCTGCTGGCCCCGTTTATTGAGGAATTATTACAGGAACAGCAATTAAGTGTCGCAGCCCTGGATGCGGTGGCCGTGAGTGAAGGTCCCGGTTCTTATACCGGTTTGCGGGTTGGCGTTTCTACGGCCAAGGGGCTTTGTTACGGCGCCGGTAAACCCCTGATTGCCGTCGGCTCTCTTCAGTCCCTGGCTTCCCTGGTGCTGTCGCGCGCTTTATTGCCGACTTCCGGCGCCTGTATCGTTCCGATGATTGATGCCCGGCGCATGGAAGTATACACTGCGGTGTTTGACGCCGATGCCGTACAGCAGACTGCTGTTTCCGCCCGGATTATAGACGCAGGAAGTTTTGATGCGCTCCTGGACCGGCAGCCGGTGGTTTTTGTCGGTGACGGCGCTGAAAAATGCCGGGAGCTGATTGTCCACCCCAATGCCCATTTTATTCCCCTTGCCGCTTCTGCCGCAGGTATGGTCCTGCCGGCGCTGGATTGTTATACCCGTGGCGCCTTTGTTGATGTGGCTTATTTTGAACCCTTCTATCTCAAGGATTTTGTGGCTGTTCCATCCAAAAAGTCTTTATTGGCCAAAAACTAAACGAAAAGAAAACATTTTTCCTGTTTTTTTACTACCTTTGTAAGTTACAAGCTTTGTTTATGGCGGCATTAAAAAAACGTTGGCAATCCTTTTATCGTAAGCATCCTTACCTGAGCAACCTGACGGTGGCCGTGGTGGCTTTTGCGTTTCTCCTGATACTGGTGGCTTTCTTCCTGTCCTGGTTTACACGCCATGGGCAATCACAGGTTGTGCCGGATTTTACCGGATTAACCTTTGAGGAGGCGGAACAACTGGCCGGGCAGCAAAATCTGCGCTTAGTCATATCAGATTCGGTATTTGTGAATAGCCGTCCCCGCGGTACGGTGTTTCGTCAATTGCCTGCTATCAATGCCACTGTAAAGAAAGACCGCCGTATTTTTTTAACGGTGAACGCCCTGCAGCAGCGCATGGTGGAAATGCCTGATGTGGTGGGTTATTCCTTGCGCCAGGCAAAAACCGTATTGCTCAGCGCCGGTTTGCATGTCGGGCACCTGAACTATGTGAATGACCTGGCTACTAATAATGTCTTAGGCCAGCGTCACAAGGGGGCCGTTATCCGTCCCGGCGCACAGCTTCCGGCAGAGAGTGAAATAGACCTGGAGGTGGGAAAGAGCGCTTTGGCGGAAAATACAGCCGTGCCTTTATTGATCGGTTATACTGCCGTTGAGGCGAGAGATGTATTGGCGGAGTCTTCGCTGAATATCGGGACCCTGCGTTATGATGAAACCGTGGGCAACTATCTTGACAGCCTCTTGGCCCGGGTATACAAACAATCACCGGGTTCTTCAAATAATTCCTTGCCCTTAGGTTACCGGGTAGACGTGTGGCTTACGGTTGACGGGGCCAAGATTGCAGAATAAACAATAAAATGAACGCTTTAAGGCATATTCTATTTTTCATCGGGAGTCTGTTGTTCTTCCAGTTACTGCCGGCGCAGGAGCGTTTGGTCGGCCCGGATGAAAACCCGAACGCCCGGCCGCAACCGGTACGCGTACAGCCCAAGGGCCTGCGACAGGCTCCGGATTTGCTGCAACTCCCCTTTGTAGATAATTTTGTGCCTAAAAAACCATGGCCTGATGAACAGTTGTGGACGACCAATGGTGTGTATGTCAATGACCACTACCCTTTGAATATGCCCACCCTCGGCGTGGCCACCTTTGATCCCCTTGATGCCAACGGCCGCTTATATCCGGGGCTGACGGGTAGCGCATCGCCGGCCGACACGCTGACCTCTTTGCCCATCAACCTGAGTGGTACGGCTAATGTGGTGCTGAGTTTCTTTTTTCAGGCCGGAGGACTGGCGGACATGCCGGGGCCGAACGATTTACTGATGTTGGAATTTTACGCTCCGGACACCGGAGAATGGAGCCGGGTATGGAGCGCCGCCGTCAATCAGGCCGACAGTTCCGTGGCCGAGTTTAGCGCCGGAGGCGCCTTGGTGGTACATAAGTTTGACACCATTAACAGCCGGTTCATATACAGGGCGCTGGAAGTAGGGCCGGAATACCTGCAAAGCGGCTTCAAGTTCCGTTTTACCAACCTGGTGACCCTCGTTGTTAACGTTAACGCACCGGGCCGGGCCAATTATGCGGACGCCTGGCACCTGAGTTTCGTATACCTTGACAAGAACCGGAACCTTGATGATCCCCGTTTGCCGGATGTGGGCATTGCCGTACCGCAGGGGCCGGTAACCAGTGTGTATTCTTCGGTGCCGGCCTATCACCTGAATACCACCTATGCACAACAAACCCTGTTCGGAACAACCAGTAATTTTACGCTTACTTACCGTAATCTTGGTTGGGGAACCAGCAATGTTACCCGCCGCTTTTCCATACGTCCGCTTTATGGCAGCATGTCCGCCCCGGCCACTTATTCCGGCGGTTCCGAAAATATCTTCGACTTCCAGACACAGACCCGTGTATACAACGATTTTCCGCCCTACAATTACTATGCAGACGATGAAAAGGAGGCCGCTTTTGAGATCAGGAGTTACCTGGTGACGGACTCCGAAACCTCCCCCTTGCGTAAGGCTTTGCGGAGGAATGATACTACGACCTACGTCCAGCGTTTTCATGATTATTATGCCTATGATGACGGCTCTGCCGAGAATGGCTACGGCCTCTTCGGTAATAATACGGACGCCGGAAGGGTTGCCGTGCAGTTTGAGTCGCTCCGCGCCGACTCTTTGCGTGGGGTTTATCTCTATTTCAACCTGGCCAAAGACAGCGCCAATATTAGGGCTTTCAAACTGGCCGTGTGGGCGGATAATGACGGCGTTCCTGGCGCCCTGCTTTTTTCCCAGCAGGTTAACCGCCCTGTATTGCGGGACAGTCTGAATGCCTATGTGGCTTATAAATTTGCCAAGCCTCTTCCCCTCGCCCGCGGACAAATCTTTTATGTCGGCTGGATACAAAGTTCGGAGGTTTTCCTGAATATCGGTTTTGATGCCAACACGCTCCGTGGCGATAAAAACTACTACGCCCTGAGTCCTTACAGCGGTTGGTATTATTCCATCTATGACGGGGCCCTGATGATGCGGCCTATTTTCTGCAAACCGGAAGATTTCCCTGATGATTTTGTTCCGCCGCCCACACCCGCACACGTAACGCCCGAAGATGATTACCTCCTGCATCCCAATCCTGCATCGGATGTGGTGTTTATCCGCAACCTGAGTGCAGAGGAAAACCTCCTGCCGCAAACAGCACAGCAACGGGTGGAGGTGTATAATATGGGCGGCCGCCTGGTGCTTTCGGCCTACACGTCCGACGGAAACTTTGCCGTAAGCAGCCTCCCTGCCGGAGTCTATGTCGTACGCATTTTTGAAAATAACATGGTGAAAGCTTCACGCAAAATAATAATAGCCCGATGATGAATAGTGCAAAAGAATGGTTGGACGGAGATGATATGGAGGTAGATGACGAGCTGGATGGGCAGCCTCTTTTTGAACATTATCATTTTAAGGTAGACAAAGGGCAGGGTACGGTCCGGTTGGACCGCTACCTGACCTCAAAGCTTGAAGATACATCGCGCAGCCGTATCCAACACGCAGCAGCGGCTGATTATATCCTGGTAAACGGAATAGTGCAGCGCTCCAACTACATGATCAAGCCCTGTGACGAGATCAGTATCGTCTTGCCTTACATGCGGCGGGGCCTGGAAATACTGCCGGAAGACATTCCCCTGGATGTGACCTATGAAGACGATTACCTGATGGTGGTCAACAAACCGGCCGGCCTGGTTGTACATCCGGGACATGGGAACTATACCGGTACGCTGATGAACGCCCTGAAATTTTACCTGCAGGACAAGCCCGGCCAGGATGCCATCCTGGCGCACCGGATTGATAAAAATACTTCCGGGCTGCTGCTTGTAGGTAAAACCTATGATGTACATGCCGCCCTGGCCAAACAGTTCTTTGACCATACCACCAAACGTGTATATGTGGCCCTGGTCTGGGGTAATGTGAAAGAGGAGGAGGGGACTATTAACGCGCCGCTGGGCCGTGATCCGAGAGACCGTATGCGTTTTGCCGTAGTACCTGAAGAAAAGGGAGGGAAACACGCCATTACGCATTATAAGGTAATAGAACGCTTCGGCTATGTGACCATGATAGAATGCCGCCTGGAAACCGGACGCACCCACCAGATCCGCGTACACATGGACCATATCGGCCATCCGCTGTTCAATGATGACCGTTACGGCGGCAACAAGATACTCAAGGGTATTGCTTTTTCCAAGTACCGCCGCTTTATTGATAATTGTTTTTCCATCATGCCCCGTCATGCCTTGCATGCCCGGCTTCTGGGCTTTGTCCACCCGATGACCAAAGAGGAAATGATTTTTGAAAAAGACCTGCCCGAAGATTTCTCTCGCGTGCTTGACAAGTGGCGGACCTATACGGGAGAGAAGGAATAGTTAATAGTGAACCGATCGAAGCGAGCTCTTAATCACTTAGTCTCTTAGTTACTTAGTTTCTTAATAAGGATTTCTTATGAAAAAAAATATTGCCGTTATGTACGGAGGGAATTCCTCCGAATTTGAAGTGTCGGTGGGTAGCGGCCGCCAGGTGAGCGCCAATATCGACCGTGACCGCTATAACGTATATGAAGTGCTGGTCCTCGGCTCCAGTTGGGCCGTGCAGCATAATGACCGGTTTACGGTAGAGGTGGACAAGTCCGATTTTAGCTTTATGTCGGGCCAGGGCGAGAGGGTCAAGTTTGATTGCGCCTTTATCGTTATCCATGGTACGCCCGGTGAAGACGGTCTGCTGCAATCGTATTTTGAGATGTTGGAAATTCCTTACACCTCCTGCAACGCCTTTGTTTCAACCCTTACGTTCAATAAATACGCCACCAAGTGCTTTTTGCGTGATGCCGGTGTTAAAATGGCCAAAGAAGTATACATTCGCAAGGGGGACCGGGTGGATGCCAATGCCCTGGCAGAACAGCTGGGACTGCCGCTGTTCATCAAGCCCAATGCCAGCGGAAGCAGTTGCGGCGTTACCAAGGTGAAAGATGTATCAGCGGTGAAGAAAGCCCTGGATGCGGCCTTTGAAGAAAGCGATACCGCCCTGGCCGAGGCCTGTATTTCCGGCCGGGAGCTGCAGCAAGGTGTTTTTAAAACCGCTAAGTATGCTTATCCATTGCCTATTACCGAGATTATAACCGAGAATGAATTTTTCGATTATGACGCCAAGTACAACGGCCAGAGTGAAGAAATCACCCCGGCCGATACCACGCCCGAGTTGGCACAGCGCATTTCCGCACAGTCTTCATTGATTTATGACAGGCTCGGCTGCCGCGGCATTGTGCGTATAGATTACATCATCCAAAATGATGATATCTATTTTCTTGAGATCAACACCGTGCCCGGTATGAGCAATGCAAGCATCGTACCCCAGCAGCTGCACGCCATCGACGTAAAGCTGTCCGATGCTTTCACGGCCCTGATCGAGGATAGCCTGGCCCGGAAATAATGACGGTTTCCGAGCTATTCCGCCTGGCCTCGGAGCGCCTTTGCGTCCTTTACCCCGAGGAGGAGATCCGGTCCATAACCCGGCAGTTACTGCAACATCATACCGGTTTGTCTACGGCTCAAATTTATGCCGACCCCGGCCTTTCGGTTGTTCCGTATTATTCGCCTTCGGCCCATGAGCCCGCTTCGCCCGGTTCACGGTTCATTATGCACGCTTTAGACCAGCTCGCTGACGGCCGCCCTCTCCAATACGTACTTGGCGAAACCGAATTCTGCGGCCATCTTTTCGAAGTCAATGAAAACGTGTTGATACCCCGCCCGGAAACCGAAGAACTGGTCTTGTGGGCGCTTGATTCCTTACAAGGTATGGCTGCGCCGCAGGTGCTTGATCTGTGCACCGGTTCCGGTTGTATTGCCGTTTCCGTTTCTGCAGCCCTGCCTGCAGCCCGGGTCGCAGCCTGTGATATCTCTGCCGGCGCCCTGGAGGTCGCCCGCCGCAATGCCCTCCGTAACGAGGCCGTTGTTGACTTCTTCGAATGCGATATCTTAAAAGAGCCCTTCGCCATGCCTGCCTTTGGTTCGCAGCCGGGAGTGGACTGCATGCTCTCCAACCCGCCCTATGTGCGTAATTCCGAAAAGGCCTTTATGCACCGCAATGTACTTGACTATGAACCTGCCCAGGCGCTCTTTGTGGAAGATGCCGACCCCTTGCTCTTCTATCGCGCCATTGCGCGGATAGCCCGTACCAACCTGCTTCCTGATGGTTTTGTATTATTGGAAATCAATGAGGCGTTGGCCGATGAAACCGCGCAGGCCTTTAAAAAAGAAGGTTTTGGCACTATTCAGTGCCGGAAAGATATGTTTGGTAAAGACAGGATGCTGAAAATAAAGATGTAAATGACAACTGATCAGGCTTTATCACGCTTACAGCAGCTTTGCAGCCGGGCCGAAAAATGCACGGCAGACCTGCAAAAGAAGCTTTTGGACTGGGAGATAGCTCCGGCTGAGGCCCGGAAAATCATTGCCGCTCTGCAGGCCGACGGTTTCAGTGACGACCTGCGCTATGCCAGGGCCTTTGCACGTGACAAAAGCCGCCTCTCCCGTTGGGGCCTGGTGAAAATACGCAGGGCGTTAAAAATTAAACATATAAATGATGCTGTGATACAAGAAGCCCTGGCAGAGATAGACAATTTGTCACTCCATGATAATTTGGTACATTTATTGCAGCTAAAATTGAAAAGCCTCAAACCAGCCCCGCCGGCCGAACAAAAGGTCAAATTACTGCGTTTCGCCCTATCCCGCGGTTACAGCTATGAGGAGGCCCTCGACGTTCTTTCCGCCCTCCTGAAATCTTAGTTACTCATCCTCTTAATCAATTTTTATATTATGTCTACTCCTTACATGATGTCCTACCTGATTTTCGGCCTTTTCGCCCTCTTGAGTTTCGTGATTAGCGAACGGCTGAAATACAAATTCAAAAAATACGCCAAGCTTAGGCTCAATAACAACCTCAGTGGCGCCGAGGCCGCTGAGAAAATGCTGCGTGACAATGGTATTACGGATGTGAAGGTCTCAATGACCGGCGGTACGCTCACCGACCATTACAACCCGCTCACCAAAACCGTAACGCTGAGCCAGGCTGTTTATGAGGGCCGTAACCTCAGCGCCGTAGCTGTGGCCGCCCATGAGTGCGGACATGCCGTACAACACGCTACGGCTTACAGCATGCTCACCCTGCGCTCCAAATTGGTGCCGGTGGTAAATTTTGCTTCCATGTGGTTGCAATGGGTCTTGCTGGCCGGTATCATCTTCATCAACTCTTTCCCGGAATTGATGCTGATCGGCATTCTGCTCTTTGCCACCACCACCTTATTCAGCTTTGTAACCCTCCCTGTTGAAATCAATGCCAGCGCCCGCGCCATCAAATGGCTTGACCGTTCCGGCATTGTTAACTATGAAACCAAGCCCTATGCGGTAGACGCGCTCCGTTGGGCTGCTTACACCTATGTGGTCGCCGCCCTTGGATCGCTGGCCCAGTTGGTATATTTCATTATGATTTATCTGGGCGGAAGGAGGGATTAGCGCTATGCACAAACCTTACGTAATCGGTGTAGACATGGGCGGTACCAATACGGTATTGGCCGTGGTGGATGCCCGGGGAAATATCCTTTGCCGGAGTTCTATTAAAACGAATATCCACACCAGTGCCGCCTCTTATGTGCAGGCGCTTTGTGAGGGAATCCGGGATTTGCTTGCCTCCTGCGGCTGCGAAGGGCAGATCAACGGTATAGGCGTCGGTGCGCCCAACGGTAATTACTATACGGGCTGTATTGACTTTGCCGCGAATATTCCCTGGGCCAATAAGGGTAGTGTGCCATTGGCCGCTATGATTAAAGACTGCACCGGCCTGGAATGCCGCCTGACCAACGACGCCAATGCGGCGGCGCTGGGGGAGATGATGTATGGTGCGGCCCGCGGGTTGAAAGATTTTATTGTGATTACATTGGGTACCGGTGTCGGTAGCGGGATCGTGAGCAACGGGCAGTTGGTGGTGGGGCACGACGGCTTGGCCGGAGAGCTGGGTCATGTGATTGTACGCCGCTATAACGGCCGTCCTTGCGGTTGCGGCCGTAAGGGTTGTCTGGAGACCTATACTTCGGCTACGGGCGTGGCGCGTACGGCTGCAGAGCTGCTGGAACTGACCGGCAAGCCGAGCCTGCTGCGTGCTATTACGGAAAGGCCGCTTACCTCAAAAGATGTGTTCGAGGCCGCCGGACAGGGGGATGAACTGGCTATAGACGTCTTCAACTATACCGGAAAAGTGCTGGGTGAAGCCTTGGCCGATTTTATCGCCTTTTCCAGCCCCGATACTATTATCCTCTTCGGAGGCCTGGCCGCTGCCGGAGACTTTTTACTGCAGCCGCTGAAAAACGCGATGGATGAAAATACCCTCTCGGTCTTTAAAAACAAGACCAGAATATGTTTCTCCGAACTGAAAGAGGCCGACTCGGCGCTCTTGGGCGCCAGCGCAATGGGTTGGGAAGTGAAATAAGGCGGCTTAAGACTGGTCGGTGGGGATGCCTAATTGTTTAAACGTTTGTTTAATGGCATGCTCATCGTCGGAGATCAGTAGTAGCTTGTCACCTATGTGTAATTCTGTTTGTCCCTTCGGGATGAAGTAGTTATCATGTCGTTTTACCATTACCGCCAGGGTCTTGTCCGGCAGGGGGATATCCATAAGGCGGTGTCCTCCTGCCAGCATTTCATCCGTTATGGAGATTTCCAGGGTGGCCGATTTTATTTCTTCGGAGAACTCAATGTCAAAGTCGGACCTGCGTTTATTCGGCAATTGGTGTTTGATCAGGTCCAGCCACTTGGCCACCTGCGACAGGGTGGTACCTTGTATGAGCAGGGAGAGAATGGTGCAGAAAAATACGATATTAAACATGACCCGGGCATGCGGGATATCGGCAATCAGCGGATAGAGGGCGAAAATGATGGGTACGGCGCCGCGTAGCCCCACCCATGATACGAAGATACGATCCTTGAACGTCATTTTCCGGAAAGGGATCAGGCTTATCAGTACGGCTAAGGGACGTGCGAGGAAGATCATGCATAGTCCAATCGCTATGCTGATGCCCGCTACCTCCGGCAATTCGTTGGGGTTGACCAATAGGCCCAGGGTGAGGAACATTATAATCTGGAAGAGCCAGGCCATCCCGTCAAAAAATTTGGTGACCGTGCGTTTATGTACAAAGCGTTTGTTGCCGATGACCATACCACCGATATATACGGCCAGGTAGCTGTTGCCCTGCAGAAAATACGTGGCGGAAAAAATAAAGAACATGGCGGCCAGTAATAGTACCGGATACAGGGCGTCATTGTCTATATTAATGCGGTTCAATATACGTACGGTTAGTTTTCCCAATAGCCAGCCGGCAGCGGCGCCGATGAACATCTGCCCGACAAACATCAGGGCGATCACACCCCAATCATGCGTCTGCGTTTGTATGATTTGAATCAGCGAGATAGTAAGCATATAGGCCATAGGGTCATTACTCCCGCTCTCAAGTTCCAGCAAGGGACGCAGGCGATGGCGCAGGGCTATGCCGTTGGTGCGCAGGATGGCGAATACCGAAGCCGAGTCGGTGGAAGACATGACCGCCGCTAAAAGGAGCGATTCCAGAAAGGTCAGTTTTAATGAGGGGAAGAAGAACAGGGTGGCATAATAAATGAACGAGCCCGTGAATAAGGCGGTGAGTAAAACCCCCACTGTGGCCAGCATGATTCCCTGGCCCACGACCGGTTTGATTTCGCCGTATTTGGTGTCCATGCCGCCGGAAAAAAGAATCATGCAGAGGGCCGCTACCCCGATCACCTGTGCGGTGTATGGGTTGTCGAAGACTATGAATTTCAGTCCGTCGTTGCCGGCCAGCATGCCCACGCTGAGGAAAAGCAAAAGCACGGGGACGCCGAACTTATAGCCGGTTTTTCCTGCTATAATGCTCATAAAGAGTAGCAGGGATCCAATGAGTAAAAAATGTTCTATCTGCATGGGCTATGGAATGACGTTGTAGATTTGTTTGGCCTCATCCAGTGTGCAGGAGTTGAAATGCCACCATTCGCTTTTTATGGTTCTGAATCCGGCTCCTGTCATGATCTTGCGCAACAATAACCGGTTCTCCAGCTCGCGCGCCGTAATACGGCCTTGCTTGACCAGCTCCTCTTCTTTGTCGGTATTGGCTTCATGGCCAAAGTAATCATAGGGGGTGCCCATGGCCAGTGGCTGTCCGGTACCGTCGATCAGGCTGAGGTCCACCGCCGCTCCGAAATTATGCATACCTCCGCCATTGGTCGGGTTGGCTACATAATAATCCCACCCGGTGCCTTTTACCATATCCCACATTTCATGCTGGATGCTGATAGGCCGCGCTGCGTCATATACCACCAGCGTAAGGTCGGGGCGCAGTTTCTTCAGGGCCTTGTAGGCGTTCAGCAATTTCTGTGCAACCTCGGGCTGCAGGTAGGCGCGGTGGATGTCCGGGTACAATACCCTGCCCATGAAGTTGTAGGGCGTACTGTAAATCACCTGCACCATGATGCCCGGATCAAGCGTGCCGACATCAACCAGCCCGGCGGCTTCCAGCTCCTGTTCCTTGGCGGAAGGTTCATTCTGCAGCTGGGCGCATAAGTGTTCTGCCAGGTAAGGATCAATGGGCGGATTCTGGCTGACCTGATTACATGCTGTTGTTATACAGGAGTATATGAGGAGGTAGTAAAGTGGCTTGAGAATTTTCATACGTAATGGATATAAGTTACAGCCAGTAAAGATAATAAAATAAAAAAGAGCATCAAATTTTTTGATGCTCCTGTGGTATGCTTGCTTTCTTAGAACTGATACCCCACACTGACCTGCAATACCATATTCCGTCCGCCGGAGATGCTCGCGCCTTCTTCTGTAGCGCTGAAAATGGGGGTGAGTCCGACAGTATAGCGGGCGCCGAGGAGCAGGTGTCCGGCGGCCAGGTACTGTATGCCGAGGGCTGCAGACAGGTCTACTGTATTGGCCTTCATGCCTGAAGCCGCCAGGGCCTCATCCATGTCGCTGCCGGAAATGATATCGTCGCCGGCCATCATGGCCATGCCTCTGTATACATTGAAGCCGATTTGCGGTCCGGCCATCATGCTGAAGTTGGACAGCGGGCTGAATGTAAGTAGAAGGGGTGTGTTAATATAATTGAATTTCAGTAGGATGTCCTCTTCCCGCTCTCCCTGCATGGAGAAAAGCACTTCGGGCTGCAGTCCGAAATAATCATTGAGTTCCCAGTTGATATAACCGCCGAGATGCATGGAAAAAAGTTGTCCGGCCGGATCAATGGTTGAAGGGTCTTCATCAGGTGTATTGTGGGTGGTCGTCGTGATATGGGAGAGGTTGAGGCCTGTCTTAATCCCGAATTTGACTTCCTGGGCCCGGGCGGTTATAAATAGCATGGCGATAAATGCCAAGGCGGCTAATTTTTTCATAGATTTAATCTTGTTTATTCCACAAAGATAGTAAATTATGTTGATTTTTGAAAATAAAAATCCCGGCCTTTCACCGGTATCATTAAAAAAACGTATCTTTGGAGGCTTATTTAAAAAAATATGATTACCGCAGACCAACTTAAAAACCTTCAAGAACGTGAACAGACGTTGAGGAGGTGTCTTTGACATCGATCAGAAAAAGATTGATGTAGCCGCCGAAGAAGAAAAAACACAAGAGCCTGGTTTTTGGGACACTCCGAAAGCTGCGGAGTTGCAGTTGAAAAAGGTGGCCTCTCTCAAATCGTGGATAGATAGCTACGGCAAGGTCGCCGCAGCGGTGGAGGACCTGGAGGTTCTGCTGGACTTTGCCAAACAGGATGATGCAGCAGAGGCGGATTTAGACGCCCAGTATATCACGGCGGTGGAGTTGGTCGAAGAGTTGGAAATGCGCAATATGCTCGGCCAGGAGGAAGATAAGTTGGGGGCTATCCTGAAAATCAATTCCGGCGCCGGAGGGACAGAGAGTAATGACTGGAGCGCCATGCTCATGCGTATGTACCTGCGCTGGGGCGAGCGTAATGGCTATAAAGTGTATGTGCGGGATGTGCTGGACGGTGACGAAGCCGGTATCAAATCCTGCGTATTGGAATTTGAGGGGGAGTATGCCTATGGTTTTCTGAAGGCCGAAAACGGCGTGCACCGCCTGGTGCGTATATCGCCATTTAACGCCCAGGGGAAAAGGCAAACGACCTTCTCCTCGGTTTTTGTCATTCCGGCCATTGATGATACGATAGAGATTGATATCAATCCTTCGGACCTGGAGTGGGATACCTACCGCTCAAGCGGCGCCGGCGGGCAAAACGTGAACAAGGTGGAGACCGGGGTGCGGGTGAAACATATACCGACAGGAATTGTGGTGGAGAATACCGAAACCCGTTCGCAATTAGACAACCGGAACAATGCCTTGCGTATCCTGAAATCGCATCTTTATGATATGGAGTTGCAAAAGCGCCGCGCCAAAGAGGCGGAAATAGAAGGCAACAAGAAGAAAATAGAATGGGGCTCGCAAATCCGCAGCTATACCCTGCATCCCTATAAGTTAGTGAAAGACCACCGGACCGATCATGAAACCTCCGACACCCAGGCCGTGCTGGACGGCGACCTGAATGCCTTTATGAAAGCCTATTTAATGAATAATGAATAACGAATAGTGAATGATGAGTGATAGCGTGTTGAAAACTAAGAGTTATGCATTTGCGGTACGGATTGTGAAACTTGCACAATATCTGCAAACCGAGAAAAAAGAGTTTGTTCTTTCAAAACAGGTGTTGAAGAGCGGAACAGCTATAGGTGCGTTATATCGAGAAGCTGAATACGGCCAGAGTAAGCCCGATTTTATAAGTAAAATGAGTATTGCCTTAAAAGAGGCCAATGAATCATTATATTGGTTATCTTTGTTGAAAGATACGGATTATATAGAGGAGAAAATGTTTAAAAGTTTGTTGAGTGACTGTACCGTTCTTGTAAAGTTGCTAACAGCTTCTGTGAAAACAAGTAAAAATAAAGCGTAATTATTCACTATTCGTTATTCATTATTCACTAACTATGGCTACACCTGCATTCAAGTACCAAGCGCCCTTCCCGACGGGCAAAGACAAAACGGAGTATTACCTGCTGACCAAAGAATATGTATCGGTCGCCAATTTCAATGGCCGCGATATGTTGACCGTAGCGCCCGAAGGGCTCACGGCGATGGCCCGCGCCGCAATGCACGACTGTGCTTTTATGTTGCGTACGGAACATCAGGAGCAAGTGGCAAAGATTCTCAGCGATCCGGAAGCCAGCGACAACGACCGTACCGTGGCCTTGACCATGTTGCTGAATGCCGAGATCTCGGCCAAAGGCCTGCTGCCTTTCTGTCAGGATACGGGCACGGCTACTATTGTCGGCAAGAAAGGACAAAACGTCTTTACCGGCGGTAATGACGAAGAAGCCTTGTCAAAAGGCGTGTATGACGCTTATACGACGGATAACCTGCGTTATTCGCAGACTATCCCTTTGGATATGTACAAGGAAATCAACTCCGGCACCAACCTGCCGGCGCAGATAGACCTGTATGCCACCGAGGGCGATGAATATAAATTTTTATTTGTGGCCAAGGGCGGCGGTTGCGCCAATAAAACCTATCTCTTTCAGGAAACCAAAGCGCTGTTGAACCCCAAGAGCCTGGAAACTTTTCTGATAGACAAAATGAAAGCATTGGGTACGGCAGCTTGTCCGCCCTACCATATTGCTTTTGTAGTGGGCGGCACGTCGGCCGAGGCCAATCTGAAAGCCGTGAAGCTGGCTTCCGCCAAATATTATGATGAATTGCCCACAGAGGGGAATGAGGGCGGACAGGCTTTCCGCGACCCGGATATGGAGCGCCGGCTGCTGAAGGCGGCGCAGCGCTTAGGTATAGGCGCTCAGTTCGGGGGTAAATATTACGCCCATGATATCCGGGTGATCCGTATGCCGCGCCACGGCGCCTCCTGTCCCGTAGGCATGGGTGTGTCGTGCAGCGCCGACCGTAATGTAAAGGCTAAGATCAACCGTGAGGGGATATGGATTGAAAAGCTGGAAAGCAATCCCGGTCGCTTTATTCCCGAGCAATACCGCCGGGCCAATCCGTTGGAACATGCGGTGAAAGTTGACCTGAACCGCCCGATGCAGGAGATTTTGGCCGAGTTGTCAAAATATCCGGTGTCTACGGCACTTTCCCTGAACGGTACGATTGTGGTGGCACGCGATATTGCGCATGCCAAACTGAAAGAGCGTATTGATAAAGGCGAAGGCCTGCCCCAATATATCAAAGACCATCCGGTATATTACGCCGGTCCTGCGAAAACCCCGGCGGGTATGCCCAGCGGATCTTTCGGCCCCACTACGGCAGGCCGTATGGATTCCTATGTGGATTTGTTCCAGCAAAACGGCGGAAGCATGATCATGATTGCCAAAGGTAACCGCAGCGAGCAGGTCACCACGGCCTGCCATAAGTACGGCGGCTTTTACCTGGGCAGTATCGGCGGCCCCGCAGCCATCCTGGCGCAGCAGAACATCAAAAAAGTAGAATTACTCGAGTATCCGGAGCTGGGTATGGAAGCCATCTGGAAAATCGAAGTGGTGGATTTTCCGGCCTTCATCCTGGTAGATGACAAGGGCAATGATTTCTTCAAAAGTATAAAGCCGAAGTGCTGTATCGGTGAAGAGGAATAAAACAAAAAGAGGGCCGCGGCCCTCTTTTTTTGTTAATTATCCATATCAATGAGATTAAATTTCAGGTCGAACTTCAGCTCAAAGCCATTGTTCAGCTTTACCTCATAGTCGCGCTTGTCCCGGTCTATTGTAATGATTTTTGTTCCGGGCTGATGTGCGGCCACATAGTCGCGGATCTGTTGGGGGACAATGGCGGCAGGCAGCTCCGTGGTTCTACATTCCACCTCTTTCCATTCGCCTTTTTTGTCGAATTCCAGCTTGTTGCCGTTGGCCAACAGGACTTCATAGGACTTGTCGAACAAGTCCGTATCCATTTTAGCGAAAGATACGGCAGTGCCGGTAAAGTGTGTTTTGATAAATTCCTGTGCGGCGGCAGGCAATTGTTCTACGGTGATGGGTTTGTCGTCGGCGCAGGCTGTGAATTGCAGCATGAATACCGACAGCAGGAGGCTAAATAATTTTTTCATGATGTTTTTAATATTAAATGTGAATATTAACTGACGGTCGCTCCGTTCCCCAGTGTTTCTTCGGGCCGTATGAAGCGCATTTTTCCATTGGTTTCTTTGGCCATGAGGATCATGCCCTGTGATTCGATGCCCTTAATTTTGCGGGGTTCCAGATTGGCCAGGATACAGATCTGTTGGCCCAGCATTTGCTCGGGACTGTAATATTCGGCAATGCCGCTCACGATGGTGCGGGTGTCCATGCCGGTGTCTATTTTCAGTTTAAGCAGTTTGTCGGTTTTGGGCACGCGCTCGGCCTCCAATACGGTGGCGGTGCGGATGTCCATCTTCATGAAATCGTCAAAGGAGCAGGCGGGCTTCTGCGGTTCGCAGGCGGGTTTTTGCGCGGCCAGGTTGGCGGCTTTGGTGTTGTTGAGTTTGTCTACCTGGGTCTGTACGGTTTCGTCCTCTATCTTGTCGAATAATAAAGTAGCTTCATTCAGGGTGTGGCCTTCGGGGAGAATGTCGCTGCAAGCCAGTTTGTCCCATTCGGCACTGCTTTCACCCAACATATAGCGTAGTTTTTGTGCGGTGAAAGGCAGGAACGGACCAAAGGCAATGGCGCAGCTGGCGCAGAGCTGCAGGGAGATATTCAGGATGGTAGACACGCGGTCCATATCGGTCTTGGCCAATTTCCAGGGTTCTGTGTCGGCCAGGTATTTGTTGCCCAGGCGTGCGATGTTCATCACCTCCTTCAGCGCTTCGCGGAAACGGTAGTGTTCGATGTTGTCTTCTATCGCCTGTTTTAACACGGGCAATTCGGCGAGGATGGACTTGTCGTAATCGTTCAATCCTTTTAATGGCGGCACTTTTCCGGCAAAATATTTTTGGGTCAGCACCACGGCGCGGTTCACAAAGTTGCCGAACACGGCTACCAGTTCGCTGTTATTGCGGGTCTGGAAATCTTTCCAGGTAAAATCATTGTCCTTGGTCTCCGGTGCATTGGCGCAGAGTACATAGCGCAATACGTCTTCCTTTCCGGGGAATTCGTCAAGGTACTCATGCAGCCATACGGCCCAGTTGCGGGAGGTGGAGATCTTGTCCCCCTCAAGGTTGAGGAACTCGTTGGCCGGCACGTTCTCAGGCAGGATATAGTCACCGTGGGCCTTGAGCATGGCGGGGAATACGATACAGTGGAATACGATATTGTCTTTTCCGATGAAGTGTACGAGTTTTGTGTCTTCCTGCTGCCACCATTTTTTCCAATCGTCCGGACGCAATTCAATGGTATTGGAGATATAGCCGATGGGGGCGTCAAACCATACGTAAAGCACCTTTCCTTCTGCACCTTCCACGGGTACCGGTACGCCCCAGTCGAGGTCGCGGCTCACGGCCCGCGGTTGCAGTCCGCCGTCCAGCCATGATTTGCATTGTCCGTACACGTTAACCTTCCATTCCTTATGTTCTTCCAGGATCCATTGGCGCAGCCAGGCTTCATGTTGGTCAAGGGGCAGGTACCAGTGAGAGGTTTCGCGCAGTATGGGCTGGGCGCCGCTGATGGTGGAGCGGGGATTGATCAGCTCGTTGGGGCTAAGCGTGCTGCCGCATTTTTCACATTGGTCGCCGTAGGCGTTCTCGTTGCCGCACTTGGGGCAGGTGCCTGTGATATAGCGGTCGGCCAAAAATTGTTGGGCTTCCGTGTCGTAATATTGTTCCGAAGTTTTTTCGATGAACTGTCCTTCGTTATATAATTTCTTGAAGAAATCGGCCGCTGTTTTATGATGCGTAGCTGATGAGGTGCGTGAATAAATATCAAAGCTGATGCCTAAGCGTTCAAACGAATCTTTGATGATGAGGTGGTATTTGTCCACTACATCTTGCGGTGTAACGCCCAGTTGGCGGGCTTTGATGGTGATGGGTACGCCGTGCTCGTCGGAACCGCAGATAAACAGTACGTCACGCCCTCTGAGCCGCATGTAACGGGCATAGATATCGGCGGGAACATATACGCCGGCCAGGTGGCCGATATGTACGGGGCCGTTGGCGTAAGGCAGGGCTGCGGTAATGAGGTGTCGGTTGTAGTTATTCATAGCGTTTTCTTGATAGGTTACAAAGATACTTAATAATTTGTTTTTTTTGAAAATATCCCTACCTTTGTTTTGCCACTAAGCGCTGACCACTCGCTTATTGTTAAGTATATGACCTTGATAACGAATTTTTTAAAAAAAGGGGATAAGGTAGCTGTTGTCGCTCCGGCAGGGCGCATCGCCGCCGGTTCGTTGTCGCCCATGCTACAGTGCATGAAAGGCTGGGGCCTGGATCCTGTACCGGGCCGTTATGTCTATGCACAGTACCATACTTTTGCCGGAACGGATGAGCAGCGTATAGAAGACCTGCAATGGGCGGTGAGCGACCCGGAGATCAAAGCCGTTATCTGCGCCCGTGGGGGCTATGGCTGCAGCCGGATAGTAGACCGTGTAGACTTCTCCTCCCTGCTGCGTCTGCCAAAACTGTTAGTGGGCTTTAGCGATATAACCGTGCTGCATGCCCGCTGGCACCGCCTGGGCCTGCAAAGTATCCACGGTGTCATGTCCGGCCGCTTTCCGGCCGGCGGGGGGGATAATGAGGCTACGGAAAGCCTGCGGAAAGCCTTGTTCGGAGAGGCTTTGCATTATGATCTTCCGGCCTGCGGATTGAATGTCCCGGGCGAGGCGGAAGGCGTATTAGTGGGGGGTAATTTATCCATCATCACCCATCTTACCGGCTCGGCGGACGCTTGGGATAACCGGGACAAAATACTTTTCCTGGAAGACCTGAACGAATACCTGTATGCGCTTGACCGGATGATGGTGCACCTGCAACGTGCAGGACAATTGAGTGCTATCAAAGGCCTGGTGCTGGGCTATTTTTCCGATATGAAAGACGGCGCTACGCCTTTCGGACAAACCGCCTATGAAATTATCGACCATTATGCCGGTGCTTTGGGCATTCCCGTATGCTACGGTTTCCCGGCCGGGCATGAGGACCCGAACCTGGCCCTGCCTTTCGGCCGCCCCCTGAAACTTTCCGTTGCTGCCGGCTTTGATACTCCGGCAACCCTGCACTTTGATGCTTTAAACGTTTAAATTTATATATCCGCCACTGAATCCGCCACTGTAATCACCGTATTTCGCTGTTCTTTACATACACTCTTTTTACTTTGATTCTTTTTATGAAGATGAGCAAACGCGACACGGGTAGCCGTGCCGAACAGATCGCCGTAGATTACCTGCGGGAGCGGGGCTTTATTATCCGTGACCGAAACTGGCGGGTAGGGCATAAGGAAGTTGATATTGTAGCGGAGAAAGGCCGGCGTATCCATATTGTGGAGGTGCGCTCGCGCAATTCGTCTTTCTTCCAGCAACCCTATGACAGTATTGATCGCCATAAACAGCGCAATTTGATTGCCGCAGCCCATGCCTATATCCTGTACCACCGCCTGGACCTGGAGGTGCAGCTGGATGTGGTATCTGTGGTGTTCAGCGGGGAGGGTTATGCATTGGACTATTTTCCCAATGCCATTTACCCGACGGCGCGATGAGGTATACAGAAGAAGAGTTTGTCAAAGTGAAGGGGCTGGAACGGGATATGTTGAAGTATGCCCGGGGAGAGATTATTGGAAAGTATGAATTTTGTCATGAGGCGTTTGGAGGAAAGACAGCGCACTTTGTACGAAATTCGTTTACGGAGAATTTGAGGTATGGAACGGCTTTTTATGATAAAGTGGAGGTGCTGAAGAATATTAAAACTGTGTTACAGAAGATTACATATAATCGTTATGAGAAAAATATGAAACCCTCGCAAAAGCCGAAAGTTAACGGGTATTATGTGTTTTCCGGAATATATAATAACAAGGAG
Source organism: Bacteroidales bacterium (assembly GCA_031548545.1). GTDB lineage: Bacteria > Bacteroidota > Bacteroidia > Bacteroidales > UBA932 > UBA932. The sequence goes on along the minus strand of JAVBQY010000023.1, from coordinate 21,548 downwards.
GTGGAATATTATTTTGAAGACAAATCCGAAGGAGATGGAGGCCTTGTTTTTTATTTTATAAAAATCGGATTAATGGTTACGAATCCTTCCTCATGCGAAGGGCGTCCTTCTAATCCGATTAATTATGAAAAGTAAACTTTTCAATTACAAAGATACAACAATTTTTAAATATACCATCATGACAATCCCCTTTACTCCCGACGCCGCCAATGCGGAATTCCGCCTGGCTATTGATTTTATTGAACACACGGACCGGCATGTCTTCCTGACCGGAAAGGCCGGCAGCGGCAAGACCACGTTGCTGAAATATCTCCGTGAACATTCCCGGAAAAAAATGATTGTGGCGGCGCCTACCGGCGTAGCGGCTGTTAATGCCTCCGGGGTAACGTTGCACTCCTTGTTCCAGCTGCCCATTGAACCCTTTGTGCCGAATGAGAGCGGGGCGCGCAGGCTGGCTTACCGGATGCGGATGAGTAGTGAAAAAATCCGCCTGTTGCGGACCGTGGACTTGCTGGTCATTGACGAGGTGAGTATGCTGCGGGCGGACATGCTGGATGCTGTGGATACGGTCCTGCGCAGGGTACGCAGGAGCCGGGAGCCCATGGGCGGCTTGCAGGTGCTGTTCATCGGAGATTTATTCCAATTGCCTCCGGTCGTGCGGGAAGAGGATAAACCCTTGATGGAGCATTATTACCGCAGTCCTTTTTTCTTCCATGCCCATGTTTTTCAGCCTTGCCTGCCGGTATACATTGAACTGAAGACGGTGTACCGGCAGCAGGAGGAAGAATTTATAGACCTGCTTAACAGCGTGCGGCATAATAACCTGGCAGCGGAAGAGGCGGATTTGCTGAATGCCCGTTATTTTCCTGCTTTCCAACCGGCGAAAGGCGAACAATATATTGTACTGACCACCCATAATTACCGGGCAGAGCGGATAAATAAAGAGCGCCTGGCCGACCTGGCCGGTAATGAGGTGCATTATCCAGCTACGGTGGAAGGAGATTTTGCGGACTATGCCATGCCGACGGATCGGGATCTTGTCCTGAAGCCGGGCGCCCAGGTGATGTTTGTAAAAAACGATGGGGGGGCGTCGCGCCGTTATTACAATGGAAAATTGGGCTTTGTTACCGGCCTTTCGGAAGATACGGTCTATGTTTTGGCAGAAGGTGAACTGAGTGTATTTGAGGTGAAACGGGAAAGGTGGACAACTATCCGTTATACCTATGATAATGACCTGCAGCGGGTCGAAGAAGAAGAAACTGGCGCCTTTATCCAGTTTCCTCTGCGGCTGGCCTGGGCCGTGACTATTCATAAAAGCCAGGGATTGACCTTTGAGCGGGCGGTGATAGATGCCGGGCAATCATTCGCTCCCGGGCAGGTTTATGTGGCGCTGAGCCGCTGCCGCTCATTGGATGGACTGGTGCTTACCTCTGAGCTGCACCCGGAGGTGCTGAAAACAGATCCGCAGGTAAAGGATTTTGTAACACAACACGAAATGACCTATGCGGACTTGTCGGATATGTTGGAAAAAGAAATGCCTAAATTCTGGCGGGCGCGTTTGCTGCAGGCCTTTGATTGGAGTCCCTTATTGCAGGCTTTGTATGAATGGAGGGATCAGGTGCAGCGTAAAAAGTTCAAAACGGCGCCGGCGCTGCTGTCGCTCATTCATGTACTGGAACTTGCACTGAAAGGGCAGCAGGAGGTGGCGCAACGCTTTGTGCCGCGCTTACAGGAAAGTATTGACTATGCCTTGCAAAGCGGTGATTTTACAGGGCTAAAAAACTACCTGCAACGGGCCGGCGTATATTTTCATGCGGGCCTGTGCCATGAGCTGTTGAATCCGCTTGACGGGAAGATCAACGAGGCGGCGTTGGTCCGCGGTATGAAGCAACACCGCAGCATGCTGGAAGATTACCGCAGCGTGGTGGCCGGCTTCATGCTCCGCTTGTGCACCCTGGACTATGGCGGGCTTCCTTTGGTCGAGGGGCTGCTGGTACCGCCCATCCCGCCGGTAACGGTGATGGTGCCGCCGGAGGGGGAATAAGCATGTATCCGGAACCTTTGCGCTTTAGTGATTGGTGGCTACTGTGATTTTACTTAGTTATAGAAGAGTGTGTATTAGTTTGGTTTTATGTGTAATACGTGTTTATTGCGAAATGGATATTGAATTTGCTTTTCATTGGATAAAATCACTGGAAAGCTCTTTTAATCAGAAGGCAACAAGCTCAACATTTACATCTGTTTCAGGCGATATTATTAAAATCCCGGCTATTCCTCTTGTTCAAAGTTATCTCATTTTTTAAAGTAACAATCAAGTTATAGCGCCATATTTATCTATAGCGCTTCTTTTATGACTATTCCCCAAAATAAACCTTTGCACGGTCTTCGGCATTTCTACGGAGGCTGTAGTAATAGAACTCATAGTCTCCGCCATGGTAAGATCCGTAAGGGAAGGGGGCGGGCATGGAATGTTTGTCCGGATCAACGCTGGCACATTCTACTACACCGCGGGTGGTATTCACCTTCGCATCCGCGTAATGTGGCATATCGGTAAAAGTACCGTCAGCATTGGCGAGGCGTGAGGGCAGGTTCTCGGCAGCGGTAGCCGGCGTTGCGTCGCGCTTCCAGTTGATGGGGTTGATCGCAATGGAGCCGGCCAATACGATAGGGCTGTCAACGGTCATTCCGGGCATTTCCGTGTTGTAGGAAATGATAACGCCGGTATCATCCGCTCCTGTTGCAAATTTCAGATGAGGGTTGTCCTGCATGTCCTGTGCCGTTACGGAATAGCCGATGGTATAGGCGGCGATCATACGGTTGTGGACGTCGGGATGTTGCCGCATGTATTTGGCCAGCAGGCTGCGAATAGCATGTATTGAACCCTGTGAATGCGAGGCAATGATAAACGGGCGTCCGCTATTGTAGTGCTTGATATAATAGTCGAAGGCCGCCAGTACATCTCTGCCGGGGATGGAGTCGAAGTACCTGTTTTGTTCTTCCATTGGAAGGGTGGAGATGACCATACTTACCTGACGGTAGAACGGAATATAAATATTGCCGGCAGTCGCGAAAGCCGAGGCCTGTTTTTGTTCCATCATGGCGGCGCCGCTACGCATTCCGGCGTCGTTGATATCCGCATAGATAGTTGTTTCACTGTTGTACGTTGTTGGGTACAGATAGAAGACGTCCAGCTTCTTATCCGGCGTAGCGGGGATGCGTAACCAGTTGTCCGGCTTGCTATAATCTGTGGCCTGGTTTTGTTGAGCATCATTGTCTTTACTGCAGCCCGGCAGTGTAAGCATTACTGTTGTAATGGCTATAATCAATAAGGGAAGATCCCTGAAGTAGTATTTGTTCATGGTTGAGACGGATTTGATTATAATATAAGATTAGTCTGCCTGGTTGAACCATGCGTTGATTCTATCTTCCGTATTCTTCCGGAGACTATAGTAATATAAAGGGTAGTCGCCGGTATGATAGCTGCCATAGGGGAAGGGCGGGCCAAGCACGTAGTCGTCGGGGTTTTGTGTGGAGCATTCTACCACACCGCGGCTGGGATTGAGTTTGGCATCTGCATATGCTGGTCTGTTTTCGTAAATATTATAGCCTGTTTCTATGCGTGAGGGCAGGTTCTCGGCAGCGGTAGCCGGCGTTGCGTCGCGCTTCCAATTGACCGGGTTAATCGCGATGGACCCCTCGGGGAGCACCGGATTTTTAGCCGTCACACCGGGCATTTCTGTGTTGTAAGAAATAATTACACCCAGATCGATGGCTCCTGTGGCAAATTTTAAGTGTGGATAGTCTGCTAAATAGCCTGACGTTACACCATAGCCAATAACATAAGCGGCAATCATACGCGCATACACGTCCGGATGCGTAGCCATGTAGGGGCCGAGAATATGCCTTAAAATATGCTGTGAGCCCTGTGATTGGGATGCAATAATAAAGGGCCTTTCTTTGTTGTAATGTTGAAGGAAATATTCGAAGGCGGCCATCAGATCAAGCCGCGGTAAAGAATCGGAGTATTTATGTTGCTCCTCCAATGACATGCCTAATATAGGGCCGCCCATCTGACGGTAATGCGGGGCATATATATTCCCTAACGGGGCAAACAAGGAAGCTTGCCTTTCATACACATGAGCAGCTTCTGCCCGCACTTTGGGGTCGTTAATGTCGGAAAATAGATTACTTCCATTATACACTGTCGGATACACATAAAAGATGTCGACCGGAAGGTCTCGGTCGGCTATCACCAGCCAACTGTTAGCCTCTCTGTAATCAATAGGGGTAGCTACCGGCGTTGGGGTGGGGCTGTCTTCTTTTGTACAGTTTATCAGCGCCATGCAGGTGCAGGTGAGCATAATTAAAGTCCGTGCTGTCATAAATTAGTTGTTTTAAACTTCAAATTTAGACGGCATAGGCCTTATGACAGCTGTTTAAATGTAAAAACTAACTGTTGGATGGTAAAAACATGTTAGTTTGACGGAATGCATTAGGTGTCATCCCCGTCTGTTTAACAAAAATTTGATGAAAAGAGGAATAAGACAGAAAGCCGCACCGCTCGGCTATTATGGCAATCTTTGTGTCTTTTTCCGCTATTAATAAGCGTTTTACTTCTTGAATACGGTACTGTTGTACCACCTGGCTGAAAGATGCCCCCATCCCTTCATTAAATATTCTGGATAAATAGCTCCTGTTGAGTGCTAAAATTTCGTTGGTATCCAGTAGCTTAAATTCCGGATTCAGGTAGGGCTTGGAGTCCTCAAACCATTTCTTGATGCTATCTGCATAAACCGGTAGTTTATCCGAGAAGCCGTCGTCTTGTACGGTCAATTCTTCTTCTATCCTCGTCATGGAGGTGTTAAAAAAACCTTCCGGATAAGGGCTTTTATGAAATAATCCCTTGTAAATCAGAAAAGAAAATATTATTTGAGTAGTCAGCTGGTGATAGATAAACACAGCAGGGGTACCAACAAATAATAAGAGCATAAAGTTTGAGGTGATGATGTATAAACCGATTTCAAAATAGTGTAACCAATTTATACTGACGTATTTATTTGATGAAAAGTTTTCTTTGCACCATAGCTTGTATTTAGCCTGATAACGAAAAATAAGTCCGTGATTTGCAAATAAATAAATCAATACAGAGAAGAAGAGGATCAGGCGGAACCATACATTGAACCGGTGTATACTCCGTGTAAAATCGGCTGGTCCGGTCAATTTTACAATAGGTTCCTGTAGACAGGCCAATACAAAAAAATAAATGCCGACCACCATGCCGTAAGGCAAGGCCAATAAGCCTATGCGTTTCCAGCTGATCCATCCGGGGCGAACGACCTCTATGACATAGGGTAAGGTTATAAGCATAAATAAATTGCCTATTAACAAGGAAATGGGAGAGAAAAAATCCCGGTTCATGAACAGCAGGCTTCCTGATAAGCGGCTACATAGCTGAAATAAAAAAAATAGGCCCCAGGCGAGCATAATCCAACCTAAAAGGCGGCGCGCCCGTATGCCCTCATTTCTTAAAAATAACAATGCCGCCCCTCCTGTAAAAATCACACAACTTACTGAGCCGAGGAGTAATAATAAAATTTTATAAGACAGCATAAGATCCTGAGAGTACAAATTAGTGTGTTGAATAAACTGCAAATTTAGTGGAATCTATTGTAAAAAATGTAAAAGAGTGCTGTTTTTTACATTTTCTCCGGCTTTACACCTGTCTTTTGTTTAGCAATCGAATCACAACGACAGACCAGAAACGCCGGGCGATGTGAAGTGAATCGCCCGGCGTTTTGTTTGTTCATCCAGAAATTAGCGCGTGTTTTTTATTGCGGATATGGCGCGGTCCGGGTCGGGTAAAATGGATAAAACTTCGTGAAGGTTGATCTGCATAATATGGTAATAATAAAGTGTTAAATTTTTTAACCATGTATTCTTTAGTTTTCATAAAAAGAGATATTTATAAAAATGTAGAGGGTTAAAATGTTATAAAAAAAAGGGATAGTTGTTTCTAAATCATCAATTTTCGTGCCAATTGTTCTTTTTTTGCTACTTTTGCCGCATATTTTTGACAAAGTATTATGAAAAATTTTTTGTTTTTAATGGTCTTTTCGGCCATTAGTTTTATTGTGTCTCCTGCGCAGAATAAGCATGAGGTGTTGATAGGCGGTGGTGCCGGCCTTTCGACTTTGCGCTATGAGGAGAGCAAATTCGGCTTCGGCGGCAACGTCAACCTGGGCTATGCCTATAACTTCAGCGAGCGCTGGGCGTTGTTCACGGGCGTGGAATTTGATTTCCTGAACGCGAAAACCGGTGCAAATCCTGTTTTGTCTTCTGAATTGATTCACGTTCAAGCTTATGCCCCTATTGGGGATGACCGGTTTGACTATAATGCTGCTATGCAAGGCTTTTCGGAAAAACAAAAGGCCAGCTATTTAAGCATTCCGGTTATGGCACGCTATCGTTTCCCTTTATCTAAAGGTGCTATATATGCCAAAGGCGGGATGAAACTGGGTATTCCCATGTGCAGCTCATTTGATCAACACATAGACCAATACACGACCACCGGCTTTAGCTACCTTACACATCTTACACACCAGGATGAGCCAGAATATGGCTTTTCTACATATAATGATCAGCATGCTGACGGCAGCCTTGATTTGAAATTCAACGTGGCGCTGGCGCTTGAAGCCGGTTACGCGTGGCATATTGCCGATAGGCATAATTTATACACGGGCGTGTATTTCGACTATGGCCTAAATAATGTCGCTTCGGCAGAAAATGCCCCTGTGGTGAGTTATAATGCAACCAAACCTTCGCAGCCGGTACAAAATTCCATTACAGCGGCTTCGAGCGGGATACATACTATGGCCTTGGGGGTGATGCTCCGCTATAGTTTAGGCTTTGGTCATACAACGAAAAAGGCCGAACCGGCGAGCCCGGCGGATGTAATGCCCTTACAGGCCCGGAATGACGGCCAGCAAAATGGCTTGGCCCACGGTAATAATCAAAACCAAGGTGACGGACAGGGCCAGGGCGCCGGCCAACAAGGTGGCAATACCTCCGGTCAAGGACAAGATCAGGGTAAGGGCCAGCGTGTAGGCGATGGAAGCGCTAATCAAGGTGACGGACAGGGTCAGGCTACCGCTCAACAAGACGGCAATACCTCCGGTCAGGGACAAGCTAACAGTCAAGGCAACGGCCAAAAAGACAGCGCTGAGAATGCAGCCCGGCGATCCATCGAAGAACCTGTGACCGGTTATGGCGTATCACAAGCAACCCCCGGCAAGACCCAAAAACAGGAGTTAAACGACAGGATAGCCCTGTTGAAACAATATCCTGAATTACAATTCTATATCTATGGACATACTTGCAGTCTGGGAGACGATGCCATCAACGAACTGATGGGCCAGCTGCGCGCCGACAGGGCCAAAGCCTATATGATTCAAAACGGTATTGCGGAAGACCGTATCCTGGGTACTGCCTCCAAACGCGATACTGAACCTTTGGTACCCAATACCAGTATCGAAAACCGCCGGAAGAACCGCCGGGTAGAAATTAAAATTGTTAACGAATAGCGATGAATGCGATGAAAAAATATTTACTTACTACCCTTGCACTGTTAGTGGTTGTTTTCAGCCTGCAGGCTGCTATTACACCTACCTCTGGTATTGTCTACATAAAACAAAATGCTACCGGCGACGGCAGCAGCTGGGTCAATGCTGCAGGTAGCTTGGCCGACGCCTTGCAACAGGCCGCCACCAACGGCACTACACAAATTTGGGTGGCTGAAGGGACCTATAAGCCCGAGTACAAAGCAGGCAATGGCACGCAAGAGCGTGACAAAGCTTTTATACTGGTAAAAGATGTGAAAATCTACGGCGGTTTCAAAGGCAATGAAACATCTATAGCTAACCGCAGTGGTGCTGCTTCTATCCTTAGCGGCGACATTGGTACGGCCGGTAACAATACCGATAACTGCTATCACGTGGTAATTGCAGTTGGTAATGTGGGCGTTGCCGAACTCAACGGCTTTACCATTACCGGCGGGAATGCCAACGGCGGAAATTCCAACATCACTGTAAACGGAGTAACGGCAGTCAATAGAGACTACGGTGGCGGGATACATAGCAATGGCGGTTCAAAGGCAACTATTTCATCCCCAATAGTGACCGATTGTGTTATTTCGGCAAATATGGCTACTTATGGAGCCGGGATGTACAATACTTACGCGACTTCTTCAATCTCCGGTTGCAGTTTCACGTCAAATAACGCTGTATATTATGGTGCTGCGCTTTATGAACTTAACACGGCATCCAAGATAAGCAATTGCAATATCTCTGAAAATAGTGCAAATAGCAGGGCCGGTGCGATTTATAATAATTCGGGCTCTTCACTGACCATGAACAATTGCGTTATTTCGAAAAATACCGTAGTAGGCGATGGCGGCGCATTGTATGCTTATAGCTCTTCAATGGTGCTGACCAACTGCCTCCTTTCGGAAAACACCGCGACCGGTTACGGTGGCGTGATATACAATGAAAATACTACGCCGAAATTCATCAATAGCACTATTGCCGGAAATAAAGCGACCAGAGGCTGTGGTGGTTTATACGGAGGTTCTTACGCCGTTGCCAATAGTATTATTTTTGGCAATACGCACGGATCCTCCAATCTCGTAAGCAACATAAGCAGCACCTCCGGTACCTATACTTATAGCCTGGTGGGCGGCCAAACGCTCAACGGTACGGGCAATCTTCCCGGTACGTTCGACCCCTTGTTCGTGAGTGCTACCGATCTGCATTTGCAACGGCTCAGCCTCTGTATAAACAGCGGTAACAATGCGGCGAATACCACTGATACCGACCTCGACGGAAAGGCCCGCATCCACGGTGGTGTGATTGACCTGGGCGCCTACGAATACCAAAGTGATGTAGTCACCGACCGTTTATATGTAACCGAAGACGGTGCGGGCGACAAGGATGGTTCAAGTTGGGCTAATGCCATGCCCGGCCTGGCCAAGGCGTTTGCCCTTGTCACTGCAAGATCTACCATTAAAGAGATTTGGGTAAAAGAAGGCACCTACAAGCCGGAATATATGGCCGGCAACGGTACGCTGGAGCGCGATAAAGCCTTTGTGATGGTAAAGGATGTGAAAATCTACGGCGGATTCAAAGGCAATGAAACAGCTATAGCCAATCGCAGTGGCGCTGCTTCTATCCTTAGCGGCGACATCGGCACCGCAGGCGTGGCTACCGATAATTGCTACCACGTAGTAATTGCCGCCGGTCCCATGGGTACTGCAGAACTCAACGGCTTTACCATTACCGGGGGGAACGCGAATGTCAATGCTTCTATCGTTGTAAACGGCATAACGCTCGATCAACGTTTTGGCGGCGGGGTTCACATTACCGGCGCTTCGACCGCAACGCCGTCTTCGCCTATGCTAACCGATTGTATCATTTCCAAAAATACGGCTACGTCTTACGGCAGTGGTATATATAATAATTACGCTTCGCCGGTACTTACCAATTGTACTATTTCGGCGAATAGCGGCGCTAGTTACGGTGGCGGTTTGTTTAATAATTCCTATTCCAACCCTGTATTCAACAATTGTACTATTTCTGCAAATACTGTGACTAATTACGGTGGCGGTATGTATAATGAATCTTATTCAAAGCCGGTGTTGACCAATAGTGTTATTTCCGACAATACGGCAGCCTACGGCGGTGGTATATATAATTACAACAGTTCGCCTGTACTTACCAATTGTATGCTTTTGAAGAATAACGTGACATCGGCCGGTGGTGGTATATATAGTCATTACGGCGCTCCGGCGCTCACCAATTGTACCATTTCCGGAAATAAAGCAGGCGCAGCCAATAGCAATAATGGCGGTGGCTTGTATATTTACGGCGCTTCGCCTACGGTTACCAATACTATTATCTACGGTAATACGCCTGCCAGCGGCACTTATGTCAGCAATGTAACCGGTGCAGGGGGGAGTTACACCTACAGCCTGGTAGGCGGCCAAACGCTTAACGGCACGGGCAACCTGTCCGGAACATTTAACCCCTTGTTTGTGAGCGATACCGATCTACACTTATCTTCCATTAGCCCCTGTATAAACAGCGGTAATAATTCGGCCAATACCCTCACTGTTGATTTGGAAGGCAATCCCCGTATCTTCGACGGCGTTATAGACCTGGGCGCCTGTGAATACCAAGAAAAAGTTGCCACCGCCCGTTTATATGTGACTGAAAACGGCGCCAATAAGAAAGATGGCTCAAGCTGGGACAATGCTGCACCCGGCCTGGCTAAAGCCTTGGCTTGTGCTACCGGAAGAACCTCAGTGAAAGAAATTTGGGTGGCCGAAGGTACCTATAAACCGGAATACATAGCCGGCAACGGTACCACTGATCGCGACAAGGCCTTTGTCCTGGCAAAAGATGTGAAAATCTACGGGGGCTTCAAAGTCGGAGAAACGGCTATTGACAGCCGCACCGGTGCAGCCTCTATCCTTAGCGGCAATATCGGCACCGAAGCTGTGGACACCGATAATTGCTACCACGTAGTGATTGCCGCCGGTCCCATGGGTACTGCCGAACTCAACGGCTTTACCATTACCGGGGGGAACGCGAATGTCAATGCCTCTATCGTTGTAAACGGCATAACGCTTGATCAACGTTTTGGCGGTGGGGTCCACATTACCGGCGCTTCGACCGCTACCCAATGTTCGCCGGCGTTTACCAATTGTGTTATTACGGAAAATAAAGCAGTTTCATACGGCGGCGGGGTCTATACCAATTACTCTTCATCGCCCCTGACCGGTTGTACTATTTCAAAGAATACCGTTTCCTCTAACGGTGGCGGTATGTTTAATAATAGCTATTCTACACCCGCACTTATCAATTGTGTTATTTCGAAAAATACTGCCGCCTCTTACGGCGGGGGCTTGTTTACTAATACTTATGCCAAGCCGGTATTCACTAACTGTGCGGTTTCTGAAAACACGGCGGCGTACGGTGGCGGCTTGTTTAATGACTCGTATTCGGCACCTAAGTTTACGAATTGTGAGATTTCAGCAAATACGGTTACCTCTCAAGGTGGCGGTATGTATAATAGTACGGCATCACCCAACCTGATAAATTGTGTTATTTCGAAGAATATCGCCACATCCTATGGCGGCGGGCTATATAATAATTACGCTTCGCCGGTACTTACCAATTGTACTATTTCGGGAAATAAAGCAGGCGCAGCCAATACCAATAATGGCGGCGGTTTGTATATTTACGGCGCCTCGCCTACGGTTACCAATACTATTATCTACGGTAATACACCTACCAGCGGTACTTACATCAGCAACGTGAACAACCTGGGAGGCAATTATAGCTATAGTTTGGTAGGAGACCAAGCGCCTAATGGCACAGGGAATCTGCCCGGAGCATTCGACCCCTTGTTTGTGAGTGCTGACGATCTGCGCTTGCAATCGCTCAGCCCTTGTATAAACAGCGGTAACAACGCGGCTAACGCCACTACTGCCGATCTCGATGGCAACGACCGTATCTATGACGCGGCCAATGGTGGGGTCATAGACCTTGGCGCCTACGAATACCAAGGTAAGATCGTGACCAGTGCTACTATGTATGTAACCACAACCGGCGCCGGTGATAAGAGCGGTTCAAGCTGGGACAATGCATTCCCCGGCTTGGCCAAGGCGCTCGCTATTGCTACCGGAAGGGCTTCGGTTAAAGAAATCTGGGTTGCAGAGGGGACCTACAAACCCGAATACAAAGCCTCTGTGGCTGCGGGGACTACCGACCGGGATAAAGCCTTTATACTATTAAAAGATGTGAAAATCTACGGTGGGTTCAAAGGCAATGAAACAGCTATAGTTGACCGCAGTGGCGCTGCTTCTATCCTTAGCGGCGACATCGGCACCGCAGGCGTGGACACCGACAACTGCTACCACGTAGTGATTGCAGCCGGTCCCATGGGTACTGCCGAACTCAACGGCTTTACCATTACCGGGGGGAACGCGAATGTCAATACCTCTATCGTTGTAAACGGTATAACGCTTGATCAACGTTTTGGCGGCGGGGTCCACATTACCGGCGCTTCGACCGCTACCCAATGTTCGCCGGCGTTTACCAATTGTGTTATTACAGAAAATAAAGCCGTTTCATACGGCGGCGGGGTGTATACCAATTACTCTTCATCTACCCTGACCGGTTGTACTATTTCAAAGAATACCGCTCCCTCTCACGGTGGTGGAATGTTTAATAATAGCTATTCTACACCCGCGCTTATCAATTGTGCTATTTCGAAAAATACAGCCACCTCTTACGGCGGGGGCTTCTTTAATAATACTTATGCCAAGCCGGTATTCACCAACTGTACGGTTTCGGAAAACACGGCAGGAGACGGTGGCGGCATGTATAATAATACTTATGCCGCACCGAAGTTGACCAACTGCACGGTGGCCGGAAACAAGGGGAACGGTGGCGGACTGTATAATAGTTCCTCCACGCCCGTTATCACCAACACTATTATCTATGGCAATACAACCACTGCCGGTACGGTGGTTAGTAATGTAGTCAGCGCTTATAGCTCCCCTGTTTACACCTATAGCCTGGTGGGCGGACAAACGCTCAGTGGAACGGGTAACCTGTCCGGCGGCTTTGCACCCTTGTTTGTAAGCGCTACCGACCTGCACCTGCAGCCGCTCAGTCTCTGTATAAACAGCGGTAATAATGCGGCCAATACCTATACTACTGTTGATATGGACGGAAATCCCCGTGTCTACGGCGGCGTGATTGATCTGGGCGCTTATGAATTCCAAAGTGATGTGGCAACCGACCGGTTATATGTAACCGAAGCCGGTGCCGGTAACAAGGGCGGTGCAAGCTGGGATAATGCAGTTTCCGGCTTGTCCAATGCGCTTGCTTTTGCCGCAACGAGATCCTCCATTAAAGAAATTTGGGTAAAAGAAGGTACCTACAAGCCGGAATATATGGCCGGTAATGGTACGCTGGAGCGCGACAAAGCCTTTGTGATGGTGAAAGATGTGAAAATCTACGGTGGATTCAAAGGCGATGAAACGGCTGTTGATCTCCGTCACGGCGGCGCTTCTATCCTCAGCGGCGACATAGATAACACACCCAATAACATTGCCGGCAACAGCTTCCACGTAGTGGTTTCGGCCGGTCCTATGGGTACGGCAGAGCTTAACGGCTTTACCATTAAGGATGGAAATGCGAATGACAGTCGTAACATCATTGTAAACGGAGTAAGCATCGAGCAATGGCATGGTGGGGGTATGCACATTCGTGGCGCTTCGGCGGCGGCTATGTCTTCGCCCGTCATCACCAACTGTACTTTCTTGAACAACACCGCACGTTCCGGTGGCGGTATCATATCGGCCTACGCTGCGTCTACGCTTACCAACTGCCTCTTCTCGGCCAATACGGCTGATTATGGCGGTGGGGTACATAGTTGGACCGGTGCGTTGAATGTGTACAACAATTGTACGATTGCCGGAAACAAAAGCAATAGTGGTGGCGGATTGCATAATAATGGAGCCCGGCCGCTCTTTGTTAATACGATTATTCATGGAAATACCGCCACTAACGGTGCTGTGAATAACCTATATGATGTGACTACATTTACCGGCACCTATACTCACTGCCTGATGGGTGGTCAAACGCTGGCCGGAACGGGTAATCTGTCGGGCACTACCGACCCGATGTTTGTTGATGCCGCTAATGGCGACTGGCGTCTGCATCCGTTCAGCTTCTGTATAAACAGCGGTAATAATTCGGCCACTACCATCACCGCCGACCTGGCTGGTAATCCCCGTATCTATGATGTCGCCAACGGTGGTATCATTGACCTGGGCGCTTACGAGTACCAGGGCAGGACATCTTCCGGCCGTCTGCACGTAACCGTAGACGGCGCCGGTGATAAGACCGGTTCAAGTTGGGAGAATGCGATTCCCGGCCTGGCGAAGGCCTTGGCTTTCACTACCGGAAGAGCTGCTATTACCGAAATTTGGGTGGCCGAAGGTACGTACAAACCGGAATACATGGCCGGCAACGGTACTACCGACCGCGATAAAGCTTTTGTACTGACCAAGGACGTGAAAATCTACGGCGGCTTTAAGGGTGATGAGAGCGCACTTAAAGACCGCAGCGGCGCTGCTTCTATCCTTAGCGGCGACATTGGTACGGCAGGCGTGGCTACCGACAACTGCCACCACGTGGTGATTGCAGCCGGTGCCATGGGCGCTGCCGAACTCGACGGTTTTATCATTACCGGCGGAAATGCCAACGGTAGTGGAGATATCACTGTGAACGGCGTAACTACTGTTAATAGAACGCATGGCGGCGGGGTTTATAATAACGGCGGTTCCACTGCCACCCTTTCTTCGCTTAGCCTGAAAAACTGCGTGATTAAGGGCAATGCCACCGGAATAAACGGAGGTTCCTACAACGGTATCGGCCATGGCGGCGGGCTATATACGGCCTATTCGTCGGCTACGATTGCCAATTGCAGCTTCTCGGCCAATACGGCTACCAACGGGGGGGGCGTATACAATGGACCTGCAGGTACGCCTTATATAAACAATTGCAGCATTGCTAAAAATACCGCACAGTTAGATGGCGCCGGGATGTATAATGACGCCACGGCGGCACCGAAGCTTGTCAACTGTAGTATTGTAAGCAATAGCGCCAATTACGGCGGTGCAATGTTCAATTACACTACGGCGGCGCCGAAACTTATCAATTGCAGTATTGTGACCAATACGGCCCGGTCTCACGCCGGGGCTATATATAATTATAGCCAGTCTAAGCCCGTTGTAACCAATACTATTGTTTCCGGCAATACGGCCATCTATGTTAACAATGTGGAAAACCTTGTCGGTACCTATACCTACAGCCTGGTAGAGGGCCAAACACTACCCGGAACCGGTAACCTCTCCGGAACCACTAAGCCCCTGTTTGTCGACGCTGCCAATGGCGACCTGCGCTTACATCCGCGCAGCCGTTGTATCAACAAGGGCGACAACACGGCGAACACTACCGCTACCGACCTCGACGGCGACGCCCGTATTTATGATAAAGACAACGGCGGTATCATCGACCTGGGCGCCTACGAATACCAGGGTGCCCGTCCCGACAGCCGTTTATATGTAACGGTAGCCGGCGCCAATGGCAAGGACGGTTCAAGCTGGAATAACGCAATGCCCGGCCTGGCTAAGGCGCTTAATGTCGCCAAAGATGGAGATATTGATGAAATTTGGGTGGCCGAAGGAGTGTATTATCCGGAAGATAAGATCTCGTCGGTTGCAGGTACTACTGATCGTGATAAAGCCTTTTTGCTGGCCACTGCTGTGAAAATCTATGGTGGCTTCAGAGGTGATGAAACGGCTATTGCCGACCGTAGTGGTGCCGCCTCTATTCTTAGCGGCGATATTGGAACGACCAATGACAATACCGACAACTGTCACCATGTGGTGGTCGCAGCCGGCGACGTGGGCGATGCCGAACTCAACGGATTTACCATCACCGGCGGGAATGCGAATGTCAATACCACTATCGTTGTAAACGGCGCAACACTCAATAGATCATATGGCGGCGGGCTGCTTATCATGGGCTCTGCAGGCAATATTTCCGCTCCTGTTATAACCAACTGTAGCATTTCCGGAAACAGGGCTATTGACGGTGGCGGTATGCTCACGCACTATGCTTCTGCAGCCTTTACCAATTGCGTCCTCTCGGCCAATACCGCGACCAATTATGGTGGAGGGGTAGACAACTATACTAATTCTTCGAATGTGTATACCAATTGTACTATTTCGGGAAATAATGCTCAATACGGCGGCGGGCTGTGGGATGATACCAGCACCCTTTCCGTAACCAATAGTATCATCCATGGCAATACCGCGGCCTTTAATCCGAATGCGCGTGTTATCGCTTCTACCTATACTTACAGCCTGGTGGGCGGTGTAAATTTGCCGGTGAATGCGGGCAACCTCTCCGGCTCTACCGACCCGATGTTTAAAAATGCGGCCAATGGCGACCTTACATTGAACAATTATAGCCGTTGTATCAACAAAGGCAATAATACCGCCAGAAACCTGACAGGAATTGCTAAAGACCTGGCCGGCAAAGATCGTATTTATACGGCGGATGAGGCAGGCATAGTGGATATGGGCGCCTATGAATACCAGGGGGTGAAACAGCCCCGCGTCATGTATGTGACTACAGCCGGTGAGGGTGACCATACAGGTTCGAGCTGGGACAATGCTGTCAGAGGCCTGGCAAATGCGCTTGACTATATTAATAATGGTACAGCCCAGGGCAATGTAGACGAAATTTGGGTAGCCGAGGGCACCTATAAACCGGAATACAAAGCCGGAAACGGTACGCAAGAGCGCGATAAGGCCTTTGTGCTGGCCAAAGATGTAGCCGTCTATGGTGGCTTTAAAGGCGATGAAACCAAGTTGGCAGACCGCCATGGCGTAGCCTCTATCCTTAGCGGTGATATTGGAACTGCCAATGACAATACCGACAACTGCTACCATGTGGTGATTGCCGCCGGTGAAGTGGGCGATGCCGGGCTCAACGGTTTTACTATTACCGGAGGGAATGCGAGTGCCAATACCACTATCGTTGTAAACGGAATAACTATTCGGACAAATGAAGGTGCCGGCATAAATATTAGCGGTAGCGGAACCGCCACGCCCAGGCCTATGATTACCAATTGTATTATTAGGAAAAATCAAGCCTTCAATTATGGTGGTGGTGCATATGTTAGCTACGATGCGGCGATATTTACCAATTGCCGGTTCCAGGATAATAACTCACTTGGTTCTGGCGGTGGGCTCTATACTAATCGTTCTTCGGATAGGTTCATCAACTGTCAGTTTTCGGAAAATAGCGTCGCGAATAATGGTGGCGGGCTCTATATTGATGGGGCGCCAATTAATGTATTCATCAATTGCGCTATTGTAGGGAACAAAGCATCTACTGCTTCCAGTGGTGGCGGATTATATTATTACTCTGGCTTGTATACTATGGCCAATACTATTATCCATAGCAATACAGACAATACCGGAGCTCTTAGCAATATAAATAATACAACCGGCGCTACCTACACCTACAGCCTGGTTGGTGGCCAAATGCTTACCGGCGAGGGTAACCTTCCCGGCAGCTTCGATCCTATGTTTGCCGATGCAGCCAATGGTGACTGGAGCCTGCAATCGCTCAGCCCCTGCATAAATAGCGGCAACAATGAGGCCAACACTACTGCAACCGACCTGGCCGGTAAAGCCCGTATTTATGATGCGGCCAACGGCGGGGTGATTGACATGGGCACCCACGAATACCAAGCCCCTGTAGCTATTGCCCGTATATATGTAACGGAAACCGGTGCCGGTACCAAAGATGGTACAAGCTGGACCAATGCGGTGCCCGGCCTGGCCAAAGCCCTGGCCAGCGCTACCGGAAGAACTTCGGTGAAAGAGATTTGGGTTGCCGGGGGTACCTACAAGCCGGACTACATGGCCGGTAACGGTATTCTCGATCGTGACAAGGCTTTTGTACTGGTAAAAGATGTGAAAATCTACGGCGGCTTTGCCGGCGACGAAACCACTGTTGAAGCCCGCCATGGTGCCGCTTCTATCCTTAGCGGCGAAATCGGCGTTGCGGGCATTGCCGACAATTGTTACCACGTGGTGCTTGCAGTCGGCGATATGGGCGCTGCCGAGCTTAACGGCTTTACCGTTAAAGATGGGAATGCGAATTCTAATACTCCTATTACCGTAAATGGAATAAACACTAATAGGCAATTTGGTGGCGGGGTTCAGATTAATGGTGGCTCAACCGCTACTGTTTCCTCGTTCATCCTGACCAATTGTATTATTTCGGACAACTACGCTAATTACGGCGGCGGCTTATTTGAGCAATATTCTTCACCGCTCGTAACCAACTGTGTGATTTCGAAGAATAGCTCCCTTACTGCCGGTGGCGGTGTGTATAATAATTTCGGTTTGCCGGTGTATATCAATTGTTCCATTTTCGGGAATAAGAGTAATGCTGGCGGTGGTTTTTATACTAGCTCTAGCACGCCAACGGTTACCAATACCATAATCTACGGCAATACAAACAATAGCGGTACTGTTAACAATGTAAATATTACTACTGTTACTTACACCTATAGCTTAGTGGGAGGCCAAACGCTTGTCGGCGAAGGCAACCTGTCCGGCACTATTAATCCGCTGTTTGTTGATGCGGATAATGGTGACCTGCGGCTGCAAGCCTTCAGCCGCTGTGTAAATAGCGGTAACAATGCGGCCAATACGACCGCTACCGATCTGGACGGTAAAGTGCGCATTTATAATGCGGCCAACGGCGGGGTGATTGACCTGGGCGCCTACGAGTACCAGGGCGCAGTGTCTTCCGGTCGTCTGTATGTAACGGTCGCCGGCGCCGGTGATAAGCTCGGTTCAAGCTGGGACAATGCCATCCCCGGCCTGTCCAGGGCGCTTTACTATGCCGCTGAAGGATCGGCCTCCGGTGAAATCTGGGTGGCCGAAGGTACTTACAAGCCTGAATACAAGGCGGGTAACGGTACGCAAGAGCGCGACAAGGCCTTTGTACTGGTTAAGGACGTGAAAATCTATGGCGGCTTTGCCGGAACAGAAGAAACCCTTGATGAGCGCAACGGTGCAGCTTCTATCCTTAGTGGTGATATTGGCACGGCCAATGATGGTACCGACAACTGCTACCACGTAGTGCTCGCTGCCGGCAACGTGGGTGATGCCGAACTCAACGGTTTTACCGTTACCGCAGGAAGTGCTAATACTATTACTACTACAAGTACCATTATTGTAAATGGAGTAACTAATATTTGTAGAAATTATGGTGGAGGGATATTGATTACGGGCCAGGCCGGTGCTATATCTTCACCGGTCATAACCAACTGTATTTTTTCGGGAAATATAGCGTATTCCGGTGGCGGCCTGTTCACATCTTATGCTGCTGCAGAGATCTCTAACTGCCTTTTCACGGCCAATACCGCTGTGGGCTTTGGTGGCGGGATAGACAACTGGAATTATTCTTCAGCGGTTTATACCAACTGTACTATTTCAGCCAATCATAGTAATACCTACGGTGGCGGTCTGTATAATCATGCTACTTCTGCTCCTTCGCCCGAAGTCCGTGTTATCAATACTATTATCTATGGAAATACGGCTCCTACTGAACCTAATGCGCCTATTTCCGGCGGCACTTATACCTACAGCCTGGTGGGCGGCCAAACGCTTACCGGCGAAGGCAACCTGCCCGGCGCGACCAACCCCTTGTTTGTAAGCGCTACCGACCTGCATCTGCAAGCTTGTAGTCCCTGTGTAGACAAGGGCGACAACAGCGACGAAATGCGTGCCAACTATCCAGTGGCCGACCTCGGTGGTAATGTGCGTATTTACAACGCAAACAATAATGGCGTAATAGACCTGGGCGCCTATGAAACAATAGCTACGCCCTTAACGCTCAGCATTACACAGACCGATATCTTGTGTAAGGGCGCTGTTACCGGTGCAGCTTCGGCTACGGTTTCCGGCGGAACGGGTTCTTATACTTATGCCTGGACCTCTTCGACCGGTACAGGAGCCAGCGTTAACAACCTGCCGGCAGGTACTCACACCTGTACCGTTACCGATGTGACCAGCGGATGTCAAACGGCACAGACCTTTACCATTAAAGAACCTGCAGCAAGCCTGACGGTTACGCCTTCTCAAACTAACCCGGCATGTAACGGCGCCCTTACCGGTGTCGCTTCGGTTGCAGTTTCCGGCGGTACGGGAGATTATACTTATGTATGGTCGCCCAACGGCGGCACCGCAGCCACTGCTACCGGCCTGGCTGCAGGCACATACTCCTGCACCATTACGGATGCCAACGGCTGTTCAATAGTGCAGTCCTTTACCATTATCGCCCCGGCGGCTATGACGGTTACATCTTCGCAAACCAATGTATCCTGTAAAGGCGGTCTTACCGGTGCGGCTTCAGTAGCCGTTTCCGGCGGTACGGCGCCTTATACTTATGCCTGGTCGCCAAGCGGCGGCGCTGCGGCTACTGCTACCGGCCTGGGCGCCGGTGAGTATACTTGCACCATAATCGATGTCAATGGTTGTCAAACGGTACAGTCCTTTACCATTATCGAACCTGCGGCAGCTTTAACGGCCGGCATCCGGCAGAATAAAGAGACCTGTGTCGACGCCAGCAATGGCGAGGCCGAGGTATTCGATGTTGCGGGTGGTACGGCGCCTTATACTTATAAATGGACTTCTTCAACAAGTACCGGATCCATTGCCACCGGCCTTTCCGCAGGTAGTTATTCCTGCACCATAACCGACGCCATGGGTTGCACACTCGTTAAAGAAGTAGAGATAACAGGCAATCCGGTTCCCACCGTCAATGTAACGGAATCTCAAATGCTGTGTAGTGGCGATCAAACAGCAGCGGTGACATTTGACGGCGCTGTGGCCGATGCTACCTACAATTGGACAAACAACAATCCGGGTATTGGCTTGCCGGCAAGCGGAACAGGCCATATTGCAGCCTTTACGGCTACCAATACCGGAACAACTCCCGCCGTAGCCACTATTACCGTTACGCCTTCGGCCAACGGCTGCCAAGGTGCGGCGCAAACTTTTACCATTACGGTAAACCCGAACACCCAAATCACTGCTCAACCTGAAGGCGGCGTGTATGGCGCCGTAACCAACCTGAGCGTAACAGCTACCGGAACCGGTACACTTAGCTATGCGTGGAGCGATGGTAGCCGCATCGTTTCGACCGATGCTACTTACACGCCCGCAAGCGGAAAAGTGGCGGCAGGCCGTTATGCTGTAACCGTAAGCGGTGCGTGCGGAAGTGTAACCAGTATGGCGGTTATTGTTGAACCGAAGGCCATTACCGTAACGGCCACGGGCGGTACCTCTACCTATGGTGACAGTCCGGTTAATCCGGGCCTTGCGGCCACGGGCCTGGCCACCGGCGAAGACGCATCCGTACTGACGGGCCTGAGCAACAGCTTCGGCATTCTATCCACCACTGCAGCGGGCACCCATACGTTGACGGTAGCGGGTACCTTGACCAATGCCAACTATACGGTGACCAACCGTGTAGGCGGTAGCTGGACGGTGAATGCGAAATCGATCACCGTAACGGCCACGGGCGGTACCTCTACCTATGGTGACAGTCCGGTTAATCCGGGCTTCACGGCTACGGGATTAGTCAATAGTGAGCCCGTATCTGTATTGACGGGTCTGAGCAACAGCTTCGGCATTACGGCTACAACCACAGCGGGCACCCATGCGTTGAGCGTGGTGGGCGTTCTGACCAATGCCAACTATACGGTGACCAACCGTGTAAGCGGTAGCTGGACGGTGAATGCGAAATCGATCACCGTAACGGCCTTAGGCGGTAGCTCTAATTATGGCGACAGCCCCGTTAATCCGGGCTTCACGGCTACGGGTT
>JAVBQY010000034.1:0-21349 GCA_031548545.1 Bacteroidales bacterium | reverse complement strand
CCGCTGCTGCCGGTTACCGTAGGGCGGGAAGCCCCACAATCTACCAGCCCGCTGTTGCCTGTAAGGTCGGTATAGCTGCCTACGCGAAAACCGGTGGGCAAGGTAAAGGAAGCGGAAGAAGAAGTGAGTGTCATTGTTGTTCCGGAGGCGTTGATCAGGGTGCCGCAAAAAGGTGCGGTACCCACCAGCGCTACGGTATTATCTCCACTGTCCACGCCATAGGTTGCCAAGGGTGGATAATCCAGGGCATAGGCGCAGGGTTTGTTAATCGTCGCCCCGGCCGGCAATTCCGGCACGACACGCAGGGTGAGCGTAGCGGCCGCTCCCAAGGCCCGGGCCTGTCCATCCACAAAGAAGCCTGCGGTATTGCCGGCCACCAACCGTGCCCGGGCGCCCGGCCAGGTCGCCTGTCCGGCGGTCACCGTCGCCCCACTAACAGGCAAACGCCGCAGTTCACCACCGGCATCCTTATAATCTATCAGCACCCACACGGAGTCCGACCAGGGCGCTGTGCGCGCACCCGGCCCCCAGGCGATATCAAGCGTGAGGCTATTGTCACCCCAGACCGTCAAATCACCCACCGTCACCGGCTGTGCGGAAAGTGGCGCCGCCAGCGGCCCGGACAACAAGGTCAACACAACAAATAAGCAGCTAAGCAATGAACAAATCTTCTTCATGTTATTAAAAGTGATTAAGAGACTAAGAAAGCAAGGAGCTAAGGGATTGAGAGACTAAGTGATTAAGAGAAAGATAAAAAAACAATTTGCAGTTAAGGACCGTCCTACGGGAACCGGCGTGAAGAAAACCGAAGTAGAGATAGCATACCTTGTATCCCTTTGCAGCCAGGACCGTCCTACGTCAGCCGGCGTGAAGAAAACCGGGAATGAGGCAAAAAGAACAAGGAATGTTTGAGCGTAGCGAGTTTTCCTTGTTCTTGCCGTAATGACCGATTTTTAGCCGGGCTGGCGTCAGACTTGACTTTTTACTCACACCTTTTTTATTTTTTAAAGTGTTCGTGAGCTCCGCTGCGCTCCGGTTGTTTCTTTTTGGGTCAAGCCAAAAAGAAAAAGAGAAAATAAGGAGACGCCCCCGCGGCACACCGCGATCGCATCGCGACACATAACAACAGTAACAAGAACTGTAGGTGAGCGCGCACCTTCTTAAGCAATAGCCAATAAAAAACCTACCGCAAAATTATTTTGCAGCAATAGCATTTACGCTTTAAATAGTTAAATATTTAAATGGTGCTTGTAGCGTGGTCCTTTAGTTTGTCTATTAATAGAGGCATTAGGAAGCCTATAAACGCTAAATGAGCCAGACCCACGCCAATTTTAGATGGTCTGTTCTAGAGCATAAAAAAAGGAGGGGGGAAGTAAAGAACGCTTTAATGAAACAAAGTTAAAGCGTTTATTTGCAATCACCAATATGTAAATGTGAAATTATACAAATGAAAAAAATCAGCTTGGCAAAAGCTTTACCTCCGCCCCGCCCGGCTTAAGCAAATTTTTATATTTCAGCGATGGAGAGGGCAGGAGCGGGCCGAGGCCCAGCTGAGGCCATTTGGCATCGACGGCGGCAATGGTCTTCTTGTCCATGCATACGATATTGGGCCAGCGCTTGGGGAATGATGCCGCAGCTGTTGTTTTGCTGCGGGCGTCCACAAGCAATTTCCCGTTGTCCACCTTGCAGTCGCGCATGGGGTCCGTATTGTTGCCTAACAGCCACGCACAGGTGCTGTAATCCGTCCTGTCTACCTCTTCATCAAACAAGAAAGTGAAGGGTGATTGCTCGTCTGCCTCTTGCGGCCTTTCAACGGTTTCTCTTTTTTCTGTAGCATCGATGCATATTTTTCCGCCAAATCCGGTCTCGGCGGCGGAGTGGTCAAGCACATCCAGCGGTCCGCGGCTGAAGTAGGTGTCCTGCTCCGGGCGGTAATGCCTGTTGATGGCGCGCCGGACCGCCGGATAGTCGGTGAGTTCCACCGTATCGTCAAGCACGACCATGATTTTATTGAACATCATCTGTCCTGCACCCCAGAGGGCATGGGCCACCTTGATGGCCTGGCCGGGGTACGACGGTTTGATTTTTACCAGTATGATATTATGCGCTACGCCCTCAAACGGCATATGCAGGTCAATTACCTCGGGCGCCAGCGCCAGGCGGATGGGGGCCAGGAAAATCCGTTCGGAGGCTTGTCCCATATAGGCATCCTCTTGCGGCGGGATACCTACCACGGTGGCCGGGTACACGGCGTCGCGGCGGTGGGTGATGGCCGTGACGTGTAAAAGGGGATACAGGTCTTCTAAGGAGTAAAAGCCGGTGTGGTCGCCGAAGGGGCCTTCTTTCACCGGAGCTGCTGCGGTGTCGATATAGCCCTCGATCACCATATCCACATCGGCCGGGACCTCCAGCGGCTGGGTGAGGCAGGGCACGAGTTCCACGCTTTTGTTACGCAGGAATCCGGCAAGCAGGTACTCATCCACATTGTCGGGCATGGGTGCGGTGGCGCAGTAGGTATAGACCGGATCGCCGCCCAGGGCTATCGCCACCGGAAAACGGCTTACTCCCATCTCTTTACATAGCTGGAAATGCCTTGCGCCGGTCTTGTGCCGGTGCCAGTGCATGCCGGCCGTGTCGGGTGAGAATACCTGCATACGGTACATACCCATGTTACGCATGCCGGTCTGCGGGTCTTTGGTGTGCACCATGGGCAGGGTGATGAACTTCCCGCCATCATGCGGCCAGCATTGCAGGATGGGTAGTTTGGATAAATCGGGTTCGGCCATGACTACCTCTTGGCAGGCGCCGCGCTTGTTGGTAACGCGGGGCATCCAGCCGGCAGCGTCTTTCAGGGTGGGCAATAATTTTAGCTTATCCCACAAATTGGGTTTGGGCGAAAGCATGGCGGCAAACAAGCCGTCAATCCGCGTCCCGATTTCATCGTAGTGTTGTATGCCCAGTGTCCGGAGCATGCGCGTTTCGGAGCCCATCATATTCATGAGAACCGGAAAGCCGGTGCCCGTATTTTCGAACAGTAGCGCTTTACCGCCGCCGGCGCTTTTGGCCATGCGGTCGGCCACCTCTGCCATTTCCAGCACAGGATCCGTAAATTCGCGGATACGTAGCAGTTCCCCCTCTTGTTCCAACTCCCTGATATAGGCCTGTAGATTTTTATACATGCGCGCTTGTCCTCGTCTATTTCTTTAATAGCTGTTCCATCTGCTGCTGCAGTTCATGCGCCTTTTGTCCGGCGGTCTCTGCAAACTGTTCGCTGCTGTCGGCAAAGATAATGCCGCGCGAGGAATTGACCAGCAGGCCGCATTTGCTGTTCATGCCGTAACGGGCTACCTCTTCGAGGCTGCCGCCCTGTTCACCCACGCCGGGCACCAGCAGGAAGTGGTCTGGAATAATCCGGCGGATGCCTTCCAGCATGGAGGCCTGGGTGGCCCCTACCACGTACATTAAATTGTCTGTCGTACCCCAGCGGCTTGACGTCTCCATTACTTTTTCATACAATTTCTTTCCTGTTCCGGCTTCTTCCGTCAACTCGAAGTCGGCCGCCGAAGGATTGGAGGTCAAGGCCAGCAGTACGGCCCACCGGCTTTCATATTCGAGGAAGGGTTGTACCGTATCACGGCCCATATAAGGGGACAGGGTGACGGCGTCTACGTCCATGGCCTTGAAAAAAGCTTCGGCATAAAGTTTGGAGGTGTTGCCGATGTCGCCGCGTTTGGCATCGGCTATGATGAAGAGCTTGGGGTAGTGTTGGCGGATATAGGCCACGAGTTTTACCAGTTGCAACCATCCGGAAGCGCCCGCGGCTTCAAAGAAGGCCAGGTTGGGTTTGTAGGCTACGGTATAGGCTGCCGTGCTGTCAATGATCGCCTTACAAAAAGCAAACAACGGTTCGGGCAGCTGCCTGAGGTGCGCGGGTAATTTGTTCATGTCGGGATCCAGGCCTACGCAGAGGAAACTGCGTTTTGCTTGGATTTGTTCGTATAAATTGTTTAATGTCATAGCATTGATAATTTTAACAAAGATAATCATTTTCCTGTTATTTTCCACCTTCATCCCTATTTTTAGGGATTGTCCGCGAACGGAATAAATAGTATATTTGCAAGACTAAAACATGCTGCCAATATGTCGGAAAACCTTTCAGCCCCCCTATACCTCTCGGACCTGGAAACAGGTGATCGTTGTATGATTACCCGCGTACTGGGCTATGGTGGTTTCCGCAAGCGTATCATGGAAATCGGCTTTGTGCGGAACAAGGTGGTGACGGTCATTAAGAACGCCCCGATGCAGGACCCTATTGAGTACGAAATTATGGGGTATCATGTCTCGTTGCGGCGCAGCGAGGCCGCGATGGTAGAGGTGGTGCGTTTGTCTGCCGGGGAACAGGCCGGCGCCGTTGATGCGCCGGGCCTTATTGTCGATGAAACGGCCCGTGCCCTTCATGAAGAGTCTAAAACGATTAATGTAGCCCTGGTGGGTAATCCCAACTGCGGAAAGACCACCCTGTTCAATGCCGCCTCCGGTGCGCGCGAGCGGGTGGGAAATTATGCCGGAGTGACGGTAGATATCAAAACGGCCACACTTAAGCACCGGGATTATACCATCAATATTACCGACCTGCCCGGTACCTATTCTATTACCGGCTACACACCGGAGGAAATGTGTGTACAGGAACACCTGCTCAACGCCTTTCCCGATGTGGTGATCAATGTGGTGGACGCCTCCAACCTCCAACGCAACCTTTTTCTGACCACCCAGTTGCTGGACGCGAACATCAGTGTCGTGATCGCGTTGAATATGTATGATGAACTTGAAAAGTCCGGCGCTGATTTTGCCTATACGGATTTGTCGAAGATGATAGGGATGCCTATTGTACCTACGGTGGCCAAACGGGAGAGAGGGCTGGATGACTTATTCGACAAGGTGATTGCCGTATTTGAGAATGATGAGCCGCTGGTGCGCCACGTGCATATCAATTATGGGGAAGACATAGAGGCGGCCATCGCCGTCCTGCAACCCGAGTTGCGTAAGAATGCGGAACTGGACCGTTATTCGTCGCGTTTTTTGGCCATTCATTTGTTGGAAAACGAAAAAAATATCAGCCGTTTTCTTGGCGGCCTGCCTAATGAGGCGGCTATACTCCAGCTGGTGGAGCAGCAGGGGCGTAAGTTGAGGCATAAATCCGGTGAAACGGTAGAAACCCTGCTCGCGGACGCCAAATACGGTTTTATTACCGGCGCCTTGGAAGAAACCTATGTACACGGAAAGAATGACCAGCAAAAAATATCTACGGCCATTGATACCATCATCACCCATAAATACCTGGGCATTCCGGTGCTGGTCTTTTTCCTCTGGGTCATGTTCCAGACGACATTCAGCCTGGGCAGTTACCCCATGCACTGGCTGGAAGCAGGCGTGGGTTGGGTAGCCGGCCTGTTTAATCAACTGCTGCCCGGCGGTACGCTGCGTGATCTGCTGGTCGACGGGCTTATCGGCGGTATTGGCGGTGTGTTGGTGTTTTTGCCCAATATCCTGATCCTGTTTTTCTTTATCTCCCTGATGGAAGACTCCGGCTATATGGCCCGCGCCGCTTTTATCATGGACAAGGTGATGCACAAGATAGGCCTGCACGGTAAATCTTTCATTCCCCTGCTGATGGGTTTCGGCTGTAACGTGCCGGCGGTGATGGCCACCCGCACGCTCGAGAGCCGCAAAGACCGTCTGCTCACCATGTTGATTACTCCTTTTATGTCATGCAGTGCGCGCCTGCCGGTCTATGTGCTGTTTATCGGCGCTTTTTTTCCTAAAAACCAGGGCTTGGTGCTTTTCTCCATCTATATGATCGGTATTTTATTGGCGGTGGGTTCCGCCCTGTTGTTGAAGAAAACCGTGTTCCGGGCCGAAGAGGCGCCTTTTGTGATGGAGCTGCCGCCCTACCGTATGCCCACCTTGAAAAATACCACCCGCCACATGTGGAGCAAGGGGGTGCAGTACCTGAAAAAGATGGCCAATGTGATCCTGATCGCCTCGCTGGTGATCTGGGCGCTGAGTTATTATCCCAAGCATAAAACCACCCAGGAAGGCTCTTACCTCGGACAGATCGGTAAACTCATAGAACCGGCCATGCAACCGCTGGGCTTTGACTGGAAGATGGGCGTGAGTATCTTGTCCGGTCTGGGCGCCAAGGAAATAGTCGTGAGTTCCATGGGGATCTTATACCATGCCGACTTTGAAGTGGAGGACGGTAATTCCGCCTCACTGAAAGAAAAGCTGCAACAACAAACCTATGTTTCGGGGCCGCATACGGGCGAAAAGGTATTTAGTCCGCTGGTAGCCTATTCTTTCATGATTTTTATCCTCGTTTATTTCCCCTGCGTGGCGGTGATTGCCGCCATCCGGAAGGAAGGCGGGTGGAAATTCGCCATCTTCTCCATGACATACAATACCTTGCTGGCCTGGGTCCTCTCTTTCCTGGTCTACCAGGTCGGCAGCTTGTTTTAGCCAGTCAATCAGGCCGATGTTTTTTTTATTTGGAGATCACTTTCCGAATACCTACCTTTGCACCCAGTATTGGTTCGACACTACTTCCGGGTAGTGCGATGAAAAGGGAATCAGGTGAAAATCCTGAACAGACCCGCTACTGTAAGTTCTATCCAACCTGTTGACAACATTTTCGCCACTGTTGCACTTAAAGTGCGACGGGAAGGTGGTTCAACAGGGGAACAAGTCAGGAGACCTGCCAATCAGAGTATTAATTAAGGCTTTCGAGGAATAAAGCATGAGGGTTTCCTGTACATACAGGCATTTATTTAAGGCATTGTGCCTTTCCGGGTGGTTTAGTTTTTTACCGCTCACTGCCGCTTTTGCCATTGCGGCGGAACCGGTTGCCGAGCCTATTGATACCAGCGCCTTCCGCCAGTTGAACGAGGTTTTTGTTACCGCGTCCAAAAGCCGTTTTAATGTGGTGTCGCCCATGCCGGTGCAGACCCTCAGCGGTGACTATCTGCAGAACTTGAACAGCCTCTCGGTGGCCGATGCCCTGCGTTACCTCTCGGGCGTGCAGTTGAAGGATTACGGCGGGGTCGGAGGGCTGAAAACCGTGAATGTACGGAGCCTGGGAGCGGCGCACACCGCTGTCTTTTATGACGGCATGCCGGTCGGCAATACGCAGAACGGCCAGGTCGACCTGAGTAAATTTTCGCTGGATAATATTGAAGAAATACAATTATATAACGGGCAGAAATCTTCCATATTCCAGCCGGCGCGGGGATTTTTCGCCTCCAATACCCTCTTTCTGAAAAGCCGCACGCCGCGTTTTGCAGACAATGAATCTTTCCACGGGACGCTGGGGCTGAAGGCCGGTTCGTTCGGGCTCTTGAACCCCTCCTTGCTGTGGGAGCAGAAAATCTCCAGGGGACTCTCGCTGGCCGTCAGCGCCGAATACCTCTCTTCCAACGGTGAATATCCCTACCGTTATACCAATGGTGTATATGACACCACCCTTACGCGCCGCAATGGCGACATTGAGGCGCTGCGGGCGGAGTTAAGCCTCTATGCCGCCCTGGGGGCTACGGGCAATGCCAGCCTAAAGGCCTATGTGTACAGTTCGGAAAGGGGGTTGCCGGGCGCCGTAAAGGCCAATGTTTTCAACCACAGCCAGCGGGAGACCGACCGGAATATCTTTGTACACGGCATGGCCCAAAAGGGCATAGGCGAAAATTATGAGCTGCTCTTGAATCTGAAATACAGCCATGACTACCTGAACTACATCGATCCGGAGTACAATAGCGCTACGCCTATCAATGTGCATTATATCCAGGATGAGCTTTATGCCTCGCTGGTAAACCTATATCACCTTACCCGCTGGTGCGATCTGTCGTTGGCCGCCGATTTTTCTGCCGATTATATGGTGGCCGACGTTGATC
Organism: Bacteroidales bacterium; assembly: GCA_031548545.1. Classification (GTDB taxonomy): domain Bacteria; phylum Bacteroidota; class Bacteroidia; order Bacteroidales; family UBA932; genus UBA932. Next base: position 13,409 of record JAVBQY010000034.1, on the reverse strand, counting down.
GCTTTGCGGAACCTGCGCGCTACACGCTGCTGGGCGTGCTGTCCGCCGACCTGCACTGGGACCGTTTTACGCTGCAGGCCGGTGCTATGGCTTGTTATATTGACGACCGGGTGAAGGGTTACGCTCCTGGCGAATCCCGCACGGAATTTTTACCGGTGCTCTCTGTTTCCTACCAGCCCTTCGAAAGCCGGACTTTCCGCCTGCGGGCCTTTTACAAACAGTCATTCCGTATGCCTACCTTTAATGAGTTGTACTACAACTTTGCAGGCCATAGCAACCTGAAACCCGAGTACGCCACGCAGTATGACCTGGGCCTTACCTGGCTGTTGAACAGGGGCGGGGTCTTCAGTCAATTCTCGCTGCAGGCGGATGTCTATTACAACCGGATAAAGGATAAGATTGTCATCATGCCCACTACTAATTTGTTTATGTGGACAAAGAAGAATATCGGGACCGAGATTGCCGGCCTGGAAGTGAACACCAATACCGTGTTGCGGCCTTTTGACCTGCTGACCTTCAGCCTGGGCCTGAACTATACCTACCAGCATGCCGTTGATGCAACACAGGGCAGCAATACCTATGGCAGGCAGATTCCGTATACGCCCAGGCACAGTGGCTCGGCTACCTTAGCGGCGCTGTGGCGGGGCTGGACGCTTAATTACAGTTTTGTATATACCGGTGAGCGGTACAGCCAGGACGGCGAGACCATTATGCAACCCTGGTATACCAGTGATGTGGCGCTGGGCTGGCAATTCCGCTACGAAAAAATCAATCCGAAAATCAACGTTGAGGTCAATAATTTATTTAACCAGTATTATGATGTGGTGCCGAACTTCCCTATGCCGGGCAGGTCGTTCCGTGTAACCCTGTCAGTAAGTATTTAAACAATGAAAACAACACTATGTAAAGCTGCGGGAGTTTTCCTGCTATTGTTGGCTGTGGCTTCCTGCCGTAAAGATGAGGTGATTCCGCCTGTTAACCCTGTTGTCGATCCGCCGGAAGGGCAGCAGCAACGGGGCCTCTTCCTGCTGAACGAAGGACAGATGGATATGAATAACGCTACCCTGGATTATTTGGACTATAGCCTGAATGCCTATACCCGTAATATCTATGGTCTGATAAACCCCGGAGCCACCCTGGGATTGGGCGATACGGGCAATGACCTGGCGGTTTACGGGGCTAAACTCTATGCCGTAATCACCGGTTCCCATAAGCTGGAAATCATGCAGGTTGCTAATGCCCGGCGGATAAAGACGATTGATATCAAGCATCCCCGTTATATCGCCTTTGCCGGCGGTAAGGCCTATGTAACGGCCTATGACGGCACCGGCATTGACCCTGCCACCTCCTATGGTATGGTGGTGGAAATTGATACGGCCAGTATGGAAATCACCAATCGTTTGTTGGTCGGTTACCGTCCTGAGGGCCTGGCTGTGGCCGGCGGTAAATTGTATGTAGCCAATTCGGTGATCTATGATGCACAGTGGACGCCTACCTTTGATAAGCGTCTTTCGGTGATAGACCTGGCTACTTTCTCCAAGGTGAAGGATATTGACGTCGTGATCAATATGAAATGGGTGAAGCCCGATAAGTACGGCAACCTCTATATATCCTCCCAGGGTAATTATTTTGATATTCCGGCGGCGCTCTATGTCGTGAACACCGCTACGGAAACGGTGACTAAGACCTTTAACATTTCGGCCTCCAACCTCTGCGTGTCCGGTGACAGTGTTTATGTGATCGGTACGGCCTATGACGAAAACTGGAACCCCACCTATACCTATGACCTGATCAATGCCAAAACGCAAAGCGTCATTCCCGGCGGCTTTATCAAAGACGGTACGGAGGCCTCCATTGTAACGCCCTACGGTATTGCCGTAGATCCGGTGAGTAAAAGTATTTATGTGACGGATGCCGGTGATTATACTACGCCCGGCACCCTGTACGGCTTTACGCCGGCCGGGCAGAAAAAATTACGCCATACCACCGGCGTGAGCCCCGCACACTTTGCCTTTGTATATACGGACCGGGACTAAGGGGCCGGGACTAAGAGACTAAGTGACTAAGAGATTAAGAGGGGCCTGTGGTAAAATAGAAGCTCCTTGCGGCCTAAAGCTAAGGCCGCAGGGAGTTTTTGCCGAGAGGTTGTTCCGGAGAGGGGAGCGGCCTGGGGGTCCTTGTGGAGAGCGGCCCTGATCTGCACCTTCGGCGGAGCGGGGCGCTGGCGTACGGTAATGGAATCGCGGTAGACACAACCTATGGAATCCGTGACCTGCAGCCGGTAGGTCTTACTGCAGGCCACGGGATAAGCGGCAGCGAGGGAAGCGCCCCCGTCCCACTGATAGCTGTAATACTCGCCTTCTACCCTGAGGGTTAATTCGGTTCCTTCGGTGAAGACGGTATCACAGTTGAAAATAAGCTTGTTTTTAGTACAGCGGTACAATTTGGCGAGGAATACCTCATCGTTACCTGTCGCAGTGCTTAGCATGAACTGCCGTACCATGGTGGTATCACGGAACAGCCCGGCCACAAAGATATCGCCCTCCCTGTTATGGGTCATACTCTGGGGGAATTCTTCCGCCTTTCCGCCCATTACGTTGATTTCCTGCAGTGCGCCAAGCGTATCAAAGGCGGCGGTAAACACATCACAGACCGTATTGCCCAGGGCTACGGTATCCAGTCCGCAGGCCATTGTTCCGGCATATACGCCCGTGGCGATCAGGCCGCCGTTGTCCTGTGCGGCTACATCAAATAGTTTGTCGTACAACACGCTGCCCAGCTGTTGCTGCCATAATACATTTCCGGCGCTGTCTATCACAGCGCAAAACATGTCCTGCTGTCCGTAACTGTAGCGTAAGCTTTGCCCGATGAGCAGCGAGTCGCTGAAATTTCCGCCTATAACGGCGCCCTTGTCCTTGCAGCCTGCAATCGTATTTATTCCGGCCGCCACACCCGATGCGGGCGTATTCACCGCCGTAATCACTCCTTGTGCCGAGCAGCGGGCCGTAAACAGGGCGGTCAGTCCCTCTTTCTGCGGACGGATGGTGTTTTCGCCCAGGGTCATGGAGGCGTTGCAATTGCCGGCTATGTAGAGTTGTCCGCCGCTGTACTGCAGGGCGGTTACCCGGTCGTTGCCGGCGCCGCCCCAGCGCTGTGCCCACTGTACGGCACCCAGGGAGTCCAGGCAGGCGATAAAGGCATCGCTTCCGCCGGAAGTTTCGAGCGTATGTTGCTCGTCCAAGGCCAGGCTGTGGTCAAAATAACCGCCGAAATAAATATGCCCCGCGCTATCTGCCGTAATGGCCGGGATATAATCATTCCGCCTTGCGGCAAATGAGCTTACCCACTCCAGCTCTCCGCCGGCTGTATAACAGCTTACAAACAAATTGAAAGCTTTAGCGCCTCGTATTTCTTCCCCGAAAGTTGCATCGCGGCCGTGCATGCCTGCGGTATAAATTTTCCCGCCGGGGGCCAGGGTCATTGCCGTGGCGATGTCATCACTGCTGCTCCCGGCCTGTTGCACCCACAAGGCCTGTCCCTGCGGGTTGAATTTTGCCAGGTACATATCCTGCCGGCCTACCGGTCCCGCCTGCGTCTTTCCCAGGTGCAGCGAGTCGGAGAAAGCGCCGGTTAAATAAATATTCCCGGCCGTATCACAGGCCGAGCTGCATACCCGGTTAGGGCCGTCACCGTAAAACTGGGCGGCCCATTGCCACCTGAATTGCTGGGCAGAGGCCTTAGCCTCCGGCGCCAGTAAAAGCGCCATTAGTAGTATTGTGCTATAAAAATAGTTGATCATCGTTTTTCTCCTCTTATAACGTTTTAATAAATGTTTGCGCCAGCCATCCGTGTTGTGTGCGCAATGCAACAGTATATATGCCGGTCTGTATCCGTGAGAGGTCTATCTGTATTTTACCCTCATCGCCGTTTACCGTACTTTCCTTTACAATTGTTCCGGAGGCTGTTTCCGCTATACGGTAATAATCAAAGCTTACAGGAGCTATAATATTGATAAAAGCAGCCGCCGGATTGGGATAGACTATAAAATCGGCGCCTGTTTTCCGGAGTATTTCCGGGATAGAGATCACCCTTACCAGCAAGGTGTCGGAGAGGCTTCCGCAGCCTTGGCTGCCGGTGGTGACCAGGTAGCGGGTCGCCGAGTCTGGAGACACGGTGGTGTGCTCCAGGGGTTCTGCCTCTCCCGCTGCCTGCAGCAGGTACCATTGCTGCGGGTAGCTGCTTTGGGCGCTTAGCGTTAGGGCGGTGGTGTGGTAAATACTGGTGTCGCGCGTGCTCAGCTGCAGTGTGGGCGGGGTATTTACCGTAATGGTCAGTGTGTCGAGCGCCGGAATGGAGTTACATTGCCGGTCGGTGGCCATGAAAACATAGCTGGTGGTTAGCCGGGGGCTTAGCACCGTGTCGCGGAATGCGCTGAAAGCGCCTTCGGCGCTCAGCTTACGCCAGCTGATATCCCCGCGGCCCGTGGCCCTGACCCTTACCTGCGCCCCGATACAAATCGTAGTGTCCTCCATCGCCTTCACCTGCGGCTGCGGCATGGCATTCAGCGTATAATAAGCCGAGCGCAGGGTGTCGGGCGTCCGGCCGGGGTAGCCGTAGCTTGTTAGCGTGCGTACAAATACCGGTAGCGGATAGTAGGGCACATACCACAGCTCTTTATGAATACGGACCTCCGTAATATGGCAGCCGGCCTCCCGGTAAGTGTCGGTACTGTGTATATGCACGGCGGCGCAAAGTTCGCGGCCGTCCGGCAATATAATGCTGCCCGTACTATCGGCCGTAGCCTCATAGTTTCCGTCGATCAGTGATACCAGTCCGCTGCTGCGGTAACTTCCGGCGGCGCTATATACATAGGTATAACTTCCACCGGTGGGCAGGGGTTGGGCCCGCTTCTTGCAGGCCATGTCAAAGACCACGCTTTTATACGCATCGGACCATTCTTTAAGGTACCATCCGTCTTGGCGGGAGTCATAAATAAAGCGTGTGTCGCCTTCTTGCGACACTATCTGCGATCCGTCAAAGTGCAGCGTGCTGGTGATTTTTTCATCTCCGGGACGATAGCAGCGGAAATCCCAAGGGTGTGCGGACGTACAGCTATCCATCACCGGGCGTTGCGCGGATTGTACGGAATCAATTAAAGAAGAGGGTGTTGCCGTGTAATTTTGCTGTGCTTGCAATAATAGTGTGCATCCCAGCAGTACAAGGGTAAGGGTCCGTTTTTTCATAGAAAAAATATGCTTGAAAACAAAGGTAATAATAATTATAACAAATAATTAGGAGTGTCGAAAATTGCCGACACTTTTATAGTGCTTTTAAGAAATGAAACCCTTACCTTAGCGCCCGAATTTATATTTTACGTTTATGGACAAAGACCTACGTTATTTCCGGCATCTTGTCTTGGCCTTCTTTCTCTTCTTTCTAAGCCAGCTCAAGGCCCAGGACGCCCCCAATCTCTTATCGCCCCAGACCCGCGATTTTTTTCATACCGTGTCGCACTACACCGGTGCGGTCAGTATGTCCATCCCTTTATATACCTATAAAGACCGGGATTTTGAGCTTCCTGTAACCCTTTCCTACAATGCTTCGGGCTTTATCCCCGCCAAGCGCGAAGGCCCGGTGGGCTTGAACTGGGCGTTGAATGCCGGCGGCGCCGTGGTGCGTAAGGTCAACGGTGTGCCCGATGATTGCAGCGGCAGGGATGAAAACGGCAACCGGATCATGCCCACCGGAATACGGATAGGCGCTTGGGCAGATAAACTGGGGAACTTTAATAAGCAGGAGATATTTGAATTAAAGGAGGGTGAAGTACGGGATGGTTATTGGGTCGCCAATGATATAGAATTGATGCCCGATGAGTTCACCTTTGTGGCGCCGGGGTTGAGCGGCTGGTTCTTTATCAATTATGACGGTGAGGTCAAGTGTGCCGGAGACAAGCCTTTTAAGGTCAATGTGGACAATCTGGCCGCCCAGCCGGCCAGGGGAACAAAAATAGCGAATTCTACCATTACCATTACGGCGGACAATGGCTATGTCTATGTTTTTGGAGGAGGCGATGCGGAGAAGGAATGGTCCATTAATTATATGTTAGCAAGTAAAGATCGTGAAATATATGAAGATTCAACAGCTGTTGTTACATCGTGGCATTTAAGTAGTATAACTTCACCAAATGGTAGAACTGTTTACTATCATTATAGGCCATTTTCTAGAAATACAGATTATTTATATAATTTGTATAATAAACATAATATATTAATTTCTACTGAAATGTATGTAAATTGGCTGTCTAGTGCATTCGCGAATAGTTACAAGCCGTCTCAGTCTTTAATTATAACAAAAACGGTATATTTATCGGATATTACTATCACCGGCGGCCCTATTATAAAATTAAATTATTCAGAAAATGACAAAACCTTTTACAAAGAGTTGCGCCCTGTTTACAACCATGAAAAAGATCATAGCGCATATAATCAAAAAAATTTACGATTGAACAATCTTAAGGTATTATATGGAAAAAATGAAATAACATCTTTTAAGTTTAATTATGCTTATATTGGCAATCGTTCAAATGATTTATTTTTAAATAATTATAAACGTTTAGTTTTGGAAAGTGTTGTGGAAAAGGAACTTTTACCATATAAATTTTCCTACTATGGTATAGACTGTGCTTTTCCATCACCGTCAACTCTTGGCGTAGATCATTGGGGATTTTGGAATGGGAAAAATGATAATAAATCACTCATTCCTGTATCTAGTAATGTAAATGCGGATATTCAATATACATCGTTTGAGCGTGATCCGGATACTTCATTATGTCGGGTAGGATTATTAAAAAGTATCACTTACCCCACCAAAGGTGCGACTTTTTTTTACTATGAATCTAATAGTTACAATTTTTGTTTGGATAGGCGTAGTGATAATAATTACCTGCCTAAGTTATATGAAAAAATGGGAATCGCCGGTGGTGCGCGCATTGCGGCAATAGAAAATACTACAGGTGAAACGAGCTTGAGAACGATTTTCCACTACCCGACTAATGGTATTTTAATGAATTGGCCAAGGTATGCCTATTTCTATCATGGTGTGGATCTTTTGGGTAACATGAGACGTCTAATCAAAGGGGATGGTATGTCATACAGTGTTAATTATTATCCCGGAGAATCATTTATACATTATCCTGAGGTCATTGAGAAGAAAGGAGATGGTAGCGGATATGTAAAATATCGCTATACGAATTACGCAGATACACCCGATTTAATGGAATATGTGGTAAGAGATAATCTTCTCTGCAATAACTGTTTGGAAGAGCTTTTTCTGATTAATCAATTGTCTATACGCTTGTCCAGCCGTTATTTTGAACGGGGCTTATTGTCAGAAGTATGGGTGTATGATAATTTGGACAAAGTTGTAGAAAAAAAGCGGATGAGTTATGCCGGTGATGGTAAAGAAAAAAAATGGCTGCCGTTTGTGGAGCTTGAAAAATTTGAAGTTGTCTCAAGTAAGGTCTATCATTCCCCTATTACTCTCCAACAAGAAGTGGCTACCCAATATTTTGGAGCAGACTCTATCACGACAATTACGGAATATAACTATAACCCCAACCATAAAGGGGCTTACCCGGAAAGTAAAACCACCATTACCGCCGACGGCACGCAGTTAAAAACCCTTTACCGTTATGTGAATGCGACCACCCGCGATAATGCCGAATACGCAGCGATGCGGGTAAAAAACATATTGAACATTCCGGTAGAGACCATCAGCTATAAAAACGGGGTCGTTACAGGCGCTTCAATGATTAAGTTCAAAACTTTTGAGGAGATGAGCGCTCGTTGGAGGGTGTATCCTTCGGAAGTTTTAAAGCTGGAATCCCGGGCGCCGGTCAGCGATTATGATACCGTCAATATAGACCATCGGATGAAGGCGCAGCTCAGCTATGAACGCTATGACACGTATGGGAACGTACTACAGCAACGCGGGGCCGACGGACTGGTGGTCAGCTACCTGTGGAGCGCCGACGGGCTGAACAAACTGGCGGAAATTGTAGGGGCCACCTATGAGGAGGCCAGCGCCGCTGCAACAGGGATAGCCCTGTCGGTTGAACTTCCGGAGAATAGTTACCTGGACAACATGCGCCGCCTGCGCGAGCGCCTCTCGCCGGCCCTGGTGACCACCTATACCTATAAACCCTTGGTGGGTCTCAGCTCGCAGACCAATGCCAACGGTATTATTACTTATTATGAGTATGATGAGCTGAACCGTCTGCAACGGGTGCGCGATCACCGGGGGGCGGTGATCAAAGAATACGGGTATCATTACTCACAAAACTGATGGATATGAAAAGGACGATACAACAGTGGGCTAAGCGACTTTTGGCCGCCGTGGCGGTGTTATTTTTCAGCGGACATCTTGCGCTGGCGCAGAATTATGTGCTGGAATACTGGGTGGATTTTGATTTTTCTTCCCAGGGTGGTGATAATCGGTATTACTGGGATTTTATCCGCTATACCACCCCTGTTGGCATCTTTACTCTGCCGTCAAGCAATACATTGATGGCTAAGGCCACAGGTGCATATACAGTTAAGGATAAACATTACTTTAATGCATATCGGGGTCCTATTACAAAAGTAGAATTGATTGGATTGGCAAGACAAAAAGATGAATGGCTTTACTGGGATACTAAATGCAATGAAAATGTTGTGCCTTATGAAGTGTCGGAGCCAAAATACGCATTTGATATTAAATATGATATTGACTGGAAATGCCTCTCTTCTTACCAGAGGGTGCAGACTTTTAAGATGTACCCGGATGTAACGATAAGCGCCGGCAGTGTTACGCTGGATTATAGTAAAAAAACTAATTTTTCTGCCACCCCTGGTTTTGCCGCCGCCGTATACCAGTGGGAATACGGTATAGGGAACACCAAAGAAGCAGCCTCGTGGAAGGCGTTTCCTGCCGCCTACCAGGGCAAATCAAGTTTTTCGGCCAATGCAGTGGATATTCTGGGCAGCGATCTTGGCGATGCTTTAGCTATCGGGAGTCACCTCTACGTGCGTCTTAACGTTGCGCCGTTTTATAGCAATGTACTCACCTTAAACGTTCACTTTGAGAAGGTACAGGCCGGCAGTATCTGTGCTTCGTCACCCCTGCATGCCATGGCCCCGGTCACCCCGGGCCTGATCCGTAGTGAGAGCGCGGCATCCAAGGGCACGGGGGACTATACTTACCAATGGCAAAGGGCGGAGCTTGCGGGTGGCGGATCGCCTGTGTTTTCTGCTATCGCAGGCGCTACCGGGGAGGAATACCAGCCTGATGAGCTGACGGAGTCCGCCGCCTTCCGCCGTATCGTGTGCGACGGTATTTCCTGTGATACTACTAAGATGATGGCATTTAACCTGTCTACGCCCTTATTGCCCGGCAGTGTCAGCCCCGGCGGACCGAGCAATATACAGAAAGGTACCATGCCCAATGCCTTCAGAAGCACGGCCGATGCCTCTGGCGGTAACGGCCACCTCGTTTATGTATGGGAGTCCTCCACCGATGAACAGCATTGGGCGCCGGCCTTTGGGTTTAATGGTAGCGCCACGTATCAGTCCCCGGAGGTTGATACGATCACTTACTTCCGCCGCAGGGTACATAGTCAGGTCATGGGCAATGATGTATACGTTATTTCCAATAAGATTCGTGTGGCGACCTATGATCCCCTGTCCATAAAACTATTGCCGCAGTCCTCCCTGTCCTGGTTTTCCGGTCAACCGGCCAGCCTGTCGGTGCAGGTTTCGGGTGGCTACAGCTATTATTCTTATATGTATAGCTGGCAGTGGTCCGTGGATAAAATAAACTGGGCTGCGGTCTCCGATGAAAGCACGGAAAGTTACAATCGTTCTTGTTCTTTTACGGCCCCTACGGCTACGGGCCGCTATTATTATCGCTGCCTGGTCAGCAATAATGGTGAACAATCTCTTTCATCGGTGTTTACTACTATGGTATACCCCTATTCCAGGGCCGGGTTAATCACCGGCGACTATGACATTATAAAGGGGGATAGCCTTCCGGCCTTTACCAGTGTATGGAGTGCGGATTGTCCGGAGGCAGCCTACCAGTGGGAGTATTCTCTGAATAAGCAATCCTGGCAGCCTGTTCCGGATGCCACGGCCGTCATATATCAGCCGGCAGCGCTTGATACCACGACCCATTTCCGGCGGGTGGCTACCTGCGGTGCTGAGACATTATACTCCAATGAAGTGACCGTGAGCGTACGGCCACCGTTGATCGCTGCCAAAGGCTTGAATAACAACACCGCTTATTATGGCTCGCCCTATTACCAACTGTTGGCCGGAACAACACCCCCCAGCTTATATTCCGGCGCCACCGGGGGCGACGGACACTATGCTTTTGAGTGGCAAACGTCCCGTGACCTGCAACGCTGGACAATCGTGGAAGGAGCTGCAGCGGCCACCGCCTATCAGCCGCCGGTATTGCAGGACACGGCCTATTATCGTTGCAAGGTCCAAAGTAACGGGCTTACCGCCTACAGTGATACGGTATCCATGTGTGTATACACGGTGCTGACGGCGGGTGTTATAGGCGGAGAGCAGCGGGTGGTTCCGGGAAGTCTTCCCACCCCCCTGCACAGCGGCGCCTTAGCCACCGGTGGGTTTTGTAATGACCTGCGCTACCAGTGGCAGGACTCCACGACCTACGGAAAATGGCGGGATATTGAAGGGGCCACGGAGCCCTCTTACCAACCGGGCACCCCCACGCAAACCCGCTGGTACCGGCGGCGTGTACAACCGGTGTGTGATGGCGAAAAATTAACCGCGCTATACACCAACACGGTGCGCGTGGGCCTGGCCGGGCAGATTGCCGGCGACCAGCTGGTCGGCGTTAACAACAGCGTGCAGCCGCTCTATGGTGTAGACCCCTTGCCGGGCAGTATATTTACCTACCAATGGCAGGACTCTTCGGCCACCCATGGCTGGTGGGATATTCCGGGTGCGACACAGGAAAATTACCGGCCGCTACAATACAGGAGAAAGTTTTATCCCATAGACACTATGACAATCATTCCTGTAGACCCTGTTCCTCCCGTAGACATCAGCCCGGGGCCCATAGGGGATCTGCCGCCAAGGGAGTTGGATCCTTGGGCGCCGCAAGCCCTGGCGATAGCAACGCCTATAGATGTAGTCACACCTATAGATACACCTATTGACCTCCCTATCGACAAACCGGTATTTCCTCCTGTAGATCTGCCTATAAGTCCTCCGGCAGATCTTCCTCTTCCCGGCATAGAAGAAGAACTCTCACCTGGTGTCTATTACTACCGGCGCCGTGTACGTTCGGCCTCCGGTTATAATTCAGAAAGTAATGTTGTAAAGATTACGGTGCGGGAAGGTCCCGTGGGCTTTGACAACTTCCTTAGCCCTACGGCTTATCCTGTCAACTACACGGTATCCTGCACCCCTTCGGTGGCGGTACAGGATATTGCCCAGCTGAGCCTTGCCCGGCAGAAGCAAGCCACAGTGGTAGACTTTTATGATGGCCTTGGCCGTCCGCTGCAGACCATTCTGCCCCTGCAGGCTTCGGAAGACAAAGACCTGGTACAGTGGACCACCTATGACCGGCAGGGCCGTGAAAGTAAAAATTATTTGGCCAGCCCGGTGTCCCGCCCCGGCAGCGCCGCCGCCGGCAAGTTCATTCCCCTGGACGAAGCCGTTAACACACAACAGTCCTTTTACGGAGCGGAAGGGCCGTATGCCTATGGCGAGACCTTTTATGACAACTCCCCCCTGAGCCGGGTAGAGCGGCAGACGGCGCCGGGCGCCTCCTGGCGCCAGCGCCCGGTGTCCCAACAGCTGTCTACCAATACCGGGGCGGTCAACAGCTGGAGCGTCATGCCCGATAACACCTTTCAGCCCCTGACCTATGCGCCCAACAGCCTTTATGTTACCACCCTTACCGATGAAAACGGCGTAGTCAGCCGAGCCTACAAAGATGCGCAGGGCCGTGAGGTCCTGACCGAGCAGGCGGGCTTGCGCACCAGCTATGTCTATGATGAGCTGGACCATCTGCGAGTGGTCGTTCCTCCCGGGGTAAGTGGTCCCGGTGATACGGCGCGCTGCTTTTACAACCACTACGATGAACAAGGCCGTACCATAGCGCAGAAGACCCCCGGTGCGGGCTGGGTATATGCGGTCTATGACCGGCGCAACCGCAAGGTGATGACCACCGACGCCCGTCAGCTGTCCGGTAAGCGGTGGACCCTACAAAGCTATGATGACCTCAACCGCCCGACGACCCAGGAAGAAGTAAAATTCTCAGCACCATTCAGTCCTGAATGGGTGCGTACGCTGTACGCCCTATCCACGGATCTGCCCTTTAGCGAAAGGACCGTAGTCTCGGAGACTTATTATGACACGCCTGTTTCCGGGAAGCTGGCCTTCCGTGCGGATGCGGTGGTCTCCGCCTCCAGATTATCCGCCACCAACCGGGGCCGTGTCATGCTGACCCGCAGCCGAGTGCTATCGCCGGATTATGCTGTCGAGCAATATTTATCCACGGCCTACTATTATGACGAATTGGGCCAGCTCATCCAAACCGTCTCGGAAAACATCCAGGGCGGGATAGACCGGATAAGCACGGCCTACCTGTTCTCCGGCCAGGTGGACAAGAGCCTGCAGCAGAGTCAATGGATCAATGGGAATGACCAGCCGGACTCCATGCGGCTGTTGACCGTCTATAATTATGACGGGTTGCAGCGCTTAAAGTCCACGAGCATTACGCTCAACAGCAACCCTCCGGTCACCCTCTCGTCCTTGGCCTATGACGATCTGGGTCGTCTGCAGCGCAAGACCCTGACCGATAATATAGAAGAAGTCAACTATTCCTATAATATCCGCTCCTGGCCTACGAAGATCCAGGCCAACCTTTTCGGGGAAGAACTGTTCTATGACCAGCCCTTGTGGAGCGGTGCCCCCGGGCGTTATAACGGCGATATCACCGGTGTGCGCTGGCGTGGCGCCCGCCAGGGGGAGATGTCCTATGCCTTCACCTATGATGACTTATCGCGGCTGACCTCAAGCCAATACAACAACGGCAGCGGCTGGAGCGCGAACTACACGGAGCAGTTGTCGTATGACGCCACGGGCCGTATCCAAATGTTGCGGCGCTATGGTGGCGGCGGGCGGCTCCTTGATGACCTGCAGTATACGTACCAGGATGCCAGACTTCAAAAGGTAGAGGATAAGGGCGCTGTAGACGGCCATCCCCAGGGAACGACGCACTACGGCTATGACGGCAATGGTAATTTAATCAAGGACGGCAGCACCGGTATATCAAATAATTTATTAAATTTGCCAGAACATATACAGCCAAGTATAGGTCGTTCTTTGAAGCAT
>JAVBQY010000004.1:0-77329 GCA_031548545.1 Bacteroidales bacterium | reverse complement strand
GGCATCATAAAAAATGCCGAGGGCGATACTCTTCTTCCCCTGAATCATCAGATTGTTTACAAACTGTGTAACAAGTACATCTCCGTACTTGGGATCAGGAAGCAGAATCCTCTTTTTAGGCTTCGTTTTTCTCATTTGTTTTTATACTAATTGATTAAAATTTATTTCTTTTTAGCGGGAGCGGCTGCGCCGGGTTTCGGGCGTTTAGCGCCGTAAAGCGAGCGGCTTTGTCTGCGGCCGTCTACACCGGCGGTATCCAAAGCGCCACGGAGAATATGGTAACGTACACCGGGAAGGTCTTTTACACGACCACCACGCACGAGCACAATAGAGTGTTCCTGCAGGTTGTGGCCTTCACCGGGAATGTAAGCATTCACTTCCTTTTGGTTAGTGAGGCGTACACGGGCTACTTTGCGCATGGCAGAGTTAGGTTTCTTAGGCGTTGTAGTGTAAACACGTACACAAACGCCGCGACGTTGGGGACAAGCATCCAGAGCGCGTGACTTGCTCTTTTCGATGATTTCCTCGCGTCCTTTGCGGACTAATTGTTGAATTGTTGGCATAATTTATTAATAATCTATAAGTTACATTTTTTACGCTTACACAAAGCGGGTTGCAAAGATAATCATTAATTTTTGAATTACAAACAGGTTTTTAACATTTTTAATATGACCATACTGTCTATGCCTGCGTCCGGCGAATGACTGGCTGACAACCCTTAATTAGTAGATTAGCATATTTTTGTTATCTTTGTATGTCAATCTAACCAAAAGCTACATATTATGTCTAATGCTCAACATTTTATTGAACTGGAGCACTGTTACGGAGCTCACAACTATCATCCCCTGCCCATAGTGCTGTCGCGTGGCGAAGGGCCTTTTGTATGGGACGTGGATGAAAAACGTTATTTCGATTTTTTATCTGCATACTCTGCTGTAAACCAAGGGCATTGCCATCCGAAAATTATAGCCGCCCTCAACCGGCAGGCGCAGAAAATATGCCTGACATCCAGGGCTTTTCATAATGACCAGCTGGGTCCCTACGAAGCGTATATTACCTCTTACTTCAAGTATGACAGGGTATTACCTATGAATTCCGGCGCCGAAGCCGTGGAGACGGCCCTCAAACTGGCCCGCCGCTGGGGGTATATACATAAAGGTATCCCCGAAGACAAGGCGGTTATTGTAGTATGTGAGGGTAATTTCCATGGCCGTACCATTAGTATAGTATCCATGTCTACCGACCCGGACAGCTACCACCAGTTCGGTCCCTTCACCCCCGGCTTCATCAAGATACCTTATAATGATCAGCAGGCGCTGGAAAAGGTACTGGAAGAACAGGGGCAATACATCGCGGCCTTTCTGGTAGAACCCATCCAAGGCGAAGCAGGTGTTTTTGTACCGGATGACGGCTATCTGAAAACCTGCGCCGAACTGTGTAAAAAACACCGGGTACTGTTTATTGCCGATGAAATCCAAACCGGTATTGCCCGCACCGGCAAATTACTTTGCTGCGACCATGAAAATGTACGACCGGACATGGTACTGCTGGGCAAGGCCCTCTCCGGCGGCGTCCTGCCCGTGTCCGCCGTACTGGCCGACGACGAGGTCATGCTCACCATCAAACCCGGGGAACACGGCTCCACTTTCGGCGGATTCCCGCTGGCCTGCGCCGTAGCCACGGCCGCCCTGGAGGTGGTCAAAGAAGAACAACTGGCGGAGCGCTCGGAACGCCTGGGCGAACTGTTCCGCGCCGGACTGCGGAAAATCCAATCGGACCGTATCTCCCTCATTCGCGGGAAAGGGCTGCTCAACGCCATCATCATTGAACCGAAAAACGGTATTGAAGCCTGGGACGTGTGCCTGCGTATGGCCGAGAACGGACTGATAGCCAAGCCTACCCATCGCCATATCATCCGCCTGGCCCCGCCTTTGGTAATTGACGAAGCGCAACTGAACGAAGCATTGGAAATCATCCGGAAGTCTATACTGTCATTTGATTAAAAAACAAGAAGGTATGACAACCTCATCCATTCTCATGGTACGTCCCGTTGCATTCGGTTTTAATCCGGAAACGGCGGTCAACAACGCTTTCCAGCAAGCCGGCAAGGATGACGGCGCCCAGGAAAAAGCCCTGAAAGAATTTGACGGGTTCGTAGCCCTGCTCCGTGAACAGCATATTGATGTGACGGTAGTAGAAGACACCTTCGAGCCGGCCACCCCGGATTCTATATTCCCTAACAATTGGTTCTCGACCCACAGCGGCGGCACACTCTG
Organism: Bacteroidales bacterium; assembly: GCA_031548545.1. Taxonomy (GTDB): domain Bacteria; phylum Bacteroidota; class Bacteroidia; order Bacteroidales; family UBA932; genus UBA932. The sequence goes on along the minus strand of JAVBQY010000004.1, from coordinate 75,053 downwards.
CCTCTACCCTATCTTTGCCGAAAACCGGCGCCGTGAACGCAAACCGGCGGTAATGGACACCGTGAAACAACAGCTTCGGATCCGGCAGGTAATCGATTTCACCCATTACGAACAAGAGGGAAAATTTCTGGAAGGTACCGGAAGCCTGATTCTCGATCGCGATAACCATATTGCTTACGCCTGCCTGTCGGCCCGTACCGATGCGGCCGTACTGGACGACTTTTGCCGGCAGATGGCGTATGCCCCCTGCTGTTTCGACGCCTCGGACGCCCAAGGCACCCCCATTTACCATACCAACGTTATGCTCTGCGTCGGAGAACATGTCGCCGTGGTTTGCCTGGAGGCTGTAAAAGACCCGCAGCAACGGGCCATGCTGGCCGACACGCTGGAGAACACCGGCAAAACCGTCATCGCGATCAGCCTGGCGCAGATGGCGCAGTTCGCCGGCAATATGCTGGAGGTACGGAACCCACAGGGCGAACATTTCATGGTGATGTCCGACACCGCCTACCGTTCGCTCACGCCGGAGCAACGCCACCTCATCAATCGTCATACGTCCATCATACACCCCGTGTTGACCACCGTTGAAACCAACGGCGGAGGCAGCGCCCGTTGCATGATAGCCGAATTGTATACCTAAAAAATTCAATACTACAACACATGAAAAAAACACTTCACTTTCTATGTTCAATGCTGTTGGTGCTGCTGTTCAGCCTAAGCGCCATAGCGCAGCAACCCCAGCCACTCCCTATTGATGCTAAAGTACGTATAGGAAAATTACCTAACGGACTGACTTATTACATCCGCCACAATGCAGAGCCCAAAGGACAGGCCGAATTTTTCATTGCCCAGAAGGTAGGCTCCATGCAGGAAGAAGAAAACCAACGCGGGCTGGCCCACTTCCTTGAACACATGGCTTTCAACGGCACAACAAACCTGCCCGACAAAATGCTGATGCACTACCTTGAATCCATCGGGGTGAAATTCGGCGCCAACCTCAATGCCTATACCTCCTTCGACGAAACAGTATATAATGTTTCCAGCGTACCGGTAAGTCGCGAAGGGATTATTGACACCTGCCTGCTGATTTTGCACGACTGGTCGTCCGGCATTGCCCTGAAAACCGAAGAAATCAACAAAGAACGCGGCGTGATCCATGAAGAATGGAGAACGGGACAAGGCGCCCAGATGCGCATGTGGAACACCCTGCTGCCCGAAATGTATCCCAACAATCGCTACGGGCAACGCCTGCCTATCGGCATCATGGAAGTGGTAGACAACTTTCCGCCGGAACTTATCCGCGCGTATTATAAAGAATGGTACCGTCCGGACCTGCAAGCTATCGTTATCGTAGGAGATATCAATGTAGACCAGATTGAAGCCAAGATCAAAACACTCTTTGCAGACATTCCGGCCTCCGTGAACCCCACCGAGCGGGTATACTTCCCGGTAGCCGACAATGAAGCGCCGATCGTAAGCATTGCCACCGATCCCGAAGCCACCTCCACCCGGCTACAAATTTACTACAAACACGACGTCCTGCCGGAAAACCTCAAACCGACGGCGGTATCTCTGCAATACAGCTTCCTTAAAAGCATCATGAGCAGCATGCTCAACGCACGGCTGTCCGAACTGATCCAAAAGCCCAACGCCCCTTTCTTACAGGCAATGGTATTTGATGCCGAATTTTTCGTATCCAGAACCAAAGACGCTTTCACCGCCAATGCCAGTGTAAAGGAAGGCGGAGCGCTCGCCGGACTTGAAGGACTGGTGCGCGAGCTGCAACGCGTAGACCGCTTCGGCTTCACCGCCTCCGAATATGAACGGGCCAAGAGCAACTTCCTCCGCATGATGGAAAGCCAGTATAACGAAAGAGAGAAACAAAGAAGCAGCGCCTACGCACAGGAATATGTACGCAACTTTGAGAACGGTGAAGTAATCCCCGGCATCGAGTTCGAATACAACTTCTACAAACAACTGGCCCCTAATGTTCCTTTAGAAGCCATCAATAAGTACGCGTCCTCATTGATCAGCGACAAGAATATTGTCATCACCGTTACCGGTCCTCAGAAAGACGGCCTGACCTATCCGACCAAAGATGAAATACTGGCCTCTTTTGACAAGGTAAGCAAAGAAAATATTACAGCGTATACCGAAACCGTAAGCAATGACCCGCTGGTGGCCAAACTGCCGAAACCCGGAAAAATCACGAAAGAAACCGCTAACAGCGCCCTCGGCACTACCGAATGGACCCTGTCCAATGGCGCCAGGGTGGTCATCAAAACCACCGATTTCAAAGAAGACCAAATCCTCTTCATTGCAAACAGCCACGGAGGCTATTCGCTGACAGACTTCAGCAAAGACGCTATCAACGACCGCCTGATCAACCCGGTCATCAGCCTCGGCGGTTGGGGCGCTTTCAGCAAAACCGACCTGATGAAAGTACTGGCCGGCAAGCGCGTTTCAATCAACCCCTCCGTTAGCACCCGCTCCGAAGGGCTCAACGGCTCCTGCTCCCCCAAGGATCTGGAAACCATGCTGCAATTGATGTACCTCCATTTCACCGCACCCCGTACGGACCAGGAAGCATTCCAGGCCTTCATGACGCGCATGAAAGCGCAGCTTGAAAATGCAGAAGCCGATCCTATGACCGCCTTCTCGGATTCTATTGCCTCTACCTTCTACAACAACCATCCGTTGGCCGTACGCATCAAAGCCGGCGACCTGGAACAGATCAACTACCAGCATATTGTAAATCTTTACAAAGCGCGTTTCAGCAATGCCGGCGACTTTGTATTCACCTTCGTAGGCAATATTGACCCGGCCGTATTGAAACCCCTGGCCGAACAATACATTGCCTCCCTGCCCGGCAGCAAACAAAAGGAAACCGAACGCGATGTAAAGATGGACCTGCCTAAAGGCATAGTAAAAAATTACTTCGAAAAGGAAATGACTACGCCTAAAACAACCGTATACAGCCTCTATTCCGGAAAGATGGACTATAGCTTGGAAAACATTGTAAAGATGAGCGCCCTCAGCCAGATCATGAGCATTGTCTATACCGAGACTATCCGTGAAGAAGAAGGCGGCACCTATGGTGTAGGCGCACGCGGATCGGTAGGGAATTACCCGAACGGCAATTTCACCTTTATGATCAGCTTCGACACCAATGCCGAACTACGCGACAAACTGGTGGCCAAAGCGCATGAAGGGCTTCAGCAGATGGCCGGCCAGGGACCCAAGGCAACCGATGTAAACAAGGTAAAAGAATACATGCTCAAAAAGCAAACCGAAGACCTGCGGGAAAACGGATACTGGTTAAACACGCTCGACATCTATTCCTTCTCCGGCGTCAACAGGCTGACTGATTATGTAAACATTGTAAACAGCCTTACGCCTGAAATGATCCGGGATTTCGCCAAAGGTATGCTCTCACAAGGCAATGATGCCGAAGTGGTGATTACCGGCGTGGAAAAGAAATAAGATGACTGCAATTATTCAAATTGACGATAAGCTGATCAGCGCCGATTTGTTCGAAAAACACTTTGTGTGCGATATTACCCAATGCGCAGGAATATGCTGCGTATTGGGTGATAGCGGCGCGCCCCTGAACCCGGAAGAAAAGGAAATCCTGCAGCGGGAGTACGAAAATTTTGTAGCCTACATGAAGCCCCAGGGACGCAAGGCTGTGGAAGAGCAAGGGCTTACCGTTGTTGACCCTGACGGTGACCTGGTGACCCCATTGATCGGAGGCAAAGAATGCGCTTACTCCTGTTTTGATGAACAAGGTGTTTGCTATTGCGCCATTGAACGGGCCTACCTTGATGGAAAGACCCCCTACCGCAAGCCCATTTCCTGCTACATTTACCCCATACGGTTAAAGCAGTTGGGTGAACTCGTGGGGTTAAACTACGACACCTGGCATGCCTGTGACGCCGCCCGCGTAAAAGGCAAACAAGAAGGAGTACCGGTATTCAGGTTCCTCAAAGGTCCCATTACCGAGCGCTTCGGAGCGGAGTTTTACCAAAAAATGGAAGAAGTGTACGCGATGGAAGAGACGAAGGAATTAGGGAACTAATAGATTAAGAAAATACAAAAAGACCGTAAGCGAGTTAATCCTCTTCTTACGGTCTTTTTGTATTTTGGTACTTGTCCGCATCTGCTATGTGACAGCTACACCGTCATAATTTCTTTTTCCTTACGGTCCAGGGCCTCATCCACTTTCTTATTGAAGCTGTCGGTGAGTTTCTGCAATTCGGCTTCGTTGTCTTTAGCTATATCCTCTGCCAGGCCGTCTTTCTGGTATTTCTTGATCGCTTCCACGCCGTCACGACGGGCATTGCGGATACTGATACGGGCATGTTCGCCTTCGGCCTTTACCTGCTTCACCAACTCCTTACGGCGGTCTTCCGTAAGCGCCGGCACATTGATACGCACATGCTCCCCGTTATTCTGCGGGGTGAAACCAAGATTGGCCGCCAATATCGCTTTCTCGATCGGAGCGATCATTGATTTATCCCAGGGTTGGATCAGGATGGTTTTGGCATCGGGGGTAGTGATGCTCGACACCTGCGGCAGCGGAGTCGCCGAACCGTAATAATCAATCATCACATTGTGGAAAATGGCCGGATTAGCCTTGCCGGCCCTTACCGTAACCAGTTCCGCCTCCAGGTGTTCCAATGCTTTCTGCATTTTATCTTTGGCTGCAGCCACCGTTTCTTTTGCTTTTACAATATCCATATTGAGAATTCAAAAATTTAAAAATACAACCATTAATTATGCGGTAACCAGCGTACCGATAGCTTCTCCGTTCACGACTTTTTGAAGATTGCCCGGACGGTTCATATCGAACACAATGAGCGGCAACTTATTTTCCTTACACAGGGTAAATGCCGTGAGATCCATCACTTTCAGATTTTTAGCATAGGCCTCGTCAAAGGTTAGGCGGGCATACTTGACCGCCGAAGGGTCTTTCTCCGGATCAGCGGTATAAACACCATCCACACGGGTACCTTTTAACAACACATTAGCTTCAATCTCCGCCGCCCGCAATGCAGCCGCAGTATCCGTCGTAAAAAACGGATTGCCGGTACCGCCGGCCAGAATACATACAGCTCCGTTTTCAAAATGATGCATGACCCTGTCCTTGGAAAAACGCTCACCTACCGATTCTATGGAAACGGCCGTCAGCACCACCGCCTTTACCCCCTCTTTCAGCAGAGCGGCCTGCAGCGCCAGGCTGTTAATTACCGTTGCCAGCATTCCCATCTGGTCGCCTTTTACACGGTCAAAACCTTTATCCACACCACTTAATCCGCGAAAAATATTACCGCCGCCAATCACTACGCCAACCTGGGCGCCAGCGCGCACAGCCTCCTTAATATCACGCACATACTGCATTAACACCACAGTGTTTATGCCATAATCTCCATCTCCGGAAAGACTTTCTCCGCTGAGTTTTAAGAGTATTCTTTTATAAATAAGCGACATAGCCTACATCAGTTAAATTGAGCGAAATTAATCAAAAAAAACGGATTACGCAAAAAATTTTCTTATTTCAGAGAAATGTGTTACCTTTGCACTCTTGTTTGAAAATTATAAAACAATAACAATTAGTATTAACCAAAAAAATTATTCAATTATGGCAGATGTAACATCTAAAGTAAAAGCCATCATCGTTGACAAATTAGGTGTTGATGAAAATGAAATCACTCCTGCAGCCAACTTCACCAATGACTTGGGAGCAGATTCACTGGACGTTGTTGAATTGGTAATGGAATTCGAAAAAGAATTCAACATCACCATTCCTGACAACGACGCAGAAAAAATCACCACCGTAGGCGATGCCATTTCTTACATTGAAGAACACGCTAAGTAATTAATTATTTCTTCGGGCAATTTTAAATTAAAAATTTAATTTTATGCAATTAAAACGTGTTGTAATTACCGGTTTAGGAACCATTAATCCGCTCGGCAACAATGTAGCGGAATATTTCGCTAATCTTGAAAAAGGTGTAAGCGGAGCAGGCCCCATTACCCGTTTTGACACTACACACTTTAAAACAAAATTTGCCTGTGAAGTAAAAGATTTCGACCCCAGTCGATACGGTATTGACCGCAAAGATGCGCGTAAATTAGACCTTTACGCGCAATTTGCGCTGGTCGCCGCCGACGAAGTGGTAAAAGACAGCGGCATTGATCTTGAAACCGCGGATAAAGACCGTATTGGTGTTATCTGGGCCTCAGGTATCGGCGGTATTGACTCTCTGACACAAGACATCAAAGGGTATGTGGAAGGTGGTATGATTCCTCGTTTCAGTCCTTTTCTCGTTCCTAAAATGATTGCGGATATTGCAGCCGGACACATTTCCATGAAATATGGATTCCGTGGTCCCAACTATGCTACGGTATCAGCCTGCGCGTCGTCCACGCATGCCTTGGGCGATGCATTTAACCTCATCCGGCTTGGAAAAGCCGATATGATCGTAGCCGGCGGATCTGAAGCCGGTATCTGCGAAGTAAGCGTAGGCGGCTTCAATGCTGCACAAGCGCTTTCTACCAACAACGAAGAAGCCGCAACAGCCTCCCGTCCGTTTGACAAAACCCGCGATGGTTTTGTAATGGGTGAAGGCGGCGCCGGGCTCATGCTTGAAGAATACGAGCATGCCAAAGCCCGTGGAGCTAAAATCTACGCCGAAGTTATAGGCAGCGGAATGACCGCCGATGCTTATCACATCACGGCACCCCATCCGGAAGGACTTGGCGCGACCAATGTAATGCGCCTGGCCATCGAAGAAGCCGGATTAAAACCCGAAGACGTTGATTATATCAATGTGCACGGCACCTCAACCCCCCTGGGAGACATAGGTGAACTAAAAGCCATCAAGGCCCTGTTCGGAGAACATGCCTACAAATTGAACATCAGTTCTACCAAATCCATGACCGGACATCTGCTGGGCGCAACCGGCGCTGTAGAAGCTATCGCTTGTGTATTTGCCATAACCAAAGGCGTTGTTCCTCCCACGATCAACTTTAAAGAAGAAGATCCCGACATCGACTATAAACTCAACCTTACGCTTAACAAAGCGCAGCAACGTGAAGTTAAAGTAGCTTTGAGCAATACTTTCGGTTTCGGCGGACACAATTCTTCTATCTTGCTCCGGAAAATTTAATTTGCGGAAACCCTAGGGGTGAACAAACGCTTAATATGGGCCTTGGCCGCAGCTATCGCGGTGTGTACCCTGGCGTTAATTTACGTGCAGCTGAGTTGGATATTTTCTATCAGCCAGGCGGCGCAGAATACCTTTACCCATAACATACAACTTATTCTGGAAAATGTTGTTTCCGACATTGCCGAAAAAGACACCTACGTTACCCCCACCAGGAATCAGACGTCGGTCTATGACCGGCCCAACCCCAGACAAAATAACAGTGCGGCTTTTAAAACCGAGATACCCATCCGGCAACGCATTTCATTGGATCAGACCGCTGCCTTTTTCGAAAAAGAGTTCAGCAAACGGAATATTACAGTCGCCTATGAATTCGGAATAACCAATGAACTGGGCGAAATCATTTTCTGCACCTCCGGCTTTGATGCAGCCTCCCACGAAAACACCTATGCCATCAACCTCTTTCCAAAAGACCCCGATTATTTCCAACTATATACCCTAAGTTTATCTATACCACAAAAAAACAGTGTTATACGCGAAAAAACAGGGGTAATGATCTTAGCCTCCCTGCTATTGATCCTTATCATCACCGGTACTTTCACGGCCAACTTGTTGATTATTTTCAGACAAAAGCGATTGTCCGAAATGAAAAATGACTTTGTCAACAACATTACCCATGAACTAAAAACCCCGATAGCCACTATCTCACTGGCGGCCCAGATGTTAAACGATCCAAACATACAAAACAAGGCGCAAAGAACACCCTATTTATCAGAAACTATCCTCAGCGAAAGCAAAAGATTACAATTTTTAGTGGAAAAAGTCCTGCAAATTGCTATCTTTGAGCGTGGAAACTTAAAGTTAAAATATAAAGAATTAGACATAACCAATCTACTATTCAATACTTTGGCTCATTTTTCCCTCTCTTTGGAGAAAAACCACGTTCATTTAAAAACTGTAATCGATACGCAAGGCACTATTGTATGGGCTGATGAAACCCACCTGACCAATGTCTTCACCAACCTCATTGATAATGCCATTAAATACCGGACCGAAGAAAATCCGGAACTCATGATCACGGCGCAGCATGTGGAGGACGGTATCTCGATCACCATCGCCGACAACGGAATAGGAATACACCAGGATGATTTGAAAAAGATTTTTGATAAGTTTTACCGTGTATCCACCGGCAATATCCATACGGTAAAAGGGTTCGGCTTAGGGTTGAGTTATGTGAAAAAGATAGTAGAAATGCACCGGGGAACAATCAAACCGGAAAGTGAGCCCGGCAAAGGCACTTCGTTTACAGTGGTCCTGCCCGTAATAAAAAAAATGTAAAAAATTAATAGCTTGTTTTATGGAAATGAAAAAAACTGCGATTTTGTTAGCCGAAGATGAAGAGAACATGGGGACATTACTATGTGATTACCTCAATGCTCGTGGCTACCAAACCGACCTGTACCCCGATGGAGAAAAGGCCTTCAAGGGTTTTTGCTCCAAAAAGTACGACATCTGCATCCTGGATGTAATGATGCCTAAGAAGGACGGGTTTGCCGTAGCACAGGATATCAGGCAGGTCGACTCCACTATCCCCATCATTTTCCTTACGGCCAAAGCCATGAAAGAAGATATTATCCACGGCTTTTCAACCGGTGCTGATGATTATATGACCAAACCTTTCAGCATTGAAGAACTACAGCTCCGTATAGAAGCCGTATTGCGGCGTACGCGCTCTACGCAGGTAGACCCGGAACAGGCGGTATTTGATATCGGAAAATACAAATTCTACTATACCAAGCAGGTATTGTCATTTAATGAGAAAGAAATCCGGTTAACGGCCAAAGAAGCAGACCTGCTGCGCCTGCTGTGCCTGAACCGCAACAACGTACTGGACCGCAATTCCGCGCTGTTCGCCATCTGGAATGACGACAGCTATTTCAACGCCCGCAGCATGGATGTTTACATTACCAAGCTCCGGAAATACATGAGTGATGATACGAGTATACAAATCATCAATATCCGCGGAAAAGGATTTAAATTGATTGCATAATATCATGTTGTGCTTTTCAAATATATTAACCGCTTTTGGCTTTTTTCCGTCTACCCGCCATTATGAGCAACAGCTGCGGCTGGCAGATGACTGCTATGTCAATTTCCACAGCATAGCCGCCAAGGAAGCCTTTCAACGTTATCTGGCGCTGGATGACTATATCAACTCGCCCCGGTATGAAGCCGATATTCAGGAGGTCAAAGCGCGGGTTTATAAGAACAGTCCTGAAAGCCTGGCGGAAGCCCGTTACCGGGAGTTGAAGCAATACAAGGAAATCAAAGCCTACATCAAAAAAGGCGAAGAAAGCGATGCCGCCCTGCTGAAAGAATTCAAAGAACTGCATGACCTGGTTCGTTCTTCTGCTTTCAAGCAGCGTGTGGTACACCTGAAAAACAAGCATAAGCATAAAGAATGCGACGCCCATAAGCAATACCTCGAATACCGGCAACTGAAACAATCCGGCATGGTAAAAACTTATTTCCGTCTCCGGAAAAAATATGAGGAGACTTTTAAGGAAATGGACAGCTGGAATGTAGTCTTTGATGATGAGTTCGAAAACAACCAGCTTGACAGCCGCTGGAGCACCGCGGCCTACCGGAACCGGGATATACTCAACCGGCATTTTGTACAAAATGCCGAACAGCATGCCGTGAACGAGAAGAATGCCATAGCCGAAAGCAAACAATTGAAAATTATTACCCGCAAGGAAGAGGCGGACGGTATGGCCTGGGACCGACAATTCGGTTTCGTGCCGCGCAAGTTCCCTTATACCTCGGGCTTAGTCAGCACGGTAGACAGCTTTCAACTGCAGTATGGCAAAATAGAGCTCAAACTGCGTGTACCTTCCTGCAAAAATATCTACCACGCCTGCTGGCTCCATGGCACCGCTACAACGCCGGGCATCAGCCTGTTTAACTATTGTAACGGACAGCTGGAAACAGGTATTTACAATACCTCCGGAACACAGGCCGAACGGCGCCGGGCAAGGTTAAGCCCCAATGATTTCTATATTGTTACGATAGAGTGGAACAAGGAAAATATCTGTTGGAAAATAAACGGAACAGAAATCTGCAAAAAGAACAATACCGTACACGAGCCGCTCTTCCTGCAATTGTCGTCCGGAGTCATCGGCGCCTCCAACAACAGCCACCTTCCGGCACATTTCGACATTGATTGGATTAGAATTTACAAAAAAACGACATGAGCATCCTGATAAAAAACGCAAGCCTGCACAATGAGTCTGTTGATATCCTGATTGAAGGAAACCTCATTAGCCGGATAGGCCGGCATTTGCCCCTTACAGCCGGCACCGTTATTAACGGCGAAGGCAAAGCGGTCATCCCCGGTTTCGTTAACGGACATACCCATGCCGCTATGAGCCTGGCCCGCGGATGGGGTGATGATATGCCGCTTGAGCAATGGCTGCATGAGAAGATATGGCCCTACGAGGCGCACATCACGGAAGAAGATGTATACTGGGGCACCAAGCTGGCCTGCCTGGAAATGATCAAAACCGGCACGACCTGCTTCAGTGATATGTACACCCACTTCAACGGTAATGCCAGAGCCGTAGAAGAAATGGGTCTCCGCGCCCTGTTGTCGGTTACCATGTTCGACCATTTCGACGCCAACAATACAGCAAACACCAAGGCTCAGGTCCTGCAATGGTTTGAAAGTTCCAAGCAATATAACCCGCGTATCCGCTTTGCACCCGGCCCCCATGCCGCTTATACCGTCTCCGCCGGCCTGCTGCAATGGACCCGCGACTTTGCCAATGACAACGACCTGCGCGTGCACCTGCATGTGGCCGAAACCAAAACGGAATATGATAACGCCGTAAAACAGTTCGGCTGCTCTCCCGTGCGTTACCTCAACAAGATAGGCATGCTTTTCCCCAACCTGATGATAGCCCACTGTATATGGCTGGATGAAGAAGAGATCAGCATGCTGGCCGACCATGATGTAAAGGTGGTACATAATCCCAACTCCAACCTGAAATTGGCCTCCGGCTTCCAGTTTAAATATGAAGAACTGAAAGCCGCCGGTGTAACGGTAGCGTTGGGAACAGACGGCTGCGCCTCCTCGAACAACCTTGATATGGTGGAGGCCACAAAGGTCGCCTCACTCCTGCAGAAAGCATGGCGCTTCGATCCTACCGCCATGCCCGCCCCCGAAGCGTTTGAGTGCGCCACCCTGGGCGGTGCTAAAACCGTCGGTATTCATGCCGGAAAGATAGCGGAAGGCTACCTGGCCGACCTTTGCCTGGTAGATCTCAAGATGCCGGCTTTTACGCCTAATTTCAATTTTATATCCAATCTGGTATATGCCGCCAACGGCAGTTGTATAGATACGGTTATCTGCGACGGCCGCTTACTCATGCAAAACAAGCATGTACCCGGCGAAGAAGAAATCCTGGCCAAAGCCTCCGCTATAGCCTGTGATTTAATGCAACGCTAATTCATTTTAATTACTCACAGCTCGTGAACCCGCGTCGTTCGGTGCTCAATTTTTAATTTTTATTCCTATGGATCCTCGTGTAATACAATTCAAAGAAACCGCTGATTTTATACTCAACAGAACAGGCGCCGCTCCCGATGTCGCCATTGTGCTGGGCAGCGGCCTGGGGCAATTAGCCGACAAGATTGAAAACCCGGTGGTCATTCCTTATACCGAAGTCCCGAACTTTGTACAGTCAACCGCTATAGGCCACAAGGGCAACCTGATTTTCGGCACCCTGGGCGGCAAGAAAGTCATTGCCATGCAGGGCCGTTTTCACTATTATGAAGGCTACACTATGGAACAGGTGGTCTTTCCCATACGTGTATTATGCTATTTAAAAGTAAAAGCGCTCTTTGTATCCAATGCCGCCGGCGGAATGAATCCTGCTTTTCGTGTAGGCAACCTGATGATCATCCGCGATCATATCAACCTCCTGCCCAATCCGCTCATCGGTAAGAACATTGATGAAATGGGACCGCGTTTCCCGGACATGACCCGCCCCTATGACCTTGAACTGATTAAGCTGGCAGAAAGTATTGCTGCCGAAAAAAATATCAAACTGCAAAAGGGTATTTACATTGCCGGTACCGGCCCTACTTATGAAACGCCGGCTGAATATGCCTTTTTCAAAAGCACAGGAGCCGATGCCGTAGGGATGTCAACCATCCCCGAAGTAATTGTAGCCCGCCATTGCGGCGTACGGGTCTTCGGCATGTCTGTCATCACCAATGAAGCACATGACCTGGATAAAGAAACATCGGATGATTTCCAGAACAACCATGAAGATGTGATGGAAGCGGCCAACAGAGCGGCCCAAACCATGAGCATGCTGTTCACGGAAATCATCACTAAAATATAGCCTTCTTTCCGGTAGAGGGAATTGCTTATTTTAGCAGATACTCCTGTATATATTCTTTCCGTTTTTCCAGCGCCGGATGGCTGCTGATGAAGTCGTATTGATCCAACCAGCCGGGCCGGTTCAGGCTTTCCAGCCTGGAAATCAAATCCAGCATGGCCTGGGGGGCTATTCCGGCTTCTTCCAACATCAGCAACCCCTGCATGTCGGCGTGTTCCTCTATCTTGCGCGAATAAGACAAGCTGTTTAACATGTCGGCATTATGCGCCAGTACGGTAAATACGCTATTGGCATCGCCGGTCAGGCCGGCCAATAAAACGGCGTATGACAGTGCACGGCAAAGGCTCCTGGTGCAATGCTTCAACTCCACATGGGCGGATTCATGGGCCAGGAGGGCCGCCAGTTCTTCGCGGCTGCCCAAACTGTCCAGCAAGCCACTGTAAATAATCATCCTTCCGCCGGGCAATGCCAGGGCATTCACAGTCTCCGACTGCAGGACGACTATCTTATATCCATAATTTTTATGCCAGGCCAGGCTATCGAAAAAATTCCGCACACAGGTTGTTTTCGCGCTATCTAAACATGCTCCCCGGGTCAGATAATCCAGGTAATAATCACCCAACTTTTCTTCCGTCCCCTGCGGAATATAGCCGGAAGCATATTCGGCTACCGGAGGCAATACCCAAAAATAAACAATGGCCGCTATAATAGCCAATGTCGCACAGAGTCCTGTTACCCGTGAAAAATTGATATAATAATCCTTGTGATCCTGTACAAAGTCACGCCCCTTGTACTGCCGGGCCACAATACGGTGGATATTTTTCGCATAGATCTTCAATACCTGCGGCGGACGCTCGCCCCGGTAAAGTATGCACAATCCGCTGCCATGCACCGTATCGGTCCATATTTCCTCCACGGGCCAAAAAGTATCGCCGCCGCCGGACTCCAAATCCCGGATGCTTATCCCCACCGCCTCAAAAGCAACTTCACAGCGGAAAGTTCTTGACGCTGAATGGTCCGTATACAGACCCTGATAAACTCTATCTTTCATTTTACAGCCCTTTAAGTATACTCCATATCCAGTTTGCTGCGATCACAGCCAGCAAAACAAAAACAAAGATCCCCGGCAGGGGACGTGATATCAACCGGTAAAATCCGGTACGGCGGCGGATCAGATCACTCACGATCCACACTACCGACACTATGGCAAAAAGTAAAAACGGAAAAGCCAGCGGATGCATCATCATAGCATCATAAAAACGGCCGTGGAAGAGCAACAAACTTGCCCGCCCCATGCCACAGCCCGGACAAGGAATACCCGTACAATTTTTAAAGAGGCACAGGCTATGTTGACTGCCCCAATGATCAGACAAGGCAATGAAACAATAACCGCCAATGATTCCGCAAAGCATCAGGCGGTACTTGCCGGCAATGGAAAGACGGAAGTATTGTTTAGTAAGCCAACTGACAGAATTTTTGATAATTCCACTCTTTTGTTTTACCTATAATCAAAAACCAGTCTACAATCGTCCAGACACCTAATCCACCGCAGGTCAACAGCTTCAGAACACCTAATCCGGTTTCACCAAGCAGAAAGCGATCAACACCGTATACCCCCAGGAATATGGAGAATAACAATAATGTCGTCGGATCCTTATACGGAGCAATTTGTATCATGGTGAATCTTTCATCAGGCATATTCAACAACTGCTCGCGCAACAGCATCATTTTGTCTTCGGGAAACTTATTGCCCATTGTTCCGATAAACAGGTCTACTTTTGAAACTTCCATAAAGATTTGGTTTTAAGTTTAAGCGAAGATAAAGAAAAATTCCGGGCCCAACTACTTTTCAGGCATAAATTTTACTTTCAGGAGCACAATTTCCGAACGCGTGGCGATACGAACCGGGGGACCCCAGCTCCCAAGCCCCTCTGATATATAAAAATGACTATTTCCCTTCTGCAGGTAGCCATAGTCTTTTTCGTACATCCTTTGGGTGATCAGGTTAAAGGGCCAGATCTGCCCATGGTGCGTATGCCCGCTCACCTGCAGGTCAACTCCGGCGGCAGCGGCCTTTTCCAGCTCATACGGCTGGTGGTCCAACAGAATAACTGCCTTGCTTTTATCCAGTCCGGCCGTTAATTCTTCCACGCTTTTACGGCCTTTATTGAGGGCCATGCCCATCCCGGCGCTACGGTCCAACCGCCCTACCACATAAAAACTATTTTCTATCAAGAGCGCCGTATCCGTCAATACCTTTATGCCGTGCGCCTCCAGATAGCGGCAGGCCCGAGTGAAGTCTCCATACCCGTCATGATTTCCTTGCGCGAAATACACCCCCAGGGGCGCCTTGATGTCTTCCAGTATTTCACCCAGCTTTTTCCGCTCCACCGGCGCCGGGTTATCATCAAACATATCTCCGGCAATCAATACCATATCGGGTTGTTGCGCGTTGATGGCTTTCACCCAGCGTGAAAGTTCCTGCCGGCCGTTGGAAAGGCCCAGGTGCAGATCACTCACCAGCACCACGTTCAACGAATCACGACCAGCGGCAGACTTATGGATCGTCAACTCCTGCACTTTGACCTCCGGATACACGGCGTTAAAATAGCCAATGGCGAGCAGAACCGCCATGCCTCCCGTAAGCACGCAAAGCAGTATGGTCTTCGCCCCCTCATAGCCGGAGCCCAGAAGATGGGCGGGACTCGTCCACAAAGCGCCGCACAGCAGGCGTACAAGATCTATGACCAATAGCGCCATCAGCAGGTAAAGCACTGCAGCGGCCCAACGCGATGCCAGCGGCCAGGCCAGGTCCAGCCAGGGTCCGTCATAATTCCTTTTAAGCAACATAAGCAAAATAAAAGAAAGCGCAATCAGGGAGAAAACCGCCAACAGTATCCACCGACCGTTTCCCATCCATCCGAGCGCCTGCCATCCGCGCAGGAAAATATAAGCATTAATGCTCCCGTATACCAATAAAACGAGTAGAAAAAACATAATAAATGAAGCCTTCACAATATTTTTGATAAGTTTGAAATAGGTTGCGAAGATAATACTTATCTTTGTATACATGAAACATTTATTTATCAGCCTCTGCTTTTGCACAATAAGCCATCTGAGCGCCCAGGCCCAGCATCTCGCATTTATCAGTGATACCCAGGAACCCATGAAAGTGGAAACCATATTGCTGAAAACCGACCGCAACAAGGAGGGGGCAGACAGTTTGCTCACAGACCTGGCACGCAGGCCTCACCACACGGTGTTTCACCTCGGCGACATGGTGGCCAATGGGAGTAGCAGTAGCGACTGGACGCGCATCGACCGTTTTATAGAGGAAATACAGGCAGTCGCCACTCCTGTATATCCGACCTATGGCAACCACGAGTACCTGATGACTCAGGGGGCCGGCGAGAAAAATTTCCGGCAACGGTTCCCCCAAATACCCGACACCGGTTATTATGTGGTGCAGGACTCTATGGCGGTAGTAATTTTCAACTCTAATTTTTCCAAAATCGGCAAGCTTAAAAGCAAGGCCCAACAAACCTGGTATGAACATTGTATGGACTCGTTGAACCGGGAACCGGGCATAAAATTTATTATTGTAGCCTGCCACCATTCGCCCTACACCAACAGCAATGTGGTCAGTCCATCAAAAGAAGTGCAGCAGCAGTACGTGCCGGCTTACATCAACACCCGGAAAGCCGTATTATTTCTCAGCGGACACTCTCACCACCTGGAGGTGTTTGATATCTATCATAAAAAATTCATGGTTATCGGCGGCGGCGGCGGACTCTGGCAACCTTTCAAGAAAGAAGGGAAACGGGATTTTACCGATATCTTGCCGGAAGAGCAAAAACCACGCTATTTCTACCTGGAAGTTATCCGCCAGGGCAATGCATTAAAAGTGCAGGCGCGGGGTTTTACACTACAGGAATTCGGACAGTTTAAAGACTTCCCGGTGGCTATAATTTCGCTTACAAATTCTCCAAACGCCTTCTAATCAACCATATTGCGGATCTTGTTTTCCCTTTTCTTGCAATCATACTCATCTCCTGCAACTTATTCAAATGTTTTTGTATTGCAGAGGGGTTCATACTTAATATTCCCGACAACTCTTTTCTGGAGATTTTAGGATTCTTTCTGATCTCTTCAATAATTAAATATTGTGTTTCAGATAACTTTATACTATTCTTCTGATTATTATTGTTTTTATAGACTATTTGACCACCTATTTGACCACCTGATTCCTGAGGCTGTATTTCATTTTTTAGCATAAATGTAACCGTAGAGCCAATAATATCGGAATCAAAAAGCACCTCCCGGTTTGTTTCTTTTTTCCAGCTAAGCATTTTATCAAAGCCATAACCTGCATTCTCGGCCAATTTGGCACAACGAAAAAGTTTTACCAAGACCGGATTTCTGGGCAAAGAAATATCTTGTTTCAACAGCTCACTTATAAAAACGTGGCGGATTTATACTTTGTACAAAAGTAAGCAGAGATTACAAATTCTCCAAATGCTTTTTAACTTCCGCCAGCAGCCATAAGGGCGTAGAGGTGGCGCCGCTGATACCTATCCGCTCTTGCGGCGCGAACCAGGCTGCATCTATCTCCTCCGGCTTACTGATAAAATACGCATTGGCATTGGCGTCTTTGCACACCTGGTAAAGAAATTTTCCGTTGGATGAATTTTGTCCTGCCACAAAGACGACCTTGTCAAACCGCCGGCAAAACTCCTGTAACATGGGTTTCCGGTGGGCCACAGAACGGCAGATGGTGTTTTTTACATTCACCGTTATGCCCAAGCGGATCAAGGTGTCTATAATCTGTTGGTACTTGTCTATAGACTGGGTCGTCTGGCTGTACAAGGTGATCTTCTCCGGCAACTCATCGAGGTCCAGCTCTTCAAGGTCATTAAAGACAACCAGGTCATTATTGATGTAACCGGCTATGCCGATTACCTCCGGATGGGTCGCCTTGCCATAGAGATAAATGCGCTCTCCTGAACTGTAAGACCGCTCAATTTGCTTCTGCAGGCCTTTCACAATAGGACAGGTAGCGTCAATCACCGTATTGCCGTTTTCTTTCACCGCCTCATAACTGGCAGGCGGCTCCCCATGGGCGCGGAATAAAATGCGTTTATTGCGCAGGTGCAACAGGTCATTACGCTGAATCGTCTGCAGGCCCAGGTCCTTCAAACGACGGTTCTCCTCTTCGTTATGGACCACCTCGCCTAAGCAATACAGCTCTTCTGTCTTATCGGACAAGGCTTCCTCCGCCTTGTTAATGGCATTAATAACACCAAAACAAAAACCTGCGGAAGCATCGGTTTCTACATAGAGATGAAGTGTTGTCGACATAGGGTACAAAGGTACAAAAAAAAGAGATTAGGGGCAAGTGCCCCCCTCAGTCTCTAATCTTTTATTATCTTTGTAATTTTATTCTCTATTCATTTATGCTTTCTGCAGACGGACTGACAGTCGAATTTGGCGGCACCACGCTATTCAAGGATATCTCATTTGTAATCAACGAAAAAGATCGTATCGCCCTGATGGGCAAGAACGGAGCGGGAAAATCAACCCTGCTCAAGATTCTGGCCGGAGTGCGGGAACCGTCCCGCGGGCAGGTTACTTACCCCGAGGGCACGGTCGTGGCTTACCTGCCGCAGCACCTGATGACGGAAGACAGTCGCACGGTTTTTGAAGAGACCTCAAAGGCCTTTGCCCCGATTTTCGCCATGGAGTCGGAAATCAACCGGCTGAATGAAGAACTCACCACCCGCACGGATTATGAGTCCGCCGGCTACATGAAGCTTATCGAACAGGTCTCGGTACTGAGCGAAAAGTTCTACCATATTGAAGAAATCAATTTTGAAGGGGAGATCGAAAAGACCCTGTTGGGCCTCGGATTCCAACGTGATGATTTCCATAAGAAGACCAGCGAGTTCAGCGGCGGTTGGCGCATGCGTATTGAATTGGCCAAACTGCTGCTCCAAAACCCGGATGTGATCCTGCTCGACGAGCCGACCAACCACCTCGACATCGAATCTATCCAATGGCTGGAAGACTTCCTGATCAACAGCGCCAAGGCCGTTGTGGTTATATCCCACGACCGCGCCTTTGTAGACAATATCACCACACGCACCATTGAGGTCACCATGGGCCGTATATATGACTATAAAGCCAAGTACTCGCATTACCTTGAACTGCGTAAAGAGCGCCGCGAGCAACAACAGAAACAATATGACGAACAACAGAAGTTCATTGCCGAAACCACTGAATTTATTGAACGTTTCAAAGGTACTTATTCCAAGACCCTGCAAGTACAGTCACGCGTAAAAATGCTGGACAAGTTGGAATTGATTGAGGTGGACGAGGAAGATACTTCGGCGCTGCGGCTAAAGTTTCCGCCCTCTCCCCGTTCCGGAAATTATCCGGTGATTGCAGACGGGTTGAGCAAAAGCTACGGCGAGCATACGGTCTTCAGGAATGCAGGCTTCACCATTGAGCGCGGAGAAAAAGTAGCCTTTGTAGGCAAGAACGGCGAAGGGAAATCCACCCTGGTAAAATGTATCATGGGGGAAATTCCTTTTGACGGGAACCTTAACCTGGGACACAACATCAAAATCGGTTATTTTGCGCAGAACCAGGCCTCGCTGCTTGATGAAGACCTTACGGTATTCCAAACCATTGACATTGTAGCGGTGGGTGATATACGTACAAAAATCAAGGACCTGCTGGGTGCTTTTATGTTCGGGGGAGAAAATTCCGCGAAAAAAGTAAAGGTCCTCAGTGGCGGGGAACGTACACGCTTAGCCATGATCAAGCTTCTGCTGGAGCCGGTCAACTTCCTTATCCTCGATGAACCGACCAACCACCTCGACATGAAAACCAAGGATATCCTCAAACAGGCCCTGCTGGATTTTGACGGCACACTGGTAGTGGTATCCCATGACCGTGATTTCCTCGACGGACTGGTAAGCAAGGTCTATGAGTTCGGCAACAA
Source organism: Bacteroidales bacterium (assembly GCA_031548545.1). Taxonomy (GTDB): domain Bacteria; phylum Bacteroidota; class Bacteroidia; order Bacteroidales; family UBA932; genus UBA932. The sequence continues at coordinate 55,476 of JAVBQY010000004.1, read as the reverse complement.
AAAAGTGACCGAACACCTTTGCGGCATCTACGAATTTCTGGAAAAAAAGAAATTGGAAAATCTACGGGAACTGGAACGAAAAAACAGCAACAGGTAAATACCCGGAAACCGGTAGTTGTAAGCACTATTATAGGGCGTACATCTTTTCACGCAGTTGCTTGACCTTTTCATCGGCCAGGTAATCGTCATAATCCATCATCTTATCAATGATACCATTGGGCGTAAGCTCTATAATGCGGTTTGACACCGTATTGATAAACTCATGGTCATGCGAAGCGAAGAGCAGGGTGCCCTTGAAGGCTTTCAACGTATTATTAAAAGCCTGTATAGACTCCAGGTCAAGATGATTCATCGGCGAGTCAAGCACCATCACATTGGCGTTTTTCAACATCATGCGGGCAATCATACAGCGCATTTTCTCTCCCCCGCTTAAGACGTTCGCCTTTTTGTAGACTTCTTCGCCGGCAAAGAGCATTTTACCCAGATAGCCGCGGATAAATACCTCGGTAGTATCGTTGGTGAACTGGCAAAGCCAGTCAAATATATTCAAGCTGGTATCGAAGAATGCCGAATTATCCAACGGCAGGTAGGCCGATGTAATGGTCTGCCCCCACTGGAAATGTCCAAGGTCCGGCTTAGCCTGTTCATTGAGCATCTCAAACAGGGCGGTCATGGCCCGCGGATCACGCGAGAGGAAAGCGATCTTATCGTTCTTGGCCACCTCAAAGGTTACGTCCTTGAACAGCAGTTCACCATCCACGCTGGCCGAGAGGCCGAATACATCCAATATCTTGTCTCCCGCTTCACGTTCGGGGGTAAAAATAATGGCCGGATACTTGCGGGTAGAAGCCTGTATTTCGTCCACGTTCAATTTTTCCAGCATCTTACGACGGCTGGTGGCCTGACGTGATTTGGCGACATTGGCGCTGAAACGCTGGATGAATTCCTGTAATTCCTTGCGGCGTTCTTCGTTTTTCTTATTCTGTTGCTGCTGTTGACGCAGGGCCAGCTGGCTGGATTCGTACCAGAAACTGTAGTTCCCCGCATAAATCTTCACCTTGCCGAAGTCTATATCTACGGTATGGGTACTCACCGCATCCAGGAAGTGGCGGTCATGGGATACCACCAGTACCGTATTTTCATAATTGGCCAGGTAATTTTCCAGCCACATCACGGTTTCAATATCCAGGTCATTGGTAGGCTCATCGAGCAGCAGGTTCTCCGGCTTACCGAACAGGGCGCGGGCCAGCAAAATACGCACTTTTTCTTTACCGCTGATATCCTTCATCAACATCCCGTGCAACTGTTCCCTGATGCCCAGGCCGCTCAACAGTGCGGCGGCATTGCTCTCGGCGTTCCAGCCGTCCATCTCGGCAAACTGCCCTTCAAGTTCCGAAGCGCGGATACCGTCTTCCTCCGAAAACTCTTCTTTCATATAGATGGCATCCTTTTCGGATTTCACCTTCCACAACTGCGCATGGCCCATCATCACCGTATCAAGGGCGGTATACTCGTCAAATTCAAAGTGGTCCTGTTTAAGCACCGAGAGCCGTTCGCCCGGCCCGAAAGAGATATTCCCGCGCGTAGCGTCCAACTCACCGCTCAACAGCCGTAAAAAGGTAGACTTACCGGCGCCGTTGGCGCCAATAATACCGTAACAGTTTCCGGCGGTAAATTTAAGATTAACTTCTTGGAATAGTGTTCGTTTACCGAACTGAATGGCTAAATTATCAACTGTAATCATTTCTGCGGAAGGAATGGGATTCGAACCCATGATACCCTTTTGGAGTATACACACTTTCCAGGCGTGCGCCTTCGACCACTCGGCCATCCTTCCTTTGTTAGGGGGTGCAAAGTTATATATTTTTTTGAATTTTTGCAAGAAAGAAGACTTCGGCATGTTTTTTGCATGACAACAAGGCAATAATTATGTTACAATCATGCTAAAGAAAAGCCTCATCATCGTCACCACACTATTAATAAACAGCCTGACCCTCAGTGCGCAAACAGACAGTACGACCACCACAGATGCCGGAACCGACAGCACGGCTGCAAAGAAAAAACCGCGGTTCAACCTCCGCGACAGCCAGGACGGCGCCTTCGACCTGAGTGATGTACTGATCAACGCCCATGGCTTTATTCCCGTACCGGCCATTATCACGGAACCGGCCCTGGGCGGTTTCGGCGGCGGCGCAGCCCTGGTTTTCATGCAGCCGCCGAAACACCGGGAGACTGCGCCAACGGGCTTCCACCGTCCGCCACAGCCCACCATAACCATGGCCGGCGGCATGTATACCGTGAACAACAGCTGGGCGGTTATGGGCGGCCACCGCGGCTCATGGGAGAAGTACGGCATACATTACAGCGGGGGACTGGCTTATGCCGATATTAATATGGACTTTTACAAGAGCCTGCCGGCAGGAGGCGAATTATCGGCACTGATCAAAATCAAGGCTATACCGGTGATGCTGGAAGTGACCAAAGATTTCCTTACCTACTTCAACGGAGGTGTGCAATATATCTTTTCACATACCGAAGTGGGATTTGAGGGTGATGAAGTACCGGATTTCTTTCGCGACAAAGAGGCCGAAAGCAACCTCAGCAGACTTGCCGCCCTCCTGGAGTTTGACAACCGCGACAACATTTTCACCCCCAATACCGGTTACCGCATAAAGAGCCAGCTCAACTGGAGCAATAGCGGTATAGGCAGTGATTATGATTTCACACAGGCAGAAGTTACCGGCTATGGTTTCTGGCAGATACTGCCCCGGTGGGTCGGCGGATTGCGGTTCGACTGGCAACAAATGTACGGCGATGCGCCGTTCTACCTTCTACCTTACATCGACCTGCGGGGCGTTCCCGCCAACCGTTACCAGGGAGAGATTACCGCCCTGGCCGAAACGGAACACCGCGTGCAGGTATACAAACGCTGGAGTCTTACCGGCTTCGCCGGAGCAGCCAAGGCATTCAACACATACAATGACTTTGGTTCCTCCAAATGGGTATACAACTACGGCGCCGGATTCCGCTACCTCATTGCGAGACAGTTCAAGCTCCATATGGGCGTTGACTTCGGTTTCGGTCCGGACTCCTGGGCTTTCTACATTGTTTTCGGCAGCTCGTGGTGGAAGTAGGGCCTTTGCATAAATAAAAAAATAGCCTATCTTTGCGCCGTATAAAAACCGCCACTCACTCATGACTACCAGCACAAGCACGCTCAGGCTTAAAGATTGGAAGGCCGATGACCGGCCCCGGGAAAAATTCCTGCTCAAAGGCGCAGCAGCGCTCAGCGATGCAGAACTATTGGCCATCATCCTCCGCTCCGGAACACGCGAGCAAACAGCCGTTGACCTCGCCAAACAGGTATTGGCCCTGGCCGGCAACAACCTGCATGAACTGGGCCGGCTGAAGCTGCCCCAGCTTCGCAGCATAAAAGGCATAGGCGCTACTAAAGCGCTAAGTCTCTTATCCGCGTTCGAACTGGGCCGGCGAAGAAACTCCACAGCCAGCGGAAAGACCACCAAAATCAACAATGCACCGGACGTCAAAAACTACATAGCGCCTCTGCTGGAAGATATAAGCCATGAAGAATTCTGGGTAATGGCCCTGAACAATGCCAATAAATTACTGGCCAAACAGAAAGTAGGGCACGGCGGGGTAACCGCTACGGTGGCAGATCCCAAAATTATTTTTAAATTTGCGCTGGAAAATCTGGCCACGCAGTTGATACTGGTACACAACCACCCCTCGGGAAATTGTTTCCCCAGCCAGGCGGACAAACAACTGACCTGTCAACTGAAAGAAGCCGGCAAATTATTAAGTATCACAATTATAGATCACGTAATTATTGCTGGGGATGATTATTTCAGCTTTAAGGATCATAATTTATTATAAAGAAAATGAACAACTTAGAACATTTAATAAGCCTTTTTGTTAAATTTGCCGTCGTGGGCGGATCCGGCGTAGTGGTAGATTTCAGTATCACCTGGCTGCTGAAAGAAAAGGCAAAAATCAACCGCTACCTTGCCAACTCCACAGGTTTTATCACGGCAGCCACCACCAACTACTTCCTGAACCGGTGGTGGACCTTCCAGAGCCACAACCCGGAAATTACCAAAGAATACTTAAGCTTCATCGGCATTGCGTTGATCGGCCTGCTGTTCAACAACCTGCTGCTTTATATTTTCCACGAAAAGACGAAGTTACGCTTTTATTTATCTAAGTTACTGGCCATTGGCATAGTAACCGCTTGGAATTTCGTTATGAATTATTTTTTCACATTCCAATAAAATGTGTAACTTTGATTGTTGAATCAAAATAAAAAATCTTGGAACCTCCATCGACAGATTTATCGCTTAGCCACCCGGCTTTCTTTTTTGCACTCCTATTGCTATTGTCACTGTTGCTGTTGTCGGCCTTGCTGTCGGCTTCGGAAACCGCGTATTTTTCTCTAAGCCCCCAGCATATCGACAAGCTAAAAAAAACAGGCAATAAAAACAACCGCCGTATACTCAGCCACCTCGCGCGGCCCAATGACTTATTGAGTACCGTACTGCTGTTTAACAACATGGTAAACATATCCATTATCCTGCTGTCTACCTGGATGGTCGCCTCGCTCATTGACTTCTCGCAAAACCCCACCCTCGGCTTCATCATTGAAACAGCGGCCCTTACTTTTATATTGGCTTTCAGCAGTGAGATCACGCCAAAAATACTGGCGGCCCAGTATCCAGAACAATTGGCCGGCATTATGGCTGCACCCCTGCAATTTTTAATGAAACTCGCACAGCCTTTCAATTGGCTCACCCAGCAGCTGGACACCCGTATCAACAAGGGATTCGGCGCCCGCAATACCGTATCTATAGACGAACTGTCCCAGGCCGTCGACATCACCACCTCGGAATCCGCCGAAGATAAAAAAATCCTCAAAGGAATTGTCCGCTTTGTGAACATAGACGTAAAGTCCATTATGCTGCCCCGTGTAAAAATGGCGGCCATTGAAATACATACGCCGTTCATGGAAATGCGCCGGCAGGTCATTGACTACGGCTATTCACGCATTCCGGTATATGAAGGCACCCTGGACAACATCCGGGGCTTCCTGCCTGTAAAAGACCTCCTGCCCTATATCCAGGAAGAGGATGATCTTTTTCACTGGCAAAAGCTGGTCCGGGAATGTTACTTTGTCCCCGAACAAAAAAAAATCAACGACTTGTTGGAAGAATTCCGGCAAAAGAAAATCCACCTGGCTATCGTAGTGGATGAATTCGGCGGGACCGAAGGCCTGGTCACCCTGGAAGATATCCTGGAAGAGATCGTAGGAGAAATATCCGATGAAACAGATTAACAGCCTGAATACGATCATACCCGGCGCTATCCGCTACTTTGTACTCCTGTTTCTGGCGCTTATGCCGCTAAACGGCCGGGCCCAAAGTAAAATTATAGCGCAAAGCGATATCAACAAGCCGGAATGGGTCGACACCGCCGGTCCCGCCCATCTTAGCGCCGTGACGGCGGCCTCCACCGTAGAGCGCGCCGAAGAACGGGCCTGCCGGCAGATCCGCGAACAACTCATCCGCGCAATGGCCACACAACTACTGGCAGAGGGTGTATTGCACACCTCCGACAGCCTGGCGCAACAACGCGTATTGCAATTCCTCAGCGCCAAAGGCGCCAGCGCCTATATGCGGCTGGGCAGCACGGCCTACCTCAGCGATGCCGCCATACTGCGCACCGGTGCTGTTTACTGGGAAAAATACCAGGACGACAACAGCCAGGTACAGACGATACACTACCACCTCCGCTACCCCTTTCCGGAAAAAGAGCGGCAACGCCTGGCCCATGAATACCGCCTGGAAGACCAACGGCAGGAAAAGCGCCTGTCGGCCATCTGCAACGCCATACACCAGATCTCCACCGTAGAAAACATCAGCGAACGGTCGGACAGCCTGCTCCTCCTGTTCCACTATTTTGACGATGAACGCAAAGAACAGACCCGGCAGTGCCTGGATAATTACAGGAAACTCTATAGCCGGCTCAAACTGGAGATTACCGGCAGTCCTGACAACAGACTGTCGTTCCGCCTCACTTTCGACGGACAACCTATAGCCACCGGCAAGAAAGCGCAGGTACGCTCCAATTGCGCCACCTATATCAGTGTGACAGACGCCCGGCAGGGAACGGGTGCTACGGTCGCTTACACTACCGGAGAATGTGCGGCAACACCTGATGACGAACCCGAAAACTACATAGAAATAAGCTACAACTTCAGCGGAAAAATCATTTCCACCCGCTCCATCATACCACAGCAAAACTTATGAGAAACGTCTTTCCATACCTGCTATTCATTGTTCTGGCCACAGCCTGCGGCAATCCACCGGCACCAAAGCCGGAAGGCTTACTGCGTGTAGATCTTCCCGAAAGAAATTATCGCACCTTTGACAGCACCGGCTACCCGTACCGCTTTCAATGCCCCGGCTATGCCAACATCACCGCCGACACGCAAGACCTCCACTACGAACGCTACTGGATTAACCTGAAACTACCGGCAGACGCCACGCTGCACATCAGCTACAAACGCGTTAACAACAACCTGCCCGAATTGCTTGACGACACACATAACTTCGTATACCGGCACGTCATCAAAGCCGATGCGATTACCGAGACGCCCTTTGCCCATCCCTCGAAAAAGGTCTACGGGCTCCTTTATGAAATCGGTGGCGACGCCGCTTCTTCCGTCCAGTTTTATGCCACGGACAGTACCCGTCACTTTCTACGCGGGGCGCTTTACTTCCAAAGAACCCCGGACCACGATTTCCTCGCCCCTATAATCAGCTATTACACCACTGATATTATTCAACTGATAGAAACCCTTGAATGGAAATAATCCCCTTATGCCTGTTATAAACATAGAACATCATCGCAACCGAAGCATCACTGCCGTTTGGGAAATCACGGAAACGGAAGAAGAACTTTTGCGCGACGCTTCCATCCCCAACAATGAAGCGGAAGAATTACTGCTGACCACCAACCCTCAACGCCGCCTGGAGCGGATAGCCGTACGTGTATTGTTAAACAAGGTGCTGGGAGAAAAAGTCTACCTGCGCCACCACGACAACGGCCGGCCCTTTTTGCCCAACAATACCGCCAACCTCAGCATTACCCATACCCAACGCTTTGCCGCTATTATCTACAACGAAGATGAGCCGGTAGGCATAGATATGGAAGCGCTGCATCGCGATTTCAGTGCGGTGGAACACAAGGCCCTTTCCGATGAAGAACGCAACTACCTCTCCGGCAAGCACCGGAAAGAACAACTGTGCATTCTCTGGTGCGCAAAAGAAGCGTTGTATAAATTCATCAGTGAAAACGGCATAGACTTCGCCCGGCAACTGTATGTAGAAAAATTCAGCCCCAAAAAACAAGGAAAATTAAAAGCGACTTATACGGACAATGACGGATGGGAAACGGACTTCGAACTACGTTATGAAACCGTGAAAGACCACATGATGGTGTGGGTGGAAAAAAGAATTGACAATCGATAACAGCTAATTATATGCGTAAATTTATTATTTCATTACTCGTGCTATTACCTGGAATAGTATTGGCACAAACAACAACAGACAACACAACAAAAGACATTCCGGCAAAGAAAGACACCTTGATCAGTTTCGACGGAAGTCTGAAAGCCAAGTTTGAAGTAAGCACCTCACAAGGCGATATGCGCTTCAGCGTGCGGAACTCACGGGTAGGCGTCAAAGGCAATTACCATGATTTCCTGGGTTACCGGCTGCAGGTAGAATTAAACAACGAGGGCCAATTTAGCGTACTTGACATATACGGCAGTATCCGCTATGAGAACCTGACCATGATACTGGGGCAAACACTGATTCCCTTTGAAAACAGCTATGTGGTGACCCCCTCGGAAATGATGTTCGCCAACCGGGCTTTCATCGGCAAATACTTCACCCCCGGCTCCCGCGATCTTGGCGTAGTAGCGCAGTATAAATTCAAACTCGGCCAGCTCCCCTTCGAAGCGCAGGGCGGTATCTTCAACGGCGGAAAAATGAACGCCCCGACCTGGACAGACTCCCCCTCCCTGGCGGCCAAGCTCACTGCAGGAAACATCAATGCATTAAAGGCCAGCGCCAAGGTATACCGCTATGATGCGGATACCTCCACCCAACTCTTTTACTGGGGGGCCGATTTCAGCTACCGTAAGAATAACCTGCTGATACAGGGTGAGGTCATGGACCGCTACAACCTCAACAGCAAAAACTATTGTACCGGATTCTACCTCCAGGGCGCCTACGCCATCCCCGCCACATTCTGGCAGTTTAAATATATACAACCTGCCCTGCGCTGGGATGCCATGGGCTACGACTTCCTCAACAGCGGACTGGATGTTAACCGCGCCACCATAGGGCTCAACTTCGGCCTTTGCCATAAATACTTCTCCACCCTGCTCCGCCTTAATTTCGAGCAATACTTTATCCGCAACGGACTGGCCGCCAACTTCCCCGAAGTAGATAAAATCGGCGGATTCCACGCACTGGACAATAAATTGACGCTGGAGTTATTGATCATATTCTAAAATTCTTTTCTCAATATTTTTTTGTACCTTTGTTTAATATGAAAACCGAACCCATTGCATTAGACGTACAATCGGAAATCGGGGAGCTGGAAGCCGTATTGCTCCATACTCCCGGACCCGAAGTGGAGAATATGACCCCGAAAGATGCGCAACGCGCCCTCTACAGTGATATTCTCAATCTCTCCATTGCCCAGAAAGAATATGAGCAAATTGAAGGGGTGCTTAATCAGGTTACCAACACCTACCAGATCAAAGACCTGCTGTTGAAAGTATTGGAAAATGACAAGGAGCGGCAAACGCTGATACACAAAATCTGTATGGCCGAAGAGGCGCTGGATTGCTATGACCAGTTGATGGACCTGCCGGCGCGGACGCTTTGCCGTGTACTGATTGAAGGTTTACCGGCGAGGATTGACAACCTGACGGCCTTCCTCAACGATGATTATTACGCTTTATTCCCCCTTTATAATTTTTACTTCACCCGTGATGCCTCCATGACCATCGGGAAACGGGCCTTTATCGGCAAAATGGCCAACAAGGTGCGCCTCCGCGAGTCGCTGATTATGGAAGCCATTTTCAAGAACAAAGCGGTAAATAACGAGGGTGTCGTGAATCCATACGAACTAAGCACCCCACCCAAAGTGCTTTTTGAAGGGGGCGACGTACTGGTGGCCCGCGAAGATATCCTGATCGTGGGCAACGGCATGCGAACCACGTCCCAGGGGGTTGACTTCCTGGTATCACAATTGCGCAACACGGAAGAACGGATACATATATTGGTGCAACAGCTGCCCCATCAACCAGAGTCGTTCATCCACCTCGACATGGTGTTTACCTTGTTGGATAAAGACAAATGCATGGTTTTCAAACCGGTAATACTGGACGACAACCCGCTTGACACCATACATATTACAGTAGAGCATGGTAAGGTGGACAAAATCCGTTATGTTCCCGGCCTGCTGCCGACGCTGAAAAAGTTAGGCATGGACCTGGAACCTGTGGTTTGCGGCGGCACCAAAGACGAGTGGGTAGAAGAACGTGAACAATGGCACAGCGGCGCCAATTTCTTCGCCTTTGCCCCCGGAAAAGTACTCAGCTACGCCCGCAATATCAACACCATAGAAGAAATGAGCAAACATGGTTTTGATGTAATTGCCGCCCATGACGTGCTCAGCGGAAAAGCCAACCTGAAAAAAAGCAAGCGCTGTGTGGTGACCATAGACGGCTCCGAGCTGCCCCGCGGCGGCGGCGGCGCCCGTTGTATGACCATGCCCCTCCGCAGAAAAGCAGTTAAATGGTAAAAAGTGAAGGGTATCAGGGTGAAGGATGAAAACATCCGTCACCCTGCGCCTTTACAAGGTATATTTATGACTATTGATATAGAAAACGGCACGGTAATTCCGGTCGACAAACCCTACCGCTGGACATCGGCGGATGTGGTACGGAAAGTAAAATTCCTTCTGCAAAAGAAAACCGGACAAAAAAAAATCAAAGTGGGCCATGCCGGCACCCTTGATCCCCTGGCCACCGGCTTACTGCTGGTTTGTGTGGGAAAGGCCACAAAATTGGCAGATAGCCTGCAGGCCGAAGAAAAAGAATATGTGGCCGACATACAACTCGGGGCCACAACCCCCTGTTTCGATATGGAAAAGGAAATTGACGCCACCTATCCCTTTGAACATATTACCCGGGAAATGCTGGATGAAGCGCTCCGCCGCTTTATAGGCCAACAGGAACAGGTTCCGCCTGTTTTCTCCGCCAAACTGATTGACGGCAAACGGGCCTATGAGCTGGCGCGGGCCGGCAAGGAGGCGGAAATGAAGCCGGCCCTGATCACCATCAGCACCCTGCAAGTGGAAAAATTCGACCTCCCGAATGTAACAATAAGAATGTCATGTAGTAAGGGCACTTACGTCCGGTCATTCGCCCGGGATTTGGGCTTGGCCCTGCAAAGCGGCGGACACCTCACCGGCCTGCGGCGTACCCGGAGCGGTAAACACAGGGTAGAAGCCGCTTTCGACCTGGAAAGTGTCGAAAGTATGATAAAAAATATGGAAATTCCTGAAAAAGATGTACCTTTGCAGGCTTAAAACATGAGAAACGTATAGAACATGAAACTATCTCATTTCAACTTCAACCTGCCCACTGATCTCATTGCCAAATATCCAGCCAAATACCGTGACGAATCACGGCTGATGGTATTGCACCGGAAAACCGGCAAAATAGAACATAAGGTTTTCAAAGACATCATCAAGTATTTTAGCGAGAAAGATGTATTAATCTTCAACAACACCAAGGTATTTCCCGCCCGGCTCTACGGCAACAAAGAAAAAACCGGGGCGGAGATCGAAGTGTTTCTTCTGCGCGAACTCAACCGCGAACAGCGCCTGTGGGACGTATTGGTAGATCCCGCCCGCAAAATCCGCATTGGAAATAAATTATATTTCGGTGAAAATGACGCGCTTGTAGCCGAAGTAATTGACAATACCACGTCCCGGGGCCGTACGCTCCGTTTTCTGTTTGACGGCAACTATGACGAATTTAAAAAGACCCTCTTTGCCCTGGGTGAAATGCCCCTGCCCAAGTGGATCCGCAAACAGGTAGAACCTATTGACAGCGAACGCTACCAAACCATTTTCGCCAAACATGAAGGCGCCGTAGCCGCACCGGCTGCCGGCCTGCACTTCAGCCGCGAATTAATGAAACGCTTTGAAATTAAAGGCGTTGATTTTGCAGAAGTTACACTACATATGGGTTTAGGCAGCTTCCGCACGGTAGATGTAGAAGACCTCACCAAGCACAAAATGGACTCCGAGCAGATCTTCATTCCGCAGGAAACGGTTGACATTGTCAACAAGGCCAAGGAAGCGAAACAAAACGTATGCGCCGTCGGCACCACCGTACTCCGCACCATTGAAACTTCCGTAACTACCCAAGGCTTCCTGAAACCTTATGAGGGTTGGACCAACAAGTTCATCTTCCCCCCTTACGATTTCAATGTGCCCAACCGCTTAGTCACCAATTTCCACCTTCCGCTATCAACACTCCTGATGTCCACCGCCGCTTTCGGAGGCTATGATTTGGTAATCAAAGCCTATGAATTGGCCGTAAAAGAAAAATATCAGTTCGGCAGCTACGGCGACGCCATGATGATAATGGAATAAAGACCGCGCTAAAAACCACCACATAATGAACCACCACGAATTGCAATATTATATTGCTATCGGGCTTATTCCCGGTATAGGAAGTATTTTGGCCAAACGCCTGATTGAACATTGCGGCAACGCCGAGGCCGTATTCAAAAGCCCGGTATCCCTGCTGCAAAAAATTCCGGGAATAGGCCCTGTACTCACCCGCGAAATCAGCACACAGCAAGTGTTGAAAACGGCCGAAGAAGAGTTGCGTTTCATCGATAAATACAAAATTGATACTTATTGTTACAATGAGCCGGCTTATCCCGAACGCCTGCGGCAATGCGAGGACGGGCCTGTAGTTTTTTTCGCCAAAGGGAAGGTGGATTTTAACCACTCCAAGCTGCTCAGCGTGGTAGGCACCCGTCATGCCACAGCCTACGGCACCGGCATTTGCGCACAAATCATAGGCGAACTGGCAGAGCGCGGACACCGGCCGGTAATTGTGAGCGGCCTGGCCTACGGGATAGACATCTGCGCCCATCGCGCCGCGCTGGAACACAGGCTGCCTACCATCGTCGTAATGGGTACCGGCCTGAACAGGATATACCCCGCCGCACATACCGCCACCGCCCGGCAAATCATAGAACAGGACGGAGCGCTGGTGAGTGATTTCACCTCCGGCACAGTGATCAGCCGGCAAAATTTCCTGCGGCGCAACCGGATCATTGCCGGACTGTCCGATGCTACGCTGGTAGTAGAATCCCATGCCAAAGGCGGCGCCCTGGTCACGGCCGACATCGCCGCCAGTTATAACCGCGACACCCTGGCGGTCCCCGGCCGGCTGGGCGACAAGGCCTCCGAGGGCTGCAACGAACTGATACGGCTCAATAAGGCCGCATTGGTGCAAAGCGCCCAGGATATTGAGTACGCCTTAGGATGGGAAGCGGCACCCTGCGCCGCTTCCGCGCCCGGTACCGCAACGTACCCGGCGTTTAAAGCACCTACGGCGGAAGAAGAGCTATTGATCACCGCCTTTACCGGCAAAGAACAACTGTCTATTGATGCGCTCTGCGCCGCCACCCGGCTTCCCGCAGGACAGCTATCGGCCTTATTATTGAATATGGAACTGAAAGGCCTGTTAAAGCGCCTGCCGGGCAAGCACTTTAGCCTGAAATCCGGCAACTGAATACAAACGATGGTTTAGCAAGTAAAATTTCCTATCTTTGTGGTGCTTAATTCAAGTACTGCAATGATTATAGATACCCATGTCCATCTTTACGCCGATGAGTTTACGACCGATATTTCCGATGTTATAACCCGCGCACAATCAGCCGGCGTGCAGCAATTCATTATTCCGGGCGTTAACCGCGCCTCCTTCGCGCCCATGATGGATGTGGTACGCCGCTACCCGGGCCTTGCTTTCCCGGCCATCGGGCTACACCCCACCGAAGTGCTGGCTAACTGGAAAGAAGAAATGGACTTTATCGAAGAACAGCTGGCCAGCCAGGCCTTCATCGCCATCGGTGAAACCGGCATAGACCTCTACCATAGCAAAGAATTCATAGCCGAACAAGAATTGGCCTTCGAACAACAACTCCGCCTGTCGGCTCACTATAAGCTTCCGCTGATCATCCATGCACGCGACGCCTTTGATGTGCTGTTTTCCGTGCTTGACAAAGTAAAGGGACTGCCCCTACGCGGCGTCTTCCATGCTTTCTCCGGCAGTATAGAGACCTTCCGGCGTATTCAACAATACGGAGACTTCAAAATGGGCATAGGCGGCGTGGTGACCTTTAAGAATGCCGGCCTTGCAGATGTGGTAAAAAATAGCGACCTTAGCCATATTATTTTGGAAACCGACGCCCCGTGGCTCAGTCCGGTCCCTTTCCGCGGCCAACGTAACGAGAGCGCCCATCTCAGCTATATTGTAGCGAAGATAGCCGCACTCAAAGGCTGCACCCGCGAAGAGGTGGAAACCACCACCACCCGCAACGCCCAACAGCTCTTTTCTATTTAAGGCTCAGGGTAAAAAGCGTAAAGACACCGCAGGTGTTTCACCCTTCACCCTTTACTTTTCACCTTTTAGTTTTTTACATTTAGTTTTATGAACAGCATACTCGTAATTTACACCGGCGGCACCATAGGCATGAAGCAAAACCCAGAAACGGGTGCGCTGGAACCCGTCAACTTCGACCAGATCAGCGAAGAGGTGCCCATGCTCAAGAAATTCGGTTTCGCGATTGACACCATCAGTTTTGACCCCCTGATCGACTCGTCGGACGTGCAGCCTGAATTCTGGATTGAGTTGTGCCGGATTATCGCCGACAATTACGACAAATACACCGGCTTTGTAATTCTCCACGGCACCGATACCATGGCTTACACCGCCTCCGCCCTCAGCTTTATGCTGGAAAACCTGGAAAAGCCCGTAGTGCTTACCGGCAGCCAGCTTCCCATCGGCATGATCCGCACAGACGGGTTGGAAAACCTCATATCGGCCATTGAAATAGCAGCCGCACAACATAACGGACACCCCTATGTACCGGAAGTCTGCGTGTTTTTTGAAAGCAAACTCTTTCGCGGTAACCGGATCACCAAAGACAGCGCCGAACAATTCCGCGCATTCCGCTCAGGCAATTACCCGCCGCTGGCCGAAGCCGGCATACATATCAAATTCGACACCAACGCCATTCACTATCCCGAAGTATGGGGAAAACCCTTACGCATCCACAGCCGCCTTGACAACCGCGTTGGTATCCTGAAAATTTTCCCGGGCATCAGCCGTCCCTTCATGGAAAGCGTACTCTGCCATGACAACCTAAGAGCTGTCGTACTAGAGACTTACGGATCAGGCAACGCACCTACGGCTCCCTGGTTTATTGAAACGCTGAAAAAGGCTAGTGATAAGGGGCTTTTGATGATTAATGTCACCCAATGCCGTACCGGCGGAGTAGATATGGAAAAATACGCTACAGGGCTGGCTTTGAAACAAGTAGGAGTAATCAGCGGATATGATAGCACCACAGAAGCCGCTATTTGCAAATTATTTTTCCTTCTCGGGCAATATCCAAATAATGAAGAAGTTAAACACGAATGGAAAAAAAATATTAGTGGCGAAGTGAGTGTAGGTTAAATTTTATTCGTAACTTGCGCTGCTATTTTATATTTTTGAGAAATTAAAATTAAAATCAATAAATTGTTAAACATTCAAACATTCACAAACACCATGAAAAAACTGTTTATGATCCTGACCGTTCTCGGTCTTATGGTTTTCAGCGCACAGTATGCCATTGCTCAGGAAGCTGACCTTTCAGCACTGCAAACAACCACTGAAGTTCCCATTCACCAGCAACTGAAGATTAAATTCATTGAAGGGGGCGCCGGCTTTATGGCTACCATTCTTTTAACGCTGGTTCTGGGTTTGGCTATTGCTATTGAGCGTATTCTGTATTTGAACCTGGCTACCGTGAACACTCAAAAATTATTAAAGAAAATCGAAGAAGCCTTAGCTAAAGGCGGTGTTGAAGCTGCAAAAGATGTTTGCCGCAATACCCGTGGCCCTGTCGCCAGTATTTTCTACCAGGGCTTGAGCCGCATGGACGAAGGTATCGAAGTAGTGGAAAAAACAGTTGTTTCTTATGGTTCCGTACAAATGAGCCTCTTGGAAAACGGGCTGTCATGGATCCAGTTGTTCATCGCTACCGCCCCTATGTTAGGGTTCTTGGGAACGGTTATCGGTATGATCGAGGCTTTCGACGCTATCCAGGCTGCCGGTGATATTTCTCCGACCATTGTGGCTGCCGGTATGAAAGTGGCTTTGATCACGACCGTAGGTGGTTTGGTGGTAGCTATTATCCTCCAGATGTTCTACAACTACATCGTATCTAAAATTGACACCCTGGTAATCGCTATGGAAGATAGTTCTATCTCTTTGATCGACATCCTGGTTAAACACAACAAAAAATAATTCGACTTAACATGAAGTATATTAAATACGTGGGCGTAGCCCTGATGATCATCTCGGTGATCTTCCTCTTATGGTTCATGCTGGCTCCGGCCACCATGGACGATATGGGAGCCGTAGGATCCTTCCTGGCATGGTCTTATATTTTGACTATAGGAGCCGCTATCCTGGCCGTTGGTCTTCCCATTATCTACATGCTCCAGAATCCGAAAACACTGAAAAAAGCCGGGATCAATATCGGCTTGATGTTACTCGTATTGGTTATTTCCTACACACTGGCATCCAGTGAGAAAATAGCCATCACCGGGATGGAGCCTTCCGAAGGCGTATTCAAATTGACGGATACTGGTCTTATAGCCATGTATATCTTAGCCTTTGCAGCCTTTGCAGCCATCGTTGTAGGTGGTGCTGTTAACATGATTAGAAATCGTTAATAATAATTTAGAGAACTATGGCAAAACCAGTACCTGAAGTCAACTCAGGATCAACGGCTGACATCGCGTTCTTGATGCTTATATTCTTCCTGATCACTACGACCATGGATATTGATTCGGGTTTGGCCCGTCGCTTGCCTCCTATGCCTGACGAAGCGCAGAAGCAGGAGGATGTGAAAGTCAACCGCAGAAATATCATGATGATATTGATCAACAAGAATGACAGGCTTTTCGCCGGTAGCCAGTCCATGGATATTACCATGCTCAGGGAAACGGTGAAAGAGTTCATCCTGAACCCGGCGAACGACCCCAACAAACCCGAAAAAGAAATCAAAAACATTGAGGGTGTTGGCGAATATTCCGTGTCAAAAGCCGTTATTTCCCTGCAGAATGACCGCGGAACCAGTTATAACGCCTACCTGCAAGTACAGAATGAGTTAGTGGCGGCTTTCAATGAGCTGCGTGATGACTTTTCCATGGCAAAATTCGGTAAACCTTATATCAAGTTATCCGAAGACCAACAAGAAGCCGTGCGTAAAGCCATTCCGCAAAACATTTCGGAGGCAGAACCTAAAGACGTAGGCAAAAAATAAAGGAGAATATCAAAATGGCAAAATTCGGTAGAAAAAATAAAGGGGGATTACCCCAGATCAGTACAGCATCCCTGCCCGATGTGGTGTTTATGTTGCTATTCTTCTTCATGACCGTAACCAAGTTGCGTGAAACGGAACAATTGGTGATCGTAAAAGTCCCCGAAGCTTCCGAAGTAGTGAAAATCGAGCGGAAAGACTTGACCAGCTACATTTATATCGGTTCACCGACGCTGAGCTATCAGGCCCGCTTCGGTACGGACGCCCGTATTCAACTTAATGACTCTTACAAAGAAGTGTCCGACATCCGTGACTTTATCGCCTCAGAGCGTGAAAGTCTCAGTGAAGCAGACCGTCAGTTCATGACCACCTCTTTGAAAGTAGACCAGGAAGTGCGTATGGGTATCGTTTCCGATATCAAGCAGGAGTTGCGTCGTTGCAGTGCGTTGAAAATTTCGTACTCGGCGCGAAAACCGGCGGTAGTAAAATAATGTAAAAATTGCAATACAAAAAAAGCCTGTCCAAAAAAAGACAGGCTTTTTTTGTATCTTTGTCACAGCTCACAATTAATATATCTATTATGAAAAAAACATTGCTATCCATCATCATTATCCTTTGCGGCTACGGCCTCTCCGCCCAAACGCCCAAGTATGTATTCCTGTTTATCGGTGACGGTATGGGCCTGGCCCAGGTGTCGGCGGCTGAAGCCTACCTGGCGGCCAAGGACAACGTAGTCGGCAATAAATATGTATCATTCAGTAAATTTCCGGTGATCGGGCTGACAACTACTTTTTCTGCCAGTTCCTATGTCACCTGCTCGTCTGCTGCCGGCACAGCGCTGTCTACCGGCTTCAAAACGAATAACGGCATGTTGGGTGTCAACCCTGCCGGAGAGAAACTGACCGCCATCACCTACAAGATTCAGGCTGCCGGTTATAAAATAGGCGTTGCCAGCAGTGTGGGTATAGACCATGCCACGCCGGCCGCGTTTTATGCCTCTTCCCTGAAACGTTCCAGCTACTATGATATTGCCGGACAGCTACCGGGCACCAAATTCAACTTCTTCGGCAGCGGCGGGTTTATCGAACCTAAGGGAAAGAAAGGCGACCGGCCCGACCTGCAGCAAGCCGCCATCAAAGCCGGATACACTATTGTACGCCAGCCTTCTGATATTAAAGCCGGACAGGATAAGGTCATTCTCTTCCAGGCCGAAGAAAAGGGCGCCGAACTCCCTTACGCCATCGACCGCAAGGCCGAAGACCTCAGCCTTCCGCAGATTACGGATGCCGCCATCAAGGTACTGAACAATGAGAAGGGCTTTTTCGTGATGATTGAAGGGGGTAAAATAGACTGGGCCGGCCATGCCAACGACGCAGCCACGAACATCCTCGAAACCATTGATTTTTCCAATGCCGTACAGGTGGCTATAGCGTTTTACAACCAACACCCCAATGAAACCCTCATCGTGGTAACGGCCGACCATGAAACCGGCGGTATGGGCCTGAATATAGACAAAGAGGCCAATCTTTTGGATGTAGATAAGAAAGCGGAACATAAAGCCGTAGATACAAAAACGTATATGGATAAAGCCGCCCGCCAAGAAGCCGAACGTGCGGCCATGGCCAAACAAAGTAAAGAGATAGGGATAAGCTGGACAACCAATGACCATACCGGTATTGCCGTTCCGGTCTATGCTATCGGCGCCGGCAGTGAGCTGTTCAACGGAAAGATGGACAACACCGATATTCCTAAAAAGATATGCCAGGCCATGCAGGTAAAATTCTAACTTACCGCCAGTCCCCGTTTTCTTTGATTAAACGTACCAATTCCTCAACAGCCTGCTGTTGGGGAATATTTTTTTTAACCGCTTCCCTGCCCTTATAAAGCGTGACCAGGCCGGGGCCTGCGCCCACGTAACCATAGTCGGCGTCGGCCATTTCGCCGGGGCCATTGACAATACAACCCATTACGGCAATTTTCAGCTCTTTGAGTTGCGCGGTAGCCGCTTTTACGGCGGCCAGTACCGGTTGTAAATCATACAACGTACGGCCACAGCCGGGACAAGCGATATATTCGGGCTTAGTGAAACGCACCCGCGCCGCCTGCAATAACGATAAAGCGAGCTCTTCACAAGTGCCGGCCGGCAAAGGCTGCCCGGCAACAGTAGCGGTCAGCTGCAAGTCGGCAGCCAGATTATCAAGCAATACGGGGCCTGCTTCACAAGCCATCCGCAATAGCAGCTCTTCATATGTAGCGGCTTCATACTGCCTTAGCAGAGATGACTGAAAGGAGCCTCCGGGAATGTAAGGATACTGGGGCGCTATCCGGGTCAGGGCCTGCGCCACCGGAACTTCATTTTCCGGCGCTTCGGTCAGGGATACCCGTAAGGTATCACCCAAGCCCTGGGCCAACAAAGTACCTATGCCCACAGCCGATTTAATCCGCCCGTCATCCCCGTCGCCGGCCTCGGTTACCCCCAGGTGCAGGGGATAATCCATTTGTTCGGCCTCCATGGCCGCCGCCAGCAGGCGGTAAGCTTCCACCATCACCCGTGTATTGCTGGCCTTCATGGAGACCACCACATCATTAAAATCATGCCGGCGGCAAATGCGTAAAAACTCCATGGCCGATTCCAGCATGCCCCGCGGACTGTCTCCATACGATTCGGTCATGCGCTGCGCCAGCGAACCGTGGTTCACCCCTATACGCAACGCCGTATGGTGTTGCCGGCAAACGGCAAACAGGGCTTCCAGCTGTGCCTGGGCCTCTTCCGGAGTCTTTCCGAAGTTCCCGGGATTAATGCGTACTTTATCCGCTACGGCAGCGGCGGCCAGGGCCACTTTAGGCAGGAAATGTACATCGGCGATGAGCGGGATACCATAGCCATCCGCCCGTAAAACCTGCTTGATCTGCGCCAATGCCTCCACCTCGCGCAATCCTTGCGTGGTCAGCCGTACATAATCGGCGCCGGCATCGGCCACCCTTTTACATTGCGCTACGGAAGCGGCTATATCCAAAGTATCTGTCGTGGTCATGGTCTGCACCCGCAACGGCTGTGCTCCCCCCATGGGCAATCCGCCCACATTCACTTCACGCGTTACGCGGCGATGATAATTTGCTGTCATAAATAGCTATAAATTTCTCAGGCCTTCAACCAATACTTTCACATAAAAAGGATAGGTAGAAGGATGAGTACCCTCCGGAAGAAAATATTTTTTCACCGGACAGGCTCCGGCGGACATCCTGGAATATGCATTCTCCGTATTCACCGGCAACACCCAGGTATCAGCCCCGCCGTAAACAAAGATCAGACTGTCGGCCGGCATAAAATCCGTCAGTGAATTTTCTTTTGCGATGCGCAACAATGAGGTATCGGCCCCGTTCAGCACTTCAGGAATGAAAGCCGGGTTGAACAGGCGCACAGGATTGGTCTGCAAGCCGTACTGCATAGGGTCCAGGTAGGCCAGTTGATAGTTATGGGCTTCCAGGCGGGCATTGTCTTCTGCCGAGAAAATTTCCGCATAGGGCCTGGCATACCCATAATCACGCTTGTACATATCCAGCACCCACAAATAGCTGCTTATTTCTATAGGACTCAGATCAACATCCTTAGCCATCAATTCCAGGGCAAAGGCCGTATTGTCATAGGGACCCGAACCGGCAAGGGTTTTAAGCACCCTAAGGCCGGAAGCCGGATTTTCCTGTATCATTTCATGCAGGGCCACGGCCACATAGCCACCCTCGGAATAACCGGTAATCACCACCTGCGGATTAAAGGCCATATCCGCAGCGCTTGCAAAATGCTTATAGGCCTCCATGAAATCAAGGCAGGATTGCGGCAAATAGCGTTTATGTAAATAAGGATGTACTATATCCGCCGAAGCCCCATAGCCGGTATAATCCGGTTGCAGCACTACGCAATTGAAGGCGGAGGACAACATCAGGGCCGTAAGCATTCCGTTATTATAAAGCGCCGTACTGTCGGCCAGCAATGAGGGGGCCTCCTCCCTGCCGCAGGTACCATGGGTGTAGATCACCGTAGGCGCGGCGGCATTATAATTTTCCGGCACAAAAAGCACTCCGGAAGCCTCTATGCTATGCCCTTGCGGATAGCTCGTCTTATACACCACATTATAAACGGAGACACCCGTCTTTAACAAGGGTTCAAAAGCCCCATAGCCTTTCCCGGTCAGGACAAGGCCCACGCTATCCCTGGAAAAATTTTGCACCCTCCGGCTGTTCAATAAAACATTTGAATTTTCCCGGCCGGAACATGCCAGCAGGCAAAGAAGCAATACAGCACCAACGATTTTTTTCATCTTCATTGTTATTTAATGGTTAAAAGCGCTCCCCCACATTCGCATTCCCGGAATACTTAACGGAACTACAGGCCCTTCATGGATGACAACAGTACGGCAAGGTAAAGGCCCATGGTAGAATAATGGTCACCGGCAGGGTCTTCATACTTTTTCACTTTACAGCCCTTGGACAACATCGCATTATAAGCATTAAGCGTATTCACCGGAACAACCCAGTCGTCGGCCGCTCCGTAAACAAAGATCAGGCTGTCTGCCGGGGCATAATCTACCAGGGAATTGTTACGCAGAATAGTTATAAACTCCGTATCCGTATTCTGCTGTACTCCGCTGATAAAAGCCGGGGTAAACAATTCGGCGGGATTGCTATGGATGGGCAGGCCATCTGTGGCGAAATAGCCGAAGTTATAACCGTTTTCCTTTAACACCTCATTGTCTTCGGCTGAAAAAATGTAATCATAACTTTTTGAGTACTGGTAGTCGGTTTTATACATTCCTATTGTCCAAAGGAAACTGGCCATATGATAGGAGTTCAGCGGCGTTGTTACCGCAAGCAACTGCTTTGCCATCGCCTCATGATCATAAGGGCCTGAACCGGCTATGGTCTTCACCGTTTGCAAGCCTGCACCGGAGGTTTGCTGTATCTTTTCCTGCAAGGCCACGGCAGCATAGCCTCCCTCGGAATAACCGGTAATCAAGAGCCGGTTGTTGAAAGGCAACCCCTGTATGGCGGTATATTCTTCATAGGTTTTAATAAAATCATAAGAAGCCTGGGCCAGAGAGGTTTTATGCACATAAGGATGGGTAATAGACTCCGAATCACCATAACCAATATAATCAGGTAGCAGCACCACACAATTGAAGGCAGAAGATATCATGGAAGCCAAAAAGACATCCATGGTGAAATTTAAAATGCCATTGATATGCTGTGAAGGCGCCTCGTCCTTAAACAAGGTACCATGGGTATAAACGGTCAGCGGAGAACCGGCCTTCAAGTCATCGGGCAGGATAAATACCCCCGAAGCCTGTGTAGCCGTACCCTGCGGATACTGGGTTTTATAACTTACCCGGTGTAAAGAAACCCCTGTTTTTAACAAGGCGGTATATTCACCGTAGCCTTGCTGCTGCATAGCAAAGGCAAGTGTTACTGTAGACGCCGAGCCTTGCTGCTGCGCCGCTATCAGGTACTTATTGGTATCCGGAGGGGTATTGTCTTCTTTTGAACAAGACCAGCAAAGGATAAGGGCAAAAAGGAGAAACAGGTGATTTAATTTCATTATCTGTAGTTTATAATCTATATAATACAACGGCGGAGAATATCATTTGATGGAAATGGGTAAATAAGGTTTGCTGCCCGGGAACCTGCGGCGTCATCACATAAGAAAAAGCGTATTGATAGGCAAATTCGAACTGCAATTCAAAGGGATCAAACACAAAACCCAGGCCTGCACCCAGGTGCAAGCCGTAATCAAAACGGCGGTCGCGCTCACCGAATTCATAACCGGAGGTCACCACAGTGCCGTCATACGAACGGATGGTTTTTTCGCCGCTCAGGGCATAAGACATATAAGCCCCCGCATTAGCAAGAAGGCGCAAATGCCAGATTTCGGCATGAAACTGGGATACCAGGGGCAATTCCAGGACCCGGTAACGGCGGGTCGTATCATTCCAGATAAAACCCTTTTCGCTATAGTTGATTCCTGTTTGCAGACCCACCCACTTTGAATTATAATAGCGGTACACCAGGCCCATGTTGAGCCATTGGGAGGTGGACGTATCGCGTTGCGCCGGATTAAATCCTACGCCGGAGATGCTATACCCTTCACGTATCCCGATGTAATGTTGCGAGCGGGCCGTCTGGGGCAGAAAGAGCAACAGCAGAAGCAGCACGGCCGACATTGAACGGCTGTGCTTGCGCAGTAGCAGATAGGCTTGATTGTTATTCATCATGGTTGTGATCGTGAACGCCCGGCAATACCCCGGGCGCATGATCATGGTCCGCGCCGATGGGTTCCGGTTCGTGGGGGTGTATATCTTCCGGCAAAGCGGCTTTACGCTGGCGCGTCAATACAGTAGTGACATTCACCTGCTGCAATAATTCGGTATTCTCCCTTAACTCTATAATCTCCGAGTTGTCGGGCAGGGTAAAGAAATCTGCGGATTCAGACTGGCGGCGCTCCTTATAGCTGCCCGGATCCCAGATACCGTTCTTGTTGTCATCACGGATAAAACGAAGCGCAAATTTTCCGGCTTTCAGATAGTTGACCTGAAATGAGCCGTTGACGGAAAGCAATTCTTCCCGCAATACGGTTTTCTTCTTTTCGTCCATCAGCTGCATGATAATCTGCTCGCCGGCAGCTATACCTGTTATATTGAGTTTAATACTGCTGTATTTATCCGGGTCTTCCACATTGATCGCCTTAACAATGGAGTCATTCGCCAGTGCATAAATGTCCGTAAAAGCCCCCTGCTGCAGCACCAACTCATAATCCGTCGCGGCCTGGAAATTGGCTTGCAGGTAAAATTGGCGCAGGCGGAGCGAGTCGGCCTTTAAGGTATATTTTTCCGGGGTCTTCTTTGTTTTGTCTTTTCCGTCTATTTTGAATAGCAATACCTTGGACCAATCAGCCTGTTTGAGCAAGGCGGAAAACCGCAGGCGCAGCCCCTGCCGGCCGATAGCCGCACTGGTATATTCTATAGCCGGGACAAGTACCGGTTTTTCCTCCTCTTCGTCGTCCTCCTTTTTCTTCTTCTTTTCCTGTTCTTCCGGCTTGGCCGGTTGTAATTTCAATTTGGCGGAGAAGGGTGAAAGTTGGCCCAGGGAGTCTGTTTTGAGGTAGTTGATCGTAACGCTAAGCGTATCGGGCACGGCAGGCGCTGTAACCCAGTAAATCAAAGTGTCATTGAAACGGCTATGCTCCAATACCATATCGGCTGTATCCACACCGTTGAGCAGAAAAGTATCCACCACGGCATGCTGTCGGTTAAAGATCAGACTAATTTGCCGCTTGCCCGTGAGCTGTTGTTCCTTTAAAAACTGCTTGCCCGCATTTTCGGTAAAGGCATTCAATTCCCATTCATAAGGACGGGCCAGCAAAGCGGCCGTATCTTTGGGATTGATCGCCGTAAGCAGCTGCCTGTAGTCCGAAATAACCTTCTGCGGACGTACTGTGGAGTCAACAAAGGCCAGCATCTCGGTGCCGGGATCGTACATGAAATTATTGTTCTTGTCCACAAAGGCCACCAGGTGGTAATCAACAGGCTTGATGTTCTGCAGGCTGAAATACCCCCAGGCATCCGTACGCGCGACCTTTACCGGCATCGTCTTATAGATGGCCGTATCGCTGGTGTTCTCGTACAGCCCCACGGTCATGGCCGGTACCGGTTCCTTGTCATAAGCATTCAGCACCTTACCCGTCAACTTCATGGAGTCAATGACCGGTCCGGTAGAGAACACGTAGCAGAAAGGAGGAAAGGGATTGCTCTCGTTCAGGTCAAAAACGGAGGCGCCGAAATCAATCGTATAGGTCGTATTGGGCAGCAGCGAGTCGGCAAAAACCACCTCTACGCCTTTGCCCCGGCGGCGGACCTCCGGGCGCATAACGGCAGGCGGAGAAAGCACTACATTTTTAGAGGCCTCCTTCACCTGCACATATTCATCAAACTGCAGATAGATCCGCTTGGGATGCTGGTCCGTGGCATAAAAAGCCGGAAGCGTACGCAAGAGTACCGGAGACAGTGTATCTTTAGGACCACCGCCGGGTCCCTGCCCTCCAACATTGGCGCAACGGCTCGTCAGCAAAACGAGCAACGCCACAAAAGCAAGTCCACGGATAATACGCAACACCACCTGCAAATTAAATTTTTAAATTATAAACTACTGTATTTCCACATCAAAAGGCATGCGGGCCAACACACGTGTTTCCAACAGCCGGTCCACCTGCTTTTCGACCTGATTGTACGTCTTAAACAGGCTGCTATTGTTACCGTAGGTATTCATCATGGTGTTTTTCAACATATCCATCAACTGGCTATAAAGATCTTTCTGCGCCGGCAATTCACGTACCCGGTAGTCTGTAAGCTCCGCGAGCATAGCCGCAGCTTCCACCGCCTCATCCAGTCCGCCAAGACGGTCTACCAAGTGGTTTTCCACCGCCTGGGCGCCGGTCCATACCCGGCCCTGTCCCAATTCGTCCACAACCTTCTCTTCCATGGCGCGGCCTTTGGCTACATTGGCTACAAATTTACTGTAGATGTCTTCAATGCCGTCCTGGAAAATTTTCCGTTCCCGGTCTGTCAACGGCCGGTAAGTAGAAGGAAAGTCTGCAGATTGTCCGGTCTTGGCCGTTTCCACCGCTATACCCAGATGATTTTTCAATCCCCGTTCCGCATTAGGCACCACACCGAATACGCCGATAGAACCGGTCAAAGAGGTGGGGTTGGCCAATACCAGGCGTGAGGGCATGGAAATCCAGTAGCCCCCCGAAGCGGCGTAGTTACCCATGGATACTACCACCGGTTTGATGGCATTGATCAGGGCCAATTCACGGGCAATAATTTCCGAGGCCTGGGCGCTGCCGCCGGGCGAGTTTACACGGAAGACCACCGCCTTTACCGTGCTGTCACCCCGCAGGTCACGCAATACATTGGCAAAATTCCAGGAGGTGATTCCTCCGTCGCCTTTTCCCATATTGATTTCACCGTCGGCATATACGATGGCGATCTTATCTTTAGCCGTAAGCGCAGACTTCACCGTCTTGGCATAGTCTCCGATATCCACCATCTTGATATCTTTTTCTTTCTCTTCACCGGTCAGTTTCACCAGCTCATCCAACAGTTCGTCTTTATACATCAATCCGTCAACCAGCTTATAGTTCACGGCGTCATCGGCCGAGGACATCATGGTAAACACACCGTCATCCGACAATTTCTGTAATTGTTTTACCTCGACGCCACGCGCTTCGGCAATACGGTCAAGCCAATGGTACCAGATGGAATTGATGAAAGAGAGGGTTTGCTCACGGTTCTCATCACTCATCCTGGTAAGCATATAGGGCTCTACGGCGCTCTTGTACTTGCCGTGGCGGATCACCTGCATGTCTACCTGTAATTTGTCCAGCAGGCCCTTCAGGTACATCACCTCAGCGCCCAGCCCCTGCAGGCGCAATGCGCCATAAGGATTCAGGTAAATCTTATCGGCTACCGTAGCCAGGTAGTAGGCCCCTGTCCCGAAATTATCAGCATAAGCAATGACCGGCTTGCCGGACTCCTTGAACTTTAATACGGCGTTGCGCAGTTCTTCCAAATGCCCCATCCCGATCGACAGCTGGCTCAGGTCCATATATATCATTTTGATATTCGGATCCTCGGCAGCGCCTTTCAACGCTTTCCGCAAGTCATTCAGGCCCACGGATGATTCCATGGACAGGCTGAATACATTCATGCTCGAAAGGTTATTACTGCTCCGCTCTTCCACCTGCTTATCAAGCATAATGCGCAATACCGAGTTGGGTTTCACGGTGACCGACTCTTCCGTGCCGGCAAAGGAGAGCATGGCGCCCACTATGCCGAAAAAGATAAACATGCAGGCCAGCGAACCGACCACAAAGGCCAGCAGGGCGGCAAAAAATATTTTGAAGAAATTTTTCATAGCTATTCTTTTAAATTATCCGCGGACAGCTTTTACACCGGGGAGTTCAATGCCTTCCATATATTCGAGGAGCGCTCCGCCGCCGGTAGACACGTAGCTTACCTTGTCGGCAAAGCCCATCTGGTTCACCGCAGCTACGGAGTCACCGCCGCCCACCAGAGAGTAGGCGCCTTTACCGGTAGCATCGGCCACCATTTGCGCTACCGCCTTGGTGCCTTCGGCAAATTTGGGAACTTCAAATACACCTACGGGACCGTTCCACAGCAGGGTTTTGGAGTCCATGATCACCTTGCGCCAGGTTTCGATGGATACGGGAGCGGCGTCTACCCCTTCCCAACCATCGGGAATAGCGTTGATCGGACAAACTTTCGTATTGAGCGTAGCGCCGGGCTTCTGGAAATCTTCAAAGGGAGCGTCCGTAGCAAGCACCTCGGAGGGCAGGTAAATATTCACGCCCAATTCTTTGGCCTTTGCCAGGATGTCGAGCGCCAGCTGCAGTTGATCGTCCTCGCAGATAGAGTTGCCGATCTTTCCGCCCTGGGCCTTGATAAACGTAAAGCTCATACCGCCGCCGATAATGAGGTTGTTCACCCGCTTCATCAAGCGTTCGATAATAGTAATTTTAGAGGAGACCTTGGAGCCGCCGAGAATAGCGGTAAAAGGACGCTCGGGCGCTTCAAGCACCTTGTCAATCGCCTTGATTTCACCTTCCATCACATAGCCGAACATTTTGTCATTGGGGAAATATTCTGCAATTAAAGCGGTAGATGCATGGGCGCGGTGTGCCGTACCGAAGGCGTCATTGATATAACAGTCGGCATAGGAAGCCAGGGTTTTGGTAAATTCTTTCTGTTTGGCTTTGATTTCCGCTTTTGCGGCTTTCTTCACTTCATCAGTAGCGTCATCGGCCAGGCCACGGGGCTTGCCTTCTTCTTCGGCATAGAAACGGAGGTTTTCCAACAAAAGCACTTCTCCGGTTTGCAGGTTGTTGGACATTTCGGCCGCCTCAGCGCCCATACAGTCCGGAGCAAATTTTACCGGAACGCCTAATTTGGTTTCTATAGCATTGATGATGTGTTTCAGGGAGTACTTATCAGCAGGACCTTTCGGACGGCCGAGGTGCGACATAATGATCAACGAACCGCCGCCGGCCAATACTTTTTTCAATGTGGGAATAGCCGCACGGATACGGGTATCATCTGTAATCTGGAACTGCTCATTGAGCGGCACATTGAAGTCTACGCGAACAATGGCGCGTTTGCCATTAAATTTGTAATTGTCAATCGTTTGCATATAATAAGGTCTTTAATTTGTAAATAAACAGCAATAAAAGGCAAAGTTAGTCATTTTACGGGATTTTCCTCAAAAAAATATCGTATCTTTGCACGCGTAAATTTAAGTTTATGTTACTTCTTACCCCCCAAGACTGGGCCGATTATGAATTGATAGACAGCGGCGGCTTTGAAAAGCTGGAACGCTTCGGCGCCTATATCCTGGCGCGTCCGGAACCCAAGGCCGTTTGGGAAAAGTCTCTGCCCGAAAAAGAATGGAACCGAATGATGCACACCCGGTTTACCACCGGGGCAGGCTTCGGAAAATCCGGAAAGGAAGACAGCGGCAGCTGGCAGCAAGTGAAAAAGATGCCCGAACAATGGACCATGCAATACCGGCGGGATGGCCTGAACATGAGGCTGCGGCTTGGGCTTACGGCGTTCAAGCACGTAGGCGTATTTCCGGAACAAGCGCCCAACTGGGACTATATTTATAGCACGGTCAACAATCTGCCTGTACAGCAACCCAAGGTACTCAATCTCTTTTCCTATACCGGAGGCGCCTCCCTGGCGGCCAAAGCAGCCGGAGCCGATGTATTACACCTGGACTCCGTACGACAGGTCGTTAGCTGGGCGCGTGAGAACATGGAACTGAGCGGATTGGACAATATCCGCTGGGTAGTGGAAGACGCGTTGCGTTTTGTAAAGCGTGAAGCCAAGCGGGGTAACCTGTACCACGGCATCATGCTTGATCCGCCGGCCTACGGGCACGGAACGGACGGCGAAAAATGGAAACTGGATGAATGCCTGCTGGAAATGTTACAACAATGTCAACAAATATTGCAACCCAAAGACAGCTTCCTGATATTAAACTTATACTCCAACGGCTTTTCAGCCCTGGTAGCCGACACCATCACCCGCAGTGTATTCGGTAATAAGGGAGAGCAGCAGTTCGGAGAACTCTTCCTGCAAGACAGCTTTGGAAAACGATTACCCTTAAGTGTGTTCGCACGGTTTAAACGATGAAAAAAAGAATTTATTCACACCTGTCCATGTCCATCATCATGGCGCTGCTGGTGGTAGCAGCCGGATGGATCATTGCGCTGTTCTACACCTACGAGTATAATGTGTGGTTACTCGCCGGTATCAGTGCGGTGGTCTTTGCCGTCATTTATATTTTCTTCGCCTTCATGCTGCAGCGCTTCGTCATCAACAAAATTACCCCGCTGTACAAGACCGTCTATAATATCGATAATATCCGCAAGGACCTGAAAAAGCACCACCCGACCATGGACCTGGTAGAGCGGGTGAATCAGGACGTGGTAGACTGGGCGGCCAAAAAGACGGAAGAGGTCAGCCGGCTGTACGAGATGGAACGCTTCCGCAAAGAGTTTCTCGGCAATGTGGCGCATGAACTGAAAACGCCCATTTTTAACATACAAGGATACATACTCACCCTGCTTGACGGAGGAATGAACGACCCGGAGATTAACCGGAAATACCTCGAACGTACCGAGAAAAGCGTAGAAAGACTCATCAATGTCACCCAGGAGCTGGACGCCATCAACCGGTTGGAGACCGGAGAGATGCAGATGAATATGACCTCCTTCAACCTGGCGGCGCTGGTAGAAGAGATCTTCGATGCCTTTGAAATTACCGCCCGGCAGAAACAAATCACGCTGCGCACCCAGTGGGTGCCCGGCGGCAAAATGATGGTGTACGCCGACCGTAAGCGCATTTCACAGGTGCTCATCAATCTTGTGGCCAACTCGCTGAACTACGGCCGCGAGGGAGGTGAAACCGTAATTTCATTTGCCGATATGCCCGATCGCGTCATGGTTGAGGTGAAAGATACCGGTATCGGTATCAGCGCAGAAGCGCTGCCGCGCATTTTTGAGCGTTTTTACCGCGTAGACAAACACCGCTCGCGGGAACACGGCGGTAGCGGTTTGGGACTGGCCATCGTGAAACACATCATCGAGGCCCATAACCAGTCCATCAATGCCCGGAGCGAACTGGGCAAAGGAACAACGTTTGCATTTACTCTTGATAAATCAAAATAAGCCTTATGCTGAATTTCTTAACCATAACATGGAGTCCTGACCCGGAATTGATTTCCGTAGGGCCGATACATGTCCGTTATTACGGCGCGCTGTTCGTAGGCGCATTCATTGCCAGTTATTATGTAATGTTGCACATCTTTAACAAGGAAAAAGTGCCGGTAGCCCTGCTGGACAAACTGACCATCAATATTGCCGTAGCTACCCTGATCGGTGCGCGGCTGGGGCATTGCCTGTTCTACCAGCCCGGCTACTTTCTGGCTCACCCGCTGGAAATGCTCCTGCCGGTACAGTTCGAACCCCACTTCAGATTTATCGGCTACCAGGGCTTAGCCAGCCATGGCGCAGCCATCGGAATACTGATCGGCATCTGGTACTGGTGCAAGAACAACAAAAAAGACTACCTCTGGTTACTGGACCGCATCGGCATCGTGGTGGCGCTCGCGGGCATGTTCATCCGTTTAGGCAACCTGATGAATTCGGAAATTTACGGCGATGTAACCACCCTGCCCTGGGGTTTTATTTTCGTACGGGCCGGCGAAACCCTGCCCCACCACCCCACCCAGCTCTATGAGGCCGGTGCCTATCTGCTTATTTTCGCCTTGCTCTTCTTTCTGTATAAACGCCGCGCCGGAACGCTGCCGCAGGGCTTCCTCTTCGGCCTGTTCCTCATACTGCTTTTCTCGGCCCGTTTCCTCATAGAGTTCATCAAAGAACCGCAGGTGGGCTTTGAGGTGGGCATGACCCTGAATATGGGACAGTGGCTCAGCATTCCGTTTGTATTGGCCGGTATCGCCCTGCTCATTTGGAGCCTGTGGCAAAAAAGCGGGCCTAAGAAATAAGGGACTAAGAGATCTGATATTTTTTTAATTTTTAATTCGTAATTGATATATGGCGCTCCAATGTGGTATTGTGGGACTTCCCAATGTAGGTAAATCAACGCTCTTTAATTGTTTAAGTAATGCCAAGGCGCAGGCGGCCAACTTTCCGTTCTGCACCATTGAACCCAATGTGGGGGTAATCACCGTTCCCGACAAACGGCTCGAAGAACTGTCAAAAATAGTAAAACCGCAGGCGGTACAACCCACTACGGTGGAAATTGTAGACATTGCCGGCCTGGTAAAAGGCGCCAGCAAGGGCGAAGGCTTAGGCAACCAGTTCCTGGCCAATATCCGCGAAACCGACGCCATACTGCACGTGTTGCGTTGTTTCAATGACGACAATGTGATCCATGTTGACGGCTCCGTAAATCCGGTACGCGACAAGGAAATCATAGACACCGAATTACAGCTCAAAGACCTGGAAACGGTAGAAAGCCGCATCAGCAAGGTACAGAAACAGGCGAAAACAGGAGGCGACAAGGCGGCACAGCGTTTATATGAGATTTTGATCCGTTATAAAGAAGCGCTGGTACAGGGCAAGTCTGCCCGCACCGTGACCTTCGACAATGCCGACGACCGCAAGACCGCCCGCGAATTGTTCCTGCTCACCGGCAAACCCGTATTGTACGTGTGTAATGTAGACGAAGCGTCGGCCATTACCGGTAATCAATATGTGGAACAGGTACGAGAGGCCACTAAAGACGAACAGGCCGAGATCCTCATCGTCGCCGCCAAAACCGAATCGGAAATCTCCGAATTGGAAACCTATGAAGAACGCCAGGAATTCCTGCAGGAAATGGGGCTCGAAGAATCCGGCGTAGTGCGCCTGATCCACGCCGCCTACAAGCTGCTGGAGCTGGAAACCTACTTCACCGCCGGAGTCAAGGAGGTACGCGCCTGGACCTATGTAAAGGGAGCCAAAGCCCCGCAGGCCGCAGGCGTGATCCACACCGACTTTGAAAAAGGCTTCATCCGCGCCGAGGTCATCAAATATGAGGACTACATCCGCTTAGGTTCAGAGTCCGCCTGCCGCGACGCCGGCAAATTAAGCATTGAGGGCAAGGAGTATGTAGTGCAGGATGGCGACATCATGCACTTCAGGTTTAATGTATAGGGATAGAAGAATAATCCCTGATATAAGCGGAACAGCGCTGCAATCGTTCGTAACCAACTATTGCCGGAAACTTTAATCTGCAATAACATGAATATTAATAATATCATAAAACAGCCTGAAGGCCGCCGGTTAGAGTTCAAAGAGATTCTACCAGAACGTGCTGAACTTGCAAAGACAATAATAGCATTTGCCAACGATGCCGGAGGGGAATTATACATTGGTATAAAGAATACTCCCCGGAAAATTACAGGACTACACGAAGAAGAGCTGGTAGCATTGGAAGAACAAATCAGCAATATTATATTTGATCGCTGTTATCCGGCAATACTCCCGGAAATTACATTCCTTACAGACGAAGAGAAACACATCATCCGTGTATTAATTTACCGGGGGAGTATGCCACCTTATTATCTAAAAGAGAAGGGTAAACGGCAAGGGACCTACATTCGCGTCGGATCATCCAACAGGCAGGCAGACGAAACAATCATTGCCGAATTGGAGCGCCGCAAACGGAATATTTCGTTTGACAGTGAACTGATAATGGATAAGTTAGCAAGCGATTTGAACATCAACAATTTTCAAAAAGAATACAAAGACAAAACAGGAGAGGACCTTGATAATCAAACGCTACGAAAACTTGAACTAACAAAGGAGATTCAAGGAGTAGCATATCCGACTATCGCTTTGGTATTGCTTTCGGATGATGCGCTTCGCAACTCAATATTTCATTACGCTAAAGTTGAGTGTGCCCGGTTTAAAGGAACAGGTTCAGAGGAATTTATAGATCAAAAAAGCATATATTCCAATATTTCGATGCAGGCGGAGGAGGCCTATAATTTTATACTGCGACATATAAACAAAGGAGCCACAATCGAAGGAGTGTACACAGTGCCCCGCTGGGAGTATCCTATAAAAGCAATAAGGGAAGCCATTCGCAATGCCATAGTACATCGGGATTACTCACTTACCGGAAAGGATGTGAAAGTCGCTGTTTATGACGATATGATTGAAATAACCAGCCCGGGGCTTTTGCCCCCTTCAATTGACTATGCCGCAATGGAAAGTCGCCAGAGTGATGCACGGAATAAGATTATAGCACAGGTCTTTAAGCGACTGGGAATTATTGACCAATGGGGAAACGGATTAAAGCTTATAGCTGATGAATTAAAAGATTACCCTCAGATTGACTTCCGTTGGAAAGAAGTCGGTTTGTCATTCCAAATACAGTTTGTAAAGTTAGCTTATATAGCTGAGCAAGAGTTACAGCAAGAGTTACAGCAAGAGTTACAGCAAGAGTTACAGCAAGAGTTACAGCAAGAGCTACAGCAAGAGCTGCGTAGTAGCACATTGTATTCAGATGTACTTACAAAAGTTATTGAGGCCCCTCTTTCCCGACAAGAAGTTTCAGTAACATTAGGACAGAAGCAAATTTCAGGTCAATTGAACAAAGTCTTATCGAAATTGATTGAGGATAGGCTGATAGAACGAACCATTCCGGAAAACGTAAATCATCCCGACCAAAAATTCAGGATAACGAAACGAGGAATAACATTTCTAAAATTAGTGAAAAAAAATTAGTGATTTTATGCCAGGGTCCAGCTGCTGCCGTCCTTGGTGTCTTTCACCACAATACCCAATTTCACGAGTTCATCGCGAATCTTGTCGCTGGTGGCAAAATCCTTGTTGGCCTTGGCCTGTCGGCGTACATCCAGCACCATATTGACCACCCCGTCGAGCAGGGCGGTATTGCCGGATTGTTGCTGTTCGGCGGCAATGCCCAGGGAGTCAAAAAGCAGGCCGGAGAACAATTGTTTCAGGCGGTCTATATCGGTGGCCGTCAGGCTGTCTTTTTTGTCGTTGGCGGAGTTGATGATACGCACAGCCTCTTGCAGGTGGGCTATAGCCAAAGAGGTATTCAAATCATCACTCAATGCCGCATAGCATTTTTCAATGATGGCCGGGATTTCGTTCTCGCGGGTGGAAGTGGCGGCAGGCGCCAGTTTGTTGAGCGTAGTCACGGCTTCCAGTATACGTTTCAGCACTTTTTCGGCCGCTTGCATGGCCTCATTGCTAAAGTCCAGCGTACTGCTGTAGTGCGCCTGGAGGATGAAGAAACGTACGGTCATGGGCGTATAGGCCTGGGCCAGGAGCTTATGGCTACCGGCGAACATTTCTTCAAGGGTGATGAAGTTCCCCAGGGACTTGCCCATCTTCTGCCCATTATTGGTGATCATGTTATTGTGCATCCAGTAGCGGGCCGCCTCATGGCCTTGTGCGGCTACGCTTTGGGCTATCTCGCATTCATGGTGCGGAAAAAGCAGGTCCATGCCGCCGCCGTGAATGTCAAAGGTGTCGCCGAGGTATTTGGTGCTCATGGCCGAGCACTCGAGATGCCAGCCGGGGAAACCGTCACTCCAGGGAGAGGGCCAGCGCATGATATGTTCGGGTGAGGCTTTTTTCCAGAGTGCAAAGTCAAAGGGATTGTGTTTGTCCGTTTGTCCGTCAAGTTCGCGGGTATTGGACTGCATGTCATCCAGGACACGGCCGGAGAGTTTGCCGTACACGTGTGACTGGTTGTATTTGGCGACGTCAAAATAGACAGAGCCGTTTTCTATATAAGCAAAACCATGGTCCAGGATGGTTTTGATCATTTCTATTTGTTCAATGATATGGCCGGAGGCGTGAGGTTCAATGCTGGGCGGCAATACGTTCAGGGCGTGCATGAAGTCATGGTAACGGTTGGTGTAGTATTGCACCACCTCCATAGGCTCCAATTGTTCGAGCCGGGCTTTCTTGGCAATCTTGTCGTCGCCGCTGTCCGCATCGTTCTCCAGATGGCCTACATCGGTGATATTACGGACATAGCGTACTTTGTACCCTAAGTGGCGCAGGTAGCGGGTCAGCACATCAAAGGTAATGGCCGAGCGGGCATGCCCCAGGTGCGGATCGCCATAGACGGTGGGGCCGCAGACATAAACGCCGGCATGGGCTTCCACCAAGGGTTTAAATTCTTCTTTCTTGCGGGAAAGGGTATTGTAGATATAGAACGGTTTCATAAAGGTTATACTATGCTTAATTCAACGCCGCAAAATAACAGGACCAGAATAACAAGGCCTATTATTATACGATAAATACCAAATAGTTTAAAGCCATATTTAGTTAAAAAACTTATAAAGCCTTTGATGGCCAATATGGCTACAATGAAAGCCACCAGGTTGCCCAGCAGCAGGACAAGCAGATTGTCGGCCAGTAAATCCAATCCGCCGGGCTGCATAAATAATTTCAACACTTTATAGCCCGATGCGGCGGCCATGGTAGGAACAGCCAGGAAGAATGAAAATTCTGCGGCTGTTTTACGGTTCAGCCCCTGGGCCATCCCCCCGACAATACTGGCCATCGAACGTGATACCCCCGGAATCATCGCCACACATTGGGCCAATCCTATCAGAAAACCTTTACGGATGGTCACCGTCTGGTCTTGATCGGCTTTATTAAACCACTTGTCGACAAAGAGCATGAGGATGCCACCGGCAATCAACATCACGGCGACCACCTCTACGCTCTCCAGCAACTGATCAATATAATCACTAAATAAGAACCCGAAGAGCAGCGCCGGGATCACAGCTACAAACAACTTAACATAGAAGTTCAGGCTTTGTAAAAAACGACGCCAGTATAGCACCAAGACGGACAGAATGGCTCCAAATTGAATAATGACTTCAAAGGCTTTTACAAAATCGCTGTTCTCAATGCCCAGTAGCTGGCCGGCAATAATCATATGTCCGGTCGATGATATGGGCAAAAACTCGGTAATTCCTTCTACTATGGCAAGGAGAATGGCATCAAATAAATTCATAGAACAGATTATTCCTTCGTTTTGGGCTTTTTCATGATGGCGTAAATCTCAAAGAGGAAACCGCCGACAATGAGGATTGGCGCCAGGGTGATACGCCGGAAGCTAAAGAGTTCATCGGCTTTGAATACATTGGGGTCATCGCTGCCGCCACCCATCATCAGGATATAACCCAATATCATCACTGCAAAACCGATGGCAATGAGTTTATAATTTTCTTTGGTCAATACAAAGTTTTTAACCGGTTCTGTTCCTTTTTTGGAAGAAGCGGCGCTTGTTTTTTTAGCGATTGGTGTGGCCATATGGTCGGGATTAGAATGTTTACAAATATAATCGGTCGGTATCTATGCGTACGAATTTATGAACGGCAAAGAAGGTGGAAATAAAACTGATGAGCATGCCCAGGAGGATAATGCCGGTAAAGAGGATCAGGAGGAGTTGGGTATCAATGAAACCCATAATTTCCCCAAATTCGTTCTGCAGGACATATAACACGCCGGAGAGCAACAAGAGGGCGATAACGCCGGAAAGTATGCCCTGCCACAGGCTGCGCAGGAGGAAAGGCCGGG
This sequence comes from Bacteroidales bacterium, assembly GCA_031548545.1. GTDB lineage: Bacteria > Bacteroidota > Bacteroidia > Bacteroidales > UBA932 > UBA932. The sequence continues at coordinate 19,047 of JAVBQY010000004.1, read as the reverse complement.
TAATAAACCAGCGGGTCGCCCCGACCAGCCGCATGGTATTGATGATAAAACGGCGGGAATAAACACTCAGGCGGATGGTGTTGTTGATGAGCACCAGGGCGATGAACAACATCAGGCCGATGAATACCAGCATAACCAAGCCTATTTTTTGTATATTTTTATTGACCAGTTCTATCAACGAACGCTGGTAGCTGATTTCGCGGATATGGGGAATGGCCGAAAGGGATTTTTCGATCTTTGTGACACTGTCCACCTCGGCATACTGGGCCTTCAATTTGGCTTCCACAGCCAGGGGAAGGGGATTAAAATCAAAAACTTCCATAAAATCCGAACCCAGCAGGGCTTTCATTTCTTCGGCAGCCTGTTCTTTGGTCACGTATTTGGTCTCGCGGACATAGGGAGCGGCATCCAGCTGCTTGCGCACCCAGGCGGCATCCGCCTCGGTAGTAGTCTCGTCAAGGATAATGGTAAGGGCGATGTTTTCTTTGAAATACACCGAGAGGCGGTGGGCGTTGATCAATAATATACCCGAAGCGCCCAGCAGGAAAAGCACCAGTGAGATGCTGATCACGGCCGAGAGGTAAGAGCTCACCATCCGCCGCCAGGTAATATTTTGTTCTCGTTTTGCCATATGACCTGCAAAGTTAATAAAAAGAAGTCAAAAGACATAGGGTACAAGATGAAAAGGTGCAGGCGAAAGGATATTTCAGCTACTTGCGCAGCAGGCGCCCGATTTGCAGAAACATGTCGGTAAAAACCATGGTGGGGTTGCCGTTTTGCCCGATATGTCCGAAGGCCAGGTTCAACTGCCGGAGCAATTCCTCGGCATTGCGCTCATTTACAAAGGGAGAAAATTTATGGGCGAAGGACTCTTCTTCCCCCATCAGGTATACGGCTTTCTCAGCGCCACGGTTGAACATATAGCTTTCGCGCAACATTTGCTGGGCGTAGAGCAGGAAATTCTTCTGCCGTTCGCGGCCGGCCTTGGAGAGCTCGTCGAGCCAGTCCAGCAGGTCCAGGAAGTTACCCGCATAGGCATTACGCATCATGAAGGTAAACCATTCGAAATATTCGCTCTTCTCACTGTCACTCTGCAAGAGTTCAAGGGCGCGGCTGTAACTGCCTTCGGAAAGGCGGGCTACTTTTGCTGCCAAAGGAGCGGCTACCTGCGCACGTTGCTCCAGGGCCCTGCAGATATCCGCCTCGGCAATAGGCGGCACCCGCACCGGCATGGCGCGCGAGAGTATGGTTTTGATGACCCGGTTGGGATCCTCACAAACAAGGAGAAAGACCGTTTTGTCGGGCGGCTCTTCCACGAGCTTCAGCAGGCGGTTGGCGCCTTCGGCGCCCATCCGCTCGGGCAACCAGAGGAGGAGGATTTTGTATTCCGACTCAAAGGCTTTGAAGTTTAATTTTTCAATAATACGATTGGCTTCATACACACTGATACGGCCTTGCTTGTTATCCAGGTCCATGGCCGCATACCAACCGGCCTCCGTAAGGTAAGGGTTGGCGATCAAGGCTTCCCGCCATTGGGGCAGAAAATGGTCGGTAATGGGCTTTTTGTCGGCCGGCACGGATTTGGTACTGTTGACCGGCACGGCAAAATGCAGGTCGGGGTGGATCAGTTTCTGGATTTTATTGCAGGAGGGGCAAAGGCCGCAGGAATCCGTCTCTGTCCGGTTGGCGCAGTTCAGGTACTGGGCATAGGCCAGCGCCAGCGGCAGATTGCCGGAGCCCTCAGCGCCCCAAAAGAGCTGGGCATGGCTTATGCGCCCCTCTCTGATAGTTTGTATTAATTTGGCTTTTAACGCCTCTTGACCTATGACCGATTGAAATTGCATATACAAAGATACAAAATTTAGGATACTACCATCTCGCAGCGGGAGCAATCGAAGCTAAGACGCAGCCGCAACCCGTTATTCAACAAGTAAAGCGGCTCATTCAATTTTTGCCGGGGCTGCTGTTTAGGGCAGTAGCCCATTTCATATTTAAGGCAATATCTGGTCCGCATCAATTCGGCATTGGCTACGGGGTTTTGCTCAAAAGAAGGGTCGCAACGGTGCAGGCCATGGCGGCTATAAAATTGCCGGGAGAGCTTATTGGCCACATTGCCCCGGTAGTCCAGCGCAGCCGAAGGATAGGGTGTTGCATTGGGGACGATGTTGAAAGCCGTTTTTTCACGGGCGGCTTCCCGCCTCTCCATGAGTTGTTCTACCAATTCACGCCGCCAGCCGTTGAGGACGGATAGCGGATAAAAACAGCCGGCAGCGTTATCCACAGCGGTCACCCGGAAGTCAAAGATGGTATTGCCGGTCTTTTGCAGGGACTGTTCAATCTGTTGCAGCACACGCTCGGGCGCCCCGGCGGCGGGATAACAGCCCTCCGCCTGTAAGAAGGCTTCCACACCATCCTCATCGACAACGCTCAATTCCACTTTTCCGGCTTGTGCGGTAAAGCGCACGGAGGCGCTTATCTTTCGATCCACCGGCAGTTGCAACAGTTTATCCAAGGCATGGTCATGGTTACGGAAAATGAGTGTGCCCGGTTGTAGGCCCTTTGTATTGCTGAGCCAGAGTTTTCCGGCTTCGGCTTTGTTGACCTGCGCTCCGCAGAGCTGTTCGCGTTCGTCAAAATAACACAGGCCATCTGCATTGTGCAAGACGGCGGGGCTGTCTACACTTATCCATCCGTTGCCAAGGGCGGTGACAGGGCCCATCTCCTGCCCTATGGATTTGGCCGTATTAAAAGAGGCCATCCGGCTTCTTTCGCCATGGATAAAATAACTGCTGAACCCGCGGGAAAAGGAAGCACCGGGCTGTGGCGTAAAGGGGTAAACACTGGTTCCGGAAGAGGCTTTTTTATACGTCTTACCATCAAGCAGGGCATCCAGTTGTTGCCGGTAATGGGCGACTACATTTTTGACATAGCCCTCATTTTTCAGCCGGCCTTCTATTTTGAAAGAGCTTATACCGGCAGCCAGCAAGTCCGGGAGCGCAGCGCTCCGTTGCATATCGCGCAGGGAAAGCAGGTGTTTCTCACGCAGCAGGGTCTTACCCGATGCATCAACCAGGTTATAGGTAGCGCGGCAAGGCTGGGCGCAGACACCACGGTTGGCGCTGCGGCCCGTAACGGCTTGGCTCAGGTAGCACTGTCCGCTATAAGATACACACAAGGCGCCATGCACAAAAGACTCCAGCGGTACCGTAGTAGCCGCCCGGATGGCAGCCATCTGTTCCAGAGACAATTCACGGGCTAAAATGACCCGTTGGAAACCCACCTCCTGTAAAAATTTTACTTTCTCGGGTGTAGTATTGTGGGTTTGGGTGGAGGCGAACAGCGGAATGGGTGGCAGGCCCATTTCCAACAGGGCCATATCCTGCACAATGACGGCATCGCATCCGGCATGATACGCCTCAGTGACCAGCTGCCGGGCCTCCTCCAGCTCATGGTCAAAGAGTATCGTGTTCAGCGTAAGGTACACTTTAGCATAATAACGATGGGCGTATTGAACCAATCGTTCAATATCGCCCATCGTATTTCCTGCTGCAGCCCTCGCCCCGAAACGGTGTGAGGCAATATAGACCGCATCGGCGCCGCAATCGACTGCGGCTTTTCCTATTTCATAGTTTCTTGCCGGAGCAAGTAATTCTAAGCCTATTGGCACAGTTCTTTTACCTTATGTTCTGCGAAAGCCTTATAACTGGCATCTCCTGTGATTTGTTTGTAATAAGCGCAGGCTTTTGCTTTATCCCCCTTAGCCTCATTGGCCATAGCCAGGCGATAAATACTGGTGCTCTTATCTTTGGCATTGGGATCAGCGGCCATCACGGCTTCGTAAGCGTCAATAGCCTCATCCCATTTTTTCAGTTCGCTGGCAGCGGTTCCCAATAAACGCTGTGTCTGCATATTGGTATCATCAAATCCGGCCGCTTTCTGTGCATTTTCATATACCACAGCCCATTTTTTAGCAGGCTGGGCGGCAGCTGCGCGTTTCAGGTAGATGATGCTCGTTTGTTTTTTGGCATTGGCCAGGTCATTAGGCTTGGCGCCTTCCATAGTCGTAATCTGCGTAAAGCTGGCAATAGCGCCTTCTTCATCCTTATCTTTCAGCTGGGCCAGTGCCATGCGCAAGTACAAGGTAGAGTTGTCTTTATCATATTCCATGGCTTTTTTATAAGAAGCAATGCCTTCTTTTATCTTACCGGCATCCACATCGGCTGCACCCATAGCCGTATACACCTGGGGTTTGAGTTCTTCTACCGAAGCCTTCACCTCCTCATCATTGTACTTGCCGGCCACTGCGGCGGTATTATCCAAACTCTTCAGGGCGTCGGCGTATTGTTTCGCTACCACCTGTTGTTTAGCCTGGCTGAGATAGAGTTGCGGAATCAATTTTTCGCAATTTTCTTTCACGGCGGGAGCTTGTTCGTCTTCTACAGCGCTAACAATAGAGAGCGCTTTTTCAATATCACTGATCGCCTTGGGATATTGTGATTCCTGATATGCCTTTATACCACTGTTATAAAGTTCAATGGCCTCATTAATGTCTTGCGCGCACAGGCTGGTTAACGACAGAGCCGCAAAAAGCACTGTTAAAGAAAGGGTTTTAATGATTTTCATAGTAATTTGTGTTTTGTAAAAATTGTACGAACTACAAATTTACATTTTTTTAGGAAAGAAAACAAGAAAAGAAGCGAATTTTAGGCCGTGCTGCAGGTATTACTCCAGCTCACTGAGCTCCATCCAGCGCAACATCTTTTCTTCCAACAACCCGTTCACTTCTCCGATCCGGGTAGATTTACCCATCAGATCAGCATGATCCAGCGCTCCGGAGCTCAAATCTGTTTCCAGCTGCTGCTTTTCGGCCTCCAGCACGGCAATTCCCTGTTCCAGGGCCTCAAATTCACGCTGTTCTTTGAAAGAGCGTTTTGTCTTCGGAGCCGTTTCCTTTACCGGTTTGGCCGCCGTTTTCTCCGGCTTAACGGTATTCTCCCTTTCTTTGCGCGCCTGTTCTTCTTTCCAGCAACGGTAATCCGTATAATTGCCCGGAAAATCTTTAATCTCCGCATTGCCGCGGAATACCAGCAGGTGATCCACCACCTTGTCCATGAAATAACGGTCATGTGACACGACGATCACACAGCCCTTGAAGCCCTGCAGGTAATCTTCCAGGATATTCAGGGTGGCAATATCAAGGTCGTTGGTAGGCTCGTCGAGCACCAGGAAATTAGGGTTGCGGATCAAGACCGTACAGAGGTACAAACGACGGCGCTCCCCTCCGCTGAGTTTGGCCACATAGTTATGCTGTTTTTCCGGCGTAAATAAAAAATGCTGCAGGAATTGCGTAGCCGTTAGTTTTTTTCCATTGCCCAGGGAAATCTCTTCTGCAATATCGCGTACGACATCAATCACCTTGGCCGAGGGTTCAAACTCCAGCCCGGACTGCCCGTAATAGCCGAAGCGCACGGTCTCCCCGATATCAAAGGCGCCGCGGTCAGGTTTGACCTCTCCGATCAGCATCTTGATAAAGGTGGTCTTACCCGTACCGTTATTGCCGATAATGCCCATCTTTTCATAACGGGAAAAGATATAATGGAAGTCCTCCACAATTTTGAGGTCGCCGAAACTTTTGGAAATATACTTGGCTTCAAAAATTTTTGATCCGATGTAGGAGGCGTTTACCTTGAGTTTTAAGCGCTCCTGCTCCCGCTGTTGTTTTACCTTTTCTTCCAGTTCATAAAAGCCCTCTACGCGAGATTTCGCCTTGGTGCCGCGCGCCTGCGGCTGCCGGCGCATCCATTCCAGCTCCCGCCGGAAAAGATTATTGGCATGGTCCAACTCGGCATTCTCGGCCGTAATACGCTCCTGGCGTTTTTCCAGAAAATAGGAATAGTTTCCCTTATAAGGATAAATTTTCTTCCGGTCAAGCTCTATAATATCGGAACACACCCGGTCAAGGAAGTAGCGGTCGTGCGTTACCATCAGTAGGCTGAGTTTCGAGCGGCGCAGGTATTCTTCCAGCCACTCGGTCATCTCAAGGTCAAGATGGTTGGTAGGCTCATCCAGGATCAACAGATCGGGCTCGGCGATCAACACATTGGCCAGGGCCACGCGCTTCAACTGTCCGCCCGAGAGTTCTTCGACCCGCTGGTCCAGCCGCTTAATCTGCAACTGCGTGAGTATTTTCTTCGCCCGCTGTTCCGCCTCAAGACTCTGTCCGGCATTGCTGCAGGCTTCCATCACGGTAGTTCCGGGAGCAAAATAAGGGTCCTGCGGCAGGTAACCGAGCTTGACGCCTTTACGCAACAAGACCTCCCCGCTGTCAGCCTCATCACGCCCCGTTATAATATTCAACAAGGTGGTTTTGCCTGCGCCATTCCGTGCAATAAGCCCAACCCGCTGCCCTTCGTTGATCACAAAACTGATCTTTTCAAAAAGGGTCAACACGCCGAAACTCTTACTCAAATTTTCTACCTGAAGATTAGCCGCCATAGGATTTAATTTATAAAAAACGCCAACAGGTGTTGAGCTGTCAGCGTTTTCTGGTGACCCCGGACGGATTCGAACCGTCGACCCATTGATTAAGAGTCAATTGCTCTACCAGCTGAGCTACGGAGTCATTTAAGGGGTGCAAATATACAAATTTTGTTTATTTCAACAAAGTATAAGTCAATTTTAATTTGGCCGAAGGACCTTTCAGTACCCCAAAAGAATAAATAACCCTTTCCAAATCAAGAATTTCCGAACCATAATAATCATAACTGACATTGAGCGGATACAGGTGTAATTGTGTGGCCGTAGCTGCAGTATCATAGTTATGATGATGGAAAAGCCCCTGGGTAAAATAAGTCACATTATAGCTGTATTGCTGTACGGAACGATTGAGGACGCCGTCAAACAGATTCTGGTAGGTATCCGTCAAAAAAGAATAGGTGGTATCCTTGCTATAAGCCAGGGTTGTCCGCTCCGGATAAGTATCCATAGTGTAAGCCGGATAATCAACGTCGAACACCAGTTCCGCCCTGTTGACGGCCAACTTGGAGACATCGGCATGCAACCTGGTCATATAATTTTTTATACTGTCCCTCACCACATTAAAATTAACGAAGGGTTTCACACCGGCCAGACCTTCCATGTATACATGGTCGGAGGGGCCGGTCCCGGCCAGGGCTGCCGAACTGTGCTTAAACACATTGAAATTGGCATTCTGGTCCAGGATATAATAATAATAACGGGCCGTATCGTCTGCCGCCGACTTATGGAAATTGACCGCCAGCGAAGCTTTGCTATAATCGAAATAAGTCACCCGCCCGCCGCTTCCGGCCGTAGCGGTTGAAGTATCCGCAGCCAGGTAGAGCCCTTTAAAAGCACGCAGAAACAAACTGTCACTTGCCATTTCTTCACTTGTAGCGCTCACCAATGAGGCGGCAAACTCGTCGGTGAACCGGAGCCGTATCGTATCGCCGCCGGTGTAAGTATAAGGCAGGCTCACCGGAGTGGAGTGATAGTCACTTGTCTTTAAGGAATTGTTATAATAATTCCGGGCGTAAGAAAGATCCCTGTTCAGGGCGTACAGGGTTAATTGCTGGCCTACATCATAGGCGTCGCCGGTAACGGTTTTGCCATATAACGGAATTTCTATATACGCCGAATCCAGTACAGCGCCATCCGGATAAGAGAATCCGAGCGTATAGGGGATAAAGCGGAAAACAGCCCCGGCATAAAATAACCCGAAGGGATCATTATTCATGTAGCCGATGGTACCATATTGAATAGAAGAAGAAACAACAGAATCCAAGGCAACTGTGGTAAATGGAATGGAAAACTCATACTGGTCAACCTTCAGCAACTCCGAATCGGGGACAAAATCAAGTCCCAGCGTGTTATCCACCTCAATACAGGCATTCAACAAACAGGCGGCTGCTATTATAGCAAAAATACGGGATATACTCATTAGCTGATTATTTTGTCATAAAACGTATTATAAGCCTGAACAAAATCACCGGCCTGATACGGCAACACCGGTTTTTTCAAGCTTTTGGCATATTTTACCAGCTCCGGATTAACATCCGGGCTGCCGGCAATAATCCCGTCGGAATACTGAATAGCCAGCTTCATCAGGTTAAGGCAGTTAGACTCCGACAAGGCCTCCACATCCTTGCTCTTGATGTTATCTATTAACATCTTTTGCTTCATATTGGCGGCCAGCGGAAGTGTTAAATCTTCATTATAAACAGACAACACAACCTTCGTGTGGGCAAAAAGCGGATCATCCTTATAGGACTTTTTCAGGAAAACAGCGAGCAGACAGGAAAACCAGCCATGGCAATGCACCACCGCCGGTGACCAACGAAGTTTCTTAACGGTTTCCAATACCCCCCGCACAAAGAAAATACTGCGCTCGTCATTATCCCCGAAGAATACGCCGTCTTCACCATGCTGCATGGCCCTGCGGTGAAAATAGTCTTCATTGTCAATAAAATAAACCTGCATACGCGCCGACGGCAGCGAGGCTACCTTGATGATCAGCGGATGGTCGGTGTCGTCTATAATAAGGTTCATACCGGAAAGGCGGATCACTTCATGCAACTGATTCCTCCGTTCATTCACACAACCGTAGCGCGGTATAAACGTGCGAATTTCACGGCCTTTTTCCTGTATTCCCTGTGAGAGCGTTCGAACCAGGGTTGCCACTTCCGATGCCGGAAGATAAGGCTCCATCTCTGTACTCACGAATAAAATGCGCGTCGGTTCCATAAGGGGTATATTATGCTTTAAGAAAGGCAAAATTACAAATATTCCCTGACATATAGCTTGTTTTTTATTTATTTCATACCTTTGTTTAAGTATTTTTTTTCTAAAAAACAAGCATAATACTCGTTATCAATAATATAATAAAATGACTAATATAGCGATATTGGCCTCCGGATCAGGAAGCAATGCAGAAAATTTGATCCGTTATTTTGACGGACATCCGGATATCCGCATCGTTTTGGTACTGAGCAACCGGCCGGATGCCTATGTATTGGAACGCGCCAGGAGACTGGGTGTACCAAGCGGGGTCTTCGGCAAAAATGAATTTTACCACAGTAAGCAGGTGTTACAGCAGCTAAAAGACTCCGGGGTAGACAGGCTGGTCCTGGCCGGCTTTCTATGGCTTATCCCCGACGAGCTGATCAATGCCTACCCCAAAGGTATTGTGAATATTCACCCGGCGCTCCTGCCCAAATACGGCGGAAAAGGCATGTATGGCATGCATGTGCATGAAGCGGTGGTCAACCACGGCGAGACGGAAAGCGGCATCACCATACATTGCGTAGATGCGGAATATGACCACGGACAGCCCTTGTTTCAGGCCTCCTGCCCGGTATTGCCCGGCGATACGCCGGAACAGGTAGCCGAGAAAGTACATGCGCTGGAGTATGAATATTTCCCGGCGGTGGTTGAGCAATGGATAATGGGAGTAGTTTAAAAATTTAAGGTTAAAGCTTCAACGATTGGTTTTGAAAAAAAAACTGTTCATACTATTGTTTCTTGTACTTTGCCTGCTACCGGATGCTCATAGCCAGGTTCCGGACAGTACGGCATGGGCGCTGATTGAAGGTTTTGAACAAAGCCGGCCGGAAAAGAGCCCGTATTTCAAACACCTGAACACCGAGAAATTTATTGATAATATCAAGCGGCGACTGATCGCGCCGCAAAAATTCTGCCAGGGTTTCGGCGCCCAGTTTTGCGGGCCCTCTGCTTTGATTGCCAACAATCTGATTGCAACAAACCCCGTGGGGTATGTACAATTGCTGCTGGATTTTTACAGGCAGGGAGAAGCCGTATATTTCAATGGCCGGGATTCCATACGGCTGGCGCCGAATGAACGTACCCGCAGTTTTGTAGGCCGTATACTCGACGGGGAGCTGATCCCCGAAAGCAGGATAAGGGAGTGGAAGGGGGATGAATTTGTGGCCAACAGTGAACTGCTGAGCGAGAACGAGGCCGACCAGATGATTATCCTTTGCCTGAAATATCGTTATCCGGGCGTATTCGGCCGCGGCACGTTTCAAAAAGGGGATGCGACCAAGAAACTGGGGTTCGGCTCTACCATGTTCAAACAATTTATGCTGATAGCCGGGGAGTTTTTCGCCCTGGACTACACGGCCAAAGGGGCGTCCATGCATGATTGCCTGCCCTCTCCGGAAAAAGTATGGCCGGTAATTACCGGCGCCTGTGCAACGGAAAAAACCGTATACCTGATGGTAGACGGGCCTTATTTCCGGAACAATTCGGAATTTGTACTCTGGGGCAGCCATTTCATACGGCTGCATGCCATACATGACAGGGGGGACAAGATTGATCTTGAGATTTGGGATTACGGCTACCGCCGGTGGATCCACGATTATAAAAAAAGCCGTTTTTTTGACGCCCTCACCGGATACCTCATTGTAGAATAATTTACCCGCTTATTTATTGCATGGCCTCACAGAAAATCAACACAGAAAAGCCCTTACAGGAACGGATAATAATGGGCATAGACCCGGGCACCACCGTAACCGGCTATGGAATTATCCGCGTCACCGGTAAAAAGGCCGAGTTGATGGCCCTCGGGATAATAGACCTGCGCAAGATGACCGACCACTACCTGAAACTACAATATATTTTTGAACGGGTCACCGCATTGATCAACGGATACCACCCTGACGAACTGGCTATTGAAGCGCCTTTCTTCGGAAAGAACGTACAGTCTATGTTGAAGCTCGGACGGGCGCAGGGTACCGCCATTGCCGCCGCGCTGGCGCACAATATTCCCATTACGGAATATGCGCCGCGTAAAATCAAGCAGGCCATTACAGGCCAGGGCGCCGCCTCTAAGGAACAGGTGGCCGCCATCCTGCAAAATTTATTAAAAATCAAGGAACTACCCAAAGACATGGATGCCACCGACGGGCTGGCGGCCGCCATGTGCCATTTCTTCCAAAGCAGCCGTCCGGTGTCCGCAGGCGACACGAAAAACTGGGCGGCCTTTATCAAAAAAAATCCGGATAGGGTGAAGTAGCCGCCACACAGGATAATTTATACGTTTGCAGATTGCCTCCGGCATCATAAGCCCGGACAAAAATAATGTAGATCCCCGGCGAAACCATTTGCCGGTCATCACGAGCGCCATCCCAGCACAGGCGCCCCTGCGTCCCGAGCAGGATATTGTTCTCCAACGCCCTTACCGGCCGTCCCTGCACATCATACACCGTAATGGTCGCCATATAATCCGGCCCCGGCAGACAAAAATCAATATAAAGCAGGTCCTGATACCCATCACCGTTAGGCGAAAAGATCTCCTCCGCCAGCGCAAACCCCCACTCCCCTGCCTGTTCCCGGTCATTGAACTGCGAATTCCTGTAAGTGGGCGTAGCCCAACCCGCCTGTTGCGCCGCCGACTGCCAATTAGAGGGTTCCGTGGAGGCCACTGCCGGATTCACCCTTTCCAGGGCTACGCCGGCCGGATTGCTAATAAAACTGCTGTGCATCTTTTCCGTATAGCAACATTCATCAAGGATTTCGCCCTGGCTATTCATCAGCAAGGCGCAACCCTCGCTGTTGGGATACGACGGAAGCGCAGGCAGGAGCAGCACTTTTTCCGGCGATGGTACGGTATAAAACAACTGTACGGCCTCCAGGGATGTTGTAAAGACGACATAGTCGCCGGGCTGCAGGTAGTAAGACGGTGGCGGGCCGGTAAGCGCTGCCGGCTCTCCCGCCTTGTTACGGTTGGCCAATTGCAGGGCTGCGGCATTAAATGTTTTATCCGAGCAGTTATATAGCTCTACAAAATCGGCGCCGCCGGAGAAAGGATGAAAAAGCAGTTCGTTGATCACCACCTCCCCTTTCTGCGGTTCGGGCAGGTCGGCAAAAGGATAGGCCGTAGCATCGGGCCAGTTGCCGGCCATATCGCAGAAAGGAGGAAGCAGGCTGAGACTGTAAAGCGTTCCGCGTTCAAAGGCCTTGTCAAACTGCAGGGTCAGTTGTAAGGGATTTTCCGCATCGGGCAAGACTGCCGCCGCATAGCCTATCCCCTGATTCACCCGGTACACTTCCGGCAGCAGGGCTTGTTTCCGGTTGAACCATTCGTTGAGGGTGATGGCCAGGCGGTGTTCGTCTTTCAGCGCCAGCTCCGTGATATAGGGCGGATCTTCATCCGGATGAAATATCAGCTGGCTGTTGGCCGTCCCGGGACTGCCGCCCAACTCCGCCTCACAAGCCCCCCAATTATCCGGCGCTTCGGAGAGGTTATCGGGATCCAGCTTTTCCAAGGACCAGCCGCCGGTGCGCTTACTTTCATCCGCTATCCACTTATCGGTGTAGGCCGTCCGCGCCATAATATCGCCCGCCGCATTTTTCAGCAACAAGGTTTTTCCGGCCCTGGTCAGCGAAGCCATATTGGTGACGGTAGCAGCGCTGCCATATTCCCGCATAGCCGCCAGTTGAGCGGTACTGCAAAGGAGCAGATAGGAACGCGGAGGCATAACCGCCGCGCCGATATTGCCGGCGACGCCGTTATAATTGATTTTCCATCCTTCGAGTGTTATTTCATGGGCCGAACGGTTATACAACTCTATGTATTGCGCCTCCGGCAGGCCATTGGACGGATCGGCCTTGGCCATAATTTCATTAAAAACAATATCACCGAAGGCCGGTTCATAGGGGGGCGGGGGCGGTATTACGGCAAGGGCGGTTATTGATACCTCGTCCCACCACAACAACTGGTCTGCTGCCGGAGTATAGCTGTAGATCAGGCCAAAATATTCCGCCGCAGTATACGCCGCATGGCGTACGGGCGCCGCCACCGTGTCGAGCCGGCTGAACAGGCCGGAGGTGGCAACACGTATCGTCCACAGGCCGTCATATCGGCGTGTCACTTCCAACGCCCCCGTCCCCGTGGCTTTAATATCTTTTTCCCAATTGATCCTTGTCTTGCAGATAGTGGTGAAGGTATTGTTCCGCACGGCATAGAGGCTGAGGGTATCATCGGTAGCGCTCCCCTGGTTCACCCCTATTACATAGGCCTGGTAAAGGCCTCCGGAACGCCAGTGCGCACCCGGCGCATCCGCCATGAGCACAACGGCCCACTTGTTGCTGCCGCTGGGGTTATAACCATGCCGCAGCAGAAAGCGCCAGGTGATATCGTTGTCCGGCGGGTGGCACGCGGCAAGGGTGCGATAAACCATATCAACGCCCGCCGCCGTATTGTCAAAACTATGCCTGAGCGAAACGGCGCCGGAAAGCGGCGTAAGGCTTGAGGCGCTCCAGCGGTTATCCGGATCCTGCAGCCAGCCGGCCCGGAGGCCGGATTCAAAATCATCATCAAGCTGCGCAAAAAGTACAGCAGGCCAGCAGGCCAGGATGAAAAAAGTGGTAAAAAGTGGTTTCATACTATCAGATGAAAAAATTAGCGGAACAAATGTCCGGCCATGTGGTTATTGGTGATGTGGCGGATAAAGCAGGTATCTTCCTTCACCGTAAAAAAAATATACCAAGTCGTTTTATTACGCTTGCATGTAATATAATACATATCCTTGCCGTATTTCGAAAAATACAAAGGCGCTTTCCTCTTGGGTTGTAAACGGATATTTAGTTGCAACTCATTTACCAGTCCTTGTACATACTTTACGGAATTTTCATAATAAGAAAAATACCCAAAGCGCACCAAAGTATAGACAAGATCAATTAAATACAGAGCAACATGCTTACTGAATTTTACCTGCACGCTCTTCAAATTTCTTTCTCAGCAAGACCTTGACTTCTTCCATAAACGCTTCGGGAGTCAGCCAAACAATGTCTTCCTCCTTTGCAGGCTCCGGCTCCCGAATCCCTGCATAAGGATTAAGGTTTGCTAAGTGTGGCAAATTTTGAATTTCGTGCAATGTGGTGTTTTTTTTCATAAATCGGGCGGTTAATTTATGTAACAAAGGTAGGCTTATTTTTTAAATCCACAAATTGATGTGCGGGTGTGTTTTCTGTTTCAAAATAAACAGTAATCACATCGTAGAAGACCATGGGTAAAATCAAATAAAAACTTATCCAAAAAGCTGTCCGGCCATGTGGTTATTGGTGATGTGGCGGATAATGCAATACTCTCCATAGACTCCATGAATGGTAAAGAACACATACCAGGTCGTACGGTTACGCCTGCAGGTAACATAATACAGATCCTTCCCATACTGTAAAAAATAGGGAGGTGCAGTTTTTTTCGGTTGATAGCGAATTATATAGTGTACTTCATCTATTATACCCTGAGTATACTTTAATGCCGTTTCGTAATAACTGAAATACCCCCGGGCTACCAGCGTAAATACAAGATCAACCAAATACTGTGTAACGTTTTCACTTAGCTTTACCTGCACGTTCATCAAACTTTCTCTTAAGTAAGACCGCAACTCCTTTCATAAAGATCTCCGGAGTAAGCGCCTTATCCCATTCACGCTGCTCCTCGGCAGACATAGGCCGGGGCGTCGAGAAAAGGAAAGCAGGAACCGGAAGTAACGGTTGACTGGTTTGATTTGTTTCGTGCAATGTGGTGTTTTTTTTCATAAATCGGGCGGTTAATTTATGTAACAAAGGTAGGCTTATTTTTTAAATTCCCAAATTGATGTGCGGGTATTTTTTTGTAAACGCAGCCGCCTGCTGTTGCAGGTTTTGCAGGAATTTCCGGCTGCTTTCCGTTTCGGGATGCAACAAACGGTGCTGCTTCATGGCCACAATTTTTTCCACCTCCGCCATCGTCTTCTTGGTATCTTCCGACAAGGCTGCCGCCGCAAAACGTTCCCAGATATACGCCACGGCCTGGGGTGAAGGATGCAGCATATCATCGGCATAGAAACGATAATCACGCAACTCGTCCATCATGATTTCATAGGCCGGAAAATAATGTACGTTGTTGTTCCGGCGCTGTAATTCCTCTATGCCCAGCAAAAGGACGGCCTTACTAAGCTGGTTGCCATGGGCGCCGTCCTTCCAATGGCGGATAGGACTTAGGGTAAATACCCACTGTATTTTTGACGCTCCCACTATGGGCTGCAAAGCCGCCGCCACTTCATCCGAAGAAAGCATAAAACGATTGAATTGCGCGGCCGGGATTTTGTGGCAATTGTTCACCACCGCCCCGGTGTCCTTATGGCGATAGGCCCATGCCGTACCCAGTGTCACCAGTACGAAGGCTGCTTTTTGAAAGGCTTCGGCTCCATGAGCCAACCGTTCATTGGCCTGCTGCAAAAAAACATGTTTATCGGGATGGGAGAAATGGCTGTGGTGGAAAAAAGTAGTGTACAATTCTCCGCTTTGAATGAGCTCCTCTTCCGTGAAAGCTCCGGCCGACTGCAAACGCTCCAGACTCTGCGCCACCGACAGGGGATTATAGACCGTACCGAACGGATTTACGGTAACCGGGAAACAGCGTTGTTGCAAGGCCTGTCCGATATTGTCGGCAAAGCAGGACCCCATCAGCAGGATTGACGAAGTGTAGGTCAGTTGCTGCGGGAATGCTGGAATGGATATAAGGGTAGAAAGATTCAAGATGAAAGGGTGAAAGGTGAATGCATGGAAACGATCTGCCTGAGCCGCGCCAGTCCCGTGCGACGTAAGGGGGAGGAAGCAAAGATACGGTTAAATTCCGGCTCGTCCAAGGACAGCCAATCGGACGCCGTATACCGGAAAATTTCCGGCAGGGGGGTCAGGGCCTCATGCCGGTGGGCCGGCGCTTGCACATTCCACGGGCAAGCGTTCTGGCAACGGTCGCAACCGAAGATATAACCCCGGGCATTGACCTGCGGCGTAGACTTGCTTTCAATCGTATGGTAAGCCACACAACGGCGGGCGTCCAGAAAGTAAGCCTGACAAAGCGCCCCCGTAGGGCAGGCGTCCAGACACTTCCGGCAGGCGCCGCAACGTTCCCCTTCAAAGGCGGAGTCATAGTCCAGCTCCAAACCCGTAACCAGCGTGGCCAGGAAGGTAAAAGAACCGTATTCCGGCGAAATCAGCAGGTTGTTTTTCCCTACCCAGCCCAAGCCGGCCTTCACCGCCCAGGCCCGTTCCAGCAGGGGCGCCGTATCCACAAAACCACGCACCGGCACCTCCGGATGATACGCTTGCAACCAGCTTTTCAAACAATGCAATTTTTCTTTTATAATATCGTGATAATCATTACCGTATGCAAATTGCGCAATTTGCGGGAGCGTTTCCGGCTGAACAGCGGCAGGCTTATAACTCATTAACAAGACCATCACCGACTTAGCCCCTTCCAATAAGAGGCGCGGGTCTGTCCGTTTATCGACATTACGCGCCATATAGGCCATTTCTGCCTGCGCCCCGGCATCCAGCCAATGGCGCAGATGATCCGCCTCGGCAGACAGGTAATCCGCCCTGGCGACCCCGCAGGCATCGAAGCCCAATTGCAAGGCCTGGCGCTTTAGTAATGATGTGAAACTTTCCGGCAATTTTTTCTGATGATTTCATACAAATGTACGAAATTTTCATTATATTTGTATTATAAATCTTCGAATTCTATGAAAAAAATATTAGTGATTGGCGCACTCGGACAAATCGGCTCGGAACTGACGCCGGAATTCAACAAACGCTATGGCAACAACAATGTAATCGTGGCCGATGCGGCTGACGATAAAAACGGCATTGTGAAAGATAACGTATTTGAAAAAATCGACGTGACCGATTTCAATGCGATTGAAAGCGCCATCAAGCGCCACAACATTGATACGATTGTTAACCTGGCCGCCATTCTCTCGGCTAAGGGCGAGCAGAACCCCGACCTGGCCTGGCGCATTAATATCGACGGTTTATTAAATGTGATCCGGCTGGGTATTCAATATAAACTGGACCGGGTGATGGTACCCAGTTCCATTGCCGTATTCGGCCCGCAATCCGTGCTCTACAATGCTCCGCAGGAAACCATGCTGACGCCCAATACCATGTATGGTATCACCAAGGTGACCGGCGAAATGCTGGCTGATTATTACTACAAAAAACACGGCCTCGATTTCCGCGGTATCCGTTATCCCGGTATCATCAGCTACAAAACACTGCCCGGTGGCGGAACAACCGACTATGCCGTAGAGATCTTCTATGAAGCGCTGAAAAATAAAAAATATACCTGTTTCCTCAGCCCCGAGTCCTGCCTGCCGATGATGTACATGCCCGACTGCGTACGCGGCACATTGGAATTACTGGAAGCCGACCGCTGCAAGCTGAAACACCACGGCAACTACAACCTGGGCGCCATGAGTTTTACCCCTGAAGATTTAGCGGCAGAAATCCGCAAGCATATCCCTGAATTCACGATTGACTATAAACCCGATTTCCGCCGTGAGATCGCCAAGTACTGGCCCGCCTCGGTGGATGATTCTTCGGCCCGTGCGGAATGGGGCTGGAAACCCGAATGGGACCTGCCGACCATGGTAGCGGATATGTTGAAAGAAGTAGCCAAGAAACTGTAAGGTTTCAGTCTAAAGATAAACAACGCAGGGTGCTTGAGGTGAATTCAGGCGCCCTGTGTGATTTTAAGGAGCCAAGCAGTGGGTGCCTGATTCAAACTCGGGCCTGCATTAACACAATTTTCACAAATAGCGTTTGTAGTTTGAAAGAAAGCGCTTAACTTTGTATTTCAGTGAACGTTCTTTACTTCCCCTATACAAAGTGCCTTCGGGCACATTGGCGTTGGCTTTATTCAATCGTTTTAGAAACCTCGGAAATTTCTCAATAGATATGAAAGTATGAAGCCGGCGCCCACCCCTATTTTTCATGTTTCATCACAGATCATCTAAAATTGGCGTGGGCCTGGTTTATTTGATATCTATAGGTCACCGAGGACCTCTAAAACCGAATAGACTAAAAAAGGACCACGCTAAGGCTACGTTATTTAAATAATCAACCATTTAAAGAATAAATGCTATTGCTACAAAATTATTTTGCGGCAGGGGTTTTTATTGTCTGTTGCTTAAGGAGCTGCGCTCACCTACACTTCTTGTTACTGTTGTTATGTGCCGCGGGGGCGGCGGCTCCTTATTTTCTTTATGTACTTTTGGCTTGACCCAAAAGTACCAAAAACTCAAGTCTGACGCCAGCCCGGCTAAAAATCGGTCATTACGGCAAGAACAAGGAAAACTCGCTGCGCTCAAACATTCCTTGTTCTTATTGCCTCATTCCCGATTTTCTTCACGCCGGCTGACGTAGGACGGTCAAGGCTGCAAAGGGATACAAGGTATGTTATCTCTACCTCCGGTTTTCTTCACGCCGGTTCCCGTAGGCCGGTCCTTAACTGCAAATTATTTTTTTATCTTTCTCTTAATCACTTAGTCTCTCACTCCCTTAGTTCCGTGCCTTCTTAGTCCCTTAGTTCCTTATAATCCTTTCTAATCATATGAAAAAAATCTGTTTATTGCTTAGTTGTTTATTTGTTATGTTGCTACTCTTGTCCGGGCCGCTGGTGGGGGTGCTTTCCGCACAGCCGGTGACGGTGGGTCAACTGACCGCTTATGGGGATAATACATTGAGTTTCGATATCGCCTGGGGGCCGGATGGTGGGCGGGTGACGCCCTGGTCGGACTCGGTGTGGGTGCTGATAGATTATAAGGACCCTGCCCGTGGGGAACTTAGGCGATTGCCCATTGCCGGAGCGACCGTGACCGCCGGGCAGGCGACCTGGCCGGGGGCCCGGGCGCGGTTGGTGGCCGGCAATACCACCGGCTTCTTTGTGGACGGGCAGGGCCGTGCGGTGGACAGGGCCGCGACGCTGACTGTGCGGGTGACCCCGCAGGCAGGGGTGACCATTAGTAAGCCCTGCGCCTATGCACTGGATTATCCGCCCCTGGCCACCTATGGCGTGGACAGTGGAGATAATACCGTAGCGCTGGTGGGTACCGCGCCTTTTTGCGGCACCCTGATCAATGCCTCCGGAACAACAATGACACTCACTTCTTCTTCCGCTTCCTTTACCTTGCCCACCGGTTTTCGCGTAGGCAGCTATACCGACCTTACAGGCAACAGCGG